>CALXQS010000046.1 GCA_944390715.1 uncultured Duodenibacillus sp. | reverse complement strand
GCCGATGCTTGGGTTGTGCGTACAGCTACGAAAAAGCAGCGCGATATGCTCGCGCTGCTGGGTTTGAAGCTCCCGCCAAAGGTCCTTCGCTGTTAGGAATCAGTTAACCGGGAGTTTGGGCTCTTAGCGTCAAACGAGCGCTCGCCGCTCGCTCAACTCGCGCTAACGATATGAGTGTTATGTCCTATGAATCACCGGATTTCTTTTTCGTCTGAATTTATCTTCATGTAAGTACAGCAAAACCCGAATGGCAAAGGCTGACGGCAGCATCGCCGATGGATGCCGAACATCAATGAACTGCCTCACTCGTGAGAGCGAAGCAGCTCATAGAAGGTTGTCGACGCCGTCCTCGGGCTTAATCCGAGGAATCGGCTTGAGTCCAAAGGCTCCCCCTTCACTATAGACGCGGTAGCTGTTCATGAGCCGGGTCTGCAGCTCTTGGGCATGCGTTTCGACCCACTGCCGCGCCTCATCATTCATTTTGACTGGGATGCAGCTTTTGATTCTTCTGACGACATCCTTGTCCTGATCGCCCCAGACCATGGGAATCAGGTCAAAACTCGGATTCGAAAGAAAATCTTCGCCAAATCGCGTCATCTTGACGGTCGTTTCCAATCGAACGTAGTAGTGCTTGTCGGCCGCAAGCTCAGCATTCAACCGAGTCGGATTCTTTAGTCCCGTAAAGAAGCTGTATTTGCCGGGAGGAAGCTCCATTCTGACTTTATAGCCCGCATTCAAGATGCCCACCGGCTCAAACTCAAAATTCTTTTTTTCCAGTAAAACTGGAACGCTTGTCAAAGCCTTGTCATCAAGATTGAGATCGTCTCTGTAAAACGTAATGGTTGCATTTCCTTCTTGAGGCTGAGCAGGGCTTTCATCTATGTCGGCATATCTCATGGATGAACAGCCGCTCAGCAAGGCGGCAGAAAGCAGAAATGTTCCAAACAGTTTTTTCATACGAGACCTCATCAAAACAGCTCCGGCTCAGCCGCTCCCTTTAAGGAGGCTGAGCTTGAATCGAATGTCTTCTAAAACAAAGGCCGCCTTGCTCAAGCGCAAGCACGCGGCCGACAAAGCACCCGATACGGCTAGATGATACCCGCACTCAGAGCTTCTTTCTTCAGCCGGATTGTTTTGGATGACCAGCACAAGGCACAAAATAAGCGCCGATTGGCTTTTTCTTTGCCCTGAGCTTGACTTCCTTCAGGCGGCTTAGGCAGCAGCAAACGATATGCCGCCTTGTCCGATTGGCTGCGAACTTGGTCAGCAAAGCGCTAGATTTGCGCCTTGCGGCGAAGGATTTCCAACAGGCAGTAGAGTCCCAACGCAAGAACGGCAAGGATGACGCACAAGAAAGTTGCCGCATCAAAATCTCCCCTTCCGACGGCGTTGAAGATTTCAAGCGAAAGCGTATTGGTGCGGTCGGCCACATTGCCTCCGATCATCATCGTGATGCCCACTTCACCGCTGGCGCGGGCGGTGCCGAGCAAAAAAGCCGACAGCACCGCGTTGCGCACTGTAGGAAGAGTCACCGTCAGGAAAATCGTCGGAGCTCTGGCTCCGCACAGGCGTGCAACGTCTTCGAGCTCCCTGAGGGTGCGCGACTCAAAAGCAATCTTGATGGGACGCACGACCAGCGGAAGCCCGGCTATGAAGGCAGCCATGACGACGGCGGTCTGCGAAAAAATAATGCGCACGTCGAAAAGCTCATGCAGCGGCGCACCCAGCGGTCCTTCGATGCCCAGCAGCAAAAGCAGCAGGTAGCCCAGAGCAACCGGAGGAAAAATCAGCGGCAATGTTGAGGCAAACAAAACAACGCGGGAGACGACATTGCTGCTGCGCGCGCAGTAATAAGCCAAGGGCAGCGCCGCGACGATGAAAAGCACCAGGCTGCCCGCGCAGGCCTTGAGCGTCAATGCAATGGGAAACCACAGTTCGGAAGAAAGCTCAGGCATAAGCAATTTCGCACAGATAGCCGTGGCGACGCAGAACATCTTCGGTGAGCCCCGTTTCGACGACTTTGCCGTCGGCTATGAACATTGAGACCGCAGCAAGCTCCAGAGCCTCCTTTGCGGCATGCGTGATGTAGAGAATCGGGAAAGGACTCCTGCAAGCGACTTCCCGGACGCAGCCGACAAGCTCTTGGCGCAGACGGGGATCGAGCGAAGCGGTCGGTTCGTCGAGAATGAGCATTCTCTGCGCCGAACTCAGTGCTCGCGCCAACGATACGCGCTGCGCTTCGCCCCCGGAGAGCGAAGCAGGCATGCGATCAAGCAGATGCTCGATATGAAGCACCTGCACCAGATCGTCGAAAGGAATCAAGGGCGTGCGCTTTCCAAAGCGCACAGGATACTTGATGTTGTCGGCGACGTTGAGATATGGAAAGAGCCAGTGATTTTGAAAGACGAATCCGACCTGTCTGTCCTGCGGTTCGAGCCGAACGCCGTTTGCCGTGTCGTCGAACACGACTCCGTTTACGACGCATCTGCCTGAATCGGGACGAACAAGGCCAGCCAGAAAATTCGCAAGCGATGTCTTGCCCGAACCGCTCGGTCCCAAAACCGCGACCAGACGCTCGCCGCGGACTTCGCCTTTAAGATGAAGCGTCGAGCCGCCGTCGAATTTCTTTTTGTACTCAAAAGAAAGCATGCACCGCTCTTGCGGCTTTCAACAGCCCAATCCCTCAATACTCATTTTGATGTCGTACGGCCGGCCGAAGTACGGCCATGTCGTGACAAGAAAATCTGCACCCGCACGCGCGTAATCAGCCGCGTTGTCCGCACGAAGCCCGCCCGCGGCTGAAACCAGCACTTGCGGACGAACCTCTTTTAGAGCGCTTGCCGTGCGGGCAAAAAGCTCGACGGAAAACTTCTCGCACTGGATGATGTCTGCCCCGGCTTTTGCAAACGCAAGAGCCTCATCAAACGAGGCTGCCTCCACGGCGATTTTTCGTTCGGGATCACGCTCGCGCATCTGCGCCAGAGTTTGCAGGAAATCGTCGCCGCAAAATGTCCTGTGCTGATCGAAAACAAGAACAGATTCAGACAGTCCGGTGCGATGTTCCGTTGCAGCGGCCGTCTGCACCGCATACAAAGACAATACCTTTGTTCCCGGAAAGTGCTTGCGCGTGGTGACGACGCGGCACTTGGGATTGACGGCCTGCGCTGCGGCGATCATGTCGGCAGTGCGAGTGGCAATGCCCGAGCAGTACTCCATGATGTTCTGAGCAGTCTTATAGACGGCATGAATTCGGCCGGCGCTGCCGAAAGCCTTGAGAAAGACCGTTTTGGGAGCAAGCCTCTGGCCGTCGCGGGCGCACTGTTCAACCTCGAGACCGACTTTCTTGAAAAGCCGAGCTGCAAGATCCGCGCCGCAGATCACTATCTCGGCCTTGGGCCAGCAGAGAATTCTTCCGGGCTTGTCCTCGATTTCCAAAAGGTCGACCGTTAGATCGCCGTAGGGAATGTCTTCTTTGAGAATTTCTTCGAGAAAGGCATCAGCTATGAAGTACATGCTTACCAAAACGCGTCGTAAAGCTCGGTCTCTTCAGGGCGGAGATAGAAGACGCATCTGTTTAATCCGGGGAATCCTGCTGCCTGATGTATTCCTTAATCCGTTCCAGCGGAGCTCCGCCACAGCTTGCTGCAAAGTATGAGG
>CALXQS010000045.1 GCA_944390715.1 uncultured Duodenibacillus sp. | reverse complement strand
GTCGGGTACGCGCGCGTGTCTTCGCATGATCAGAAAGAAGATCTGCAGCGTCAGGCGCAGCGCCTCAAATCATCGGGCTCTTTTCTGCCGTCCGGATTGAAAATGCATGTTTTTTGCGCATGCCGGAAACGATTTCCGGAAAGTGCTTGACACGCCTAAGCCGCACATGCTTTTTTTGCCGCATGTCAAACAGAAGCGCTATGCTCAAAAGCAGCATGAGAACTCCATGCGAAGCTGCTGAGTGAGGAGCTGCGATATGTACGACTTGCTGATGAAAAACGCGCACGTGGTTGACCCGCTAAACGGCATCAACGATGTCCGCGACGTTGCCGTTGAAAACGGAAAAATTGCCGAAGTCGGCGTCGATCTGCCTGCCGATGCTCGTGAAGTCCTTGATTTCTCGGGGCTGATTCTGCAGCCGGGAATCATCGACAGCCACGTGCATCTCGGAACCATGTGGGGTTCGCCCTTCGGGCCCAAGATGCTGGCGAAGGCAGGCGTGACGACGTGCCTTGATATGGCAGGCCCCTTGGACGACATTCTCGACAACGTTCCGAAGTACGGCGCAGGCATCAATATGGCGATCCTGCAGTTTGCTTCGCCTCCGTTCACGTTCAAGACCAATGCGCCGAGCAAGTCTGAAATGCAGACGCTCATCGACGATTCGCTCGAGCAGGGGGCTTTGGGCGTCAAGCTTCTAGGCGGCCACTATCCTTTGACGCCGGCCGTCTCATCCGAACTCATCAAGACCGCGCTCGAGCGCCGTGCTTATGTCGCTTGGCACGCCGGCACGAGCGAGCACGGCTCCAACATCGAAGGCATGATCGAAGCCGTGGAAATGGCCGACGGGTGTCCGCTGCATCTTGCGCACATCAACGCCTATTGCCGCGGCGCTGTCAAGCCGGACATGGAGGAAGCCGAGATCGCCGTCGAGCTTTTGAAGAAGAACCCGAACATCATCTGCGAAAGCTACATTTCGCCCAAGAACGGCACGCGTCTTACATGCGGCTCGGACGGCAGAATTCAGTCCAAGGTGACCGGCAACTGCCTGCGCCGCTTCGGGTTTTCGGAAGATAAAGACGGCGTGCGCGCAGCCCTGCTCGCAAAGAAGGCTTTCGTCGTCTACGACGCGGGCGGCTGTTCGGACCTCGTAACCGGTACGGAGGCCCTCAAGCTCTGGGAGGCTGCCGGAACGGACGTCGGCGGCAGCTTCAACGTCAATCCTCCGCTGCCGCGCATTGCACTGGCGCAGGCCAAGCGCGACGACGGCGCGTTCGTGGTCGACGCCATTTCGACCGACGGCGGCTGCATACCGCGCAACGTCATCCTCTCGCAGGGCTTATCGCTTGTCAAGCTCGACATTCTGACGCTCTCCGAATTCGTGCAGAAGACTTCGCTCAATCCGGCCCGCATGCTGCGCCTGGAAAATAAAGGCCACTTGTCGGCGGGCGCAGATGCCGACATTACCGTCTACGACCTCGCCACTCAAACGCCCAAAGCTTCGTTTGTCGCCGGCCGCAAGGTTTTGTTCGACGGCAAGGTCGTTGCCAAAGGAGCCGCCGTAATCTGCACCGAGCGCGGCCGCAGAGCGGTTCAGGCGCGCGGCATGAATGCAGTCGTGGTGGATCCGGGCAGGCAGATCGAGCGCATTCGAGCTCTGTAGGCAAAAGAGACCGCGCATTTGATCGGCCGGCCGGTTTTCCAGAAGAAAACCGGTTTTTGCCGCAGATCGAAGTCTGCGCGCAAGTCGGAAAGCGCGTCGGAACATACGGCGCTCTTTTAGGCCAGCCGATGCTGCGGCTGCTGTCCGTGGAAGCCGGACACAAGTTTGCCTTGGAAATGGAGCAGAGGTGGTTGGCCGAGCCGCAGCTGAAGTTGTCGTATTTCAGCGTGAAGAGACAAAGCTTTGCACTTTCAAACGGCATGCGCGCCGAGCAGGAAGCTGCCGAGAGCCTGACCGGCAGATTGGGTTTGGTGCTCGGCAAAAATGTGCGCACGCAGTCGGGCGGCTGGCAGTTTTCGATCAAAGGCGGCTTGACGCACGAATTTCTCGATGGGGCCGGCATCAACGTCAACGCAGAGCGCTTGAGCAGCCTGAGCGAAAGCTTCGAGCACGCCGGCGGCGTTTTTGTCTGCTTGGGCTTCATGCACAAGCACGCCGGCGGCGTTTTTGTCTGCGACAAGCACATCGTTGACGTTCGGCAAGCACACTAGTGCGGCGGATTCGGACAATTTCCCTCAATGAGAGCCATATGGATCTCGTCCATCAAGAGGAGAAGAAAATGAATTCGATTTCCCGTCGTTCAATGCTCAAAGCCATCGGTGCCGTCGGTACTGCATCTGCTGCCGCCATGGCTGTTCCTGCCGCCCAAGCCGCCGTCCTGCAGCCCAAGAAATGGGACGAAACCGTTGATGTTTTGATCGTCGGCGCGGGCGGCGCCGGGATGTCGGCAGCCATGGGCGCCGGCGAATCCAAAGCCGGAAAGGTTCTTGTGATCGAAAAGGCTGTTGCGCCGATTTTGAATTCCACGAGCTATTCGGCCGGTGCCTTCAACGCTGCCGTCACCAAGACGCAAAAGGAAAAAGGCATCACGAAGGACACGGCGGAGCTTTTTGCCAAGGAGATCATGAATTACGGCGGCAATGTGACCGTTGCCGAAGTCACCGAGCTTTATGCAAGGAATTCCGGCCGCGTCAACGACTGGTTCTACGATCACGGCGTGCGCTTTAATCCAATTCCCAATCCGGCATTCACTTATCTGCGTCAGCACATGTGCAACGGCAATACCGGCGCTCAATATATCGAGCTCTTGTGCAGGGAGGCTGAAAAGATGGGCATTGAAGTGCGGTGCAGCACCAAGGCCGTCGAGCTGATCACCAACGAGAAGGCCGACAAGGTTCTCGGCGTGCGCGTCGAGCAGGAAGGAAAAGAGCGCTTCATCCGCACCCGCAAAGCCGTTGTTCTCACGACCGGAGGCTTCGGCGCCAACTTCGACATGATCGACGGCTACCTGCTCAACTTCAAGGGAGCTTTGACCTGCACGTCGCCCAACTGCCAGGGCGAAGGCTTGAAGATGGCCCAGAAGATCGGCGCCGCGTCGACGCACATGAATTACTGCGGCATCTATGTCTACGGCGCGCCGACGGACGTCGCCAATCGCCGCGGTCTGATTTTCCGCGGGCACGTCATGAACATCAACGGTTCGATTACGGTGAGCCCGAAGGGAGAGCGCTTCATTGCCGACGAAACCGGACAGACGGAAGTCGCCAACGAAATGGCGCGTCTGGGCTTCAAGAACGTCATCGCCATTGCCAGCGCTTCTCAGCTCAAGATTCCTGCGCCGCCCGAACGGCTGCTCGATGGATTCAATGGCTTTGCGTTTGATTCGCTTTTTAGCATCTATCGCTCTGAGCTTAACGCTTGCAGCGCCTCCGACATTGGCCGCTGACGGAGCCGGCGCACAGAAGCTGCCGACTCTTCGCGTCGGCGTAACCAATTGCGAGGAGCATCTTCACTTCAGAGAAATCATCGACAGCTTTCTCAACGTCGTTCACAAGACTTTTGACCGCACGCATCGGCTTGAAATTTCCTATCTCTCGGTTGACGAGCTTCTTGACTATACGCGGCAGAAAAAGCTCGATCTGTTTCTGTCAAGCAGCGGCGTGTACCGCACGCTGATCGGCACCAGCTGCAAAGACATCGCTACGGCGGCAAGCGCTTTTTTGCTATCCTCTCTAACCGTAAAAATTATGAAGGGAGGGGCCAGAATGGCGCAGCATCTTTTAGCTGATTTAATTCGTCAAACCGGTTCCGTCGTCATCGACGGAGCGATGTCCACCGCACTTGAAAAGGCCGGCTGCGACTTGAACGACAAGCTTTGGAGCGCGCGCGTGCTCATTGAAGAGCCGGCAAAGATTCGCCAGGTTCACGCCGACTACTTCGAAGCCGGAGCCAATGTCGCCATCACCGCGAGCTACCAGGCAACCGAGGCCGGCTTCAGCGAACGGGGCATCAGCTCAAAAACTGCATACGATCTCATCGCGCAGTCCGTGACGCTTGCCAAGGAAGCTCGCGCCGATTTTCTGGCTTGTCATCCCGACAAAGATCCGAAAGCGCTTCTCATTGCCGGCGCCGTGGGTCCCTACGGAGCCTATCTTGCCAACGGCGCTGAGTACACGGGCGCATATCATCTCTCAGAGAGCCAATATCGGGCATTTCATCAGCTGCGCATGAAGGCTTTGGTTGAGGCTGGGGCAGATTTTCTTGCCGTCGAAACGCAGGCCAGACTTGACGAAGTCAAAGTCATTCTTGAGATGATGAAGGAGCTTGACGTCTCGGCCTGGGTGACGTTTACGCTCAAAGACAGCGCTCACATCGCCGACGGCACGCCCATTGAAGAGGCCGCTGAAGTCTGCGGCAGCAATCCATTGGTTGACGCCGTCGGCATCAACTGCGTCAAGCGCGAAATGGTGGTCGACGCCTTAAAGCGCATTTCCTCGGTCACCGACAAGCCCATGATCGTTTATCCCAATTCAGGAGAAACATACGATCCGACGACGAAGACATGGCATCATCCGGTCTCCGGCCCGGGCTGGGAAAACTTCATTTCCAAATGGAAGTCCCTGGGAGCCGTGTGCTTGGGCGGCTGCTGCAGAACGCTGCCCTCGGATATCGTGCAGATCGCAGCGCTCATGCAAGAGATCAAGTAGCAAAGCACGCCTTTGCCCCAGAGGCTCGAGAAGACCAGAATGCAAGGCCGCTTGCAAAAAAAGAGCCGTCGAAATCGTGCCGTCGCTCCTGGCGCGGCGGCAGCTTGCCGACTTTTGTGACTTCTCGCTAAGAGTGTATGGAGGGCCGGCCATTTCCGCCCTGGCAGGATGAAACATGCCTCCAGGGCTTTTTTGATGTGTCGACCAGCAACGATTGAGAGTACTCTGCTGGACAGAGACTCGTTTGAATAAACCCGGTGCCAAGA
>CALXQS010000044.1 GCA_944390715.1 uncultured Duodenibacillus sp. | reverse complement strand
TTTTGGTTCTGTCAAGCGTTTGTCATAAAAAAATTTTTCGCCTTTCTGTTCTGTAGAAGTTTTTCCTTTCAATTCAATCAACTAGCTTTCCCCTCCTCAAAAAAAACGGGCACCAGAAGGTTCCCAAAATGCGAGCCGTTACGCCGCTGATTTGAGCACGTCAGGGTTCACACCCTGCTCGGTGCTCCGAGGAGAAAAAACTGAGTGCCTCACCGTCTTGCTGATGTGCGGATCAGGCCTACGCCCTTTAGAAATTATGGATCAAGCCGACGGTTGCGCTGTACCTCTTGGCAGTGAGCACTTGATAATCATCCTGCGTCCAGGCCGCGCCCATGTAAAAGGTCGTGCGCTTGCTGAGCTTGTTTTCCCAGCCAATCGTCACGTTGCTGCGGTCGATATCGTGATTGCCCAACGCGCCATCTGATGGTTCAGCATTCAAATAGGCAAGGGACAAGCGCAGGCTGCCCCCGAAAACTGCTGTATTGATGCCGGTGTTGATGCCCCAGCCCTGAAGATTTTCGTTTGCCAAGACTGACTTGACCTTATCTTCATCGCCAAAAAAGCCCATCGACAGCGGCATATGGTCAAAATATGCTCCCATTAAAAAGAACTTCACTGCGTTGAAGACATATGCGCCGCCTGCGGAGACAACCAGACCATCGTCGGTTTCATCTGCAGAAGCGGTCTTAGCGTCAAAGCTCTTCCAATTAAAGCGCTCAATGGCCGCCGCCATGTTGAAGGAGCCGTTTTTGTAGGTCATGCCAAGGCCGTAGTAGCGATCTGCTGACGATTGATTTTCGACTTCGTCTTCTTCAAGGACATAACCGCCCGAGTACTGCACATAGAGCTTCAGGCCTGCAAAGTCCGGCGTCGAGTACATAAAGACATTGTCAAAGCGCAGCAAGCTTCCGGCCATGATTGCGTTGTAGCCAGGAATCGTATCGCCATAACCCGTGGAGATCGGTGAAATGCTTCCAGCATAAAAGCACGATGAGCCGGTTGAGCCTGTCATGCGGGTCATTCGGCCGAACTTCACGTTGCCGAAGGCTCCATCGAGATAAATCGTCGATTCTCGATCGAAAAACTTCCCATTGGCCGGCAACGAGCCGGTATCCGCACTAAAGCCATTTTCCAGAATAAAGCCTGCCGTCAATCCGTTGCCCAAATCTTCCGTTCCCTTAAAGCCGAAACGAGATCCGAGGTTTTTGCCTGAGGTCATTTCCGTGACATGGCTCGTTGCCGTTCCGTTGTCCGTGCCCGTGTACATAAGGCCGTAGTCAATCAGGCCATAGACAGTGACATCGGCCGCTGCTGCGGCTGCTGCGGCAGCACTTGCCGCCGCGGCAATCCATGTCTTTTTCATCGCGTGCATCTTTTTTCCTTTCTTGTTTGAGCGACAAAACAATCAATCATCCTTTGGCTTGCCTATGGGCTTCAGCGCACCTTGAAATTGAACTGGTGACACTGATTGCAGAAGTTCTCCGATTCCATGTGTCCCATGTGGCAGTTTGTGCAATCGAGCTCTTTTCCGTAATGCGGCGAAACATGCGGATTGGTCGGCTTGACCTTGGCGGTCTTCTTTACCAAAGCGTCGGTCTGGTGGCATGCCGTGCAGGTTTCAATCGTGGGGGTCTGAGGATTCTTCGAATCCGGACCATGGCACATCTGGCAGCTCAGCCCCTTTGCCTTATGGCGGTCAGCCAAAAAGTTGTCGGCGGCAGAAGCCGGAAAAGCAGCTGCAAAAAGTGTGCAGGCTGCGGCAAAGAGTGCCGTTTTTGCCGCCAATGAGGTTTTCGTCATGATCTTTGTCTCCTGAAATATGTTTTTGGCGCTGTTCGATCGCTCGAATCGGCCGCGCATCGGGTTTCGGAGAAATTGTGATGATCACGGCAGCACCGTCGCCACATCCTGCGGGATGCATCCCGCGGGATGTATCGCACCCAGCCGAACTTCCTGACAATTTCGGCATGGCGCAGACGTCGGCCAGAAGCAAAAGCTTTCGAATACGAAATGAAGCTTCGCGCCTTTTAGCAGTTCAGCGAGGACGTCCGGCCTTTTACTTAGCGAAAACTTTCACCTCCAAAACGAAATTTCATTTCGAAAAAGGATTTCACATCATGGAAAACGTTGATACCTCCCGCCGCGGTTTTCTGAAGTCCGCTGTTGCCGCCTCTGGAGCACTCGTGGCTGCCGCGGCTGCCAACGCCGGAATCCCTGCTTCGGCCGTCAAGTCCTATGAAGAAGAATTCGACGTCGTCATCGTCGGCTCGGGCTTTGCCGGCATGGCTTGCGCCCTGAAGGCTGGGCGCGCCGGTCTGCGCGTTCTGATGCTCGAGAAGATGAGCGTCGTCGGCGGCAATTCCGCCATCTGCGGCGGCAACGTTGCCTGCCCCTGCAACCCTGTTCAGAAGGCTCAGGGGATCAAGGACAGCAAGGAGCTCTTTATTGAGGACTGCCTGCGCGACGGTCTGGGCATCAACCACAGAAATCTGCTCGCAACGATTGCCGACCGCTGCAACGACACGATCAAAATGGTGGTCGACTGCGGCTGCGAATTCGTTCCCAATCACATGCTTTTTGAGGGCGGCCATTCCGTTCCTCGTTCTTATGAAATCAAGGCAGGTTCCGGCTCCGGATACATCCGTCCGATGCACGCCGAATTAAAGAAGATCAAAAACGTCGTCATCCGCACCCGCGCCAAGTTCGACGATTTCATCGTGAGCGACGACAAGAACGAGGTTCTCGGAGTCACCTACCGCTCCGGCTATCGCTTCAACAACAAGCTTGCCAGCGACGATCTTGAAAACAAGACCGGCAAGAGCCATACAGTTCGAGCCAAACTCGGCGTCATGCTCGCCGCAGGCGGCTTCTCCCGCGACATCTGGTTCCGTCAGATTCAGGATCCGCGCGTTGTTCCCTCGACCGACTCCACTAATCAGCCCGGCGCTACGGCCGGCGTGCTGATCAAGGCCTTGGGCATCGGCGCCGCTCCGGTTCAGCTGTGCTGGCTGCAGTTCCTGCCTTACTGCAATCCGCACGAAAAAGGCTTCGGCGTTTCGGTCAACTTCACCAACCACGCCTGCATGGATCTCGGTCTCGTCGTCAACCGCAAAACCGGCAAACGCTTCATGGACGAGCACGCCGGCCGCAAGATCAAGGCTGATGCTCTCTTTAAGGTCATCGGCACCGATCAGAACTACCCGATCGCCGTATGCGACGACGCCATCGTCAAGGCCATCAATCCCTCGTTTGTGAAGCTGCCGCTTGAAATGGGCACAGTGAAGAAGTTCGATACCCTTGAAGCTCTGGCCAAGCACTTCGGCATCAAGCAGGATGCATTCCTTGCTGAGGTCAAGCGGTTCAACAACTTCGTCAAGGAAGGCACCGACAAGGACTTCAACCGCATTCTGAAGTTCAACAAGGGACTCGACGTCTCCAAGCCCCCGTTCTACGGCATCGAAGTCTGCCCGAAGATCCACCACACCATGGGCGGCGTCATGATCAACAACAACGCTCAGGTGATTTCGGCCACGACGCATGCCCCGATCAAGGGCCTGTACGCCGGCGGCGAGGTCACGGGCGGCGTGCACGGAGCATCGCGCCTGGGCACGGTTGCCGTCATTGATGCACTCACCTTCGGCATGATTGCCGGCGAACAGTTTGCCAAGATGAAGGCCTAAAGGTTCCTCAAAAAACCTTCAGCACAAATTCGCCCGTACTCTGTCTCTCTCCCAGAGTACGGGCGTTTTTTCTCTGCCGCAGCCTCAATTTTCAAGACCTTCGAGCCGAGACTGCAGCGCAGCGCGCCGCCTCTATTCCAGCGATTTTCCCCTGCACAAGGCACTGCAAAAGACCTGTACCTCCCAATCGATCGCTTCCCCAGATGCCGCCTGCGACCTCGCCGGAAGCAAAAAGACCTTCGATCACGGAACCGCTCTCGCTCTGCACGCGCGCCTTGGCGTCCGTACTGAGTCCTCCGAGCGTTGCATGAACCATCAATCGCTCCTGCCCCCAATAAAAAGGCGGCTGATCAATGGTCTGCAGATAAGTCCTGCGGCCAAAGCGATCCTGCTTGTTGTCCTGGGCGCATTTGTTGTATTCATCGAGCGTGCGCTGCAGCTGAACCGCAGAAACCTTCATCTCGCAAGCCATCTCGGCCACCGAATCCGAGCGATGGATGCTGCCGGCGGCAATCTTGGCGCCCACATTGACGCCCTTATCCGATTTGGCGTCCGTTATCACAAACATAGAGCGGCCCGCAAGAGCTGCTATCGCCTTGGCAATTTTCGAAGTTGTCGCCGTCTCGTCGACAAAGCGTCTTCCTTCTGAGTCAACATAAATTTCCGCACCGATGTAGTCGAGCATGCGCCCTCCCCAGTAAGAGAGCATCACGATGCGATCCATGTCAGCCCATGCCGCACCAAGGCTTTGCGCAAGAAAAAGTCCGTCGCCCGTTGCCGGATCCTCTGCAAGCCCGCGAGGATTGGCTGTCGTGGGAATTTCATGATCCAGTTCCGGCCGATAGCGCATGCGCAATGCCAGATTGGCCCCAAATCCCCCAGTGGCCAACACGATGCTCGGGGCCTGCACCATGTATTCGGAATTCGTTCGCTTGTCCAGAAGCCGCAGCGCAAGAAGATTTTCTTCAAACCGATGCAGCCCCTCAGCCTTTGTCAAGAGCCGCGTCTCAATGCCGAGTTCTCGGCTTTTTTCATGAAGCTTGGAAATGTAGTATCTTGCGCCGATATTTCCGAAAGCCGTCAGGCATCTCGGATGCAAGCCGCCGTAGGCGCGAAAAATATTGGGAGCAAAACGCACGCCCTGCGACTGCAGCCAATCAATGGCCGGGCCGGAATTTTGCGCAAAGCAGCGCACGATCTCCTCGTTGATGTCGCCTCCTGCCGCGCGAGCATCTTCTATGAATTTTTCAACCGAATCTTCAATGCCTTGACGAGCCTGCCGTCTTGCATCAACAAAAGCAATCGAGCCGCTGGCAAGCGCCGTATGTCCTCCCGCCAGCGGCGCCTTGTCGACAATGAGCACGCGGCGCGCCCCCGAGAGCTTTGCCGATATCGCCGCACAGTGTCCCGCCATGCCCGAACCTACGACGATGACGTCGAACATTCCGCCAGCGACGTCGGATTGCTCCTGCACAAGCTGCGCAGCAGCAAAAGCGCTTCGCAGCGACAGCATGTTCATAACCGAAAGACAACAAATCCCGCTCAGCCAGCGACGTCTGATCATGGCTTTAATCCTTGCTTTCGCAGTCAGAGGCACCATCGTCGCGCATCACCCCAAGCCGCAGCAAAGCACGATAGGCTTCCAAGGGGCTTTTGACGCCGAGCTTGGCAAAGGCGTGACCGCGATGCATTTTCACCGTCGGCTCTGCAATGCCGAGCTCTCGAGCAATGATCTTATTGGGGGTATCGAGCGCTGCCCGCATGACGATTTCCTTTTCCCGAGCAGTCAGCTCATCAAAAAGAGCTCTGTTTTTGACTGCCTGTTCGTCCCTTTGCGCCGCCTGCAGCGAACTCTCAACGGCCTTCTGCACGGCCTCTATGAGCTCAAAAGGCTTGACGGGCTTTTCAAGAAAGCTCGCCGCTCCGCGCTGCATGGCGCGCACGGCCATCGGAATATCGCCGTGCCCGGTAAGAAAAACAACGGAAAGTCTGCAGCCGCGTTTGAGCAGCTCGCGGTGCACCTGCATGCCGCTCATGCCGCCCATGCGCACGTCGAGAATGATGCAGCCCGGCCTGCGCAGATCTGCATTTTGCAAAAACTGCTCTCCGCTTTCGTATTCCTCAACTTCCCAGCCGCGGGCCTTCAGAAGCATCGTCTGGGAGACGCGAAAAAGTTGGTCGTCATCGACCAATCTGATCAGAGGAAGTTCTGTCGTCACGTTTGCATTCCTTTTTGCAGCATCATCAGCTTTGTTGTTCAGCACGAATTTTGAGCTTTTGCATAGCCTCTTGGCCGGCACTCTCTATGGTAAAGAAAACCACCAGCCCTGCCTGCGAGCCTTTTTTAAACTCAAACTCTGCGCCGTGGCTGTCGGCGATGCCGCGCACAATCGAAAGCCCCATGCCGAGCCCCTCCGGCTTGACGCTTTGCATCATCGTAGCGAGCCTCTGCAACTGCTCGTCGCTTAGCGGCTTGCCGTTGTCGCGCACCTCGATGCGAAAGCGCCCGTCGTCAAGCTTTTCGACAGTGAGCTCAATGCGCACGCGCCGCCCTTTTTGCGGTTGAACTTCACTGGCATTGCGAAGCAAATTCAAGACCAACAGTTCGAGCTCAAGCGAATCCCCCACCACGGCAGCTTGATCGATTCTGTAGTGCTCGCGGACATCGGCCTTCACCGAAGTGCTCACCTGAAGCGCCCGCACGGCACGACGGCAAATTTCGATCAGATCGCAGAGCTTGTGGGCGTACTTTTGCTTTTTGGCATAGCTTCTCACTCGCCCGACAATGCCCGCAATGCGCTGCGCTTCGCTCTCAATGCCGTCGAGCGCCACTCGAATATTGGGATCACTCTGAACCTTCTTCTCGAGAAGCATGTCGAGAATAGCCTTGAAATTGCAGATTGCGCCCACAGGCGAGTTGATCTCGTGGGCAATCATTCCCGACATTTGATTGACGATGTTTCGTCTTTCCAAGTGTCCGAGTCTTCGGCGGTGCTCTCGCGCTTCTTGTTCCATGCGCTTTTGCTCGGCAACGGTCTGCGAGAGCTGAAGCGTGCGTCTGCGCACCAAAATCTGCAGCAGCGCGCCGTGAAGCACCAGCAGAACCAACGCCGCAGCGATGCCCCAGAACACAGCCGGATAACGCGCATAAAGCCCTTGAAGACTGTAGTCGCGCAAGTAGCTGTAAGGCCCGACCTTCAAGTCCTTGAACAATTGATCCACATTGGCGTGCGACACGTACGAGAGCCATTCAAATTCATCATTGTCCGACTCGCTCATGAGCGCCACAGTCACATCGCGCACCATCTTTTCCGGCGTCCAGGAAAATCCCACCAAGCTCATGTCAGGATAGAGCTCCGTCGAGCGCTTGCATGCGAGCGCTTCGTCGCTGCGCTCGTGAAGCACTTTAAGCTGGTCGGTCGCGGCCAGCCCCTGTTCTTGCAGATTTTCAAGTAGGCAAGTTGGAAAGATCGCGGCATCGGCCTTCCCGCCCCATAAGGAAGCGATGATTTCCGGGTAAAAGTCAAATAGAAACTCTGAAGACTTGAAGAATTCTTCCGGATCAAATCCCTCTTTTTGGATTTCTCCCAACGCTGCAAGCCAGCCGGGAACCGAATCGGGCAGTCCGGCCACCACGACTTTGTCCTTAAGATCCTTGATGTCATTGAGGTCGCTGCGGCTTTTAAGGGCAACAAACACGGAACCTACGCTTTTTCCAGCCTCTTTTGCCAATGCATTTTTGCGCGTGGCAATGCGGTACGCCTCAATGCCTTCCCGCTGCCACACAGAAACGAGAAACGGCACCCGCCGGAGCAAACATAAAATCGGGCTTGAGCGTTGCGAGCTGCGCACTGCCGTCAGCCGTCAGAACAATGCGCAGACGAAACTGCGTTTCGGGCATCGCACGGCTGATTTTCTCAATCGTCGAAAGCACCATCGGCCTTTCAAGCCTCAGATCAGCCGTATCCGGCACGGCAATGGTGATGACGGCATCCGTGTTCTGAGATTGTGCGCGCGTGCTGGGGAAAATCATCGCCGACTGCGCGATGGAAGCTGAAGAAAGAACATCGACATCAGCAGAATTCTGACGT
>CALXQS010000043.1 GCA_944390715.1 uncultured Duodenibacillus sp. | reverse complement strand
GGGCATCTAACTGTCATTTTGCCGGTTGATTGATTTTGATCAGTGCTTATATGAATCAGTCAACCGGGAGTTTGGGACAAAAGAAATGCGTGCGTCGGAGGCTGTCTTGATGCGCGGGCTCAAAGCTCGGCGCTGAGCAAAAAGAACGCTTGCCTCAAGTTATAGATTTTTGACGAACAATGCGCGGATGGCATTCAAAACGGCAAGGATCATGACGCCGACGTCTGCGAAGATCGCCATCCACATGTTGGCCAGACCAACAGCTCCCAAGAGCAGACACAACGCTTTGATGCCGATGGCAAACCAAATGTTCTGCTTGACGATGCGCAGGCACTTGCGCGAGATTTTGATGCCCTTTGCGATTTTGAGCGGATCGTCGTCCATGAGCACCACATCGGCGGCCTCAATGGCAGCGTCCGACCCCATGGCTCCCATGGCGATGCCGATGTCGGCTCGCGACAGAACGGGAGCATCATTGATGCCGTCGCCAACAAAGGCAAGCTTGCCCGAGCGCTGATGCGCTAGAAGCTCTTCAACGGCACGAACCTTGTCGCCCGGCATGAGTTCGCTTTTGACCTCGTCAACCCCCAGCTCAGCCGCCACGACTTCAGCCGTCTTGCGGTTGTCGCCCGTGAGCATCACGGTCTTTTTGATGCCGGCCTTCTTGAGCTCTTCAATGGCGCGCACGGCATGCGGCTTGAGGCGATCAGCAATGACGATGTGGCCGCAATAGCATCCGTCAACGGCCACATGCACGATGGTTCCGGCACTGCGGCACGAAATCGGCTCAACTCCGATGCTCTTCATGAGCTTTTCGTTGCCGGCGGCAACCTGATGCCCGTCAACGACAGCCCTCACGCCTTGCCCGGCCGACTCACGAATGTCCGTCACTCGGCTGCGGTCAATCGTTTTGCCGTATGCATTTTGCAGACTCCTGCTGATGGGGTGCGAAGAAGCGCTCTCGGCCAGAGCCGTGAGCTCAATGAGCCGGTCTTCATCGATCGTATTGTGATGCACGGCGCTTACTTCGAAAACGCCCTGCGTGAGCGTTCCTGTCTTGTCCATCACCAGCGTAGTGGTCTCAGAGAGAGCTTCAAGATAATTGGACCCTTTGACCAAAATGCCTTCTTTGCTCGCGCCTCCAATGCCGGCAAAAAACGACAGCGGAATGCTGATGACCAAAGCACACGGGCAGCTGATGACCAAAAAGACCAAGGCGCGATAAATCCAATCGTTCCATTGCGCTTCGAGCCCCATGCCGAAGACGCGCACCAAGGGCGGCAGCAAGGCAAGCGCGAGGGCGCTGAAAAAGACAAACGGCGTATAAACGCGGGCAAACCGCGTAATGAAAGCCTCCGAGCGAGACTTGCGCGAACTGGCATTCTCAACGAGTTCGAGAATCTGAGAAACGGTCGAATCGCCGAAAAGCTTGGTGGTGCGAACCTTGATGAGACCGGTGAGATTGATGCAGCCGCTGGCAACATCCATCCCTTCGCCGACGTCCCTAGGCATGCTCTCACCGGTGAGCGCACTGGTATTAAGGCTTGAATTGCCCTCCACGACCACACCGTCAATGGGCACTTTTTCGCCAGGCTGCACGACGATTACGGTCCCGACGGGCACTTCGTCAGGGTCAACGCGAACCAAAGCCGCGTCCTTTTCGATGTTGGCGTAATCAGGCCTGATGTCCATCAGCTCACTGATGTTTTTGCGGCTCTTGCCGACGGCATAGCCTTGAAACCATTCTCCGATCTGGTAGAAAAGCATCACTGCCACGGCTTCGGTGTAGTCGCCCGTATCATCGTACAAAGCAATGCCGATGGCGCCGAGCGTAGCCACCGTCATCAAGAAATTTTCATCAAAAATGCGCCCATTTCTGATGCCTTTGGCCGCCTTCAGAAGAATGTCGTAGCCGACAATCAAGTACGGCACCAAATAAAGCACCAGCCGCTGCCAGCCCGACACCGGCGCAAAAATCAAGGCAATCATCATGACGGCGGCAAGGATGATGCGCACGAGCATCTTCTTTTGCTTGGCTTTCATAAATCGACTCTGTTTGTTCTGATTGTTCAAGCAGGCAGACAAAGCTGCTCGCTCAAACAATTAAGCATTTGTTTAATTGTATATTCTAAAAAAAGCGCCGGCTTCAGGCAAGACGACGCTTATGCGGCAAAGCTTTTTAGATGAATACTTCGCAGTCAGGCTCAACCTTCTTGCAGGCTTTAAGAACGTTTTGCATCACGCTCTCGGGCTCGGCGCCTTCGGCAAACTTGACGATCATTTTTTGCGTCATGAAGTTCACCGTCACCTCGGCAACACCCTCGATCTTGGCTGCGGCCTCCTCCATTTCACGGGCGCAGTTGGCGCAGTCAACTTCAATTTCGTACGTCTTCTTCATAGCGTGCCGGCGCTCTAAAACCTCTGCAGTCATGCATTAGGAGACGCCTCCTCCTTGATGAAAAAATAGGAAAAGAATAAATAAACGATTAAACTACCATTTAATCGACTGGCTCAACTATAATCGCTTCACCAATCGATGTCAAGATTAAACAATCGTTTAATTTAAATCTCTCTTTCTTCAATGCCGTCTTCATCCGTACTTCCTCACCAGCATGGCAGTGCCAGCAGCGCTTCGGCTTCTCAGATGCCGCCTTCGGCCGCCTTCGAGCCTGTCGCGCAGGTCTTCAAGCAGTTGAGCGACCCGTGCCGCTGCCGCATCTTTCTTTTGCTTTGTCACTCCGAAGAATGCGTTATCAACATCGCTGCTCTGATGGACATGAGCAGTCCGGCAGTAGCGCACCATCTGCGGCTTTTGAAAGTAAGCGGTCTTGTCGTGACGCGCCGAGAAGGAAAGGAAGTCTTTTATCGCGCTGCCGACACGGAGCTTGCCCAGGCGCTGCATCACATGATTGAGCACGTCATGCACCTGTCGTGCTCCTGCGCTGCGCCTGCCGCTCGCAGACATTGATCGATTGTTCGCGGAGCTTGTACTGTGTGCCTTCAACCTCTGCCGGAAGTCCTCAAGACGCCGGAAAATTCCAGCGGCGGCATTCTTGTTGTCTGCATGCCTGGACTTGGGCCTGTGAAAAAGCCCTTGCGAAAGGGAAACTTCTTTGACAACAGCATCGATCGCGGATGCGTTGTTGAGCGCTTTATTGAGTGGTTCCCGTTGTGGGGCATAAAGCCGATGCGCATGCGCGGCCAAGAAGGCGCTTTTGAGCGGCAGTTTTTTACGCTTCAGTGGCCTCAAAGGCCTGTTGAGGATGCACACGGCCCGCAAATGGTTCCTCTTATTGCCGAAAAAATCGAAGAACTGGTTGCCGTACTGGAGAGACGCCGTCCGCGCATCATCATTTTCCTGTCGCGATATCTATGGCTTGCCGCCAACACCTCGCAGGCAAGAGCGCGTCTTTCAGGCATTTTGGGAAAACCGCTTGATGAAGGCCGACGCATAACGGGAGAACGGCTCAACGCCTGCGCTCAAAGCTGGGAAAACTGTCTCATGCTTGCTTTGCCGCAGCCGTCGAAAAATACAACGGATAAATTCGTGCAAAGCCTTGCCGCCGGCATGAGAGCCGCCCTGAGCCGCGCCAGCTGCCCTCTGCTGGCCGAGCAGAGCACGGACCCGCTTCTGTCGGCCGCTCGAGAATGTCTGGTCCTTGATCGAGAGGCAAGCATCAGACGCATCGCCGCCGAGCTTCATGTTGAGAAAACACGCGCGCAGGCTCTCTTTGACTCGCTCAAAGACAGGGCATGGACGGAAAAAGACGGCCACCCGACTCTGATGAAAAGCCTGCGCTCTTGAGCTTTCGCTTAATTTTCTGACTGCTGCGGGATAGTTGAGAAACTCTTCCTGCGACGGAAGCTTTTTACAAAGGCACTGTGCTTTGCGAAATGTTCAGACGCGCCGCCGCGCACAAAAAATTTCGCCATGCCCGGGCAATCCGAACATGGCGACAATCGAAACATCAACGCAAGAAGAGCGTTGCGGCTTTCTGCCGCTTACATCTGAATGCGGCGCAGCGCATCGATGCGGTCTTCAATCGAAGGATGCGAAGCAAAGAGGCTGCCGATGCCGCCTGAAATGCCAAGCCCCTTGACGGAAGCCGGCAGCTCAGCCGGCTGCATGGTGCCCAGCCGCTGCAGAGCTGAAATCATGGACGCCGACTCTCCCATCACGCGCGCAGCTCCTTCATCTGCTCGATATTCGCGGTGGCGCGAGAATGCCGCCACGACCATGCCGGCCAGAAAGCCCAGCGCGATGTCAAGCACCAAGCTGGTCACGAAATATCCGGCACCCGGGCCGTCGCTTTCATTTCTGAGAATCTGGCGATCGACAACCCAGCCGACAACGCGGGAAATAAACACCACAAAGGTATTCATCACGCCCTGCACGAGCGTCATGGTCACCATGTCGCCGTTGGCGACGTGACTCATCTCGTGGGCTAAGACAGCTTCGACTTCCTTTTGATTCATCATCTGCAGCAGTCCGGTGGAAACGGCCACCATTGAGCTGTTTTTCGTTGCTCCAGTTGCAAAGGCATTGGGCTCGCCCTCGTAGATGCCGACCTCGGGCATCTTCACGCCGAGCTTGTCGGCCTGCTGACGGATGACGCCCACAAGCCAGGCTTCCAAACCGGGCGCAGGATTTTCCGTATTGAGCAGCTGCACGCCCATCGAGGTGCGGGCCATGGTCTTGCTCATCAGAAGCGAAATGATTGAGCCGGCAAAGCCCACCACAAGCGCAAACACAAAGAGCGACGTCATGTTCAGGCTGCTGCCGGCCATCTGGCCGAAATTAAGCCCCGTGAGCATGCTCACGACATTAAGAACAATGCCCAGCATCACCACAATGGCAATGTTGGTGAGAATCAAAAGCGCAATTCTCTTGAAAGACACTTCGAATATTCCTTGTAAAAAACTTTTGTCGCGCCGGCCGGTCGTCTGAGACGGCATCTCACGTCTGCTCATTGCAAAACAAGCCTGTAGTGCAATGAAGAAGCCGTTTTTCATCTGCCTCACAAAGCGGTCTTGAATGCTTCTGTCGGGCACGGCAAAACAAGCCGCAGGGCGCGAAAAGTCTTGCAGCTTGTGTAAAGCGAAGTCTACTGGGTTTGCGCTCCTCTCTCTTTTAAGAAAATCACGAATTGTTTTCAAATTGTTTATTGCTTCGTCCAATGCGATGCATGGACTCAGCTTTGCACGGCCTCTAAGGTAGAATCAGAGCCTTATGAAAAGAGCTTTTTACGATACCCGAGCCGTCGACGAACAAGACGAAGATCTCGGACCATCCAAATCCCAGAAAAAACGCGACTCAGAGGCCATGCAAAAGCTTGGCCAAGAGCTTGCGCGTCTGCCTGCCGATCAGTTCGAGCGCATCGATCTGCCGGAAGACATTCGCGAAGCCATTGTCGAGTACCAGCGCATGAAGTCCTTTGGCGCTATGCGCCGCCAGATGCAGCTCATCGGCAAGCTGATGCGCAGGCTTGAAGCAAATGCCGTGCGCGAGGCCATCGACCGCGCTACAGGTGAAAGCCGCGCAGCTGTTGCCGCGCACCACCGTGCCGAACGAGCACGCGAGGCCATGCTCGCCTCGGACGAGGCCCTCACGGCTTATGTCGAACAGCACCCCGAAGTCGACGTGCAGCGGTTGCGGCAGCTTGTGCGCGCCGCTCGCAAGGAAAAAGAGGCCGCCAAGCCTCCGAAGTCCGCACGCGAGCTCTATCGGTTCATCCATGCGCTGGAGCTGCCGCCCATTGTTCTCGAGGATGGTCTAAACGCTAAAGATGAGCCCGAACATACCTAAAGGCTCAAAGTCCAATCTCTGTTGTCGGACTTTCCTGCTTTTTTGCGGACCGTCCGTGAAAATTTTGATCAAGCAAAGCAAAGAAAATGCCCTCTGAACGCTGCACACCAAACGAACTCATCCTCGGTCTGGTTTCCATTTCCGACCGCGCCAGCCGCGGCGAATATCAAGATGAAGGACTGCCGGCCCTGCGCACCTGGTGCGAAGACGCCATCATCTCGCCTGTGCAGTACCATGAACGGCTCATCGCCGATGATCGCTACACAATCGAAGAAACGCTTCGCGAACTTGTCGATCGCGTCGGCTGCGACCTTGTTCTCACCACTGGAGGCACTGGTCCCGCGCTGCGCGACGTCACGCCGGAGGCAACGCTTGCCGTAGCAACGCGTGAAATGCCTGGTTTTGCCGAGCAGATGCGCCGCATCTCGCTTCACTTCGTGCCGACGGCCATCCTGTCTCGCCAAGTTGCTGTTTTGCGCGAAATTCCCGGACACGCCGCACTCATCGTCAACCTTCCCGGGCGTCCGAAAGCGATTGCCGAAACACTCGAAGGGCTCAGAAACGATGCCGGAGACGTCATCGACGCCGGCGTCTTTGCCTCCATCCCCTACTGCATCGATCTGATTGGCGGACCGCGCATCGAAACCAATCCCGAGATCGTTGCAGCTTTTCGCCCCAAGAACAAGCCGCACCATGAACCCGTCGGCGTCCGCAGCACGCAAGCCGAAGAACCTCAGAGAGATTTTCCTGCTGCCGCCGAGCAGCCCGCCGTCAGCGCACCACAGGCGCTTCGAAGCGAAGAACCCGTACAGACATCTGCGCTTGGCCGAACATCGGCGCAGTCCGCAGCCTTTTCAGCTGCGGCTCTCAATCCTTTTAAAAACGAGTCTTCCACTGCCGCCGACCGCCAGGCGCGCTCCGTGCGCTCGGAGCGAACTGAGCGCTCTGAACGTCCGCGCATGAGTCCGGAGGCAATTGCCAGACGCAGCGTGCAGCACGGCGTGCCGCTTTTCAACAGCCGCCCGCGCAATGCTCTCGAACCCCTTGAGCTCATCGTCAAAGATCCGCAAGGCGGCTTGGAACCGGCCTGCACCGTCATTTGGCTGCATGGTCTTGGCGTGGATGCGCATGATTTTGAATCCTTCCCTCAGGAAATCCTTGACTTCGGGGGCCCTGCCGCACGCTTCATTCTGCCCAATGCTCCAGAACTTGCCATCACCGCACACAACGGCTACACGACGCGTGCTTGGTACGATCTTCTCAACGCAAACTTCACCTCGCCCGAAGACACGCAGGGCCTTGCCCGCATGCACCTGCGCATTTCGCAGATCATCAACGACGTCGTCAGTTCTGGCCTGCTGGCTGAAAAAATCTTCATCGGGGGCTTTTCGCAGGGCGCGGCCATGGCGCTTTACTGCGCTTTGCGCCAAGCCCGCACGCTTGCCGGCTGCATTGCATTATCGGGTTATCTGCCTGCACCTGAACTGCTTGACAAGGACATCACGCCCGCAGGCCGCGGCACGCCCATTTTCATGGGACACGGTTCGTTTGACAGCGTCATCAATCCGCTCATCGCGCAAAAGAGCTCGGAAATTGTCGAGCACTACGTCGACACGCTGATCTGGCGCGAGTACAACATGGAGCACGAGATCTGCCCCGAGGAACTCACGCACATTGCTCAGTTCATGAACACGGCGCTGCAGCATTAAATTCTTTTTGCTCGCAACACCTGCCCTGCAGAAGATTTTGATTTTCTGCAGGGCATTTTCGTCGGCCTTCATAACGGCGCTTTTTATTGCTTCATTCGGTGCTCTGTAACGCTCAGCAGCACAAGCACTCATGCAGCTGCCTCGCGGGCAAAAATTCTCAACTCGCGCACAACGAGCTTTTTCGCGAATTCCGATCGAAGCCCATGCCGGTTGCTTCTCTTCGTGCCTATTTTTTAGGCACGAAGAAATTTCCTTTTTTGACCAATAGGTTAGTCGTGCAGACTGTTGAGCTTTCCACAGCAGCTGTGAAAAGCTGGACAATTTTGAATTTTTAAGTCAAAAAATCTGCAAACTTTTGATTTTCCTTGTTTTTTAGTCGCGTCACACCACAACACGACTCATTTTCGTTCGCCTCAAGGAAAACGCGAAGAGCCGGCGCTCGAATTTAGCCTGCTGCATTTCTATTAACGAGGCGGTTTAACAGTCGACACTTGCCGCAGCGTACCTGACGTGCGGGTTGTCAAAAATTTTTTGGATCCAACGCACCTTCTTGGATACTTTTT
>CALXQS010000042.1 GCA_944390715.1 uncultured Duodenibacillus sp. | reverse complement strand
TTTTGGTTCTGTCAAGCGTTTGTCATAAAAAAATTTTTCGCCTTTCTGTTCTGTAGAAGTTTTTCCTTTCAATTCAAGACGATATCGGAAATTTCGCCTCTGAAAATACATTTTGTTCCTTGCTCTATCGACGCCGCGTTCGACAGCGCTAGCTGGGATTCTGCAGCTGAGCACGCATTACATCATCTAGTGAATTGAGATTGTCAAAATCAGCCAATCGTGAGAATTCAACCCAGCACACTGCCATGCTCTCTAACCATGCTCCAACCCTTCTGCCCCCGGCTCTTAGATAGTTTTCCAGCAATGGCTGACATTGAGTGCGCAGCATCATGAAAACTGGCTGGCGGCGACTTTCAGCCATCGCAGCCGCTGCAAGCACGCCATTCTCAACAAAGGCTTTCGACAACTTTTGGACGTAATCGAGCGCAATGAACGGACTGTCGCAGGGAACGACCACAGCAAAAGGCGTTTGAACAACTGCAAGGGAAGCTGCTATGCCGGCAAGAGGGCCTTGGAAGCCTTCAAGCGAATCGCCCACAACTGCATAGCCATATTTGGCATACTCCGAGCGATTTCTATTGGCACTGATTACGACGTTGCCGCATTGGGGCTTGATGCGTGAGAGAACATGCTCCACAAGGGGGCGTCCATTGAGCTTGACCAACCCTTTGTCCACGCCTCCCATGCGCGTAGCCGCACCTCCTGCCAGTACAATTGCCGTGACGTCGTCCAAACAGACAAGGGGCTTGTGCTTTCGTTCGTTCAGGGAGTTATTCTTCTCTATCATGACCGGTGTTTTGCTCAAGTTCCAATGCTCAAACGCCAAAAGAGCTTTATGCAAAGCTCAAAATGCAACGATTCATTCTGCTACACGACAAACAGGCTCATATGGCATCTTCTCAACAATCTATCACAGTCGATCAGGCACGCGAATTCATTCTGGCGCACTGCTGCCGCATTCCTACAGCCGACACAGTCTCCTTGATTAATGCTCGTCACCGCATTCTTGTCAAATCCATCACGAGCCCCGTGCCCCTTCCCTGCTTCACGAATTCGGCTATGGATGGATACGCCTTCAAGCATGCCGAGATTGCTCATCAATCGCGTGCAACTTTACCGCTGTTTGGAACCAGTCTTGCTGGTCGTTCGCTGCAACGCACGCCGCAAATGTCCGGCATGGCCGTGCGCATCACCACAGGCGCGCCTGTTCCTGAGTGGTGCGACACAGTGATCCCCTATGAGAAGACCGACTTTACCGAAAAAGAAGTTTCTTTCGATGTTTCAAGCATCCGCGAAGGAGCCAATGTCCGCCGCGTCGGCGAAAACATCAAAGTTGGAGACGTAGTGGTTGAAGCTGGTACTCGCCTTGAGTCCTCCCACCTCGCGCTGCTTGCCTCTGTCGGGATCAAAAAAGTCATGGTCTCCCATGCTCCGATCGTTTCGGTCATCATCACTGGCGATGAATTGATCGAGCCGGGCTTGCCTTTGCCGCGGCATCACGTCTACAACACCTCAGGCGTCATGCTTACTTCTTTGCTCTCGGAGCTTGGATGCAAAGTGCGATGCTCGGATCCGATTCCCGATGATCCCAACCGCATCTCAATAGAATTGCGTCACGCTTACGACCGCAGTCAAATGATCATCATGACTGGCGGAGCAGCCGACAGCATGGCTGATTTCTCACATCAACAGCTTCAATCCTTGGGCGAAGTCTTTAACTGGACCGTCAACATGCGCCCAGGCCGTCCAATGCGTTTTGGCCGCATCGGGCAAAAACCCGTCTTCATCCTGCCCGGCAACCCGGTTGCAAGCTTTATCACGTTTTTAGAGTTTGTTCGCGGCGCAATCCTGCACATGCAGGGACATACCAAGAATTTATGGCCGATCGAACGTTTGGGCAAGGCGGGCTGCGACATCAAAAAGAAAGCCGGCAGAGCCGAATTCATGCGCGCGGTCATCACCGGCTACGAAAACGGCGCCGCCGTACTGGAACCCACCAGCAATCAAAGCTCATCGTCCTTTACATCAGTCACCCAGTCCGAAGCGATTTTGCATCTGGACCATGAGCCGGAACTCATCAGAAAGGGCGAAATCGTGCGCTTTCAGCTTTTGAGCGAAATCCTCTAGCCGCTCGTCTTCAAGTCCGCTTTTTTCTGGGCATCCTGCGCGCGGCTAGGTTCTTGAGAGCCAGACCAGTCGCCGCAACGGCGCCGCTTTCTGCGCATGCGCGGCAGCGGCCTCGGCATAGGATCAAACTGCACGCTGTCGAGCACCTCCGGCGGCGGCTCTTCACCAGCAGACTGCATCGCAAAAAGATCCCTCGGATCGATTTCCGCCTCACGGATCACGTTGCCTTGCAGATCCACAATGCCTCGATAGCCGACGGCGCGCACAGTCATCCCCTTGTACTGACCGTATACGTGATCTTCGTGCTGATGTCCATGAAAAAGCCAGCGCACGCCAAGATTTTTTGCCAGCCTGTCGATGGCGGCAAACCCCTTTTTGTGGCAGCCAGCCGCCTCATGCGTCACGAGCACGTCAGCCTTTTGCTTTGCCAGTCCCTCGTAGACGCTGGGGAAGATCGATGAGCGGTGACGTCTGGGCAGTCCGCCGCGCCACAGATTGGAACGAGGACTGCGCTTGATGAAAATCTGCGCTGATCGGTAGTTGGGCTCTGAATCCGGCATCCAGATTTGACCACGGAAAACACCGCCCAGACCGGCTATCCGAATGCCGGCAACATTTCCCACGCGGCCATGCAGGTTTTTGCCGGCAAGCACGCCATGCCAGAGTCTGTCGTAGCACTCTTCGGTGTCCGTATCATGATTGCCCGGGATCCACCAAATCTGCGTCAACTCAAGCGATTTGGCAAGCACTTTCTCGATATCGTCATGCGGCTGCAGATCGCCCAGAATCACAACCGCGTCTGGATGATGCTTTTCCACGGCTTCGTTGATGAACTCAAAGCTGCCATGCGGATCACCGCAAAAAAAGATTTTCGGCAACGGCTTGCTGTACTTCTTTGCTGGAGCCTGATAGCTGCGGCGCGGTCTGCGCTTGCGAGGGGCCGAAGTATTGGTCTGCGCCATTTACTCTCCCCCCTGCAGCTCAAGCGCTGCGCCGCCATAAACATTGGACATGCGTCCGATCTCATCGGCAAGATATTTTTTCAGCGATTCCGGAGCCGTCACCTTCGCATGGCTTCCCATGCTCAAAATACGGCCAGCTATCTCAACTTCGCTGGCAAAAGGAACTTCAAGCACAACAGCTCCATCGCTTTGCTTTCTCAGTGTCTGATCGCAATGCCAAACTTCTGCCGTCACATAAGGGGCGAGCACTGAGTCGATCTCTATGACGGCGCGCTGCAGCTGGCCGCCAGAAAAAATGCCGTAGGTTTTATCCAGCTCTTCTTCGACCGTACGCATGGCCACAACGCGGCATTTCTTGCTCAAAATTTCTGCGCTGAGGATGTTTTCGACATTGAATGTTCTGAGCGCCTCTGCCTGATGACACCACGCGTCCACATACCAGTGCCCGCGATAGTTAACAAGTCTCACCGGACTGATTTCTCGGGCATTTTCTGCCGTTCTGCTTCTCGTAAAGTACGTAATCCGCAAGCGGTGGCGACGACTAAGCGCCTCGCCCACAACGCCGAAAAACGGAACGCTTGCCTCAACATGCTCGGGCAAAACAACCTTCACCCGCTTGACGAGCTCGCGCGCGGCAATCTTGTCGGCCCGCACACACGCAAGCAGACGCGCTCTCATCGCGCGCATATCGCCTGCGAGAAGCCCTTTTTTATCAGATTCAATCTGATCGAGCTCTCCGAGGATCGTCATGAGCACTCTGAGCTCATTGGCTGAATACCAGGCAGCAGGAGCTTTGTCCTGCGCCCTTTCGATCTGGCGGGAGGTATGCTTGGAATCGTTTGAGTAGTAATACCCGTTTTTGGCAAACGAATATTCAATGGGCGCCCCGAGCTGCTCGCGCATGAAGCGCAAATCTCTTTTCAGCGTCGGCGCCGAACACTGCAGTGCCGATCTCAACGTTTCAAAACTAACTAACCCGGCCTCCTGAATCATTTGATCGATGCGATAGAGCCGCATCGGAAAAGACATGTACGACCGCATTACAAAAAAGCTGGAAAATCTTAAGGTGCTCCCATTATAGGGGCGCCGAAGCCATCCATTGAGGCATTTCAGCAATCGCTATATCAGGAATTTACCCAGCTCTTTTTTTGATCGACCTATTCGTTGTTGTCTCGCAGTACATCGGCTCCTTGGGGAATGACAAACTCAAAATGCCTGTCAGGAAGGATTCCATTGATCACAATGCCGGACAGCTTGATCACCGTCGTCTGTCCAAAGTGATCATGAAGCTTCATGTCGGTTGCATACCCCCTGGCATCAAATCCCAGATCAATGAACGCATATGTGAGATCCTCAGTCTTTGGGCGCGCCCGCACCCAGCGGCATCCTTCTTCTGCGGGAAGTTCTTCGAGACTGAACGTCTTTTCGACATCCCCCTTCTCGAACAAAATAGACGCCGGCGTGCTTGAGACTGCCGACGTGAGGCCTTTGACGGTCACCTGGTTAAGATCCGGGTCCCAGATATAGATGGTTTTTGAATCCGAAACGATCTTCTGCGGATAAGGGGTCTTCACTTCCCAGACAAAACGCCCCGGTCTTTGAAAGGCAAACATCCCCCGAAGCGGACCGTCAACCTTCTTGCCGCTTTTGTCGTACATGACCTGCTCAAAGCCGCCTTCTGCTCGCTCAACTTCTTTGACATAACGCTTGAGCAGCTCAATGCCGCTCACGTCTTTGGCAAGCACGGCCCGCACACCCATCAGTGATCCCAAACCAACCGTCACGGCTGTCTGAATCAAGACTCTGCGCTTCATAACACGCCCCCCTCGCTCTTTACGAGAATTTCACGCTTGCCCGCTGCATTGGGCTTGCTCACTATGCCGTCGGATTCCATGCGCTCAAGCAGATTCGCCGCACGGTTGTAGCCGATGCCAAGACGCCGCTGCACATAACTTGTCGATGCGCGCTTTTCTTCCACAACAATGGACACAGCCTGATCATAAAGGGGATCAACGTCTCCGCTCTTGTGCAGTCCAAAGCCGGCCGAGCCCCCCGAGGCCGAACCCTCATCAGAGTCCGTCACCCCTTCGATATATTCGGGCGCCCCCATGCTCTTTAGCTCATCGACCACGCGAAGCACTTCGGATTCTTCCACCATGCAGCCCTGCACGCGCTGCGGCGATTGTCCGGGACGCTTAAAGAGCATGTCGCCGCGGCCAAGCAGATCCTGCGCCCCGCCTTCATCGAGCACCACCTGACTGTCGTAGCGGCTACCGACCTGAAACGCCACGCGGGCCACGATATTGGCCTTGATAAGCGGGGTCACGATGTCGGCACTCGGGCGCTGCGTCGCAAGCACCAAATGAATGCCCGCGGCTCGAGCTTTTTGCGCCAGACGCATGATCTGCGTCTCAACCTGCTTGCGGTTGACCAGCATCAGATCGGCAAGCTCGTCAATAAAGCAGACGATGTAGCTCAACGGCTTGAGCGGCGTATGCGGCTGCGGATCTTCCGGCGTAACGTCAAACGGGTCCATGATCGGAGCGCCGTCCTTGAGCGCGGTGCCTACTTTTTCATTGAAGCTGTCGAAGCTTCTTACGCCAAGCTTGCTCATCAGGTTGTAGCGCCGATCCATTTCCTGCACCAGCCAATTGAGCGCATTGGAGGCCTTGTTCATGTCCGTCACAACCGGACACAGCAAATGCGGAATATCCTGATAAAGAGAAAATTCAACAGTCTTGGGATCAATGAGAACCAACCTCAGACGATCTGGCTCATTCTTATACAAGAGCGAGAGAATCATGGTGTTGATGCACACCGATTTGCCCGAACCCGTCGTTCCGCCAACCAAAAGATGCGGCAGCTTGGCAAGATCAACCACAACGGGCTTGCCGGCGATATCCTTTCCAAGCGCCAGAGACAGGGGCGATTTGCTCGACTCAAAATCAACGCTGCCGATGATTTCACGAAGATAAACCGACAACCGCTGAGAGGAACCGTTGGGAATTTCAAGACCCATGTAGGGCTTGCCGGGAATCACAGGAACAACGCGCACCGAAGGCACGGCAAGAGCACGAGAAAGATCCTTGCGGATATCCTCAATCTGACTGCCTTTGACCCCTGGCCCCGGCTCAAGCCAGTATTGAGTAATTACGGGACCAGCCTGGGCTCCCACAACGGTTGCATCAATCCTATAGGCCTTGAGTTTGCTCTCGATGAGGCGGCTTGTCACCCGCACGGCATCTTCGGTAATGCCGGCTCGATTGGATGCCGGCGCCTCAAGCAGTCCAATGCTGGGCAAGATGCTGCCGTCGTTGGGCTTTGGGAAAAGCTCCGGCTGACGGGCAGCCAAATCGCTTTTTGAGGGCTGAGGTGCGGCCTGAGCAGGAGCCACGCTGATCGGGCGCGTCTTTTTGGGCTTTGTCCTCGCTCCCAATGCCTCATCGGCATCGGTCATGGGCGCGGCAATCCCCTCTGTCTGCAACGGCTGCCCCGCTTCAGGCACTGCCTGTTTTTTAGACGGCCTCAAACTCGCCAAAAGTTTGCCGATGGATTCAATCACCGTCCCGATGCGCTCGGCCACATCAAACCAAGAAAAACCGAAAACGAATGCCATTCCAATGGCAACGCACACGAGCGACACAAACGTTGCGCCCCAGACGCCAAGATAAGGCGTAACCCAGCCTGCCACATATTGACCGTACAACCCGCCAGCCCCCAGCGGCAATGCACGTCCCAAATAACCAAACTGCAGAGTCTCCAGCCCCACAGAGGCAGTCATCAGCACCAACATGCCGAGCGTCATCAACCAAGGATGAATGCGCGGCGCACTGGCTTCGCTGCGTGCCCAAAGAATGCGCACGAGACGAATTCCAGACGCGAGAAACACGGCAACGAACCACCATGCCGAGCGACCAAAGAGCCAATAAAGAAAATCGGATATCCACGCCCCCAAAATGCCGCACAAATTTTGCGGACGTTCCGTACCGGTCCCAGAAAAACCTGGATCTCCAGGCGCATAAGTAGCAAGCGCAAGCGCAAGCAGCACGGCTAAAACAATGGCAACTACCCATCCCGTGCTTGCCAGAAGGTGCTTGCAAAAAGCGCTGACGCCCGCAAACCTGCGGGAGCGATCTGCCCGCAGTCGTTCTCGCTCGGCCTGCTGCTCAGCACGATCCTGCGCTTCTTTGTTTTCACGCCATTCGCTTGCGATGGCCGGTTTTTTATTTTTCCTCATAGCAAGTGATTATACGAAGCGAATGCTCATTCTCAGATGTTTCAATCTGCAAGCTTTGGGCAGCAGGCGGTCACAAGTCACTCTGTTTTTGATAGTATTGGCAAACACAGGCAAAATCTCGCGATTTTGTATCAAAAAATTTTCTTTTTTTGCGGAGAAGCTCTATGTCTCAAGTCCATATGGTTACCGACCAAAACTACGAAGAAGTCGTTGCCAAGTCTGACAAGCCCGTCTTTCTTGCCATTGGCGCCATGTGGTGTGTTGACTGCCAGCGCATCGCTCCTTTTTTTGGTCAGTTTGCAGAAAAATACGGCGACAAGCTTCTTTTTGCCAGCTGCATGTTTGACGAAAATCCAGGCATTAAGGAAAAGTTCGATGTGCGCCACATTCCGACGCTTGTGCTTCTCAAAGACGGCAAGGTTGTCGACACGCTCGTTGAGCCCAAGAGCATAGCTCCGTTTAAGGAATTTGTGGAAAAAGCTCTTGCACTTTGATCACTGACCGACTTGCAATTTCGACCGTGTTTGGGCACAATACGCGGTCTGAAGCAAACCATTGGTGCGGTTTGCTTAAAAAATTCGGGGGTGTAGCTCAGCTGGGAGAGCGCTGCGTTCGCAATGCAGAGGTCAGGAGTTCGATCCTCCTCATCTCCACCAAAAACTAATCCGCAGATGTTTTTATGCATCCGCGGATTTTTTATTATCCCTTGCTTTTCAATGCTTTCCGGCAATTCCCTCCTTCGTCCGCTTCCGCATGCATCCGCGTTTTTATGGTACAAGTTTTGGTATAAGGAATTAAAACGTGGATCGAACTCGCCAAAACGGAGTACCCCATACCCCAAGCCGCACGCCTTCTCTCTGCAAAGGAAGCCAAAGCCATCACCAAACCTGGTTTAACCGTGAACCAAGGTGTTAGACGACACGGTATCGTACCCATGTTAAAGACGACATACTAAGCCAGTCCGTTCTATAGAAATGTAATCGGAGCCTATCAATCTCTCCTACGACTGACTTCTTCTTTGTAGTGATATTGTGTTTGCGCTGTCATTTATAATGCACTACACCGTGGTACGTAACATTTTAGGATGAAACAAGTATGAGGGTGTTGTTGCGTCGAAGGCGCAACACACTCTTGCACTGCACTAATTGTGCAGCGGCAATCTTAAGTTTGGCAGGGACTTTCTTTTGAGTTTTCCTGCGTTGATTATCAGCTCTCGCCTGTACCCTGGAAAATGTGCCGTTTTTCATTATGGCGGACTGCTGTTGTCTCAACTTAGTGAGTAGAAGAGTAGGCATTCGCCCCTCAACCCTCGCAGAACCGGACGTGCGCAATTAACGCATCCGGCTCCCC
>CALXQS010000041.1 GCA_944390715.1 uncultured Duodenibacillus sp. | reverse complement strand
TGGCTATGCGCTTGGTGCTACCTCCTGCGCTCGGGACTTTCACCCGTTAGAACATGCCCATGCCGGGCGCACTAAAAAAAGGGGAGCACTCCAACCGGAGTCTCCCCTCTTTTGCTGCAAAAGCTATTTAATGAAGAGATTACTTCTTCATGTTGGCAACAGCTTCAGCGATGCGCTTGCAGCCTTCAACCACGTAGGAGCGCGGGCAAGCCAGGTTCATGCGCAGATAGCACTTGCCTTCAATGCCGAACGATTCGCCGGGGTTGAGACCAACCTTGCACTGCTCAACAGCGAACTTGTCGAGTTCTTCCTGGGTTTCGAAGCCCAGACCACGGCAGTCGATCCAGAGCAGGTAGGTGGCGTCAGGCGTATAGGCCTTGATGCCGGGGATCTTGTTGAGAGCTTCGACAGCGTAGTCGATGTTGCCCTTGACGTAGTCGCGAACCTGCTCAGCGTAGTAGTCGCATTCGCCGCCGAAGCAGATCTGATATGCGAGATCGCCGAAGATGTTGCGGCCGAGCTTGCAGGCACCCAGAGCGTGCTGGTACTCTTCCTGGAGCTTGGCATTGGACGGCGTAACAACAGCAGCCGTACGCAGACCAGCAATGTTGAAGGTCTTCGACGGGTTCAGACCGACCAAGCAGTTGTCGCGAGCCTTTTCGGAGATCGTGGGCAAAGAAACGTGCTTGTGCGGAGCATAAACGAAGTCGGAGTGCACTTCGTCGGAGAAGATCACGACGTTGTTCTTGACGCAGATGTCGACCATGCGTTCGAGTTCTTCACGCGTGAAGCAACGGCCCGTCGGGTTGTGCGGGCTGCACAGCAGGAAGAGCTTGGTCTTGGGATCAGCACAGCAGCGTTCGAAATCTTCAAAGTCGATCTGGTAGTTGCCGTCAACAAACTTCAGAGCGTTGTAGATCGGGGTGCGGCTGTTCTTAACCGTCACTGCCGTAAACGGCGGGTAAATCGGAGACTGCATGAGAACCTTGTCGCCGGGCTGCGTGAAAGCCTTCACTGCAACAGCCAGAGCGGTGCCCAGGCTCGGAACGTAGTCGCACTGATCTTCGCGCACATCGAAGCCAAGACGACGCTTGCACCATGCCACGGTAGCCTTTTCAAAGCCGCCTTCCTTGACATAGGGATAGCCGTAGACGCCGAACTGAGCAAGCTTGGAAACTGCCTCGACGACAGGCTGCGGGCACTTGAAGTCGCTGTCGGCAACCCACATCGGGAGAACGCCGGCAGGATACTTCAGCCACTTGGAGCTGTTGGTGTGCGTACGATCGATGACTTCATCAAAATTGTGCTTCAAAGTCATTTTCTTTCTATTCCCTCCAAACTAAGGACTGTTTTTTATGTGCCCGCAAAAACGACCGCTTCCACATCCTCTCTGCAATCAGCCGAGAACGAAAGCGCGTCCTGCTTGCAAATCTTATCCCTGCAAAGCTCATGCAAAAGAGCTTCGCTTGAGACAGGGATGATTATGATCCACTTTGGTCGTACTTCGAGTGTAAGCATTATGATCTAGAACAAAACCCTGATATTTTTCTCTCAATTTTTATTCAAAACCTTATTTTTGCCGCCTTATCACCTGTCAGCGACCAACTGTTTCATCTGACCATTCTGCATGCTCCTGCGTGCGATGCAGTCAAACACCAGAGAGATCTTTTCTGTCTTCAAGGCCCGGCATCTTTATAATTTAATGTTTCAATAGATGCCTCTTGACAGGAATTTAAGCCGTGTTTCAGTTTCAGTTGATGACGCCCATCGTGTGGCTTACGCGTCTGCTTGTCGGTGCCTACCCGCAGTGGGAAGGCAGCAAGCCGTCAAAAAAGCAGCGCATTTACTTTGCAAACCACACTAGCCATCTTGATACGATCGTGATTTGGACGTCGCTGCCCTCGGTGCTTCGCCGACTGACGCGTCCCGTAGCCGCACGCGACTACTGGGACCACGGTTTTTTCCGCAAGCGCATTGCGATGACTGAACTCAATGTCGTGCTCATTGACCGGCGCCGAGCTGAACATGCTGATCCTCTAAAGCCTTTGAAGGACGCGCTGCGTGCTGGGGACTCGCTGATCATCTTCCCTGAAGGCACGAGAAGACCGCAGCCGCTGCCTAGTGAATTCAAAAGCGGCCTATGGCGGCTGATGCGTGAATTCCCTGAAGTCGAGCTCATTCCCGTTTACATTGAAAACCTGCACCGCGCCATGCCCAAGGGCGTCTATATTCCAGTTCCGACGATCTGTTCGGTGCGTTTCGGCGCCCCTCTTGAACACGATCCGAGCAACACCAAGGAAGACTTTCTGACGCGGGCGCGTCAGGCTGTCATTGATCTGGCACACCTGTCCTAAAGGAGAAAACATTATGATGCGTCTTGGCGTCACCCTTCAGGAAGGGTACTTGATCATTCTTGCCGCGCTTATTTTTCTTGTAGGCGCCGGCACCATCTACGGTCTCTGGGCTCAGGGGCGCGCCACTTCTCCTGAACAAGGGCGCCGGCTTGCCATCGCCAACTCGCGGGTTCGGCTCGGCTGGTGGCTCATCGTCATCTTTACGGTTGCCTGGTGGTGGGGCTTGGCAAGCCTTGTGGTCATTTTTGCAATCTTCTCTTTTTTCCTGCTCAGAGAGTTCATTGCGCTCACGCCCATCAAGCACACTGATCATTGGGTGCTTGTCATTGCCTTCTATATAGCGATCCCCGTGCAGTATGCGCTGGTGTACTTCAACCTGTCGCAAGTCTTCACGCTCTTTATTCCGATTTATCTCTTTTTGATCCTGCCCGTTGTGGCGGCTTTAAGCCACGACACGGACCGGTATCTGGAGCGCGTCGCCAAAGTTCAATGGGGCCTGATGATCTGCGTTTTCTGCGTAAGCCACGCGCCGGCCATCGTCAATCTTGACTTTGAAAGCCATAAGACCTCCGGCCAGCTGATGCTTTTGTTTTTCCTGATCATCACGTTTCTTGCCGACCTCTTCTCCGTGCTTGCAAGCTCGGCTTTGGGCGGCAAAGCGCTTGCGCTTAACCCGAACAAGACCGTCAAGGGGATCACGGTCGGCTGTCTGCTTGCCGTTGTTGCCGGCATCGCCCTTTATTGGCTCACGCCCTTTTCCATTCTGCAGACGGCGATTTTCGCCATTGCCATCGTATCAGCCTGCGCAATGGGCGACTTCGTGATCAATTCCGTCAAGCGCAGCCTCGGCGCTCGAAGCTGGGAGGGAGAGCTTTATATCGGCCGCGGCATTTTGGAACGCTTTGCGCCGCTTACTTTTTCAGCTCCCGTGTTCTATCACTTCACGCTTCTTTTTTATCGCTACCTTCACGCCGTGGACTAATCTAAAAATTTCGATACACTTTCCGGCGAAGACGGCTTCCCATTAAGAAGCCGCTTTCGCATTTTGCCGCAGTGCTGCGACCAAGATTGACAGCACCGCACGCCGCCGCGCTTGAGCTGCTGCTTTTTCTTGAGGTCGTCATGCCCAGCAATCAATATGAAACCTTCCTCTCGCACGTCTATCACCACGGCGTACCGAAAACAGACCGGACAGGAACCGGCACAAAGTCCGTCTTCGGCTACCAGATGCGGTTCAACCTGCAGGAAGGCTTTCCGCTGGTAACGACGAAAAAGCTGCATATACGATCAATAGTGCACGAGTTGCTGTGGTTTTTATCCGGCAGCAGCAATATCGGCTATCTGCACGAAAACGGCGTAACCATCTGGGATGAATGGGCCGATGAGAACGGTGATCTGGGGCCCATCTACGGCGTACAGTGGAGAAGTTGGCCTGCTGCAGACGGACGGCATATTGATCAGATTTCCAATCTCATTCACGACATCAAAACCACGCCCGACAGCCGCAGGCTCCTGGTTTGCGCCTGGAACGTAGGCGATGTCGACAAAATGGCGCTGCCGCCTTGCCATTGTCTGTTTCAGTTTTACGTCGCACAGGGAAAACTTTCCTGCCAGCTCTATCAGCGCTCGTGCGACATTTTCCTGGGTGTCCCCTTCAATATCGCAAGCTATGCACTGCTCACGCACATGGTTGCCCAGCAATGCGACCTAGAAGTCGGCGACTTCATTTGGACGGGCGGCGACTGCCATATATACAACAATCACTTTGAGCAGGTGCAGCTGCAGCTTTCACGCGAACCTCGCGCCTACCCCAAGCTCGTGATCAAACGCAAGCCTGCTTCGATTTTTGACTACAAATTTGAAGACTTCGAAATCGTCGACTACAACCCTTGGCCCCACATCAAGGCTGCTGTCGCCGTCTAGCGGAAACTTTAAAAATGACCGAACTTTGTCAAATTGTGGCCTGCGCCAAAGGCGGCGTCATCGGCAAAAACGGCACCATGCCATGGCATATTCCCGAAGACCTCAAGCACTTCAAGGCCGTGACGATGGGCGCGCCTGTCATCATGGGCAGAAAAACGCATGAATCAATTGGACGTGCGCTGCCGGGTAGACTCAACATTGTCATCACGCGGCAAAAAAACCTCAAAGCTCCTGGCTGCACGGTTGTCGGCACCATTGAAGCAGCTCTTGAAGCTGTAGGCGACGCCCCCAAAGCGTTCATCATCGGCGGTGCGGAAATCTACCGGGAGACGCAAGATTTGGTCGATGAAATCTGGCTCACGAAAATTGATCTTGAAGTTGAAGGCGACGCGTTTTACCACATTGCTCAAACAGAACTCTGGCATTGCGAGACTCTTCAAAAACTCGAATCTACCGAAACCCGCCCGGCGCTTGCTTTTTGCCGGCTGAGCAGAAAAAAGTCTTAATTCCAAGGCAATTATCGAGCCGCCATGCTCAACGAAGAGCTCTTTTACCTCTTTCTCATCACCGGAACGGCGAACATTCTGGCGCCGGGCCTCGGCTCTGTCATGACCATCACCTTGAGCCTGCAGCATGGGTGGAGAAAGTCTATTGCCGGCTGTGCCGGTCTGGCTGTCGGCATTCAGATTCTATTCATCCTGGCTGTTTCCGGTCTTGGCGTCATCATTGCGGCCAGTCCCACGCTTTTTGCCCTCATCAAAACTCTGGGCGCCTGCTACCTTTTGTATTTGGGCTTTAAAAATTTCTTCAAAGACGCCAGCCGGACGGCAGGGCTTTTAAAGCACGCAGAAAAGCAGCAGCCAGAAAATGCAGCCGCACAATTCGGCAAATGCGTGCTTGTGTCCATCACAAATCCGCAGCCGATCGTCTTCGGCATCTCGGTGCTGCCGCAGTTCATTGATGCCGCCCTGCCCTATGTGCCGCAAGTCTCCATCATGATCGCGGTCTACGGCCTCATTGTATTCATTGTGATGCTGGCCACTGCCATTCTTGCATCGCACGCCAGGCGCTTTTTGAGCGGCCCTTCAGGCCCCAAAATCGTCAACTGCGCCTCAGGGGCTGTTTTTGTCGCCATCGCAGCCTGGGTGCTTGCTCAAACTTTCCTTGTCAATTAAGGACTTAGCTCGCCTACAGGCAAAAATCTTAAGAAAATTGTGGTCTTTGGTGAGCTAGAATTGCGCTTTTGCAGCAGCCCATTAAAGAAGCGGCCTTCAGACCTGAAGGTCTGAGAACTCCTGCTGCACGGCCCTTTGGCGGCCTCAGGTGACGACTGACCGCCGACATTTTCAGCTGACAAAACTATCTTGTTGCCGGCTTCGGGATGTTCGTAACTGCCCCCAGCCGTATTGGAGAAGACTTAACCATGACCCACGTTGTCTGTGAAGCATGCATCAACTGCAAGCGTACCGACTGTGTTGACGTTTGCCCTGTCGACTGCTTCCATGAAGGCCCCAATTTCCTCGTGATTGATCCCGACGAGTGCATCGACTGTGCCGTGTGCGTGCCCGAATGTCCAGAAGCAGCCATTTTTGCTGAAGAGGATGTTCCTGAAGATCAGCTCGATTTCATTCAAATCAATGCCGAGCTTGCCCATCAATGGCCTTCCATCACCCGCAAGAAGCCCTACCCTGATGATGCCGATCAGTGGGTTGGCGTCCCCAACAAGCGGCAGTATCTCAAGCGCTGACAAAGCGCCTGGCTTTTCAAACACTAAACCTGAATCGCCGGGCCTTGATTCTGGCCGCCGCGCTGCGGCGGCTCAACCGTTTTGATTTCCACAAGGAGTGTTTGCATGGCAGAAGTTCGTACCAAGGTGCTCGAAGCCGTTGCGGTTGCCGACAACGTCGTGCGTCTGGACTTGGCTGTTCCCGAAGGAACGCGCTGGAAAACCGGGGAATTTGCCCGTGTAGCCCTGCCTGGCGCCTCAGAAAGCGAATGGCGCTGCTACTCCATTGCGACGCCTGCCGGATCCCCCACAATCGGCCTTTTCATCGCCCGCGTCAAGGGCGGAGCGGTCTCCCCAAAACTGTGCGCGCTCAAAAAAGGCGATGATCTGATGATCGACACGGAGATGATGGGCATGCTCCTTGAGAGCCGTCTTGAAGAGGGCGGCAAAAACCTGTGGCTGTTTGCCACCGGCACGGGAGTTGCCTCATTTGTCGCTGTTGCCAGCGATCCTGTCATTGCGGCAAAGTATGACAACATCGTCTTGGTTCACGGCGTGCGCACCTGGAATGAAACGCAGTATGTTGGACACTACATCGCCAAGAGCAGCAAGCTGCAGGTCATGGCATGCGTAACGCGAGAAAAGGGAGCTTTGATCAATCAGCGCATACCTGACGCTCTTGCCTGCGGCCTCATTGAAAAGACCGCTGGAATTGATCTTGACCCTGCCCATTCGCGCGCGATGATTTGCGGCAATCCCGCCATGGTAAAAGCTGTGCGCACTGCTCTGAAACAGCGCGGCTTCGTCAGCCCCCGCGGCGGCAGACCTGGGCAGATGCTGGTTGAAAACTTCTGGATGTAGTTGACGTTGCCCTGCAGATTCTTTCTGCCGGCATCGGCAAGGATCTGAAAAAATCGTCGTATACACCACGCCGCATGGATGGGCTAGATTATCCTGCGGCGTATTGTTTCGCTCATTTAGCTAGTAATGACTTTACCAGTGAAGGCCTGCGATTTGGAAATGCTGCTTCCTCAAACGCAGTGCAGACAATGCGGCTTTGACGGCTGCGCGCAGTACGCAGCTGCCATCAGTGAAGGTCGAGCACCGATCAATCGATGCGCACCGGGCGGCGCAGCCGGCATCAAGAAACTCGCGCGTGCCGCAGGACTTCCGGTCTGTGAGCTTGATCCGGAATTTGGCCGTGAACTTCCCTACAGCACGGCACGCATCAGAGCACAGGACTGCATCGGCTGCGCGCTTTGCGCAGCAGCCTGCCCGGTGGAAGTCATCAGCGGCGTTGCCAAGCACGTTTTTGCCGTGATCGAACAAGCCTGCACAGGCTGCGGACTGTGCATCTGCGCCTGCCCCGTCAATGCCGTGGACATGATTGAATCCAACCGCACCTGGACAGAACAAGATGCCCTGGCCGCCCGCGAACGCTATCTGCAGGCGCAGCAAAGACGCAAACGCATTAAAGATGCTAAAACACAATCCGTTCAGCACGATGCAGCCATGCGTGCAGACATTCTGGCAGCAGCTTTACAAAAAGCGTCTGCCTCCTCTCCAAAAAGGAACTGATTGTGAACGACGCCATTCGTAATGAGATCGTCCGCCGGCTTGCTGCTGTGCGCCCGTCGCCTAAGAGCGAACTAAACTTCAATTCGCCCTTTGAGCTTTTGATTGCCGTCATGCTCTCGGCGCAAACCACCGATCAGAAAGTAAACGCCGTCACGCCGGCGCTTTTTGCAAAAGCCCCGACGCCGCAAGCCATGGCCGCACTGAATCCCGAAGACGTTGAACCCTTTATCAAAACTCTGGGACTTTTTCGCTCAAAAGCCAAGCATGTTGTGGAAGCCTCGCGCATTTTGTGCGAAAAGCACAACGCTCTCGTTCCGCAAGACTTTCAAGCACTCGTTTCTTTGCCAGGCGTTGGAGAAAAAACAGCTAAAGTTGTGCTCAACGTCGCCTTCGGCAGGCCGCTCATGGCTGTTGATACTCATATTTTTCGCGTATCGGGCCGCACCGGACTGTCTAGAGCAAAAACACCCGCAGCGGTCGGCGCTTTTCTAGAAAAACATCTCGCCAGCGATCTTTTGATCAATGCTCACCACTGGATTTTGCTGCATGGCAGATATTGCTGCACAGCCAGAAAACCTCAGTGCGCACAGTGCCCTATTGCAGATTTGTGCGAGTACAAGGAAAAAACTCATTAGTTTTTTGTGCTGAAGCCTCGGAGATCAAAACAACTCAAAGAGCACCACTGTCATGCAATGGGAAATCATCGTCTATGTCGTATTGGGAGCAGCAGCCGGGGGCTTTGTCAACGGACTGGCGGGTTTCGGCACGGCCTTGATGTCGCTTGGCATCTGGCTTCAGGCCATGCCGGCCGATCAAGCCGTCCCGATTGTAGCTGCCATGTCGGTCATCAGCGGCGTACAAAGCCTGTGGTTCACCCGCGGCGGTCTTTCCAAGGGCTTTCACAGGCTTCCTCGGTTTCTTTTGCCGGCACTGATTGCGATGCCCTTGGGCACTTACATTCTGCTTTGGGTTGATGCTTCGATCATCAAGATCACGATTGCCTGTCTGATGCTTCTGTACGGCGCCTTTCTGGTTGCCAAGCACTCGTTGCCGCAAATGAAAAAAGATCACCCTGCGGCTGACGCTCTGGTGGGTTTTGCAAGCGGCCTTCTGGGCGGCGCCGCCTCTTTGTCAGGAGTACTGCCCACGATGTGGGCGGCTCTGCAGCCCTGGAACAAACAAGAGACAAGCGCTATTTTGCGGCCTTTCAACGTCACTATTTTGGGACTGGCCTGTGCTGTGTATTTGTGGCGTGGCTACTTTACGCTGCACACGCTCGGCATGATGGCTATTGCCATTCCCGCGACGCTCATTGCCACGCAGATCGGCGTAGCTCTCTACAAGCGAATCTCCGACAGCACGTTTAGACGTCTGCTTTTGTGGCTCATGATCGGCGGCGGTCTGAGTCTCATTGCAAGAGAAGTTCTTTTTGCGGCGCTCTAGTGAGTAGAAGAGTAGGCATTCGCCCCTCAACCCTCGCAGAACCGGACATGCGCAATTAACGCATCCGGCTCCC
>CALXQS010000040.1 GCA_944390715.1 uncultured Duodenibacillus sp. | reverse complement strand
GGGCCAGAAGCTCCAGCGAGTCAAACGGTTCGCTCATGGGTAGTCACGCCTGCTGCTACTGCATCATTGCTCGAAGCGCTAGTTCCTGGCGCTGGGCACGGCAGCTGCTGCGCTGCCGGCAGAAGTCTGCTGGCGCAGGCTGGTTGCCGGCACGGCGCGCTTGTAGGGCGTCACGGGAGCAGCGCATTTTTCAACCTTCAGGAATTGGGCCAGCTCCTCGTCGCCGGCATTTTGCGCGGCATCGGCCGGAGACTGATTCTTGTCGTTGCACAAATCGCGCCACGCGCCGGCCTTCAGAAGCGTCATCACGACCTGACGCGAGGGCTTGCGCGCGGCCATGTAAAGGGGCGTGACGCCGGCTGCGGTCTGCACGTTGACGCGCGCTCCCTTCTCAAGCAGCAGTCTGACGATGTCGTCGTGACCCTCGGTAGCCGCATAGTGCAGCGGAGTCCATCCTCCGACGCGGTTGATGCTCGCGCCCTTGTCGAGGAGCCTCTGCACGAGCTCCATGTTGCCTTTGAAGGCCGCAAGCATCAGAGCCGTTTCGCCGTACTCGCTTGCGGTATCGACATCGAGCGCGGGGCTTGCCAGCAGCACGTCGACCACCGACATGCTCTCCATGCGGATGGCCCGCACGAGCGCCGGATCTCCGCCCTTGACGATCGTGTTGGGGCTGATGCCCTCGGCGAGCATGAATTTGACGACGTCATCGCGGTCACGGTCAACGGCGCCCGCAAAGTTGGCCCAGTTTTCCTCGGGGCCGGCCATGCTGACCGGACCCGATGCGCTCGAAGGCGCCGACTCTGACGAAGGGGCGCCTGCGCAGCCCGCAAGAAGCGCAGCCGATAGCGCTGCGGCAAGAAGTGCTGTTTTACTGTTGACCCGCATGATGTACGTTTCTCCCAAAAGCTACTTAGATTGTTCGGCAGCATGCCGGCAGATGAAAAAACCTCAGCGCCGTTTGCGTCGTGGTCTTCGCGACGAGCTCCGGCTCAATGCCCTTGACGGCCGCAATGGTTTTGGCCACTTCGCCGACAAGCGCAGGCTCGCAGCGCTTCCCGCGATAGGGCACCGGCGCCATGTAGGGACAATCGGTTTCGATCATGATCGCCTCAAGCGGCAGGGCTTTGACGACGTCGCGCAGCGCGCCTGCGTTTTTAAAGGTCACGACGCCCGTAAAGGAAACAAGGCCTCCAGCATCGACGGCGCGCCTGGCCGTATCCGCATCTCCGCCGTAGCAGTGCAGCACGAAGCCGCACTCGTGCGCGCGATTGTCGATCAGAATCTCGAGCGCATCAGCTTCGGCCTCGCGGGCGTGCACGATCAGGGGCTTCTTGAGCATGCGCGCGGCCTCGATATGCCGCACAAAGCGCTCTTTCTGCCAGCTGAGATCTCCCTTGCACCAGTAGTAGTCAAGCCCGGTCTCGCCCACAGCCGCGATGCGGGGATCTGCGCAGACGGCTGCAATTTCCTCAACGGTCGGCTCACGGCGATCTTCGTACTCCGGGTGCAGCGCCCAGGCGCCGCAAAGGAAATCCGGGTGCGCGTCGATCACCTCAAAAAGCTTGGCTTCTTCGCCCAAGTCGCAGGCAATGACCATGGCGCCGATGAGGCCAGCTTGGCGCATGCGCGAGACGACCTGCTCGCGGTCTGCGTCAAACTCTTCGCTGTTGATGTGCGAGTGCGAATCAAAAAGCGGCCCAAAGGCGCTGGGGGTCTTTTCAACAACAACCATGGCGTTCAATCCATCTTGCAGAGCGCTTTTATGCGCCGTGGCCGGTGTAGAGCTCTTCGATCTCATCGGCAAAGCGCTCGGCAATCTGCTTGCGGCGCAGCTTCATCGTGGTCGTCAGAAGCCCGTTTTCCACGGTCCACGCTTCAGGAATGATGGCAACGTTGCGCGGCTGCCCGTAGCGGGGAAAATCCTTTGTTGCCGCGCGCACGCGCTTGATGACGGCATTTCTGACGTCGCGGCAGCCCATCGTCGAAGGATCGTTGGGATCGAGCTGCAGATCGCTGCAAAGCGCCGTCCAGCGCTCGTGATTGACCACAACCAAAGCGGCGATGTAGGGGCGGTTTTCTCCGACCACCATGACCTGATCAAAAAGGTGATCTTCCTGAATGGCAAATTCAAGATCCACGGGGCTCACCTTTTCGCCCACGCTCGTGACGATGATCTCCTTTAAGCGTCCCTTGATGCGGATGCGCCCGCCGTCGCTCATGTCGGCCTGATCGCCCGTTTTGAGCCAGCCGTCCTCGGTAAAGGCTCGGCGCGTATCTTCTTCGCGTCCCCAATAGCCCTTCATCACCTGAGGTCCGCGCACCTGCAGCTCGTCATTGTCGCCCACGCGCGCCTCAATGCCGATCAGGGGCCTGCCCACCGTAAGCGGATGGTTTCCCTTTTCCTCGCAAAGCGAAATCACGGGCGAGCTCTCGGTCAATCCGTAGCCCTGTCGAATCGCAATGCCCATGGCGCAGAAAAACTTCGCAACAGAGTAGTTGAGCGCGGCGCCTCCGGCAAAAAGAGTCTTGATGCGGCTGCCGAAGACGTGCTTAACCGAGTCGCCGATCTTGCGCTGCAGGTAGCCGGCAATGAAAAAGTCCAGACACTGCCGCTTTGAGCCCTCCACGGGCAGATCGTTTTCCTTGCAGAAACGCCGCCAGCCCACTTCGAGGGCCCAGTCGAAAAAGTAGCCCTTTTTCTTGGTCATCTTGCGGCGCACGCCCATGATCTGGTTGTGGATGCGCTCAAGAACCCGCGGCACGGAGCACATGATCGTGGGGTTGACCTCGCGCAGATCATCGAGAATGCGTGAAACGCCTCTTGAAAACGCCAGCGTTGCGCCCGTTGCAACCGCAAGATAGTAGCTTGCCGTGCGCTCAAAGGTGTGCGACAGGGGCAGAAACGACAGATAGCAGTCGTTTTCGGTCACCGGCAGATAGCCGTAGATCTGACGCACGTTGCTCACCACGTTCTTGTGCGTGAGCATCACGCCCTTGGGGCGTCCCGTCGTGCCCGAGGTGTAGACGAGCGCGGCAAGATCTTCCTCATCAGGGCCGGCGGGCAGTTCGACGACGCCGTTGCCCGTTGCAAGCCACTCCTCGAGTCCGCAGTAGGGGATGTGTCCCTGGCTGATGCCGCTGTCGGTTTCATTGGTAAAGACGACCTGACGCAGATGCGGCAGATCGACGCCGCTGGTGGCCAAAGAGTTCCAGCGCGCAAAATTGACCGTGACCAAAAACTCTGCGCCGGAATTGTTCAGAATGAAGCAGGAGCTGCCTGCCGTATCGATGGCGTGAAGAGGCACAGGCACCAAGCCGTTGGCAAGAGCGGCCTGATCAAACGTGAGCGCATCAATGGAGTTGGGCAGAAGCATTGCGACGCGCGCGCCCTTTTGCAGGCCCATCTTGGCAAAAGCTCTTCTCCAGCGCAGCACGCGCTCGGAAAACTCGCGCCACGTGAGACTCACCCAGGCATTGGTTCGAAATTCGTACCAGCGGTAGGCTTCGCGGTCAGGGTACAGACGAGCCGTGCGTTCGAGCATTTCGGGCAAAACACGGAAGTCATCTATGAAGCGCGTCAAGATTGCTTGCTCCTCTTGAGAAATGATTGGTATGAAAAACCTATTTAAACGCTTGATTTTACCAGCGCAAAGGCCTCTTTTTCCGCGGCCTGAGGACGCGGTTTCATCTGTGCGCGCAAATGCATCTGCCCGCACGCTCGTGCTTGAGGAAGACTTCAAAAAAAGAAATTGATGACGCTGTCGACGGCGCGCTTATAGCTTTTTACTAATAGAACTCTCAAAAAATTGAGAAAAAAAGATAGCGAACAAAACTCAAGCAATAGAAGTTACCAAAACACGCCGTGGCGCATCACGAGCTTCGGGCGGCCAGCCTCATCGAGTTCGATCCAGCCGCGGCGAGGCTTGATGCCGTGTTCGCCGTGCAGGTTCCAATCGGGAAGCACGAAGCGCTCAAACGTCCCGCAGTCATGGTGCGCGGGCTTGTGCGTGTGGCCGTGAATGACGATCCGAGCGTCCCAGCGGCGGCAGTCGGCCAGCACTGCCTCGTCGACCACATCCATCATTTCGGCCGTCTTCACCGACTTGGTCTGCACGGACTTGGCGCGCGCCTCTTTGGCAAAGGCAATGCGCTCCTCGACCGTCATCTCAAGCCCAGCAGTCTGAAAAGCCGGATCGCGCACCTGCCGGCGAAACGCTTGATACTCGTTATCGAGCGTGCACCACTCGTCGCCGTGCGAAAGCAGCATGCGCTGTCCGCGCACCTCTATGACGGCCTGCGTCTTGAGCAGAGTGCCGCCGCAGTGGCGCGCAAAGTCTTCGCCCAGCATGAAGTCGCGGTTGCCCTGCATCAGAAAAACGCGGCGCCCTTGGGACGCATACTTTCTCAACGCCTTCGCAATGGGTTCGGCCGGCGAACAAGCGTCGTCGCCGATCCAATATTCAAAGAAGTCCCCAAGAATGAAAAGCTCGTCGAAGCGCCGCGCGCGGGTCTGTAAAAACCACCAGAAGGAAAGCAGCGTGCGCTTGCTTTTGCCTGAAAGATGCAGATCGGCAATGAACACGGGGTTGCGCACGTCCTTGACGCACTCCACGCCCATCAGGGCAGGGGCAACAAGCGGTCGGGAAAGACTCAGGCCGGTAATAGGCATCTTCTCTATGGAACTTTCAAGCAAAATTCTTGCGGCACGCGCAAGGCCGAAGGACAAAACGACGCTTGCCCGGCAGCCTCAATGCCGCAGCAACAAAAAAGCCGGAAAAACGACGCTGCTCGATTTTGTCTTCGCGCGGGCGTTCTCTTCCGGCTTCTGAGTCTGGCACAAAAGGCTAGATCTCTTCAACTTTTTCAATGATCACGTCTTCAACGGGCACATCGCCGTAGAAGTTGCGCGTAGAGGTTCTCACGTGCGAAATCGCATCAACGACGTCCGCGCCCGAGACGACCTGACCGAACACCGCATAGCCCCAGCCGCGTGCGGTGGGAGCCGTGTGGTTGAGGAAGTCGTTGTCGGCGACGTTGATGAAGAACTGGCTCGTTGCCGAGTGCGGCTCGTTGGTGCGGGCCATGGCAATCGTATATTTGTCGTTCTTGAGTCCGTTTGAAGCCTCATTTTCAATCGGAGCATGCGTGGGCTTTTGAATCAATCCCGGCTCAAAGCCGCCGCCCTGAATCATGAAGCCGGAAATCACGCGGTGAAAAATCGTTCCATTGTAAAAACCTTCGCGAACATAGCTGAGAAAGTTTTCGCAAGTCTTGGGAGCTGCAGCTTCGTTGAGTTCAACGTCGAAGACGCCCTTGTTGGTGGTAAAGCGAATCATGAGTAGGTCACCGTCCGTCTTTATATAAACCAATGGCGCAAACACCGGCAGGCATTTCTATGAAAAGAAAATCATCCCGATAAATTAGGTGTTAACGCGTAATTTTCACAGACGTGATTGTAACCGTTTTTTCAGGAACGTCACTCATGCCGCGCTTCATTGTTGTCTTGACGGAAGAAATTTTGTCGACGACGTCCATTCCCTTGGTCACGCGGGCAAACACGGTGTAGCCCCAGCCGTCGCGGGCGTTCTTGGCATCGAGAAAATCATTGTCGACCGTGTTGATGAAGAACTGGCAGGTCGCCGAATGCGGCTGATTCGTGCGGGCAAAGGCCACCGTGCCGCGGGTGTTGGAAATGCCTCCGCGGGCTTCGTTGACGATCGGCGCATGCGCAGGCTTTTGCTTCATGTCGGCCGTAAAGCCGCCGCCTTGAATCATGAAGCCGTCGATGACGCGGTGAAAAATGGTGCCGTCGTAGTGGCCTTCTTCGGCGTAGCGCACGAAATTCTGCACGGCAAGCGGAGCGCGGCCGGCTTCAAAGCGAATTTCAATGGTTCCGAGGCTCGTCTCGATGACGGCGCCCTTGGGCGCGGCCGCCGGCGCGGCGAAAAGACCGGGAGCAAAAGGAACAAGAGCAAGGGCGGCAAGGCCCAGACGCATGCGGTTGGCAATCATGAGTGTTCTCTAGCTTTCAATGAAAAAATTGGGGGCTCGGCTACTTGAGCAGTTCGTCGATGGCCTTGATCTTGCTTTGCACCGAGCGGCTGCCGGGGGCATTTGAGAGCGAAGACTCAAAGGCGTTCTTTGCTTTGGCCAAATAAATCTGTCCCAGGTTGCTGTAGGCCAGAGCAAAGGTCGGGCGCAGCGCCAGCGCGCGCTCGACCAACTGCTGCGCACGATCGAGCTTGCCTTGGGCAGCATAGATCGAAGCCAAATTGTTGTAGGGCTCGGGGATTTCCGGGTAGCGCTCGATGAAGTCTTCATAGAGCTTGGCGGCATGCGCCTTGTCTCCCATGCGCTCGTAGGCGACGCAGCGCTGAAACCGCAGCTGCACGGAAACGGGATTTTTCTGCAGCGCCTCTTCAATCACGGCGAGCGCATCCTTGTACTCGCCTCGGTGAATGAGCTTGTCGACCAGATTCGGATACTGATAGGGAGAGACCATTTTGGAGGGTTCATCAGGATCAATGATGACGGCCTGCGCGGCAGGCGAGAACGCCATCGTCGCGGCTAGCGCCGCCGCAAGAAGAAAACCGGCTGAGCGTAGATTGTTCACTTTTAGACAAAACCCGTTAAGGACCCCTGCGAAAAAAGGCGCCTGACTATAAAAAAAGAAAAGCGCCGAGCGGCCCTGCCGCACAGTGCACGGGCCCCCTGAAAAGAGGCCTTTGCAAAGGGCTCGGGCCGAGGGTCAGATTTGATAAACTTCGATGATTCTATAGCATCAGCGCGGGGCTCATGGCCGCTTAAGCGGGGCGAAATTGCTTCTCTTCGTTTCAGTGCGTGCAGAAGCAAGCCCAAAGCCAAAGGCTGCCGCTTGCCGCGTCGGCATCGACGGCGCGGCTGCAGGGGCCGGGACTCTTTTTTCGCGTCTGAGCTTAAAAACTCGAACAGACAACACACAGATACATCAGTCATGACGCTACAAATCTACTCTACGCTCACCAAGGACATTCGTCCCTTCCAGCCGATTCACCCGGGCAAGGTCGGCATGTATGTCTGCGGCGTTACCGTTTATGACTACACCCACATCGGTCACGGGCGCACCTTCGTTGCATTTGACGTGGTGCGCCGCTGGCTTGAGGCCAGCGGCCTTGAGGTCACGTTCGTGCGCAACGTCACCGACGTCGACGACAAAATCATCCGCCGCGCGGCTGAAAAAGGCGTCTCGACGAGCGAACTCACCGAATTCTTCACCCGCGCCATGCAGGAAGACATGATGGCGCTCGGGTGCCTGGCGCCCACGCACGAGCCGCGCGCCACGCAGTTCATCGGCAGCATGCTTTCGCTCGTGGAAAAGCTCGAGCAAAAGGGGCTTGCCTATGCCGCGCAAAACGGCGACGTGGACTTTGCTGTGAGAAAGTTCGAGGGCTACGGCAAGCTCTCGGGCCGCAATCTTGACGAAATGCGCGCCGGCGCCCGCGTTGAAGTCGCTCAGGCCAAGCGCGACCCCTTGGACTTCGTGCTCTGGAAGGCTGCCAAGCCCGGCGAGCCCGCCTGGGACTCGAAGTGGGGCAAGGGACGCCCGGGCTGGCACATTGAGTGCTCGGCCATGAGCCGGCACTTCTTGGGCGAGACTTTCGATATTCACGGCGGCGGCCCCGACCTGGTCTTCCCGCACCATGAAAACGAAATTGCGCAAAGCGAAGGCGCCAGCGGCAAGACCTTCGCCAACGTCTGGATGCATTCCGGGCCGCTGCGCGTGCGCTCGGCCTCAGGCGTTGAGGAAAAGATGAGCAAGTCGCTGGGCAACTTCTGGACCGTGCGCGACGCGCTCAAGGAAACCAACGAGCGCTTCGGCTCGGGCAACGGCAACGAAGTGCTGCGCTTTTTCCTTTTGAGAAGCCACTACAGAAGCCCGATCAGCTTCAACCCCTCGCTCATTGAAGAAGCTCACAAGGGGCTGCTGCGCTTTTACAGCGCCCTCAAGGGCAGAAACGCCGAGGCCGGCCCCATCGATTGGAACGAGCCGTGGTGCGCGCGCTTTAAGGCGGCAATGGACGAAGACTTCAACACGCCCGAGGCCGTCAGCGTCATGTTTGAACTTGCCGCCGAAGTCAACCGCACGGGCGACAAGAAGCTTGCCGACATCCTCAAGAGCCTCGGCGCCGTGCTCAACATCCTGCAGATTGATCCCGAGCACTTCTTAAAAGGCGCGACGGGCGATCTTGATGAAGCCGCCGTCGACAAGCTCGTTGCCGAGCGCGTCGAAGCCAAAAAGGCGCGCAACTGGGCTCGAGCCGATGAAATCCGCAGCGAGCTCGCGCAGATGGGCATCGTGGTCGAAGACGGTCCGCAGGGCTCGACCTGGCGCCGCGCCTAAATAGACGCAAGGCCCAAGGATCCGGCCCATTGAGCGATGACGCACAAGCAAGCCTTTGTCTGCTGGTGGACGCAGGCGATTGAGGCGCTTCAAAAGGCGCCCGAGCTAGCCGACGTTGCCGCGCTTGCACTCGAGCGCGGCGAGGGGCTCCTGGCAAGCCCCGATTTGATGGCGAGCATGGTGCGCGCCGTTTGCGGCCAGCAGGTCAGCAGCGCCGCAGCCAAGGCGATGTCTTCGAAGGTGCTGCAGGCAGCCGGCTGCGCTGCGGGGCAAGAGCTCGCGCAGCGCCTGGCCGCATTGGGCGAAGAGCGCCTGCGGCTTCTTGGGCTCTCCAAAACAAAAGCGCAGGCTCTGGCCGGACTCTCAGAACTCTATCTTCAAGGGACGCTTGCCCCGGAGCGCGTCGGCCGTCTTGCCGACGCCGAGATCATGGACGTGCTCACGTCCGTCAAGGGAGTAGGGCCTTGGACGGCGCACATGATTTTGATTTTCGGGCTTGGCCGCCCGGATGTCTGGCCTGCGGGCGACTACGGCATCAAAAAAGCTCTGGCCCGCCGCGGCATTGAGGCGGCGGGCCACGAAAAGTTTGCTCCCTGGCGCACGGCAGCCGCGTGGCTGTTGTGGCGCAGCCAGACGCAAACTCCTGTACAGTATTAGATTAAGCCGCTTCTTTGAGGGATGAGAGGAATCCTTAAGCCCGTCAAAGATGCTTGGGCAAGTGCATATAAGGAATAAGAATTCATGGCCAAAGCCGTTTTTCTCGATTTTGAAAAAGACCTCGGCGAAATAGCCGCCAAGATTGAAAAGCTTGAAACTGAAGAACTCGATTCGGGCAAGTCCAACCGCAACGAAATCGCCAAGCTTGAAAAATTAAAAAACCGCCGCACGGCCGAGATCTACCGCGAGCTTACCCCCTGGCGGACGGCTCAGGTGGCGCGTCACCCCAATCGTCCTTATACGCTTGACTACATCGACGCGATTTTTGAAGACTTTCATGAACTGCACGGCGACCGAACCTTTGCCGACGATCAAAGCATCGTCGGGGGACTGGCCCGCCTTGCCGAGCATGCCGTGATGGTCATCGGCCATCAAAAGGGACGCGACACCCGCGAGCGCACCCGCCGCAACTTCGGCATGACCAAGCCCGAAGGCTACCGCAAGGCGCTTCGTCTGATGAAGCTGGCTGAAAAATTCAATCTGCCCGTCTTTACCTTCATCGACACGCCGGGCGCATATCCCGGCATTGACGCCGAGGAGCGAAATCAGTCCGAGGCCATCGGCCGAAACATCTATGAACTGACCAAGCTGCGCGTGCCCGTGATCTCAACCGTCATCGGCGAAGGCGGCTCGGGCGGT
>CALXQS010000039.1 GCA_944390715.1 uncultured Duodenibacillus sp. | reverse complement strand
TGGAGCGGGAGACGAGTCTCGAACTCGCGACCTCAACCTTGGCAAGGTTGCGCTCTACCAACTGAGCTACTCCCGCATCAGGAAGGATGCGGCAAAACCAATTTTTACCGAATTTTTGGAGCGGGAGACGAGTCTCGAACTCGCGACCTCAACCTTGGCAAGGTTGCGCTCTACCAACTGAGCTACTCCCGCAACTTGAATTTTTCTTCACAGACTGTCTTGGAGGCGCGAGGCGGAATCGAACCGCCGTAAACGGATTTGCAATCCGGTGCATAACCACTTTGCTATCGCGCCATCCGTCACGCCTCTTGAAAGCGCTTGGAGCGGGAGACGAGTCTCGAACTCGCGACCTCAACCTTGGCAAGGTTGCGCTCTACCAACTGAGCTACTCCCGCACTGCGAAGAATGCGCATTGTACACGACCCTCAAGACATGTCAAGCCCCTTGGAAGACGCATTTGCCTTTATCTGCGCTTTTTTATGGCTTGCTTTTATGCTCAGAGCATTTCGCAAAACATGTATCCCTTTGATTCTTTTTATTTTTTCAAAAGACACTAGAGATTACCCTAATACGCTTGCCTCTCATGCGGTTTTTCCCTCCTGGCACAACCTATCAAAGTGCTATACATTGACTAAGCACATGTGCCTAAAATGCTTTTAGTCACAGTTGCGCCGCGCACGCTTTTCCCTTCGTGCACGAGGCTTTTATTTGCAATGCTCGCGACGTCCTTGCCAAAAAGCGCCGCCCGCACATACCTAGAGGAGCATTCAATCATGCAGATCAAGCATACGATTCTGGCCGCCGCAATGGCTGCCGCAACAGGTCTTGCCTGTGCCGGATCACTGCCGGCCATCGAAGTTCTTGCAACTGGCGGCACAATTGCCGGTGCCGGCGCCACAAGCACGGGTTCGGCCTACAGCTCCGGCAAGGTAAGCGTCAACCATCTCGTTGCCGCTGTTCCTGAACTGGCAAAGATCGCTGAAGTCACTCCCAAGCAGGTCGTTCAGATCGGCTCCCAGGATATGACCGATGATGTTTGGCTCAAGCTCGTCAAGACCATCAACACCGACTGCAGCAAATTCGACGGCTTTGTCATTACGCACGGTACTGACACGATGGAAGAAACGGCATACTTCCTGAACCTCACGCTGCGTTGCAAAAAGCCGGTCGTCATGGTCGGCGCCATGCTCCCCTCGACAGGACTCGGCGCTGACGGTCCGCGCAATCTCTACAACGCAGTGCTCACAGCCGCCGACAAAGATACTGCTCAGCAGGGCGTCGTCGTCGCCATGAACAATATCGTCATCGGTGCTCGCGACGTCATCAAGAGCAACACCGTGCAGCCTGACACCTTTATCGCCGGCAATTTCGGCAAGGTCGGCACGATTTTCAACAATCAGGTGACCTACGAAAGCAAGCCTCTTCGTCCGCATACGGCCAAGACCCCCTTTGACGTGAGCAAGCTCGATGCTCTGCCTAAGGTCGGCATCGTCTACAACCACGCAGGGGTTGAAGGCATTCAGGCGCAAGCTTTGGTTGATGCCGGCTATGCAGGCATCGTCAACGCCGGCGTAGGCAACGGAAACATCCATAAGTCGATCTTCCCGATCCTTGAAAAGGCAGCCAAGAGCGGCATTGCCGTTGTGCGCAGTTCCCGCGTTCCGACCGGCGCTACCACCAAGGATGCTGAAGTCGACGACAACAAGTACGGCTTCGTATCTTCGGGCACGCTCAATCCGCAGAAATCCCGCGTGCTTCTGCAGCTCGGTCTGACCAAGACCAAGGATTACAAAAAGCTGCAGGAATACTTCGACAAGTACTAAAGCCTAGCAAAAGCGGCCTTGTAGGCCGCAGAAAAACCAGCGGCGCCTTTTGCATCAATTGGCGCCGCTTCTTTTGCGCGGCCTGCATGCTGCAGCGGCCCAACGTTGCCTTCAAAGACTGCAGGCCAACCAAATGATGCCGATCGTGCGAATGTTCCGCGGCATTCTTTCCGAGCGTTTCGACTCGCATTTTCCAATGCCGGCAAGCTGCCCGCCGCCCGCTAAAATTGCCGCCGCACTCTGTGTTTTGTGATCTTTCTTAACCTGCCATGTCCAGCTGCACGCCATACATCGGCCGATTTGCCCCTTCTCCCACCGGCCCGCTACACCTAGGCAGTCTTGCCTGCGCCATGGCAAGCTGGGTCGATGCTCGAGCTCATGACGGCGTTTGGCTTATTCGGATTGAAGACATTGATCCGCCTCGCGACATTGCCGGCGCCGACCAACAGATTCTGGATCTTCTGGCTGCCTACGACATGACAAGCGATCGACCGATCGTTTGGCAGCATGACCGTTATGAACGCTATGAGGAGATTTTCGACGATCTGCGGCGCCGCCGCCTCGTGTACGGTTGCGCCTGCACGCGGGCTGAAATTTTTGCTGCCGATGCAAATTTAGGACTTGCCCGCGGCATCTATCCCGGCACCTGCCGCAACGGCACGCACGGCAGACCAGCTCGCGCCTGGCGTTTTAGAACAACGTCTGATCCCGTCAGCTTTACTGACCGGTGGTGCGGCCTGCAAACTCAAAATGTGGAAAAAGAGACCGGCGACTTCGTTGTGCGTCGAGCCGATGGTTTGTGGGCATATCAGCTTGCCGTCGTCATTGACGATGCCGATGCCGGCGTGACCGACATCGTGCGCGGACAGGATCTGCTGGACAACACGCCGCGACAGATGCTTGTGCAGCGTGCTATCGGCGCGCCAACACCCCGATACATGCATATTCCTTTAGTAACGGACGCCCACGGCAACAAGCTCTCCAAACAGCGAAAAGCTGCTGCTGCAACTGCACAAGACCGCTTAGGCACGCTTGAGGCGCTTTGGGCTCACCTTGGATTTGAACGCATCGGAGCTGACAGCGTCAGCGCCTTCTGGCGCGAGGCCGTCCAACAATGGAAAGAAAGATGGTGCTGCAGGCAAACGAAGCACTGACAGACTAGTCGTCCTTCCACGGCATGGGATCAGGAAAAAGACGATCGACCAGAGACCAGATAATCATGCTTTGATCTTCTGAGGGAGTTCCAAAGACGCGATCGGCAGAAAAATCGTCAGCCGTTACTTTGTGCCGTATGCCGGCAGCGCCCCGTACATACTCAAGCGAAGCGCTCTTGATGCGGGAATCGGACCACTCGCCCTTCTTCACCGCAAACCTCACGCAAAGACGGCAATCAGGATCGCTGAAATCGGTCACATTGCGCACCTGATATCCTTTTTCTTCAAGCGCCGTACGCACCATCAGCGCAAGACTGACCTCGCCCGCCGGCTCCGTCTGCAGACAAAGCGTCTGATCGCTCGCCTTTTCAAACTGATACTCGTACGGACTTTTTTGAGGCGCACTTTGGCAGCCCGCTAAAAGCGCCGCACTTATCAAGCTGGCAGTAAAAAGTTTCGAACGCATGGACCCTAGTCAATATTTTCAAACGATTCGCCTATCCTAGCAGTTTTTTGTGCTTCCGGCGGCCTGCACCAGCTCCACTCTATTCACGAACCCCCCGCGCAAGGGTTGTTATATGAGCGACGGCCGAACGGGCAAGCGAGCGGATGTTATAGCCCCCTTCCAAAATGCTGACGATTCTTCCGCCACAAACAGCACGAGCCACTCGCATGATTTCATACGTAAGGTACGAGTAGTCAAACTCTGTGAGCTTCAGCATTGCCTGCTTCTCATCGCGATGCGCGTCAAATCCAGCCGAAACGAGAATCAGATCCGGCCTGAAGTCAAGCAGTCTCGGCACCCATTGCTCATTGATAATGCGCAGCACGTCGCTGCCTTCTGAACCCTCGGGCAAAGGGGTGTTGAAGATGTTGGAGGCCGTTGCCTGCGGAACGCCAAAAGGAAAGGCGCTGGCTTGATACAAACTAAAAAGCTTGATGCGGGGGTCATTCTTGACGATGTCCTCCGTTCCGTCAGCTCGGTGCACGTCGATATCGAGAATGGCAACCTTTTTAAGCCCGATCGCATCGAGAGCGTGCAGCGCAGCGCAGGCTACCGAATTTATCAGACAAAATCCGTGAGCAAAGGACCTTCCCGCATGGTGTCCAGGCGGCCTGATGCAGGCAAAGGCATTTCTGAGCGTTCCTGAACAAACTTGACGCACTGCCTCGATCGCCGCTCCTGCACTTTTCATAGCGGCTTCGAAGCTAAGCTTATTGACCTCGGTATCATCGCTGATCATCGTGACGGAATCGCTCAAGCTTGAACGCTTGAGCTCTTCAAGGTAGCTTTGATCATGAGCGCGCAGCACATCCTCCATGCTCGCCTGCGCGCTGGGAAGCGGCACGACGCAACGGGAAAGGCCGCTGGCAATCATTTGATCTTCAATGGCCTCAATTCGGGCGGCCGTCTCCGGATTGCCCCTGCCCTGATCATAGGTCTGGCAAAGATCGTGCGTAAAAAAGCCTGTCGGCACGTGATGAGCCTCTGTTAATGACTATGATTTATCAGGATAACGTCTTTACAGGCAAACTGCAAAACTTTCGTCTCGTCCATTTTCATGATGCCTTCGCGCCGAAAATTTCTTCTTTTCCTTTCTTCCTGGGGCCTGACGCCTTCGATTTCTTTTGCTCAGAAACGAGAAAACTACGTCAAGCGAAGAGAAGTGCAAGCCTGGATCAGGGAAACCGCAGCAATGACCGGCATGCCAGCATCCGATATTCAGGCAGTCTTGGCCAAAGCGCGATTTAGTCCGCTGAGTGCACGGCTGATGCAGTCGCCGCAAAGAACATCAACAGCCAAACCTGGAAATTGGTACGCGCACCGCAAGAACTTTCTTGCGTCAGCCACCATCAGAGCCGGCAGGCAATTTGCCTCGCGCCGCAAAGCCCTGCTTAAAGAACTTGAACGCGACAGCGGCGTGCCTGGCGAAATCTTATGCGCTGTCATCGGCGTGGAAACACGCTTTGGTCAGCTGATGGGAAATGTTCGAACTTTGGACGCCTTAGTCACTCTTTCGTTTGACTACACTCGCAGAGCTCAATACTTTCAGTCGGAACTTGCCTCTTTTCTAACCTGGTGCGACAAAGAAAACATTAATCCTTTAACGGTCAAGGGCAGTTTCGCGGGTGCCGTCGGCTTGTGCCAGTTCATGCCTTCAAACATTCTTAAATACGGCGTTGATCACGACAAAGACGGTTCTGTCAGGCTGCGCTCCTCGGCTGAAGATGCCCTAGCTTCCGTAGCCAACTATCTCATGCAGGAAGGCTGGAATGCGTCGCTTCCGATCACCTGGCCGTGCCGCGTCGAAAGCGCTGCTGCCAAGCAGCTTTATACGGGCGGCATTGTCACCAACACCACCATCGAGAAAGCCATTATCGCAGGTGTAGAAATTGAGGCTCCTGTCAGCGCATCCCCTCAAACCCCCGTTCTGCTCGTGAAACTAGAAATTCCAGGCGGCTGCCTTTGGCGGCTGGGAACGGAAAACTTTGCCGCCTTGCTGCACTACAACCGCTCTTACTTCTACGCAGAAACCGTCAGAGAGCTCGCTTTAGAAATTGCCCCCAGTCTCTTTAGCGATTAATTCAAAAAACTTCTTGCCCAAAATGAATGCGCCGGCACTTCAAAAAGCACCGGCGGCACCAAACCATCAAACACGCATTTGAGGGCTGTCTCTGACAACGAGACAATCCGTTATGCGGCCTGCGGATGATTAGTAGTTCGTCTTGCGAACTTCAAAGAAGCTCTGGGCATAATGACAAACCGGGCAGACATCGGGCGCCGAGTTGCCAACCACGACATGGCCGCAAATCCGGCACTCCCACATCGTCATTTCGCCCTTGGCAAATACCTGCTTGGTCTGAACATTGTTCAGAAGCTTGCGGTAGCGCTCCTCGTGAGTCTTCTCGATGGCGGCAACCATGCGGAACTTGGCCGCGATCTCAGGAAAGCCTTCTTCCTCAGCTTCCTTGGCAAAGCGATCGTACATGTCAGTCCACTCATAGTTTTCGCCTTCAGCAGCAGCCTGCAGATTGGCTGCAGTGTCTCCAATACCGCCGAGCAGGTCGAACCACAAACGGGCGTGCTCCTGCTCGTTGCGGGCCGTCGAAAGGAAAATTTCTGCAAGTTGCTCATAGCCCTCGCGACGAGCAACTTCTGCAAAATAGGTGTACTTGTTGCGAGCCTGAGATTCGCCGGCAAATGCATCAGCAAGATTCTTTGCGGTCTTCGTACCTGCAAGCTTGCACTCCTTGCTGCCATTGTTTTCCTCAATCGGCTCAAAAACTTCCACGCCCTTGTGGCAGAGCGGGCAGACAAAATCAGCAGGCAACGAATCGCCTTCATAGATATATCCGCAAACCTTGCAACGGAACTTCATGGGTATTCTCCTAAATGTTTTTCTTCAAAGCCTATAAATGCTGGCCTTGATAGGGCGGATTTTACCTTCAAAACCCTATCAATACTGGCCCCGAAGATTACGCACTGCCTTCAAAACCCTATCAATACTGGCTTATCACCGAAGTCCTCAACCTTCAAAACCCTATCAATACTGGCTTTAAGCGCCTCCGTAAACCTTCAAAACCCTATCAATACTGGCGGGGCTACCTTTCCTAGACCTTCAAAACCCTATCAATACTGGCCTTTTAGGTGAGTTCATTACCTTCAAAACCCTATCAATACTGGCCTCATCAGATCTTAGCTCGCCAGAGTTGATAGGGTTTTGAAGGTGGCCACGAGCTTTTCGAGCCAGAGTTGATAGGGTTTTGAAGGTACAGACGTGTTGTATGCAAAAGAGCTATGCGAATTTTTTGTATACAGAGCCCACGTTCGCATACAAATGGCCTTCAGCTTCGCCCGTACGACGCCATACTCCCCCATACAAGAAACCCCTGATTTCTCAGGGGTTCTCGCGAGGTTGCCGGAGTTTCTCAGACTACCTCATCCTACAATCTGGTGCGGGTGGTCGGACTTGAACCGACACGCCTACGTATTCGGCGTCAGGACCTAAACCTGGTGCGTCTACCAATTTCGCCACACCCGCACGAAAAGAGCGCGTATTTTACCTGAAATCACTCTTTTGCGTTTTGGCCTCTACAACCGCATGCTCCGTCATGGTCATGGTCGTGATGGCCGCAGCAGCATCCCTCACCTTCCTCATGATGATGGTGATGTCCGTGACCGCCGCACCCGCATCCTTCCTCCTCGTGATGATGTCCGCAACAGCACCCCTCACCTTCTTCGTGATGATGCTGGTGACCATGCCCACCGCAACCGCATTCGCCGTCCTCATGATGGTGTCCGCAGCAGCAGCCTTCACCGTCTTCATGGTGATGGTGATGCCCATGGCCGCCGCATCCGCAGCCGCCTTCATGGTGATGATGCCCATGACCGCCGCAGCAGCACCCGCCGGCATGACGCGGCAGCGGAACAGGAGTAAAGGGTTCTGTTGCCTCAGTGACGATCAAGCCTACGCTTTCGAGAAGCTGTTTAAATTGCGGGATTGCCACAACGGCAAAACCATCATCTTCTGTTTGAGCCACTCTCAGCCCGCGTGCCGTGAAGGCATACACAGCCTCCTGCATGAGAGCAATGTCGCCCGTCACCTTGTAGATGTCTTCGGCCGCAGCCTCAATTTTGTAAAAGCCACCCTTTTCATCGACAAGAATGTCGCCGACTTCCAAGGGACGAACCTGCCCGAGTCCGTTTTCAACCATGTCGCTGCCAACGCTGAAGGATTCTGGCGGAGTGACTCGCTGAGCCATCGTAAGAGAAATTGCCTTGGCCCTATCGACAATAGCCTGTGCAGGAGCGCTGTCAAGCGAAAGAAGCTTAGTGATTCGCATTTGAGTAGTATTCCAATCCGTTGGAGACCGGGCGCCGATGCATTGCACAAAAGCAGGCATCACGCCGCCTCCTCAAACAAAGATCGGCGTATTTTAGCCGACTACGAAAACAAAAACGTCGTCTGCCTGCGGCGTGGAGGCAACCTTTGGACCATCTACTCGGCAGAGGCCTTGCTGCGCACAGCGCTGATGGCATCGGTGAGCCTATCGACAGCAGCGACTTTGAGACCTTCAATGGGGGTTTTTGGAGCATTCGCTCGCGGGATCACAGCAAAGCCAAAGCCGAGCTTGGCGGCTTCCTTCAGCCTTTCCTGTCCACGAGGGGCAGGTCGAATTTCCCCCGCAAGCCCTACTTCTCCAAACACAACCGTCCCCGAAGGCAGCGGCCGATCCGTCATAGAACTGACGACAGCCAGCAGCACAGCCAGATCGCTTGCGGGTTCAGCAATTTTTACGCCGCCGACAGCATTTATAAAAACATCCTTGTCAAAGCAGGACAAGCCGGCGTGCCGGTGCAGCACCGCAAGAAGCATCGCCAGCCGCTGTGCATCAAGCCCCACGCACAAGCGCCTTGGCGCAGGCGCATGCGTTTGATCAACCAAAGCCTGCACCTCAACAAGCAGCGGTCTGGTGCCTTCCTGTGTAGCCAGTACGGCGCTGCCGGAGACATTGTCTCGATGCTCTGACAAGAAAATAGCCGACGGATTGGAAATGCCGCGCAGACCTCTGTCGGTCATGGCAAAGACGCCCAATTCGTTGACTGCGCCGAATCGATTTTTAAATGCGCGAATCAAACGAAAGTTCGAGTGCGTGTCGCCTTCAAAATAAAGCACGGTATCGACAATATGCTCAAGAACGCGCGGCCCGGCAAGCGCCCCGTCCTTGGTGACATGCCCGACAAAAATAAGCGCTGTGCCTGCAGCCTTAGCAAGCCGCGTGAGCCTTGCCGAGCACTCTCTAACCTGCGTGACGCTGCCCGGCGCGCTTTCAAGCTCGCTGCTAAAAAGCGTTTGTATCGAATCGATCACCACAAACTGCGGTTTTTCCTGCGAGATGGCCGCCTCAATCTTTTCGAGTTCAATCTCGCTCATAAGCCGCATGCCTTCGGGGCTGATGCCCAGACGAGCAGCCCTCAGAGCAACCTGTGAAGCACTCTCTTCGCCCGAAACGTAAAGAGCGCTGAAGCCTTGTCTCACAAGGCGGCTCATGACCTGCAGCAAAAGCGTCGATTTGCCGATTCCGGGATCTCCGCCGATGAGCCCCACGCCGCCCACGACAAGTCCGCCTCCCATGACGCGATCAAACTCGGCCATTCCCACCGGGATGCGCGGCACTTCAGCTGCGTGCACCTGAGCAAGATCGACGACTTCCGTTGCGGCGACCAGCCCCTTGACGGAATGACGCTCCGAACCGAAGCGCGCCTGCGAAGAGGTTGGTACGCGAAACTCCTTCATCGTATTCCAGCTGCCGCAGTGCGGACATTTGCCCTGCCACTTGACCGTCGTGCCGCCGCATTCGCTGCAAACGTAGTGAACTTTTGCCTTTGCCATGGGGAAAATCTAAAAAATGATTCTTGCAATACCTGCGCCAGGAGAGGACTGAAATTTACTGCAAATCTTTTTCTGCAAGGCACACAGTATACGGTTTGTCGCTCCAAACCAAGGCAGTGATGATAAACTGAGCACCAATGCTATTTTCGACCTGAGCTCTTATTTTCACCAAAAAGAACTCTAGGTCTTTTTTCTTTATTCTGCAGGACCTTCAGAAAGGAGAACGCGGTCTGGTTCTTTGCTTAATACGGCAACTCGTTTTGCAGCGGCCTCTGCATGTGATGCCCCGAGTACCTTGCCGTCAGCGAAGCTCTATACCCGCCTTTGCTCATGAAACGCGGCTTTTACAACATCCTCTGTGCTCAGTTTCTTTCGAGCCTCGCAGACAATGCGCTTTTAATTGCGGCCATTGCCCTTTTGACGAGTCTACAGGCGCCGGAGTGGATGACGCCGCTTCTGAAGCTTTTCTTTGTGGTGAGCTACGTGGTGCTCGCAGCCTGGGTGGGCATCTTTGCCGACCTGATGCCTAAGGGGCATGTCATGTTCATCACCAACGCCGTCAAAGCCGTCGGCTGCGTATTGATGCTTTTCGGATCTCATCCGCTGCTTGCCTATGCCATTGTCGGCATCGGTGCAGCGGCCTATTCTCCGGCAAAATACGGTATTCTCACTGAACTGCTGCCCCCAGAAAAACTCGTCATCGCCAACGGTTGGATAGAAGGCTTGACGGTTGTTTCCATTATTTTGGGCGTCGTGCTTGGGGGCGTTCTCGTCCATCCGGACGTTGCCGAATTCCTGCTCAATGGCCTGAAACTCAAAGCTTTCGGCCTCGAAATACATGCTGAGGCCGCCATTGCCGTCATTATCTTTGTTTATATCGCAGCGGCCATCGTCAATCTGACCATTCCCGATACCGGCGCGCGCTATCCCAAGCCGAACTTCAAGCCGCTTGCAAGCGCCGCAAACTTCGCGCACTCCTGCAAGCTGCTGTGGCACGACAAGCTCGGACAAATTTCCCTTTCTGTCACCACTTTGTTTTGGGGCGCCGGCGCCGTGCTTCAATTTTTGGTGCTGAAATGGGCAGAATCAGCTCTCGGCATGAACCTTTCGCAAGGCGCAATTTTGCAGGCTGTCGTGTCCGTCGGCATTGCCGTAGGAGCAGCGGGCGCAGCTGTTTGGGTGCCGCTGAAAAAATCCCTGACCGTTTTGCCGATGGGCGTAGCCATGGGCATCGTCGTGGCGGCAGCCAGCTACTTTGATCAGTCGATGCTGCCCGGAACATTCTCGCTTTTGGGCTACGAAATTCGTCTAGCTGTCATCGCAGCCTGCGCCATCATGATCGTGGTCGGCGTCCTTGCCGGATTCTTTGTCGTGCCGATGAACGCACTGCTGCAGCATCGCGGACATGTGCTGATGAGCGCGGGACGTTCAATTGCCGTACAAAACTTCAACGAGAATCTCTCGATTCTCACCATGCTTGGCATCTATTCGCTGCTTATTCGCGCCGATCTTTCCGTCCAGGCAACCATGGTGCTGTTCGGCATTTTCGTCGCTCTGAGCATGCTTGCCGTCATCACCAAGCATCGGCGCAACCAGAGCAAGGAAGACAGCCTGCACCTGATCGGAGAGGATGTCCGGCACGAGCGGCTCGACAAGCAATAAGCAGCTCACGCAAGCAGCTGCAAAACGCTTTTAACGCCTTCAGGAAGCTGCCCCTGCGCTCCTGGCAGCGGCCGCATGCCGGCAAGACTGTGGAAGTCGCTTCCAACAGATCCGTAAAGATTGTATTGCCGAGCCCATTGCAGACATCGCGGCGTAAAGGAGCGGCTTTGACTGCCGCTGATGATTTCGACAGCCTCGCCGCCGGCCTCGGCAAATCCTTCCACCAGGCTGTCGAATTCCCACTCGTTTTTGAGTCTCGTCCGTCCCGGGTGCGCAAGCACTGCGACGCCCCCGGCGCTGTGAATCAAATCAACGGCCTGCGCCACAGAGCACCACGAAGCGGGGACAAAGGCAGGCTTGCCTTCTCCCAAATACTTGTCGAAAGCCTCCTGCTGATTTTTGACGGCACCAGCATTCATCAGACACTGCGCAAAATGCAGTCGAGAAATGTTGGCCTTGGACTGCGTCAACGCCTCAGCGGCTTCAAACATTCCGGGAAAGCCGAGCGATTCCAGCTTTCGCCCGATTTCAACAGCCCTGCGGTCTCGCTTTTCGCACAAATCCTCAGTTGCGGCAAAAAAATCAACATTTGCATCATCAACACCCAAACCCACAATATGCACTGAACATCGTCCCCAGACAGAGGAAATCTCAATACCGTTGATGAAACGCATGCCGCAGTGCTGCGCAGCACGACGCGCCTGCGCCAGCCCAGCAACAGTATCGTGATCGGTAAGAGCCATGGTCCGCACGCCGCAGGATTCATAGCAAAACCGCACCAGCTCCGAGGGCTTCATCGCCCCGTCGCTGGCTGTTGAATGCATATGCAGATCGATGAGCAAGTTTTGTTCTCCTGTTCTGCCTGACTTTCCTGTCAAATTTCCATCTGATGCCGCTAGAATGGAGCGCATTTGTTCAAACGCAGGAAAGATTATGGCAATTTTTGCTCTTGGCGAACATACTCCGCAGGTTAGCGATTCGGCCTGGATCTCCGACAGCGCGCAAATCATCGGCCGCGTCGAAATTGCTGATGAGGCCAGCATCTGGCCCGGCGCCGTTTTG
>CALXQS010000038.1 GCA_944390715.1 uncultured Duodenibacillus sp. | reverse complement strand
ACGAGTAAAAGCCATGGGGTTTAGTCTCCTGATAGACAAAATTGTGCCCTAACAGGGCCGATCTATCAGGTCCATTTATCGTACCCTCATCCCACTACAGAAAATATCGACTGCTGCTTTTCAAAGAACATGCAGCAGAAGTTTGTAATGTACCGAGCGCTTCAGATCAAACGGCATGCAACCGCCGAAAAGCAAAAAATCTGCGCAATTTCGTCAGAACTTCTCGGCCAGCACATGCTTTCCATCGAAGTTTGGAATGAACTTGGCGTCATCCGTCCGCCCCACCTGCATGAAGCCTTTCGTGATGCCAAGTTTTCTCGCATGCCGTACAACCTTTTGATACTCAAGCGTCGTCAGCGGACGGTTAATCTCCGGATGCCTGCAAGCCTTGTAGACGGGCATGTACTGATTCATGATTGAAACGTAAACTAAGTCGCCAAAAGTTTCATGAATCCAATCCAGACACCGACAGCTGTCAAGCCAATGCCAAGGAAGCACGAGATGCCGAATAATGAGTCCTCGGCACAGTTTCCCTGCACCATCGAGCAAAGCCGGTCCCGTCATTTCAAACATGGTGCGAATTGCGCGCGAAGCATAGTCGAAATACTTCGGCACACCGGAATATTTTTCACCCAAACAATTGTCGAAGTATTTGAGATCGGGAAGAAAAATATCGATCAGGCCATCGAGCATATGAAGTGTTTCAGGCAGTTCGTATGCGTTCGAGTTATAGACAACCGGCAGAGACAATCCTCGGTTTTTTGCGGCGACAAGCGCCTTGCAAATCTGTCTCGTGTAGTGTCCTGGCGTAACAAGTTCAATACATGAGGCCCCTCTTTGCTCTTGCTCCAGAAAAATGTCCGCAAGTCTTTCGATAGAAATTCGCAAGCCTTTGCCCTGAGCGCTGATTTCATGATTCTGACAAAAACAGCATCGCAAATTGCAGTGAGAGAAAAAAATAGTGCCGGCTCCCTTTTTTGCTTCAAGAATCGGCTCCTCCCAGGGATGCAGGCTCACTAGCGCAACTTCAACATCATCGCTCGCACGACAAATGCTGCGTTTCAAGCCTTCCGGAGTTGAGCGATCCGCACTGCAGCGGCGCGGACAAAGGTTGCAGATCATACGAAGAAAAAGTAAATAAAAAGCCTCTCTGTCAGGCCAAGAATGCAAGGAGAAATCTTCGAAACAGAACTATACGGCAGCGAGACTGGGCGCGCCAAGCCGGCAGCTTATTGAAATTCTGCGGACGCACGGCCTCAGTCTTTCCCAAAGGCCTCAAAATTTGCTTTCGCGCTTCGATCTCAATCTGCTGCTGCCACTTTTCAGACATTGTCAAAATTTGCTTTTGGGAGAAAAAAGCAAAAATTTGAACAAATCTCGTCTGAACTACTGACCGTAATGATCGGAAAATAATGCTGTAGAGCACAGCTGGAGCAAAACAAATGTCGCTGAAATCTCTTTTCGTGCCCCTAGCCGTCGCCGCGACGGCTATTTCTTTTACACAATCAACTATGGCTACAGAAAAAATCACTCAAACAGCCGGACGCGCCCAACTTGAAACGTTCGCACCGGCCTTCGCTGCCTACAACGATGACATTCTTTTCGGTGAAGTATGGAATCGTCCGGGACTGAATCCTCACGACCGCAGCATGATCACTGTGACGACGCTCGTGAGCAAGGGGATTATTGATTCGTCTTTGAAGCATCACCTTGAATTTGCGAAGAAAAACGGCGTTACGAAAACCGAAATTTCCGAGCTTCTGACGCACGTCGGCTTTTATGCCGGCTGGCCCAATGCTTGGGGCGCTTTCCGTATCGCAAAGGACGTTTGGAAAGACGCCGATGCAGCCACGGACGCACGCTCGGCTTTTGAGCAGGAAATGATCTTTCCGATCGGCAAACCCAATGACGCGTATGCAAAGTACTTCATCGGCAAGAGTTACCTTGCTCCGATTTCAAGCGAACAAGTCAATATAAGCAATGTGACGTTTGAACCCGGATGCCGCAACAACTGGCATATTCACCACGCCAAGAAAGGCGGAGGTCAAATGCTGATTTGCGTGGCTGGCCGCGGCTGGTATCAGGAGGCCGGCAAAAAAGCTGTCGAAATGCGTCCTGGAGATGTGATTCACATCCCTGCCAACGTCAAGCATTGGCATGGAGCTGCAGCAGACAGCTGGTTTGCCCATCTGGCTTTCGAAATTGATGGCGAAGATACCTCAAACGAATGGCTTGAACCTGTTTCCGACGAGGAATACTCCAAACTGAAATAATCTCTTGAGGGCTCGGCGCGTGCGTCTTTTACAACTGAGCAAAGGTCGAGCCCTTCAGCAGTCAGAGCATCCTGAGGATGCCAAAAATAAGCTTGTAAAGACTCAGAGGCTCTGTCAGCACAGATATAGTCTTCTGACAAAGCTTTGCGGGAAGGCTTGTCACAGTAGTTGAATGAGGCTTGGCGCAATTCCAAACACTCTTGGAACAAATCCTCGCCGCCAGCGCAATGAACAACTCCGATCACTCAACCGCAGCCCGTCAACGATGACTTGGCCGAATTGACAATGGAATCGATCGCAAGCGTTGTTATATCTTCACCAATGACGGTGATTTTTCAATAACAGCTTGAATCTAGGGCAAAGCGATCAGCTCTATAAAATTTCGCCCGGAACCAAGCCGGGCGAAAAATATTTTGAAAATTCGTCAAAAAAGCAAGCAATCAGACAAACGTCTGCCCTGAGTTTTCTTGATCAGACTTTTGCTTTGCCTTGACGGGGCTTCTCGGGCAGACAACAAGTTCTGCAGGTTCCCCTTTTTCAATTGTGTTGGCCGAAACAACAACTTTGCCGACATCATTTCGGGCAGGCACCTCGAACATAGCATCCAAAAGCGCATCCTCAACAATTGAACGCAGGCCGCGAGCTCCTGTTTTGCGCGCAATCGCCTTCTTGGCAATGGCTCGCAAAGCGTCGTCAGCAACTTCAAGTTCAACGCCCTCCATGGCAAAGAGCTCTGCAAACTGCTTGATGAGTGCATTTTTAGGCTTCGTGAGAATGCTCACAAAGGCATCTTCGGTGAGTTCCTCAAGCATCGCAAGCACAGGCAGACGACCTACTAGCTCAGGGATCAAGCCATACTTGACGAGGTCCGATGCCTCGACCTGAGAAAAGAGTTCTGTGAGCGACTCTTCCTTAGAGCTTGCCACATCCGCGCCAAAACCGATGCCGCTCTTGACAGAACGACGCTGCACAATTTTTTCCAGACCATCAAAGGCGCCGCCACAGATAAAGAGAATGTTGCTCGTGTCGACGGCATTCATCCGGCCGCGCGGATTCTTGCGGCCGCCCTCGACGGGAACATTGCAGACGGTGCCTTCGATGAGCTTTAAGAGAGCCTGCTGCACGCCCTCGCCCGAGACGTCGCGGGTAATCGATGGGTTCTCGCTCTTGCGGGCAATCTTGTCGAGCTCATCAAGATAGATGATGCCGCACTGCGCGCGCTCAATATCGCCCCCGGCGGCCTGCACGAGCTTGTGAATGATGTTTTCAACGTCTTCACCGACATATCCGGCTTCAGTAAGCGTCGTGGCATCGGCAATGGCGAACGGAACATTGAGCACTTTGGCGAGCGTCTGCGCAAGAAGCGTCTTGCCCGAACCCGTTGGACCAATGAGGAGGATGTTTGACTTCTGCAGCTCGACGTCGTTGTTCTCATTCATGTGCTGCAAACGCTTGTAATGGTTGTAGACAGCCACTGAAAGCACGCGCTTGGCCTTCTTCTGACCAATCACGTAATTGTCAAGGTGTGCGTACAGTTCCTGCGGCGTCGGAATATGCGCCGACAAAATGTCAGCGATGCCCGCCGACGCGTTTGCTTCAGAAAGAGCTTCTGCCTCACCGGCATCCGCACCAAGGCTCTTATAGAGCCCCTTGATGCAGCGGTCGCAGATCAAAATGCCGCGGCCTGTATCAAACAAAGCCTTTACATCGTTTTTATGTCGTCCGCAAATCGAGCAGCGGCGATCGATCGTATCATCGGATTGAGTCATGGCTCAAACAAAATTTCAAACAGCTGTAGATAAACCTCTGCAGGCGCTCTATACGCCGCAAAAGGTATTCCTCGTTCATCAGCACAAATGCGCTCGAAGCTCGATTATGGTCTCTTTTCAAACCTTGAGCGCATTGTCGGGCTGGTGATCCTGCCTCTGAGCATTGCTTCAGGGCAATAAAAAATTCCCCAGATTGACCTCTTAAGCAGCCTTTATCTCGCGCTTGTCGAAGATCTTGTCGATCAGACCGTACTCAAGCGCAGCCGCAGGGCTCATGTAATTGTCGCGATCCGTATCACGGGCAATTGTCTCTATGCTCTGCCCTGTACGTTCAGCAAGAATTTGATTCAAAAGACCTTTGAGATCCTGAATTTCGCGAGCCTGAATTTGAATGTCGCTTGCCATGCCGCGGCTGCCGCCCGAGGGCTGATGAATCATGATTCGCGAATGCGGCAGCGAATAACGCTTGCCCTTGGCTCCGGCTGCAAGCAGAAACGCCCCCATCGAAGCGGCCATCCCGACGCAGATCGTCTGCACATCAGGCTTGATGAACTGCATCGTGTCGTAGATGCCCAGCCCTGCATAAACTGAGCCGCCGGGACTGTTGATGTAAAGAGAAATGTCCTTGTCGGGATTTTCGCTCTCGAGAAACAGCAGCTGCGCGATCACCAAATTGGCGCTCTCGTCATTGACCTCGCCCGTCAAAAACACGATGCGCTCGCGCAGCAGGCGCGAGTAGATATCAAAGCTGCGCTCGCCGCGCCCGCTTTGTTCAATCACCATGGGAATGAGCATGTCATCGGTGCGATTGATCATTCTTCGAATCCTTTTGCGTGAGAAATGTTGCTGCGTAATCGTTTTTGAGCCATCGAGCCGTCCGCATTCTCCTTGAGCAGGACAAAAGCGCGGCAAGCTCCGAAAAAGCTCAACGCATGCATGACCAAAAAAGCGGAAAAAAGAGAAACAATCTGCGCTCTTTTTCCCGCTTCCTGTCATTTTGCCTCAAGCTGAACCTTAGCTGCGCCTGCGTCAATACGAGACGCAGGCAGCAAGCCCGGCAATCAAAGCTTGAGACTTGCCGGACCTAAACAATTAGGCCTGGGCTGCTTCGTTGCCCATGAGCTGATCAAAGGCAAGCGTCTCTTCAGTGGTCTTGGCCTTGCCGAGAATGAACTCGACGAGCTTGGCTTCAAGCGCGCGTTCGGCAACGGCACGAACCTGATTCTGGTCCTTCATGATCCACTTGACCATCTCTTCAGGTTCCTGATAGGCGGAAGCGGCTTCACGCACGCGGGCCTCGATTTCAGACTGCGAGACGCTGATCTTGTTGGCCTCAATCAGGTGGCCGGACATCATGCTCAGGTGCAGCTGACGGTTGGCAGGCTCTTCGAGCAGTTCGCGCGGAACGTCGTCGATGGTCTTGTCCTTGAGGCCGGAAGCACGCAGCATGTTCTCAGCCATAACGCGCATCTGATCCTTGAGGAAAGCCTGGGGAACCGGGAAGTCGCACAGCTTGTAGAGAGCATCCATCACTTCATTCTGCGTGCGGAGCTCAAGGCGGTTCTTGACCTCGCGCTCCAGATTTGCCTTGATGTCGGCCTTCATCTGTTCGACGGTGTCGATGCCGAGAGACTTGGCAAAAGCTTCGTCAACAGCCGGATAGACGGGCTTTTCAACCTTGACGCACTCAACCTTGAAGGTTGCAGGCTTGCCGGCGAGTTCTGCATTGCCGTAGTTCGACGGGAAGGTAAGATCAAACGTCTTGCTTTCGCCGGCGGTCATGCCGGTCACGGCAGCTTCAAACTCGGGGAGCATGCGGCCCTGAGCAAGGATGAACTGGAAGCCCTCGGCCGAGCCGCCCTCAAAGGGCTTGCCTTCGCGAGAACCTTCAAAGTTGACGGTCACCTTGTCTTCGGCGCCGGCCTTGCGGCCTTCTTCGACTTCGTAGACGGCGCGCTGCTTGACGATGATGTCGATCGTCTTCTGCACTTCGGCATCGGTCACCGGGCAGTTGTAGCGCTTGAGTTCAACGCCGCTGAAGTCGGGCGTATTGATTTCAGGGAACACTTCGAAGGTAAGCTTGAACTTCATTGCTTCGCCTTCGACGGGTTCGGCGGAAGCCTGACCGGCGACGTGAAGCTTGGCTTCTTCAACAGCCTTGCGGAAGCCTTCGTCGATGAGATTGTTGAGCACGCGATTGTTGGCTTCAAGGCCGTAGGAGGCCTCAATCATCGCGGCGGGAACGTGACCGGGACGGAAGCCGGGCATCTTGGCCTTCTTGCCGATGCGCTTGAGCTCGGCCTTGACGTCGGCCTTGAACTTGTCCTGATCAATAGTGATCTCGATGCTCTTTTCCAGAGGATTCTTGGCGGGCTCCTGAGCCTTGACTTCGGCAGCCTGAGCTGCTTGTTCAGTCTTGAGAGCTTCCTCGGCCTTGCCGGCTTCTACATTTTCAGTCATTGGAACTTAAGTACTTCAAACATGTGCGTGCCCACGCGGCTGGGATCATTTCAGGTCCCTCTCATGCCGGCAAGGCTGCAGACGTTTCTGTTGTTCCGAAAAACGCCCGCGGCTACCGGCAGAGCCGTGCTGCATCGCAGGGTTAAAAAAATTCTTTTTCTCGTTCCCAAAAATCCCGATGCCGGATTGCACCGATTGGTTGCATGGTGCTGATCCTTCTCGGTTTTCGGGCAACACAACCGAGGCGCATCCTCGATGCGCCTGAAACGCCGCATTATACTGAATCGAACTCGCCTTCGGTTGCGTCGGCAACAAAAAAACAGACAAATGTCGTGCCCGAGCCCGGCTTTGCGTCGACGCATGGCGCTGCTCTCGCGGATGCTTGCGCCGCCCGAAAGCGATGCGACGACAAGACAAGTCCTTGAGCGAATCAGCGCATTGCGCAGCGGCGCATTTTCAGAAAGTTTTCCAGCAATGCGTGCCCGCACTCGCTCGCAATGGACTCAGGGTGAAACTGCACGCCTTCGATGGGCAGCGTCTTATGACGCAATCCCTGAATTTCTCCATCCGAACTTCTTGCGGTGATCGTCAGGCAATCGGGCAGCGTCTCGGGCTGCACCACAAGCGAGTGATAACGGGCCACGACAAATTTTTCAGGCAATCCGCAAAAGACTCCCGTCCCGTCATTGACGATCTGATCCGTCTTGCCGTGCATGACCTTTTTTGCACGCACCACGCGGCCTCCGAACGCTTCGCCGATTGCCTGATGCCCCAAGCACACGCCCAGCACCGGCACATATTCGGAAAACCGAAGAACGGCTTCTTTGGATATTCCTGCCTGCGCTGGTGCGCACGGCCCGGGAGATATGCAGACATGGTCGGGCCTTATCTGGAGCAGCTCCTCGATCGTTGCCTCATCGTTTCGAATCACTTTGACTTCTTCTCCCAGTTCTTGAAAATACTGGACAAGGTTGTACGTAAAGCTGTCGTAGTTGTCGATCATCAGCAGCATTTTGCTTCTCCCCTAGAGCACAGCTTCCAGACCAGATTCCGTTAATTCGGCCGCCCGCAAAATGGCTCCGGCTTTGATCTCTGTTTCACGATATTCGTTTTCCGGCACGCTGTCGGCAACGATGCCTGCGGCTGCCTGCACATGCAGGCGCTTGTTCTTGATCACAGCCGTGCGGATGGCAATGGCCAAATCCATGTCGCCCGCAAACGAAAGATAGCCTACGGCGCCTCCATAGATGCCGCGCCCAACCGGCTCGAGCTCATCAATAATTTCCATCGCCCGCACCTTGGGTGCGCCCGTGAGCGTGCCGGCAGGAAACGTCGCCTTCAAAACGTCAATGCTGTCCATGCCGTCTTTGACTTCCCCCTCAACTTGACTGACCAGGTGCTGCACCTGCGAATAGCGCTCAATGCCGTAGGACTCGGTGACTTCAACAGTCCCTGGTTTGGCAATGCGACCGATGTCGTTGCGGGCCAGATCAATCAGCATGAGGTGCTCGGCCCTCTCCTTTGGATCATGCATCAGCTCTTGGGCAAGCTGCCTGTCGCGCGCCTTGTCTGCGCCGCGAGGCCTTGTGCCGGCGATTGGTCGAATCACGACCATTTGCCTGCCCTCTCGTCTTTCGCTTCTGACGAGAATCTCTGGAGAGGCGCCCACAATGAAATGATCCCCAAAGTTGTAGAAGTACATATAGGGCGCAGGGTTGAGGCTGCGCAGCGCCCGATACAGCGAAATCAGGTTTTCGGAGAAGTCGCGCTCAAAGCGCTGACCAATCTGCACCTGCATGCAGTCGCCCGCAAATATGTAGTCTTTTGCTTTCTGCACTGCCTTCAAATACGCGTTCTTTGCAAAAGGCCGAATGGTTTCGTGAACAATTCCGCCGGCGCAATATGGGGGCTCAACGGGGCGCGACAGCGATTCTCTGAGCAGCTGCATGCGTCTCCGGGCTGCTGCATAAGCTCCAGCCGCTGAAGGATCGGCGTTGATGACGAAAAAAAGCCTGCCCTTGAAGTTGTCGATGACGACGAGCTCTTCGCACAAAAGCAGACAAATATCGGGCACGTCCATTGCGCCCGGCTTTTTCCGACCAAGTTTTCCTGTTTCGATCAGACGAACTGTGTCGTAGCCAAAATAACCAACAAAGCCGCCGGTCAGTCTCGGCAGCCCCTTTGGAGCTGCCACCCGAAACCGCTTGACGTACGCCTGCACGAAATCGATGGGATTGGCTGCCGCATCGCGCTCGACTTCCTCTTTATCAGTGAAAACCTGGGTCAAAAACCCGTCGCTTGTGATGCGGCTCACAATTTTGGTGCGGGCCTTGAGCCCGATGAAGCTGTAGCGGGAAAAACTTTTTCCGCCTTCAGCACTTTCCAGCAAAAACGTATTTTCGTCGCGAGCAGCAAGCTTGAGATACACCGAAAGGGGCGTTTCCAGATCGCTCATGCATTCGCTCACCAGCGCAATGCGGTTGTAGCCTTCGCTAGCCAGCGCTTCAAACTCCAGTTCAGTCATCATGATTGTCTTTCCTATATGCGCCGTCTGCTGACGCCTTCACACGCGCAAAACGAATGCAGTCGACGCACTTTCAGTGCGAAGTCAGTACGCCTGCAGACGACAAAAAACGTGATGGAAAAAATGCGGACCGACGGCCGGCAGCCGCCGTGGTGCAGAACAAGGCAGCTGCGTGCAAAAAACACGCCAAAAAGCTGCTGTCCCTAGAAGAGAAAACTTAGAAACGCCAGCACCAAGCCCCCCGTGCATACCATCCGTCTGGTTTATGCACGCGGCGAACCGATCTGTTTTGCGCAAATTGAACAGCAGACAAAATCATGATGACGGTGCCTAGGAAGCCGTTTCGGTGTTGTGGGTCATGAGAAAAGAGCACGTCAAGCGCTCGGACCTCGGTTGTTCTAACATATGCCGAAGAAATTGTCAATCCTGTCCTTGAAGCATTTTTCTCGCGCACTGCGCTGCTTGCGCCGCTCTGTTCAACCGGCCTCGAGCGGCCTCTCGAAATTTGCCTGCCTTTGATGAATTTTTGCCGGATGCACTCAACTAAAATTGCTTGGATATAGACTCGAAAAGCCGCCTCGGTTGCTTGAAGCGGCTTCATCTTTTTTGGAGCCTGAAGATATATGAGCAAACTCTATATGGGCTTTGACGCCGGAACGCAAAGCGTCAAAGTTGCCGTGTACGACGAAGCACTCAAAGCGCTTTCCACGCACAGCCTTCCAACCACTCTGCACTACCCGCATCCCGGCTGGGTGCAGATGGACGTTGATGAATTTTTGAACATCACGCTTGAATGCATGAAGGCCTGCGTTGAAGACATCCGCGGAAAAGGATATGACCCGGCCGACATTGCCGCCGTCATGGGCGACGGCATCATCTGCGGCATTGCCGGCGTTGATGCCGAAGGCAATGCCGTCACGCCCTACATCAACTATCTCGACAGCCGCACGCAGCCCGACTGCGATGCCGTCAACGCAATGAATCTTGACATCTGGGGCAAGGAAACCGGCAATCCGGAAGCCAACTGCATGTTCCCAGCGATGTTTGCGCGGTGGTTTTTGAAAAACGACAAGAACTTTGCCGAGCGCGGCGTCAAATTCGTGCACAACGCTCCGTATATTCTCATGCACCTGGCCGGACTCAAGGGCAAAGACGCCTTCATCGACTGGGGCGCGATGTCGGGCTGGGGCATGGGCTACAAAGTTGAAGAAAAGATTTGGTCGACCGAGCAGCTTGACATCCTCGGCATTGATCCGAAGTACATGCCCCGCATTCTCAAGCCCTGGGACATCGTCGGCGGACTGAGCCGCGAAATGGCCGCGCGCACCGGTCTCAAAGAAGGAACCCCTGTTTGCGCCGGCGCTGGCGACACCATGCAGTCGATGCTGGGCTCGGGCGTGTTCGCGGCCGGCCAGGGCGTGGACGTTGCGGGCACCTGCGCCATGTTCTGCGTCTCGACCAAGGGAATCGTGCCTGAACTTTCCAAGAAAGGAACGGGACTCATCTTCAACAGCGGCACGCTTCCCGACACTTATTTTTATTGGGGCACGATCCGCACGGGCGGCTTGTCGCTGCGCTGGTTTAAGGACAACGTCTGCCAAAAGCAAGACGATTCAACTTACTACCGCCACCTTTCCGAAGGGGCCGAAAACGTCCCAGCCGGCAGCCGCGGCGTGATGTTCCTGCCCTACCTCACGGGCGGCAAGGGCATCTTCAAGGGCGCCAGCGGCGCGTTTCTCAACATGACGCTCGACGACGATCAGTTCGTCATGTGGCGTGCTGTGCTTGAAGCCATCGGGTACGACTACATGGAGATTGCCGACATTTACCGCGCAGCCGGCGTGGATCTCAATCGTTTGACGGTCACCGAAGGCGGCAGCCGCGACTCGCTCTGGAATCAAATCAAGGCCGACATGCTTGATTCCGATGTCGTGCGCTTTAGAAACGCGGGCGGCGCCGTCGTCACTAACTGCGTCTTTGCCGCTTATGCTGCAGGCCACGTTGCGGATGTTCGCGCCGAGCTTGAAAAAACAATCACGCGCGACGCCGAATACCATCCCAACGAGAAAAATACGAAGCTCTACCGCAATCTCTATGAGCTCAAGGCAAAGCTGGTCAAAGACGACCTGCAAAGCGCTTACAAGACCCTAAGCGCAATGCGCGAAGCGGCCTTGTAGCAGTCTATTCGGCGCTGAGCATATTTGCTCAAAGACAGGAAGGTTCCTAAAAAGGATCTTCCTGTTTTTTTGTGTCAAAAAGCGGCCTCCGCCCGCTTTGACGACTCAATCGAGAACAGGCTCCAGTTCGGATGCCGCCTTGAGCATGGCGCTTAGCTTGGTCTCGTCAATGTCGCCCATCGGATTTTGCGTGATGTTCAAAAGGGCTTTCGCATAATTTTCGAAAGCTGCCGAAACGGCTTCGCCCTTGATGCTCGCGCGCACAGCATCAATCTGCTTGGCGAGCTGCTGCAGCTCGCGGTAAGCACGCTCGAGCTTTTTGTAGTCTTCACGAACCAGAGCTTCCCGGTTGGGATTGGCCGACACAATCAGCGAAAGGCTGGCAATATTCTTGAAAGCCAGATCCAGCCTTGCAAACTGCAGGTTGACCCGGGCCTTGAACCGCTTTAAAAGCGCATTGTCGCCCGGCGGCAGATCACGCATGAGATCAGCGCTTGTCGAAGCACAGCCGGCAAGAAAAAGGCCCGCGGCGGCTGCCGCTGCGGCAAGAAGCGTTCTTTTATTCATAGCGTTTTGGGAATGAACTCAAACAAACAGCGCTTCGATTGTACAGTTAAAGAAGCTCCTGTTTGACAAATCAAATCAACAAAGAAAACGCGCCCAACCTTCCTGCGTCTGCAACCAAGGACGCAGATGATTGGACGCGCCTGCACCAACCCGAGAGCCTTCCGGCGACAGCCGCCGGCAGCTCGTCAAGGGCAGGACTGCTTAACGAAGGGTCAGCGACAAGCCCAGTGCCTTCACAACACGGTAGACGTTGCTGAAGCGAGGATCGGTCATGCCGTCAAAAGTTCGATAGAAGCTCGTTCTTTCGAGATTGGCGATGCGGCAGACGCGCTGAACGCCAAGCTCGCGGCCGATCTCGCCGATCTCACGGGTAATCATCATGCCCGTGCCGTCATCCTCGGCGGCGGCCTTGTCCAGGCGCTGCTGAAGTTTTCTCTTAAGGTCATTGGTGAGCTTCATTTCGGATTTTCTCATTGCTGAAATTTCCTTGGGACTTTGCCCTTTTTTATATTGTTTTGTTCTTGACACTCTTGAATTTTTTTGGCCTCTTCTTCTTTCTTTTTTGCAAAGTTTTATACTTCATCTTTACTATAAACGACGATTACCATTTCATCGAATACTTGTTTTCCTAAATTT
>CALXQS010000037.1 GCA_944390715.1 uncultured Duodenibacillus sp. | reverse complement strand
ACGAGTAAAAGCCATGGGGTTTAGTCTCCTGATAGACAAAATTGTGCCCTAACAGGGCCGATCTATCAGGTCCATTTTTCGTACCCTCATCCCAGGCATAAGAAATATGTGTGGCTTGGCGTTTGGGAAAAGAACGAGAAAGCTCTCCGTTTCTATAAGAAAAACGGCTTCTACCAAATAGGCAGTCATTGCTTCATCATGGGCGATGATGCACAGACTGATTATTTGATGAGAAAGGATTTCATTTAGGCGCCTGAATCGACAAACAGCATTTATCCTGCAGAGCGTTTAGCTGCGCATTCCGCCTGAAAAAGATTCGAAGGCTGCCTTAAGAAGATCAATTCGTCAATCGATCGCAACGCCTGCCCTTTTTTAGTCGGCAAGCTGACGGAAAACTCAAGCCGGACGAGAAAATCTTCAAAGATAAGGCCGCCTCTTTGCCGCAAGCTCTGCAAAGCGCTTCTAACTAGCCGTACCTTGAATCTTGATCTTCGCCTCGAACTCTTGGTCAAAGCGCTGCGCTGCTGCCTCATCAACATCAAAGATGGGATCAACAAAATAGCGTCCTGCGCAGGCTGAGAGCATTTCTATTGCCAGCGCTCGAATCTGCAGCGCATCCATGAATTGGTCGTCCTGCGTTCGAACGCCGTGTTTTTGAGCCGGCTCAAAGCCTGCTCGAGCGTAATAAAGCGGATCGCCGCACAAAAGCACGGCCGCAAAGCCCATGTCGCAAGCCTTTGCGCAGGCGCGGTCAATCAAGCTCTTGCCGATGCCTTTGCGCTGATGCGCCGGATGAACGCTAAGCGGCCCGAGCGTGAGCACTTGCCGGTTTTGGCCGTCATCGCACGCAATCCAGGCGCGCGTAAAGGCAATCTGTCCGACGATCGCCTTGTCTTCGAGCACGACCAAGGACAGCTCGCAGACAAAGTTGGGCGAGCGGCGCATCACGTGCAGCAGATAATGCTCGGTGCATCCGGGTGTATACACATTCCAAAACGCCTCGCGCACGAGCGCCTCAACCTCGCGAAACTGATTTGTGCTTTCCGGACGAATTTCTATGGTCATGGTGCTTGGCAGACCTTTGAAAAAAGCATCAGGCCTTATTTTGCCTTGCGCACAAACGCAAGAACGCCGATCAGGCAGGCGACTACCCAGACGTAAAAGCCTGCGGCAATCATTGTCTGCGTCACCTCCGTCGGAATGCATGCAATCACCAGATTGGGCACCACGGAGCCCACGTATGCCGACAAATAAAGCGCCGAGATCACGCCGGCTCTTTCGTTGATGTTGGTGTCGGCAAGCAAAAACTTCAGGCCGCTCGAGCAGGCCGCTCCGTTGCCCGCACCGGTGAGCGCAATGCTCACGATGAGCACCCAGACCGAAGGATGCACCAGCGTGCCGAAAGCCACCAAAGCCATCACGGCAAAGAGCGAGACGGAAAAGATAAGAGCCTTTCTGGCCTCAAAGCGCCCTGCCGCAACGCCCATGCAGGCATTGGGAACAATGAGAACCAAATAGAGCAGCCCCGCCAAAAACGCATTCGAGTACCCGAACACAACAGAACTTAAGTAAGCCGAAAAGCCCTGCATGAAGCTGCCCACGCCCCACGTGCCGATGAAGGCGATGGCGCTCGCAAAAAAGCGGGCGCGCAGGCGCGCGGGCACCGCGATTTTTGGAACAAAGACGCTGCCGAGCGATTCGCTGCCAAAGCGCATCGTCTCGGTCGACGCAAAGGCAAGCGCCGAGCAGATCACAAGCAGCGCCACGGCGCAGTTAAAGAGCGCGCTGGGCGTCAGAATCCCTGCTTCGAGCACGGCTCCCGCAATAAGCGTGCCGAGCGACAGCCCGATGTTGGGCCCAGCCGCTGTCAAGGCCGTACCCAGCCACGGGTGCTTCAAAGGAGCCGAATCGACCACCCAGCTCATGGCAGCGCTTGAAGCAAAGCCGCACGAAAAGCCCTGCAGAAAACGCCCTAGGTTGATGTCCCAGGCTTCAAGGGCGCTGCCGTAGATGAGGCTTGCTGCCATGCCGAGCAAAAGCGCAGCCAGCACAATCGGCTTTCTGCCGAAAAAATTCGACAGCCTTGCAAAAAAGAAAAGCGTCAAAACGCACCCGGCAAAGTAGCTCACCACCGTCATGGCCGTCTCTGACTCGGTGAGTCCGAGATCCGTGCGCCAAACCGCCATCATCGGAATGGCAATCGCCGCGGCAATGAATGTGCTCACCAAGCACGCCGTCACAGCTGCAAAGGTAAGCGCGCGTCTGGGAAATTGACCGTCGGTCTTGGCCAGAGGCTTATGAAATATCGTGGGCATTTATATTTTTATTTCTTTTTTTTGCTTGCGCAAATCCGCAAATGCCTGCGAGTTTATTCCGTCATGGGAAGATTTCAACATGCCGCGGGAGGTATTCGAGAAAAAAAGGCGCTCTGTTGAGACTATTCGGCCAAAATCGGCCTGCGAGAAACAAGAGCGTTTTTTGCTCAAGAATCGAAAGCCCAAGAGAAAAGAAGAGGCTGCCGAGTCCGTATAGGAAGCATCGGCAGCCCTCCAAGAGCGGCATCAAGATTTTTTTGAAGCTACCGGACGGACTTCAGAATATGATCGGCAACCTTCTTGCCGTAGTAGATGTTGATCGCAGTCGGCCCCGAGCCGAACAATCCGTCGTGAGCGACTTCGCCCACCGCGTACAGTCCTTCGATGACCTTGCCTTGCGTATTGAGCACCTGCATGTCGTCGTTGACCTCAATGCCGCCCAACGTTACCTGTATGCCGGGATGCGTCTGCGCGGCATAGTATGGGGGCGTCGTAAAGTCAATCGACATGTTGTGCTTGCGCCCGAACTCCTTGTCGACGCCCGCTCGGACGTAGCCGCCGTAGGTCTCAAGAGTCTTCTTTAAGTTCGCGGCGGGAACGCCCATCTTCTCGGCCAGTCCTTCGATCGTCTTAGACTCAAGGAATACGCCCTGCTTCTTGAAGCCCTGCAGGCGCTTTGACTTCTGCATGGCCTTGTCGTCGATGACGATGAAGGCGATGCCGCCCTTTTGCTCCATCATCCAGCGCGAAAGCTGCGTGTAGTCCGTGTAGTAGTCGTTGCAGAAGCGCTTGCCGTCGCTGTTGACCATGATGCCGCCTTCAGCGCGGGCTGCAGACAGGCTCAGGTTTCTGCCGTTGGCTGAATACACCGAGGGATTCATGCGCACGACGTCCATGAATTTCAAAGACGCATCAAAGGGCTTGACCATGGCAATGGCGTCTCCCGTGGCGCCCGGAGACGACGTCGAAGGCAGCCCCTTCCATTGCGGCGCGTATTTGCCGATGGCTTCCTGTCCGGCTGCATAGCCGCCCGTAGCAAGCACCACGTTTTTGGCTGAAATTTTGTATTCGCCCGTTTTGTCCTTTACGACGATGCCCGTCACGCGCGTCTTGTCGCCCAGAAGCGCCACGGCTCTCGTTTCGTACCGAGGCACGACGCCCACGGCATCGAGCTTTGCCTTCATGGCCTTGACGATGGTCGAGCCCAACGAACGCCCGTCGGCCGTGCCGACTTGATAGTCGCTGATGGCGCGCGTGATGTTTGCGCCCAGGCCATTGATCCAATCGAGCGTCTCCTGAGAGGCGCCGCGCACTTCGCGGATGCGCTTTTCATTCATGTTGGGATTGATCTTTTTCTGCCGCGCGACGTAATCGTCAAGCGAGAGAACTTTTCCGACGGCTGCCTGCTCCTTGGTTCCAACAACCGTCATGTAGGTTGCGGCCAAGTTCGTGGCGCCTCCGGCAAAGGCAAGCTTTTCAACCAAAATCACGTCTCGCCCTGCTTCTTTGAGAGCAATGGCCGTGCGCATGCCCGCGCCTCCGGCTCCAACAATGACCGTCTCGCACTGCGCATCGGGCGTAACGGCTTGAGCCGACGAAGCGGCAAAGGCCGCTGCCAGCGCGCAGCACAAAAGAGTTGCTTTCTGCTTTGACATGAAACGCTCCTTTGTCAATCAAACGGATTTGCTTTTGGCCGCATTCGTGCCGGCAATCCGGCCGTAGACGGTCGCCATGGAAATGCCGCTGATACCGCCTCCTCCGAGGTTGCACTGGTAGGCAAGGTGGCCTGTGACGTCGCCTGCGGCATAAAGACCCTCGACGGGCTTGCCGCGCGTATCCATGACTTGTCCTTCGCGGTTGATTTCGATGCCCGAATAAGACGTGTAGATCTTCGGGCCGCATTCAAAGGCGTAAAACGGCGGCTTGTCGATCGTCTGCAAAAGCTTGGAGCGTCCCAGCACGCTGTCTTTGCCCTTGGCAACATCGCTGTTGTAGCGCTCTATGGTTTGCTTGAGCTTTTGCGCATCGATGCCTTCGCCCTTGGCAAGCGCTTCGAGCGAGTCGTATTTGTTGACGACTTCGGTTTCAAACATGGGCTTGAGACACCCGTCGCGGAATTTCTGATAGGTCTTTTCGTCAAAAATCCAATCGGCAAGCTTGATGCCTTTTTCGGTCATCTTGTGGCAGGCGGCAAGATACCCCTTGCTCTCGTCTTCAAAGCGCTCGCCCTTTTTGCTCACGACGATGAGCGGCGCTTCGGTCATCGGCAGTCCCATGGACTGGCCCTTGTGCGTCCCGACAAAGAGCATGTTCATGCCGAAGCCGTTGGTTTCAATGATCATGTTGGCGCCGATGTTGGTGGCCGCCACAATGCCGTCGCCCGTGTTGAGCTTGGAGCCCAGAGACGGCAGTCCCGCCAGATACGGATGAAAGCGCTTAACAAGCTACGCACTGTTGGCAAATCCTCCGGTGGCAAGAATGACGCCTTTTCTTGCGCGCACATTGATGATCTTGCCGTCGGCGCCCTTGACCCTGGCTCCAACGACGCGCACGCCGAGCGTGGGCTCGCCCGTCTGCGTAATCAGCGAATCAAGCTGCATCTCGGTCTGCACCTTGGCGCCGAGCTTTTGGGCTTCCTTGAGCAGCGTATCAATGAGAACCGGAGAGCCCTTCTTGTAGCCCGGAGCAACATAATGCACGCGGCGCCGATTGCCGATGCCCTGCACGGGCTTGGGCATGAACTTCACGCCGTGCTTTTCGAGCCAAGCCATGCCGGCAATGCCCTCGTCATAGACGCGGCGAACGACAGCCGTGTCGCGCTTGATGAAGCGGTGGGCCTTGACGCCGCGATCGACCGAATCCTTCCAGTTGATTTCAACAGAGTCTTCAATGCCGGCCTTTTTTTGGATGTCCGTGCCGCCGATGTAGTAGCCGCTGCCGCTCATGCCGGTATGCCCGCCGCAGAAGGCGCCCTTTTCAAAAAGGATGACTTGGGCTTTGCTTTCTCTAGCCGCAATGGCTGCGCAAAGCCCCGCCTGCCCGGCGCCGAAGATGAGCACATCCGTCGTCAAATCCCAAGAAGCCTTTTTGGGCGCCGCGGCGCTTGATGCGCCGGCCGCCAAAAAGGCAGCGCTTCCAGCCGAAGCAATGATGAAGTTTCTTCTGTTGGTCGTCATGTGCTATCTCCTCAAAAAGCGGCAGACAAAGCAAAAGCAAGCAAATTCGTCTGCTCAAAAAGGGACGCGCCCTCAACCTGAGTGTATGAGGATTTCTCGAGGATTATCAGAGTGCAAACGGCAAGAAAACCAGCCCTCATGGCAAGTTGCAGAATATTGCCGGTACTTTTAAGGGAAAACATCATCCAAACGCTTCATTTTTCAGCAGCCGCCCATGCGGCTTGCGCACAGAAAGCACCGCAAACAGTCCAGTCGAAAAGCGCAAAAAAACGGAAATTTGATGCGTTCTTACCAGACATTTCATTTGGATTGTCTTGGCTTAGCAAGGATAAGTTTTGAAATCGCCATTGCCGATGCCGGCAGCTTGTCCGAGGAAAACATCAACACGTTTTTCCAAGAGCAAGTTTCACTTTTTGCCGGACTTCAGCCCTACCGCAGATTGTTTAACGAAATGCCGCGGTGGTTCATGCATGAGTGCTCACGGCCTTTTTGAAGGTATTGCAATCTTCGTCAATTTGCACATGCTCTGGCAGTGCAATCATTCCTGCCTGAAAAGCATTGCTTTTTTTGACGCGCTTTGTCAAAAACAAATGCTCTCCAAATAAGCTTTGATGCCGACGCAAGGCTCCTAGGCTGCGCAAAAAGACGACTGCCCGCCCAAGCGGCGCACTGCAAGAAAGCGTCAGCGCAGGCCGTCGGCAATCTTTCTCAAGAAAAATAAAATGCCGCAAGCAAAAGCAAGAATCCCGAAAACCGTCTGGGTGCTCGGCTTTGTCAGCCTGCTGATGGACATATCGTCCGAAATGATTCATGCGCTGCTGCCGCTATTTATGGCAGGAACGCTCGGCGCAAGCGCCGTCTGGATCGGGCTTGTCGAAGGCATAGGCGAAGGCGCGGCGCTCATCACGAAAGTTTTTTCGGGCGTCATTGCCGATCGGTTCGGACACAAGAAGCTGCTCGTATTCGTCGGCTACTTTCTGGGCGTTGCCTCGAAACCTTTTTTTGCTCTGGCCGATGCCGTCGGCGTAGTTCTCGGCGCGAGGCTTTTCGACCGCATCGGAAAAGGCATGCGCGGCGCACCGCGCGATGCGATTGTGGCCGACGTGACCGACGATTCCAACCGTGCGGCATCCTACGGCCTGAGACAATCCCTTGATGCGGCAGGAGCTTTCATCGGGCCGCTGCTGGCAACGGCTCTTTTGCTTTTTTGGACGCAGCAGCTGCAGGCAGTTTTCTGGGCTGCGCTCGTTCCCGGCGTTCTCTGTCTGCTTCTGATCGTACTCGGCGTCGAGAACAAGGCAGCAGGGGCGCAAAGCGCCAAGCGCATCAGCTTAAAGGAAATTTCTCATGTCATGACGCCTTCCTTGAGGGAGCTCGTCATTGTCGGCGTGCTTTTTTCTCTGGCGCGCTTTTCCAACGCCTTCATCGTGCTGCGCGCAGCCGGCGTCGGCATCGAGCAGGCCTGGATTCCGATGGTGGTGGTGCTGCAAAACATTGCCTTTTCGCTCTCGAGCTATCCGTTGAGCAGACTTGCGGGCAGCATGCCGCCCAAAAAGCTTCTTGAGCTCGGACTTGTTTTCCTGGCCGTTGCCGACATCATCCTTGCATTTTCCTGCAGCGAACTCGCGCTTCTAGCCGGCGTTGTCGTCTTCGGCCTGCACCTGGGCGCGACGCAGAGCATCTTTTCGACGCTTGTTGCCGAAACGGCACGGTCCGAACTTCGCGCCACGGCTTTCGGCGTGTTCAATTTCTTCAGCGGTCTGGCGCTGCTTGCTTCGGGCCTCATTGCCGGCAGCCTGTGGGAGTTGCTCGGCGAACGGTACACTTTCATCGGCGGAGCCGTTTTTGCGGCGGCAACGCTTCTTTGGCTCAGACATAGGCTCAAGACGCAATAATTCCGATGAAGGCTTGCGCTTGCCTGCAAGACCGTCTGCCGCCGCAGCAAAGCCGCTGCTTGGCGCTTGCCTGCTTTTGTTCGCTTGCCGGATACCTGTCGCCGACGATCGGGATAGCGCCGCTTGGGTCGTGTGTCCGTTGCGTTCGTTTTTGCAGGTTTTGACTTCACCGCGGCGGCAGCCAAGATGATCGTTCATATCGCCTTCAAGCATGCGGATGCATGATGTTGCATTGGATAACGAAATGCCATAAAACTTCGGCTTTGCGGCACTTGTTCTGCCTATTCGCGCTTCAAGACGTTGTATTGTCATTGACGTATCCTCGCTGCGGTTGAACTTGAGGAACTTCCCGCAGCTGCAAGCTCGCCAAAAGACGAAAAATGTTTTCTGCTGAAAAAATCCTTCCGCTCGGGCAGTCCGACTTTCAAGCACTGCGCAAAAGCAATGCCGTCTATGTCGATAAGACGCATTTAATTCACGATCTGGCGCGCGACCCAGGATGCGTTTTTCTTTCATGTCCGAGGCGTTTCGGCAAGTCGCTTTTAGCGTCGACCTTTGAGTCTCTGTTCAAGTACGGAGTCCGTGACTTCAAAGACTTGTCAATTGAAAGACTATGGACGGATAAAAGATACGATGTTGTTCGCCTGGACTTCTCCAACATCAAGCAATTTAAGGACATTGAGGACTTTGCCCATCAATTTCGGCATCTTCTGAGTGCAAAATTTTCAGATGTCGGCTTTGAGCCGAAAGGAACGGCTGAGGACATTGCCGACTTAGGCTATTGGATGGCAAAGCTTCCATCGCTTTCTCTCGTCCTTTTGATTGACGAGTGTGATGCCCCGCTAACAGCTTGTCTTGACAAATCGGAGCTTTTCGAGTTGGTTCGACTCGAAATGAGAAAGTTTTTTCTGCCGCTCAAAACAAACGTCGGCTGTTTCAGATTCTTATTTGCAACCGGAATCACTAAGTTCAGCAGCACGAGCATCTTCTCCGAGCTCAACAACCTCAGCGATATTTCCTTGTCTCCTAAATACGGAGCGTTGCTTGGTTATACAGAGGAAGAAATTCGTCAGAATTTTGCGCCTTTTCTTGCTAAATCCGCCAAATCCTTGGACTTGCCCGAGAAAGAGCTAATTGACAAATTACGAGCCAACTACGATGGTTTCTGCTTTGACATGCGCTGTTCAACGCATGTCTATTGTCCATGGTCGGTTTTGAGCTTTTTCAAAGCACCCGAGCAAGGCTTTTTCAATTACTGGTACGCCAGCGGCGGACATCCGACGGTCTTGATGAAGCATCTCGATGGTCACGGACTTGAGGAACCTGCGAGCTTTGCTGAACGCAAGCTGGTTCGCATGACGGATCTCGCAACACCTAAGGATCTGTCGGGCATTAGCCGCGATATTTTGCTCACGCAAGCTGGCTACCTCACGATCAAAGCTGTTGACGAGCTCGGCATTGTGTCTCTAGGCTATCCCAATCAGGAAGTGGCCATCTCAATGGCCCAACTCTACGCAGATCAGTTGTTGTCCGGCCGCGTATACCGTCCTCATGACGGCGTTCTGCTGGAGTCTTTGTTGGCCAAAGGCGAGATATCAGCAATTGTCAATCGCTTCAACGAGGTTCTCAACGCTTTAGACTACAACCGCTATCCAATCGTTGACGATGCGATGTGCCGAGCTTATCTTCAGGTTCTGATGATCGGCGCGGACATGGTTCCTCAAGTTGAGGTGCACTCCTCTCAGGGCACAAGCGCCCTGGAGGTAGATGCCGGCGATCGTCATTGGGTATTTGAGCTCAAGTTCGCCGAAAAAACTTCGCAAGCCGATCAACTCTTGATCAAGGCAGCCGCGCAAACGCAAAACCGGCGCTATGGACGAACGCCGCATGACAAAAAGCTCAATTGCGCTGCCTTAGTCTTTAGCGCCGAGGATCGACGATTCGTCGCCTGGCAGCACGTGCAGGCCGAGGCTTAACAATCGCTCTGACAGAAAGCTGCGGCCTTGCCTTAAGACCGCGGCAGAGCGCATGCGCACAAATTTGTGCTTGGAGGCCCGCGGCTAGGCAAAGCAAATACATGAATTTCTTTCAGTAAATAAAAGCAACAAGCATTTTCGGCTTGTCCTCTCCGTTCAAGCGCCCGCAAACGACTGTTCGGCGCTTCTACTAAATCAAGAGTACGCTCTCGATTCAAGAGAGCCGTGGAGAAAATCGCTCATCGTCAAACCAGAGAATCTTGAAAGCCCTGTTTCAAGGAGTTCGTCGACCGGCGTCTGCAGCTAGCTTCTCAGGGACCGGATGGACGCATTGGTGCGAATGCTTTGGCGTTGATGGGTCTTGAGCATGAGTCAGTGCTCTGAAAATGCAATGCGCACAAAAAATTAGAGCCGGGACAACCTAACGCTGCCCCGGCCGACCAAGCGGTCTACTCTAAGTTTGACAACCGCAATGACGGCAAAATTTATGCACTCGGCGGAACTCCCTGCCAAACAACCTTGCGGTAGTGGGCTTTATCGGTATCGCCCTCGGTCGAAAAACACAAGACGACGGAGTTTTCGTCCAAGCCTGCCGCTTTGCGAAGGTTCAAGTTCTCTTCCTCAAGCGTCAGCTCAATGAAAGCGCCGAACCCTGCCGCCCCGCTCTCGCCGGAGATGACGCGATCGTCGCCTTCGAGCGGGTTGCCTAACATGCGCATGCCTCTGGCCGCTGCACGATCAGTGATCGTCGCGAAATTTTCTGCAACGCCTTCGAGAATTCTCAAGCCGGTCATGCTTGGGATGCCGCAGGCAAGGCCTGCCATCATGGTTGCCAGATCGCCTTGGGCGACATGCACCGTACCGTCGCCGCACTCCATCGTCTTGTGAATGCAGTCGGCAGCATCGGCCTCAACGATCACAAAAACCGGCATGTCGTCTTCGTACACGCTGGCCAGATAGGAGGCAATGCTGCCGGCCATGGAACCCACGCCCGCCTGCAGGAAAACATGCGTTGGCTTAAGCCCCTTGTCCTTGAGTTCGTCAACAGCCTCGCGAGCCATCGTGAGGTAGCCCTGCATGATCAACGTCGGTATTTCCGTATAGCCGGGGCGATCGGTATCCTGCACAAATTCCCAGCCGTTTTTTGCAGCCAGACTCTGTGCGTATTCCACTGTCTGGTCATAGTTCATGTCCGTCACCTCAGCCGTCGCGCCCACTCTGCGAATGCGCTCGACGCGCTCCTCGGTGCTTCCTTTGGGCAGGTACACCACGCAGTTTTGCTGAAGCTGCTGAGCCGTCCATGCAATGCCCATGCCGTGATTGCCGTCGGTAGCCGTGATAAAGGTGTTTTTTCCAAGACGCTTAAGCGACTCGGGCGCACACAGTTCATGAAAGTCAATTGACTGCAGGCCGATCTTTTTGGCGATCAAGTTTGCCAAACACCAACTGCCGCCCAGGCCCTTGAAGGCATTGAGTCCAAAACGTTTGCTTTCATCCTTGACATAAAGGCCAGCCACGCCGCAGCGCTTGGCAAGCGCAGGCAGCTGCGCCAAAGGCGTAGGTTTGTACCCAGGCAGCGTCCGATGAAACGCAAGCACCTTTTCGGCGACCTCATCATTGAAGTTGTTTCGCCCGCAATTGTTTTTTTCAATCAAAGGGCGATGAAAAAGCTTTATATCAGTCATTTAAGAAATCCTTGTTCATCAACTTTTATATAAACCCTGGGACAAACGCTAGGAGAAATGTCCCAAGATTTATTTTTTGCCCGGACGCAATCAACCCTTGATGTGCAGCAGCTTGTTGACGATGTAAAGATAGATTTTTACACCGTTGGCGAGTGCATTCTTGTCGAAATGCATGTTGGGATCGTGAAGCCCCGGCGTCAAGCCGCAGCCCAAGCCGATATAGGTTGCCTTAAGGCTTGGCTTGTAGTTGATGTAGTAATGGAAGTCGTCGGCACCAGGAGAAACCACTTTTTCAACCACATTCTCTTCGCCCACGACGCTGACGATGGCTTCTCGAGCAAGCGCCGAAGCCTGCGGATTGATTTCTGCCGCCGGCACCCCTTCGGGCGTCTTCACAACGGCTGATCCTCCGAAGAGCTTGGGCGTCGTCTCGATGATGTCCGTTACCTTGGCGATCAGGCTTTTCATGATCGGATTGGTTTGAGAGCGAAGATCAATGGCAATCTCAGCGTGGTGCGGAATGTTGTTGAGCGAAGGCTCCATGGCAAGAATCTTCGTAACTTTTGCGCTGTGCTGCACGCTGGCGTCTTCGCGAATGGCATTAATGCTGTTGACGATCTGAACGGCGATTTCAGCCGTATTGATCCCAAGATGCGGTCTGCCTGCGTGGCTGCAGCGGCCAAGAATTTCAGCCTCGACCATGTAGCACGAACCGTGATACATCGCAGGCGTGCATTGATTGAGGGCCAATTCCTGAATCGGACGCAGGTGTGTGGCAAAAAGCCAGTCAACGTCGTCAATGATGCCGTCTTTGATCACGGCTCGAGAGCCGGTATCGATTTCTTCAGCGGGCTGGAAAATAAGCTTCAAAGTGCCGCGCTCAAAGCCGCGCTCTGAAACTTCCTTGGCCAAAGCAAGCACCATGGAGGTGTGAGCATCGTGACCGCAGGCGTGAATGCACTGCGTCTTGCCGTCGATGGTAAACAGCAGCGCATCAATGTCAGCACGAAAACCGAGCACTTCTCCTGGTTCTTTTCCGTGCATGATGCCGACAACTCCCGTGCCGCCTGCAACGCCTTCGGTGACTTCAAAACCAAGCTTTTTCAAATAGGCTGCAATGTAGGCTGCCGTTTTGTTTTCCTTCCATGCGGGTTCGGCAATTTGATGCAGTTCATCATAAAGTTTGGTCACAATAGCATTGATATCAGACATTTTGGTCTCCCGTAAATCAACTGTTTCCTGAAAAAAACCTGTCAGACAAAGAACTGAAGAAGGAACATGCAGAGCAAAGCATTCATGATTGAAATGCCGAAATACATCGGGTAGAACTTCGCCTGCACGCCCGAGGTGCCGAGCACGCGTCCCCAGTACTGCAGCTGGGCGCCCATCAGGAAGATGGCCGGCAACAGAATCGTCACATCCTCATTTGAAAGCATCCCAGCCGTGGCAAGGCTTGCCGCGATGCCCACGCCGCCGCCCATGGACAGCCAGGCGCCGACCAGCACGGCAATTGCCACGCCCGGCAGCGAGAACAGCCCCATAATCGGATCAAAAACCATCGATATGAAGTCCAGTGCGCCGGTGAGCTTGAGCACCGCTATCACCGCATAGGCCATCACGACGTTGGGAATCGTGCTCTTGACGCCGATGTTCCAGCCTTGAACGGCGCCTTCTACGAAAACATCAGCTACGCTTCGTTTGGGTTTGACTGTCGTTGCCGTATTTGTTGCTGACATAAGTTTCTCCTCCAATAATTTCTGTTCATTCTGTTCAATCAGTTTGTCTTACTGAGCAATCTGCTCGTCGGTGTAGCGTTTAAGATAAAGCCGCATGACGTTGGCGCCGAAAAACTTAAAAACAAAGCACAAACCGAAGGGAATTGCGATGGGCAGCGTGCAGAAGGCAAAAAGCGCCGCGCCCGTAGACAAAAAGTTGTCGACCGTGCTGCCGGCTGAGAACTGAAAGGCAATGAAGATGGCGCGCTCGCGTTGAGTGAGCTTGCCCGTCTCCACGAGCTCTCGCGTCATGGCTGCGCCGCCGTCCGTACTCTGCAAGCTGCAGATCAAGGCCAGCGTACTGGTGCCGGGAATGCCCATCAAAGGCTTCAGCACGGGATTCAATAGTTTTCTAGCGGCCTCAAGACCTCCCAGATGATCGACCACATTGACAACTCCCAATGCAAGCATCATCCCTGGGACGATGCCGAAGGCAAAAAGAAAGCCGTCCTGGGCGCCGAATCCGTTGGAGCCTTTGTAGTTCACGCCTAGATCGCCCATTTTTCCGAAATACCCGAGAATCGTTGTGAAATCCAGAGCATCCCATCCATTCGGAGCACCGCGAAGAAGACCGGAAAAGAAAACGAGGGCAAATAACAGTGCGACATAGCCGCCAAGTGATTTCCAAAACGAACTTTTGGATTTTTTTCCTGTACCGGCAGTACAGTTTTGCATTGCTGTCATATTGATTCTCCTTTGCTTCTTGCCTTGGGGCAGCAACAAATGCTTTCGTGTGGCCGCGTTCTTCGCTCTCGGCAGCAGCCGACATGCAAAGAACCGCATGAAGCGCCCGTCTTCGAAATGCCGCAGGCCGTGTTGAACTAAAAAAGAATGACGTCCAACACTCAACGTCAGCCTGAAAGACATGCGTCAACCGGCGTTCTTGAAATAGCATTATGATGGCAAGCAAAGATGTAATATCGTAAGAAACGAGAATAAAATAGCAAAATCTTGCGCTATTTAATTTTTTTATTATTTTTTCCTTATTGAACATCCGCCTGTTTTGTCTGCCGTGAGCTGCGGGATGCATTACGGGTTAGGAGACTTGTCATGCTCATTGTTGAACACACCCCTGTTGACCAAACTCTGCGCGAACTCAATCCGGTCGGCACCGACACGTTTCCGATGACGATCTATTACACGGATCTGCGCAAGCACACCGGAGGGTTCGTGAATTGGCATTGGCACACGGAACTGCAGTTTTGCCTGGTGACGCACGGACGAGTTGATTTCTTCGTCAACCATGATCACTACGTTCTCGGAGAAGCCGACGGAGTTTTCGTCAACAGCGAAGCGATACACATGGCGCGAGCTGATCCAGAACTCGGCGGCGGCTACCTGTGTCTTGACGTAGCTCCTCGCCTGCTCTCGCTTTTTGCCCGCAGCGTTTTTGAAGAGCGCTATGTGGCGCCCTATGTCGGAAAAGGCTTTCTCGAAAGCGTCCCGTTGTACAACTCTCAAGCCTGGCAGCACGATCTCCTGGCACATATGCCGCAGATCGCCGAACTGTGCGATAAGAAGCCTTTCGGCTACGAATATGAAGTGCAGGCCCGGATCTGCCGCATGTGGGTGGAGATGATTTCACGCAGCAACCGCAAGCAATATGATGCGTACGGAGCAGGAACGCAAAACGTTGCCCTTGTGCGCAATATCATTTCGCATCTCTGCCAGCATTACTCGGAACGCATCACTTTGCAGAGCATTGCAGCCAATGTTCATAAAAGTCCGGGCGAGTGCAGCCGTATTTTCAAAAAGACCACCAACAGCACGATCTTTGACTACCTTGAAGGCTACCGCATTGAACAAGCAGCCCAGCTTCTGCGCACCTCCTCGCTGTCGGTTGAAAGCATCGGAGCTGCCTGCGGATTCGGCACGGCGAGCTATTTCATCAAAGTGTTTAAGAAAAATATGGGGCAAACGCCGCTTGACTACCGCCGCTACGGAGCGAAATAACTAGGAATTTTTGTCTTTGCGCCGCAATATTAACCAGGTTGAAAAATAGTAGACTTTTTGCTATAATTCGGGCATGAAAGCAACCGATGCCCGCAGACACAATCCAGACCAACTCAAAC
>CALXQS010000036.1 GCA_944390715.1 uncultured Duodenibacillus sp. | reverse complement strand
ACGTAGCTCAAGTGAGTCGGCCTTCTCGTAAGAGAAGCGTCGTCCAGCAGCAGGAACCCGTCGAAGCGACCTCTCCCGGCTCAGTCGGGAGAGACGCAGTAGGGAATCATCGTCCTTTAGGTCGGTGAGGATGTCAATTAGTTTTTCCGCGGCTGTCTCGACTTTCCTGAAACTTCCACAATGTCGATTCGCCAAACGGCCGCTTTCTCAAAGCCTTGCTCAATCACCTCTTTGGTCTTGCCGGGATCGGCCTGCGGATCGTATCGATCAGTAATCGCCTGCAGGGCAGCTTTGGCTTCGCTCTCATCGCTGACGCGCGTGCAGCGCCCCTGCACGACTGCGCTTGCAAAATTTAGTCCATAACGGTCCGGCAGCACCTCGCAGCGCGAAACGGCGCACAGACTCACCTCAGGGCAGGCTTCAAGAGCGCAGCTGCGCGCGCCGCCTTCGACCGCGCTGTGAAAATACAGCGCACCGTTCATAAGTGCCGGCGACACCGGAGTACTGTAGGGACGCCCCTTTTGGTCAACAACGCTCAAGACCGCCCAGGGAGCTGCCGTCAAAATTTCAAGCGCCTCCTGCCGGCTTGTTTGTCTGTCGCGTCTTCTCATTGCCTTTTCTCCTTGACTTGACTAATTGAGCGTCTTTCCTGTCGACTCAGGAATGGGCAGCACGCTGATGCCTTCCTCCACAAGCTCCAACGCCTCCCTGGCCGTGCACCGGCCGCGGATGTTGCGCTCGGGCGCTCGTCCGGCCTGAATTTCTCTGGCCTCATGGGCAAAGCCGTCGCCGACATCCTCGGCCTTGACGGCCGCCTCGCGCACTTGCGCCATGATGGCCTCAAAGCGTTCGCGCATCGCCTCCAGATCCGGCGGCGCTGCATCAGAGCCTTTCGAACTGCGGCCAATGCGGCTTGGCGACGGACGGCGCTCAATGTGCGTATCCGAGCAGATCGGACACGCAATGAGCTTTTTGCTGTTTTGGCTTTCAAAGTCTTCTGCACTCGAAAACCATCCTTCAAACACATGGCCGTTGGCGCAGCACAAGTCGAAAATTTTGATGGTCATAAAAAAAGATGTTTTCTCTTGTACGTCAGCCGATTTTAGACGAGCCTGCGCTGGCCAAGGCCGCTCAAGGCAAAAACCCTGCCGCCTTTTCCTGCATAAAAGAATGCTTGGCATGGTCAAGATCGTTTATCGGCAGCGCCTAATGGCGGTGCTGCGCACCGGCAGCTGCAGGCGCATCGGCATGAATGTCTTCATGCACGGCCACATGCGCCTCTTCATGCAGAGGAGCAAGTATCAGAAGCGAAAAAACAATGCCCGCGGCCATGGCCGCAAGCTCACGCACCGGCATTCGAATCTTTCCGCAGCACTGCTGAGATTGTTCATGCGTCATCGCCGGCAGCAGCACGCTCAGAACAACGAAAATAAAGCTTGCCGCCGAAACAAGCATGGCATAGCCCACAAGCTGCTGCATGAGCGCAAACAGCGCCCAGCCGGCAATGCCTCCCAAAACAGAAGACATAGCGGCTAAAAAAGCAAGCCACGCGGCCCTTTGTTTGCTGAGCCCTGTTTGCGAAAGGATCACAAGCTGTCCCACCACCTGCGGCAGTTCATGTCCGAAAACAGCCGCCGTGACCGCTGCGCCTGTCGCGCTTGAAGCCATGAATGCAGCGGCAATCAGCACGCCGTCGACGAAATTGTGGCAGGCTGCGCCCAAAAGCAGCGCCGCGGCACGCCCCGAGATCCTGTCAAGAGGCTCAGTCACCCCGGATCCCCCAAGCAAAACAGCGCGCTTGGTCATCTCAGGCAGCGCATGACTGTGCCCGCCCGAAGCGCTGAGCACGGCATCGAGCACGACGAAAAACGCAAAGGCGCCAAGAAGCACCAATCCGCCTTCATGAATGTCGATGCCCGCATGCACAGCCTCAGGTACGAGATGCGTGCAGGCAAGCGCAAGCATCAGTCCTGCGGCAAGCGACGAGATCACGTTTGAAAAACGGGCAAACAAACGAAACGACAGCCAGCAGGCAAGCGCCACGGCCAAAGCTCTGCAGATGAAGTTTGCCGCCGCAATAGAAATGAGCGTCATCATTCTGACAAAGATGCAAAAAATCCAAAGCTATGTTTCTAATTGCAATTATTACGACTGCTTGACAACTCCTATTTTCAGAGTTGCCGTCGAATACAAAAATTCCTTATCAATCAAAGGCTTAAGCAACCATTTGAGTCCAATTCCTCTGCTTTTCCCCACCCTGATCGTGTCCGTCGCTCCACCCTTGCAAAGCTGCTTCTGACACATCTTGTTGCGGAGCTCAGAAATCGTTTCAGATTTTGAGCGCGTCTTACCGTAAAGTACGCATCAAGAAAACTGAACTCTTCCTTGTTTTCTTAATTCTCCTTTGGTTTGATTGACAGCGGAAATGCCCTGCATTTCCGCTTTTTTTTGAATATGAATGCTGCGCATTCGATTCGGAATTCATTTGCGCCGAATTATGCCCGCTGGGCATTCTTTTGCCGATAGAATACGAGCACTTTGACTTTTTGGAGCACCTTCATGAAGAAAATAGCCCAAGCCGCCGCCATGATCTGCTGCGCAGGCGCTCTGGCGGCCTGTTCGACGGCCCCTGCAGAGCAAGCCAACTCCAAGCCCGTTGTCCTAGAAGGAACGAGCTGGATGATGCAGGTTCCTCCGGAATCCGACTGCAGCGTGACTCCCATGCTCGAATTTCTGCCCAACAACATGCTCGCCGGCGATCTGGGCTGCAACCGCGCCCATGGTTCCTTTCAATTCGACGGCACCAACATTCTTTTCGACAAGGTAGCCACCACCCGCAAGATGTGCGCCCTCAAGTACATGGCGCTTGAGGATCAAATGCTCAAAATGATGTCCGGCGCCCGTACCGTCAAGATGACCGAAAAGGGATTGACGTTTTATGACGCTCAGGGCCAGGAGCTCATGACGATGGTGCCGGAAATGGCAGGAGCCTGCGACTAAACCGCCTCGCCTTGCGCCCAATCCTGCCGTCAATCGAAAGGCAGACTCTTTTCCTGCAGCAGCCGCTCGATCCGAGCGGCTGCTGTTTTTTCAAGTCAAGCGCAGCTCAGCACCTGCGCCTCAGTGCGCAGCTTCCCAATTGTCTGCTACGCCCACCTCAGCGACAAGCGGCACGCTGAGCCTGGCCGCACCGGCCATCAGCTCGGCCACCTTCTGCTTCATCACAGGCACTTCCTCTTCGGGAACCTCAAAAATCAGTTCGTCGTGCACCTGCAGAATCATGCGGCTCTTGAGCCCTTGGGCCGTCAGCCACTTGTCGACGGCAACCATGGCCATCTTGATGAGATCGGCAGCGGTTCCCTGCATGGGCGCATTGATGGCCGCACGCTCGGCAGCTGCTCTCACGGGCGCGCGGGAGCTTGTAATGTCCGGCAGCCACAGTCTGCGCCCGAAGGCAGTTTGAACATAACCCTGGGTGCGCGCCTTGACGCGGGTCTGCTCCATGTACTGAGCCACTTTGGGGTACCGAGCAAAGTACTCTGAGATGTAGTGCGCCGCCACAGAACGCTCAAGCCCAAGATTTTGCGCCAGACCGAAAGCGCTCATGCCGTAGATCAGCCCGAAGTTGATCACCTTGGCCATGCGGCGCTGCTGAGCGGTGACGTCTTCGAGGGCCGTGCCGAAGACTTCGGCAGCCGTTGCGCGGTGAATGTCTCGTCCAAGCCTAAAGGCATTTAAAAGTCCCTCATCGCCGGAAATGTGGGCCATGATGCGCAGCTCAATCTGCGAATAGTCTGCCGACAGAATCTTGCAGCCCGCCGGAGCAACAAACGCTTCGCGCACGCGCCGTCCCTCGGTCGTGCGCACGGGAATGTTCTGCAAATTCGGCTCAGAGCTTGCCAGGCGTCCGGTCACGGCCGTCGTCTGGCCGAAAGTCGTATGCACCCGCCCCTGCGCATCGGCAAGGCCGGCGAGCTTGTCGGTGTACGTGCTCTTTAATTTGCTCAGCGCGCGATACTCGAGAACAAGCTTGGGCAAAGGATAGTCAAGCGCCAGCTCCGAGAGCACCTCTTCGTCGGTTGAGGGGGTGCCTGAGGCCGTCTTTTTCTTGACGGGCAAGCCTTGCTTTTCAAACAAGATGTGCGCCAGCTGCTTGGGGCTGCCGGGATTAAATGGTTCGCCCACAATTTCGTCAATTTTGGCCTTGACGGCCTCAATTGCCGTCCCAAGCTGCGAACTTTGCTGCGAGAGCTTGTGCGCATCGACAAGCACGCCCGTGCGCTCCATTTTCTGCAGAACGCGCATCACCGGCAGTTCAATGTCTTCGTAGATATGCAGCAGCCCATGATCGACAGCGAGCTTTTCGAGCATCACGGCAGCCGCTGCATGAAGCTTGACGGCGATCGAGCAAAACGTCCCTGCGGCCTCTTCGACAGAAAGGCTTGAAGCTGCGCGCCTTGCCGCCCCCTTGCCCAGAACGTCTGTTTGATCGGGTGCGGCGCTTGCCAGATACCGAGCCGCAATCTTGGAAAAATCGTGCTTGAGATGCGCTTCAAGCACATAGCTCATGAGCGAGGCGTCATCAACGCGCCCATGGGCAGGCAGGCCGAAATTTTCCAGCACGTGGCCGTCGAACTTGGCGTTGTAAAAGACCTTTGCCGACTCGCCGGCAAACCACGGTCCAAGCAGTTCAAGAACGTCGCTGCGCTCAGCGTTGCTCCCGTCGGCGTGGCCAAGAGGCACGTAGCAGCTCTCGAGCGCTGAAACGGCAAAAGACATCCCGACTGGAAGCTCATTGATGGCATTGAGCCGGTCGCACAAGACGGCAACAGCCGTCGGGAAGGTATTCTGTGCGCTCTGCTTTAAGCGCAAGGCCAGCTCAGCAAGCTCTTGACGCGTGCGCGCCACGCTGCCTGCCGTCTGCACGGAAGCGGCCGGCGCCGATGCAGGCGCCTGAACGTCGTTTGGAATGGCTGGAGCATCAAAAAGTCCCGGCTGAGAAGCTGCCCCCAGAGGCTGAACCTTTTTGCGGGCGCCCGAGCGCATCTCCCAGCGCACGAAGAAAGCCTCAAGGCCTGCAGCATTTTCGCCCTGCACCACAAGATCGGTCGGAGCCAACTGCACTCCCGGCGCCGCGGAATTGATCGTCACAAGCCTGCGGGCAACGTCGAGAAAACCCATGCCTTCTCTGAGGTGCTCGCCGATCTTGCCCTTGATTTCCTGCGCGTGCGCAAGCAGATTGTCCATTGAGCCGTATTCGGCAATCCACTTGGCAGCCGTCTTGGGCCCGCACTTGTTGATGCCCGGCACGTTGTCGACCTTGTCGCCCATGAGCGCCAAATAGTCGATGATGCGCTCCGGATACACGCCGTACTTTTCAAAGACCCCTTGTCTGTCGTAGCGCGTGCGGCTCATCGTGTTGATGAGCGTCACGTGATCGGTGACCATCTGCGCAAGGTCCTTGTCGCCCGTGGCAATCACAACGTCCATGCCCGCTTTTTCACCTTTGACGGCAAGCGTGGCAAGCACATCGTCGGCCTCAACGCCCGCAATCTGCAGCAAGGGAATCCCCTTGAGCTTGATGAGCTCGAAAATCGGCGCGATCTGCACGCGCAGCTCGTCGGGCATGGGAGGACGATTGGCCTTGTATTGAGGATAGATGTCGTGACGAAAATTCTTTCCGGATGCATCAAAAACGCAGGCCGCAAAATCGGGCTTGACGATGTCAAAGACCGTCTTGAGCATCCCGTTGAAGCCCTTGATCGCTCCGGTAGGCTCGCCGCGGCTCGTCGCTAGCGGCGGCAGCGCATGAAAGGCGCGAAAAAGATAATTTGAACCGTCAATTAAAAGCAGTGTTGTCATCGTGTGGCGCGTCCGTATTTTTTCTGGCGCAGACATTGTACCTGCGAGCCTGTTCTGATCGCTTCAAACCCAAGCTCGATCCAGCGTCCGCGGTGCTTGAGCGCAGTGCGCATCGAGCCTGCAAAAAAGATCGTTTGCCACTCTTTCAAGCCGTATAATCAAGTTAAGAACGGTGTTTGATCAAATACCCACCAACGAACTCGGGAAACACTGGAAAAAGGTTTTTTTATGATGCTTAAGAAGACAATCGCGATTGCGCTTCTGACCGCCTTCTGCTCCTGCGCAGCCGCCGCAGACAATCTTGAAGCGCCGCCCAAAATTACTTCCGTACCGACAGCCAAGGTTCCTGCTCAAAAGGCTCCTGCCCCGAGTCAGGCGCAGCCGCGCAGCCGCAGCCAGGCTCGCGCCACCTATGAGGCCAGCCGCCTGGAGCCGACGGCCGAGGACATGGCGCGCGCACGCGAACAAAGGCGCCGCGCGCAGACTCAGGCTTCTCAAAGAAAGCCCTACGTCTCAGACTACGGCACGGTGATCGAGGAGCGCTACGACCAAAACAATCGACTCACGGAGATTCGCGTCACGCCTGGTTCGACCTCAATTCCCTACACGATGAAAAACACCAGCGACAGGCCCATCGACAACAGGCCGGGCGCAGATCCGCGCTCGACGCTTGATACGCCCAAATTCATTGAGTTCGGCTGGTAGTCGTCCATGGCCGTCTTCACCGAACTGTCAACCGATCAAGTCGCCCGTGCTCTCGAAGACTTTGAGCTGGGCGGCTTCGTTAGTCTTGAGCCGATCTCTTCGGGCATCGAGAACACGAACTATTTTCTTGACACCACGCGCGGACGCTGGGTGCTCACTGTTTTCGAACGGCTGCTGCCCGAACAGCTGCCGTTTTATCTTGAGCTTGCCGAGCACTTGAAAAAGCACAGCTGCCGCGTCGCCTGCCCGGTGCGCAGCCGCTCAGGCCGTTTGTTTGAATTCATCTGCGGCAAGCCTTTTGCAATTGCCGATCGGCTCGAAGGTCAAACCATCGAGCGCATGAACGAGCTTGAGTGCGCCAGCATGGGTGAAGTTCTAGCCCGCATGCATCTTGCTGCCGCTAGCTTTTCCAGAAGCCAGCCCAATTTGCGCGGCCTGCCCTGGTGGCTTGAGACGGCTCCGAAGGTTGAGCCCTATCTGAGGGCAGATCAGCGCAAGCTGCTCAGCGATGAACTCGAGCACCAAAAGAAGCTTCAGGCCTCAGAGGCGTATCTTGCGCTGCAGACTTCTGCTTGTCACTGCGACCTTTTTCGCAACAATGCGCTCATTGCCGGTCACGGCACGGACAAAGCCTGCGTATCGGGCGTTTTCGACTTTTACTTTGCGGGAACCGTTCCCTGGCTCTATGATCTGGCCGTCACGGTCAACGACTGGTGCATTGATCCCGACACCGGCCTTTTGGAAGAACCGCTTGTGCGTGCGTTCATGCAAAGCTACAACGCCGTGCGCAGGCTTCAAGCCGCTGAACGCGCCCTGTGGCGCGACATGCTGCGCGCAGGCGCGCTTCGTTTTTGGATGAGCAGGCTTTTTGACTACTACTGCCCGCGTGAGGCAAGTCTCTTGAAGCCCCACGATCCTCAGCATTTTGAGCGCATCCTCCGAGACCGCAGAATCTGCGCGCTCTACTGGCCCGAAGCTGACGAAACGGCCCGCTAGAAAGGAGCTCTGCGCCAGCCGCAGAAGTTAAAACAACAACACACACTGATTTTGCACACAATCCATGTCCTACGACGATACGCGTTCGCGCAAACTTCCAGCTTCAGCCGGCATCGACTGGTTCCTGCAAGGGCTTAAGGCCGCACGCATGGCCCCGATTTCGATGTTGGGCGTCGTGCTTTTTTATCTGCTCGTCATGGGCGGACTGTCGTCGCTGCCTCTGGCCGGCACGGTCATCGCCGCCTTCTTCATGCCCTTTGGCACCGTGTTTGTTGCGCGCTCCACGCGCGACGTGCTTGCGGGCAAAATGCCCACCTACTCCGTCTTCAAGGAGCTCTGGAACACGATGTCGGTGCGCCGTTCGCTTGTGCGCATCGGCGTGGTCTACAGCTTTGTTCTGATTGCCGTCGAAGCCGTCTACGGCTTCATGGCCGCCGATGAGATCAGCCGCTGGGTCATCACCGACAACCGCCTCGACTGGGAGAGCGTTCGCGCCAACTTCCCATGGGATGCCACGATCGCCTCGCTGGTCATTTACCTTCCCGGCGTAGTCAGCGTCTGGTTTGCCCCGATGCTTGCGGCGCAAAACGGCATGCCTCCGGGCAAGGCGCTCTTTTATTCATTTTTCGGCTGCCTGCGCAACTTCGTGCCGGTGATCGTGCTTGTGCTCGTCATGGGCGCCGTCATCATGCTTGCGGCAACGGCCGTTGTGGGAGTTGCCGTCTCGCTTTCTTCGGAAACGCTGGCCTCGTGGCTGACGATACCCCTTGTGTTTTTTGCCGCCGTCGTGATGTACGCGAGCTACTGGCCGATGTACCGCGACCTTTTTGGCGACGTTGACTAATCTTCAAGCTTGAGCCTTGTCTGGCGGTAGTGCACGCCCACGGGATCGGACACCGCAATTCCCATGAGCCGCACGCCGCCAGGGGGTATTTCAAGCTGATCCAAAAGTCCCTGCGCGGCAATTTGAATCGAGCCGCGGTCTGTCCAGGGCTCCTTTGCCGAGCGAGAGCGCGTGACGGTCTCAAAGTTGAAAAACCGCACTTTGATGGTGAGCGTCAAGCCTTCGAACTTCTTCGCTTCAAGTCTTTCAAGAAGCTCGTCGATGAGTCGCCCCAGAGCAGCCTCCAGCTGCTCGCGGCCGCGGATGTCGCGCCCGTAGGTGTGCTCGCAGCCCACGGACTTGCGCTCGCGAACCGCCAGCACAGGACGGTGGTCAACGCCGCGCACGAAGTTGTAGTACGAAACCCCCGCTTTGCCGAAGCGGCGCAGCATTTCGGGAAGCTCCAGCGCGCGAAGCTCGCGCGCGGTCTCAATGCCCATCTCGTGCATGGCCTTGGCTGTTGCCGGCCCTACGCCCCAAAGATGTTCGACTTTGAGCTGATCGATGAATTTCAGCGCTGCCTGCGGATGAATCGTGCATAAGCCGTCGGGCTTGCGCCAGTCGCTGGCGATTTTGGCCAACAGCTTGTTGTAGGAGACGCCTGCGCTTGCCGTGAGCCCCAGCTCGGCCTTAATGCTTGCCTTGATCTCGCGGGCGATGTCGACGGCAAGCTCAATGCCGGGTTTATTTTGGGTGACGTCCAGAAACGCCTCATCGATGCTGATGGGCTCAATGAGGTCGGTGTAGCGCGAAAAAATTTCATGCACCTGCCCGCTAACCTCGCGGTAGCGCGCCATGCGGCTTTCTACAAAGACGAGCTCAGGACAGAGCTGGCGAGCTCGGGCGCTCGGCATGGCGCTGTGCACGCCGAATCGGCGGGCTTCATAACTGGCGGCGGCCACGACGCCGCGCCCGTCTGCGTGGCCGACGGCTACGGGAAGGCCCTTTAATTCGGGATGATCATGCTGCTCGACGGACGCAAAAAAAGCATCCATGTCGACGTGAATGATCTTGCGCCAATTTTCCTGCTGCTGCGTCATATCCGTATTTTGCACGCACGCCTTTTTGAGCCTGGCGGCTGAGGTTTCGTCGTCTGAGCATTGTAGCCGCACGAAGTCCGCTCTCCATGCACATTCAGGCAAAAGCATGCGCCAAACCCATCGGTTTTCGCTATCCTTGAAAAGCCGTTTTGCATTTAGCTGATGTTGGAGTTCTTATGTCCAATGCCGTTGTACGCAAGCTTGCCGCTCCTGTTGAGATCAACATGCCTTTGGTTCAGGCTCTTGGGCGCAGACGCTCGAGCCGAGAATTTTCTCCTGCTCCCCTTGACGAACCGCTGCTGTCGGCGCTTTTATGGGCCTGCGCGGGCAACAACCTGCCCGACGGCCGCCGCACCGTTCCGTCGGCCTTGGACTGCCGCGAAGTCAAAGCCTATGTCGTCGACGCTCAGGGCGTTTGGCGCTACGATCCGAGCGAAAACACTCTCACGCAGACTGCCGTCGGCGACAAGCGCGCGGCGACGACCGCAGGCCAGGATTTCGTTCTCACGGCTCCTGTGACCATCGTTTTTGTCCAGGAAAAGGCGCTGAGCGAACCGCTTGAGGGCGACGGCGGCCTTTTGTGCATATGCGTGGATACGGGCTGCATGATTGAAGCCGCGCAGCTGGCCTGCGCAGCCATGGGACTTGCAAGCGTGCCGCGGGCTTGGTTTGATGCGCAGACGCTGCGCCAAGCAATGGGCCTGGACGAAAACTTCGTTCCCGTCATGACTCTCACCGTCGGCTTTCCGGCATAAGATCGATGACGAGTGTTTTTACCTTTTTCTGAACCAGATAATCATTGTGATGCTCAAAAAGAAAAATATTTCAGCCGACAGCGCCGCCCCCGAGCGAACCCTCCCGGCTCCGCTGCAGCTTGAGGCATCTCTCACCGACGCCTTCATGAAAAGGCGCACGTCCTACGACTTTTCCGACGAACCCATCAGCGATGAGCATTTGGCGAGCATTCTGTGGGCTGCCGACGGTCTGACCGGCAAAGGCAAAAAAGACGACCAGCGCACCACGCCGACGACGCTCAACTGGAAGGAGATCGACATCTATGTCGTCAAAGCCAACGGCGTCTGGCTCTGGAACCCTGTGCGAAGCGTGCTGAGCTTCGTGCACGACAAGGACCGCCGCAAGGACTTGTGCCTGCTGCAGCCCCTGGTCCGGCAAGCCCCCGTGCACCTGGTCTACGTCTATGACGAGAAGAAGACCCAGGGCTTTATGACCGACTTGGCAAAGAGCATCGTGCGCTACACCAAGAGCGAGCGCATCGCCACGTTGAGCGACGAAGTCATGCGGCGCGCGCCGCTGCTCGATGCCGGCGCAAAAGTGATGGCCGTGCATCTGGCCTGCGCGGCGCTCGGCATCAACTGCATGGCGCGCCAGACCTTTGAATCCGCCAAGGTGCGCAAAGCGCTTCTTTTAAAGGATTCGCAAACCCCCTTGTGCGTGCAGACCCTGGGCTACAAGCCGCGCGGTCTTCTTGATCTGGCCTTTTGAAGGCTCGCGCTACGACGCCCCAAAGAGCCTGCTCATTTCTCGCGAGCGGTTCATGCAGGCCTGCACTGCAGCATCGACGAGGTCGCGAAAGCCTCCGTCCTCGAAAGCTTCAACAGCTTTGGCTGTCGTGCCGCCCTTGCTGGTGACGTTTTCACGAAGCTTGGCAAAATCCTCTCCGGACCGGCGCGCAAGCAAAGCCGCGCCCTCGACCGTGGAAAGCGCAAGTTCGTGCGCTTCAGACTTGCTCATGCCTGCATTTTCAAGCGCGCTGCTTAAGGCTTCCATGAACAGGAAAACATAGGCTGGTCCTGAGCCGGGACCGCCCGTGACGACGTGCAGCCTGTCTTCATCCTCGACCCAAAGCACGCGTCCGACGCTTTTCATCACAGCCTCGGCTCGGTTCTTGTCGACATCGTCGGCCTGCGCTCCCGCATACAAGCCCGAAAAGCCGCAGCCAACCATGGCCGGCGTATTGGGCAGGCACCTGACCACATGCGTTTTGCCCGACCAACGAACAATCGACTCGACGGGCACAGCCGCGGCAATTGAAAGAACAGTTGCCGAATCTGAAATAAACGGCGCAATTTCCTGCAGGCAAGACTTCAGAACCTGCGGCTTGACGGCAAGCACCACCATGTCGGCTTTTGCAATCCAGTCAGAGGCCTGTTCAAAGCACTGAGCCCCGAAGTCGCGCGCCAGAGCATCGCGCTTGTCGGCATTGGGATCTTTGACGGCAATCTCAGCGTCAGTCTTTTTGGCGGCAAGTCCGCCGATGATCGCGCGGGCCATGTTGCCCCCGCCGATGAAAGCGATTTTCACAATTCAACTCCTTATCTTGCCGAGTCTCATCACAAACAAGCGCCCGTGACAAAGGCCGCAGCGTTTTGCTATTGTACAAAGCCTCACTTCGTCAGGAGAGCGGGTGGAGACTTTCGCCCGCCGCTTCCGATGTTCATGCACACCGTTTCTGATGAGTCATGCCATGCAGTCTTTATGGATGCTTGCCGCTTCCTTTTTGTTTGCCGTTCTTGCTGCGGCCGTCAAGCTCGGCTCGCCGGAAGTGGGCACATTTTCCATGATTTTCTACCGCGGCCTGTTTGGCGTCGTGATGCTCTTTGTCTGGGCAAGGGCCACGGGAAAGACGCTTGCCACGCCCTACATCTGGAGTCACTTCAAGCGCAGCGGCGCAGGCACCGTGGCGCTTGCCATGTGGCTGTACGCCATTACGTTCCTGCCGCTTTCGACCGGCATGACGCTCAACTACACCTCGCCCATCTTCATGGCGGCCATTCTTGTCGTTGCTGGACTCATGCATCGCCGTCCCGTCGAGTGGAAGCTCGTGGCCTCGGTGCTCATCGGCTTTGTCGGCGTTGTTGAGGTGCTGCAGCCTGAAGTCAATGCCCGCGACTGGTGGCCTTCGCTCATCGGCCTGGGCTCAGGGCTTCTGTCGGCCGTTGCCTATATTCAGATCAAGGAGCTCAGCGAACTTAAGGAACCCGAGTGGCGCGTCGTCTTTTATTTTTCATTTTTCAACCTCGTCTTCGGCCTTGCTGGGCACCTGCTTTTTGAACCCGCTGATACATACACGCTCAAAAGCACGTCGTGCGTCATTGCCGTCGGGCTGTCGGCATGCTTTGCACAGGTAGCCATGACGCGCAGCTTCGGTGCAGGCAATCTGCTTGTGAGCTCCGTGCTTTCCTTTTCGGGCATTGTCTTTGCAGCAATCATCGGCGCGATCGTCTGGGGCGACGCGATCACGATTCAAAGCGCTCTGGGCATCGCTATCATTATCTTTGCCGGCGTCTGCGCAAGTCTCTTGACAAAGCGCACATCGCGCCAACATAAAGCGGGCGAGGCTCTGATACAGTCAGCCCGAGAAATGGGAGAAAAATAAAAATGGCTCTTTATCCTCTTGCTTCAGCAGCAGAACTTCAAGCATTGCTCAACAATCCGAAACTCGTCGTGCTTGACGTGCGCTCGAACCTTACTGATCCCGAAGTCGGCCGTCGGCTTTATGAAGCCGGACATATTGTCGGAGCGCGCTTTTGCGATCTTGAAGAGGATGCTGCCGGCTGCAAGTCCGGCACCAACGGCCGCCACCCGCTGCCTGACTCCGGCCGGTTTTGCGAAAACATGCGCAGACTCGGCATTTGCCCCGATTCTCATGTCATCGTCTACGATGACGGAGCCTGCGGATACGCCTCACGCCTTTGGTTTACGCTGCGCTGGGTAGGATTTGAAAACGTGCAGGTTCTCAACGGCGGTCTCGCCGCCTGGCAGAAGGCCGGTCTTGCCATGCAAACCGAAAAGCCCGTCTGGGAGGCGGGCAGCCTGCGCGCACAAGCCCCGCTAGAGCGCGTCTTTGATGTTGAGTTCATTGAGCGCAATCTTGAAACGGGCGACTACGTGCTGCTCGACGGCAGAAGCCGCGAGCGCTGGGCCGGCCAAACCGAACCAATTGATCCGATCGCCGGCCACATCCCCGGCGCATTGGTGCGGCCGAGTACAGAAAACATCGGCAAGGACGGACTTTTCAAAGCACCTGAAACGCTCGCCGAAGAGTTTATCGCCGTCATCAATCCCGCGAGCCACGCCGATGTCATCAACTACTGCGGCTCAGGCGTGACGGCCTGCTGCAATCATCTGGCGATGATGATTGCCGGCATTCCCGCAGCCGGCGTTTATATCGGCAGCTGGTCGGAATGGATCAGCGATGCTCGCCGTCCGATCAATCAAACCGACAAGCCTTAGGATTCGTCGTCGAAAGTTTTCCTCAAGCCGCGCCGGCACTCCTTCGATTTAGGATGCCGGCTTTTCTTGCATCGTGCTCGATTCTTCCATTCATGCAGGAGCGCGCCCGCGTTTTCCACGCCTTGAATTGATGCAGCTTTAAGCTTTATCGATAAATTTTGGGGCCGCTCGGAGCAACTCAACTCTGAACGAAAAACCGCGGCCGCACAACGCTGCCTTCGAGCTCAAAAAAGCGCTGCAGTGCTCCGCGGCATTTCGTTAAAAAAGCCACTTGAAAGAAATGTTTCCCCAGCCAGCAGAACTGTTGCCGAAATCAACACCCGCGCCAATTGATGCCGAGAAATTCTCTCTTATGTTCGCCTTGAGGCTTAAGGCTGCCGTCGCAAAGTCGTCGGCTTGCGCATCGGCTTCGGCGTTAAACCGAACGCCTCACCAAGCGGCAAAGCTCGCGCTCGCCGATCCGTAGCTGCTTAAGAATTCGTGGTTCCACGCCAATAGTCCTGAAAACTCAACATCGACTGATTCAATCGGCAGCCTTGCGTCAACTCTTGCCCCCAGGGTCGAACTCAGAGACTAGTATGTTTCGCTTGCCGTGTACAGAGCCGCTCCATGCGCAGAAGTCTCCTTCACGGAAGGCTGATGCATGAAGCTGTAGTCAAACCACAAAACGGGTCCTAGCGAAAGATTTTCACTCAATGAAAACGACTGCCCGAGCCCTGCGGCAAAGCTTGCTCCCCATCCCGTCCAATCGCTTGAGGCTTTGTCAAAGCCTCCCATCACCGAGCGTTCCATGTCGGTGTTTTCAATCGCAAGCTGCGCCAGACCGAATGCATAAGTGCCGCTGTCGGCCAAATCGAAGCGCCCGTTTATGCCAAGATAAAGACTGTCGGAATCGGCTTTGCTGCCGTCTGAGTCGGTGAATTTGTCTCTTCGTGTCAGAACCGCCGCGTGTCCTCCCACTGTGAAGGTGCCGGAATTAAAGGCGCGCTGCGTCTGGACGCCGGCAATGAGGCCGCCGAAAGTACTGCGCACGCCTTCTGCCGTGCGGTCAGCATAACCGCCCAGAGGAACGGCGAACACAACGCTCTGGCCCGAACCCTGTGCCGCACGAAGAATTCTCGACTGTTCGCGCATGACGGCGCGGCTGATCACGCGCTGCGCAGCAAGAGCCGCCGCTCCCGCTCTGCCGTAAAGGTCCGCATACAAGCTTTCAAATGCGCAGTTGAGGCTGCTTCCATCAGGATTGGAAAAGTCAAGCACGCTGACCAAATCCTGCATCTGCCCTTGAGCGCTGCCGGCATAGCGATCAAACGAAAAAGCCACTTCTCGAGCTTCTTTAGAGGCCGCATACCGACTGTAAGCATTTTCAGAACGCACTGTCTGAACCTGCAGCACGCCGTCGGCAATCGTGCCCGACATCTCCAAAGTGGGAGATATGTTCTTTAGCGGCAAAAGCGCGACGTCGTCCAGCTCAACAGCCTGCCCCTGCACCTGAATCATGTCGCCGAGATTGATTCTCACAGGTTCGCTGTAGTAGCCGGCCACAGGCGCCATCGACACGGTGCCTTCATTAAATACCGAGTCAACATCGGCGTCGTCCTGCAATGCGCTCACGACAAAAGCATCGGTGCTCCCGTCAGGGGCAAATTCCATCAAAAGACGACCGCTCTCTCCCATGGCGAACGCACCGTCGACGACAATCTTGCCGATGCTGTTGCCCGGGGAAATCGTGCCGTTGTTGACAAACGTTCCGCCGACAACCTCCTCAGCAGCGTCAGACTCTTCAAAACCGGCGTCGACAACGATCGTCGTCAGTCTGTACTGAGCATTGCCCGACAGCGTTGCACCTTCGTCAACAACCACTGAAAGCATGTCGGCGGTGCCGTTAAACGACAATGTGCCGCCGGCTACGCGCATGGCGACGGCTGCCGCTCCCCGCTCGTCGGATTCGCTCTCAACGAGGCCTCCGTAGATGTTTCCGTTGTAGGCAAGGTAAAAGCTTTCATCGGCATGAGTCAGATCAGCGGAACCATCCTCATTGGCCGTCAGGCCGAAATTGAGGTGCGTGATCATATTTTCGGTCGATTCATAGCTCTGAACGCGCTCGGCAGCAGGATCCCAAAGCGAGACGATGTCGCCCTCGATGCGGCTGCCGGCAAGAAAGTTGATGTTGCCCACGAGTGCATTGTCGTCAATCAAAATCGCTGCCTGCCTGCCGAAAAGCGAGCCGGAAACGTCAAGGTTCTCAACAAGCGCGCCGTCAAGCCCGATTTCGCCTGCATTCTCATTTTCCAGCTCGTCATTGACGTAGATGAAGGATCCTCTTTGCCCAAAGTCCTCGCCAAGTTCGTTGTCGCCAAATGAGAAAACGGCGGCAATGCCTTGATCTCCTGCAGCGGCAAGCTCTCCTTGATGCACGACATGGTGTCCCTTGCCATAGGTTACGGCCAAGGCATAGCCTTGTGCTCCGTCGCTGCGGACGCTTACGCCGGGAGCGATTCTGAGCGTATTGTTGAAGCCGTCGAGGCAAATGCCGAGGGCATACTCGCCGCTGGTCAAAATGTCTGCCGCCTGCGTCACATCCGTATGACTGCCGTAGACATGCAAGCCGATGCCCCACGGATTATTGTTCGGGACCCGTTTATCTAAAACTGCCAAATCTTCCATCCGCGCAGTTTCAAACATTTTTTCGCTCTGCTTCCTGGCGGATTGCT
>CALXQS010000035.1 GCA_944390715.1 uncultured Duodenibacillus sp. | reverse complement strand
AATCCGCCAGGAAGCAGAGCGAAAAAATGTTTGAAACTGCGCGGATGGAAGATTTGGCAGTTTTAGATAAACGGTTTTGGCACAACGCATGATCGAAGAGGCAAAGCAGGCCGGCGTGCCGATTATGCGCAACGTGCCGCTTGCTCAGGCGCTGTATCGGGAAGGAACAGAAAACGCTTACATTCCTCGAGATTTGATTGGACCTGTTGCAGAAGTTTTGCGGTGGGTGCAGGGTTTGGCTGGCTGAGAAAAGGTTTTTGAAGTCCGGTTGCTTTGCAAAGGATTTGATCCAGCCAATGATCGCGGCAAAGCTCCCATTTTTGATATTTTGATCTAGGTGCTGCGAAAAACGCCAATAAAATCAAGATGTTAGCTGAAGGCAGATTTCAATCGAAGAGGGCCGCAACACGCCTCTGAGCCAGTGCTTTCAAAAATTAGCCAATCAGTTCAGAGGCTTTCCGGGTAGCTCAAAATTTTGCGGCATTTTGCATGGTAGATCAATGAAATATCCTTAAATTGACTTGAGTCATCGGATGCTTAAATCTACTAAAAGCGTTTAAAAACAGATGGTTGCATCTTCATATAATGAGATCAAATATTGATCTATCTATATGGAGAAGAAAATGTTGATGACTCGGGATTTCTTGCAGTTGACGCCATCTTCGTCTGAGCGCATCCGTCAATGCTTCAGGACCTACAGCCGCATTTGTCTTCCTGTGACGCTTAATTTTTTGAGTTCAAGCGGCGTGGATTTCGATTTGGTCGATGAATTGCGCTCCAATCTTCGCAGTCCTAGCCAAGAGCGCAAGATGGCCGCTTTGGTTTTGCTTGAAATTTATGGGTCGTCGGCGTTTTCTTGTCGAGAAGCTTTGAATGCTTGGCTTGCGCGCAGAGCGGCTAAAGAGGACGAAGCGCTTCGAGCAGCAGCAAAGATGTTTGCGAAAAAACTGCGCCAACGCGAAGCCATTGGCGCAGTCGGTTCAGAGTTGGTTTCTGCGGCAGTCCATTGAGCCTATTGCGGGAGAACATTGACATAGTGCAGCGTTTGCAGCTGCAAGCCTTCGAAAGCTGCCGGCGTACGGCTGTATTTTCCTTCGCGGGTTTTGGGCAGTTCCTTGACCCAGGCGATTCGGCGCGGACACTTGTAGCGGGCAAGCCGCGGCAAAAGACCTTTGACAATGGCTTCATTTTCCAGCGGACCATGCACGGAATCGGCAACGAGAAGCGCAGCGACAATCACGCCCCATTTTTCATCAGGAATTCCTGCAACGAGCGCTGAACGAATTCCTTCGATTTCTTCAAGCGCAAGCTCGACTTCGGCTGGATAGACTTTTTCGCCGCCCGTGATGAGCACTTCAGATTGTCGGGCTTGAATGCGAAAGCCTCCATTGGAGTTCATTTCAGCAATGTCACCGGAACGGAGCCACTGGCCTTTTTCAAGTTTGCTTCGTCCCCAGTAGCCGGACATCAGCATGTCGCCGCGCACTTCTATCTGGCCGTTTTTCAGCCGAATCTCTGCGCCTTCAAGCGCTTGATCGGGAAGAAAATTGTCCGTAAGACGCTCTTCAAAAGGCGACATGGCAACGCTGCTGGCTGTTTCAGTCATGGCGTATGTCGTGACGATCGGGATATGTGCAGCAAGCGCCCTTCGTCTAAGGTTGACAGGGCAGGCAGCACCTCCAACCAAAAGAAGCCTGAAGGTCTCAGGCGGCGTCCAGTCCGGATAGTGCTCTAGCACATCGGTGAGCATCGTAGGCACGAGCGAGGCGATCGTGATGCGGTCTCGTTCAAGCTGCTCGACGAAATTTTTTGCCGTGTACTTGGGGCCAATGCAAACGGCCGAGCGAATGCAAAGCGATCGCGTCAAAATGCCAAGTCCTCCGACGCGGGCAGCAGACAATGACAACAGCCAGATGTCCTCGGAGGTCATTTCTATATGTCGGCCGACGGCAAGCGCATTTGCCGCCAGCGCTCGACGCGACAGCACTGCGGGCTTGCTCGGACCTGTGGTGCCTGATGTGAAGATGACGACGGCGGCATCTTCAGGCAATGGCTCGTCAATGGCCTGCGCTGCACGAATGTAGCTGCGTACCTCTGCTTCGGTGAGCTTGGGCGAGAGCAGAAGCATCGGTACATGCGCCGCGAGCAGAGCATAAAAAACAAGCATGGAGTGCACGTCGGTATCGGCCCTAAGTACATAGGGCCGCCCAGGGGCGGGCAGTTCGAGGGTGTCGAAAATTCTGCGGGCTTTCTGGGCAGCTTCTGCAAATGTAATGTCGCCTTCAGGTGTTCTCAGACAAAGCCTCTGAGGACATTCACGAGCGGCTTCATATATCGAAAGCGCGGCGTCGGGGTGAGAAATATCGATTGTCAAAGACATGGCTGTCTCGAGATGTTCGCGCGATAGGCTTAGGGCAGGCGCTTGAATTTGCTGAAGTCCGGACGGCGTTTTTCAAGGAAGGCTTCCTTGCCTTCTCGGCCTTCTTCTGTCATGTAGTAAAGAAGCGTCGCGTTGCCTGCCAGTTCCTGCAGACCTGCCTGACCGTCGCAGTCGGCGTTGAGCGCGGCCTTAAGGCAGCGAATTGCCAACGGCGAATTGGCCAGCATCTCACGGCACCATTGCACCGTTTCTGCCTCAAGCTTCTCGTAGGGCACCACCGTATTGACCAATCCCATTTCGAGAGCTTCTTTGGCGTTGTAGAAGCGGCAAAGGAACCAAATTTCGCGAGCCTTTTTCTGTCCCACAATGCGAGCCATGTAGGAAGCACCCCAGCCGCCGTCAAATGAGCCTACGCGCGGTCCCGTCTGACCAAACATGGCGTTGTCGGCGGCAATCGTGAGGTCGCACATCATGTGCAGCACATGGCCGCCGCCGACGCACCATCCGGCAACCATGGCAACTACGGGCTTGGGGCAGGTGCGAATCTGACGCTGAAAGTCGAGAACGTTCAAGCGCGGCACGCCGTCGCCGCCGACATATCCGCCGTTGCCTCTGACTTTTTGGTCTCCACCTGAGCAAAAGGCTTTTTCGCCCATGCCGGTCAAAATGACGGCGCCGATGCCGTCATCCTGGCGCGCATCGGCAAGCGCAAGGCTCATTTCGTGCACTGTCAGCGGACGAAATGCATTTCTTACTTCCGGACGATTGATCGTGATCTTGGCAATGCCCTCATCGCACTTTTCGTAAATGATGTCGGTAAATGTTCCTGCAGATTTCCATTCGGGAACGCTTGGCAGGTGAGAAGTATCGAGCTGAGGCTGCATGTTAAAAATCCTTTGTTAGCGGGTTGATTCGGAGGCGTTTCGCGAGGTAAAGCTTTTTACATAGCTCTCCCAGCGCGGGCCTTCTGATTTAATGAACTGAGAAAATTCTTCTTTTGACATCAGCATCGGCTCCGCTCCCAAACGAGCTAAACGTGCGCGGACATCGTTTCGGGACAAGATGCGGCCGATTGCGTCATGTACGGCGTTGATGAATTCGGGGGCAATATTTCTGGAAGCTGCCAGTCCGTCCCATGCATAAAGGTTGAAGTCGTCAAGACCGAGTTCGTTCAGGCTCGGGACAGCGGGCAGAAGCGACGAACGCTCGGCCGACGTTACGGCAAGGGCACTGAGTTTTCCGCTTGCAGCATGAGGCAGAACGTTGGGCATGACGTCAATGAAAAAAGGAATGCGACCGGCCAAAACTTCATTGGCTGCTGCTGCGCCTCCTGCGTGAGGAATGTGGTTGATTTCCAGGCCTAGCGTTTGAGCAAAGAGCTCTCCTGCGATATGGCTTGTCGTTCCTACGCCTGAAGATGCGAAGGCTAGTTTTTTGGGGTAGTTTCGGGCGTATGCCACCAGGCTTTGGAAGTCGTAAATCGAACTGTTGGCCTTGGGATTGAGAGCAAGCACCAGAGGCATTTTTGTGAAGGCCGCTACAGGCAGAAGCTCTGCTGACGGATCGAATTTCTGAGTCTTGTACAGGTGCTTGTTGACGCACATGATGCCGTTGGTGACGTAACCGAACTGACCTTCCCCCTTGGCAGCACGGATGACCGCGCGCGTTCCGACATTTCCGCCGGCTCCTGGGCGGTTGAGAATGATGACCGAGCGCGAGATTTCTTCACTCAGAGGTTGGAGCACAATGCGCGCGAGCACATCGCCTCCGCCGCCAGGGGCGAAAGGTACGACAACGGTCAGATTTTTCTTTTCCTGACAGCCGGATAGTCCAAACACACAGGCCAGCGTGGCGCCCGTCAGTGCCGTCATGAATTCTCTGCGCTGCATGAATACTCAGATATAAAAAAAGGACGCAAATGATGTACTGTAACGTACGGTACAGTTCGTGAAATTGTACTATGCCGTACAAAAAAATTAAAATCGTCTGCAAACGAGCGCAGGAAATCAATTTTGAAACTTCGCTCTTTTTTTTGCATTTGGCCAAAAGGGAAAAAACGTGCAGATCAGGGAGCACATGCTGCGCAAGGCGGCAAAAACTCAAAAAGGACAGGAGCGCGTGAGAGGGCTTCTTGTTCATGCCATGGATGTTTTTATCGAATGCGGCTATGAGGGAGCCTCGCTCGACAAGATCATTCGCAAGGCAGGAGGCTCAAAGGCAACGCTTTATCAGAATTTTGGAAGCAAAGAAGGACTGTTCATCGCGGCGCTTGAGCTGATGGCGGACGATTTGTATGAGGCCTGCGTTTCTGACTATGTGCCAGGCCGTACGCTTGCCGAAGATCTTCGCTCTTTCGGCGGCATATTCCTTCAGGGCATTCTTGCCCCGAGATCGGTGGCCGTCATGCGGCTTATTTATGCGCAGTCAACGCATCTTGCCCATGTCGGACAGTGGTTCTATCAATCTGGCATTGAGGCAAGTTATTTGGGCTTTGCAAAGGTTCTTGAGAACCATATCAATGCTCCGCTTGACGATTTGAAGGCAATTGCGGCTGTTTTTCTTGAAGCTCTCAGGGGACCTTTTCTTCAAAAGGCTCTCTGTCTGCCGGAAACAGAAATTAGCGATGAGGAAATGAAGGCGCAGCTTGAGCGAGGCATTGAATTTGCATTGGCCTATATTGAAAAGAAATATTCAGGACAACAGATTGCTGATGATCAGCGGCGATAAATGCCCTAAGAAGAAAAGACGAACAAATTGCTTTGTCTTGCGGTGCGCTCATGACCTTTTTAGGGATGCCTCAAGCCGACATGCCGACTCTTGCAGGGATTGACGAACTGGTTTTAGGTTTGAACAATTGACTGAGCAAGCGCAATTTTTAACCAAGTTCTGTCAAGGATTTTGACAGAGGTATTCCCAAAATTTTCTGACGCAGAAGATCGGGCGCGTTCGGCTCAAATGCTTTATGCCGGCGCCTTGTCGTTGTATTCTTTAGCATCGTTGCTGTTTGGTGTTGCCTTTTGTTCAGTCTCATGGTCAAAGTTGCCGCCGCGCTTTTCCTTTTTCTTTTGTCGATCAATGGCAGCATTGCCTCGACTCAGGCCAGAATCGGCGTGATAGACGTTCAGGACCCGTGGTTTTACGTGGGGACGATTGGGCCGACGCTTGAACACTTAAGAAAAACGCTTCCGCAATATCGCTTCGTATCCGAGGAAATGGGATACGCAAATCTGCGTTCGGCCATTGAGGCAGGGGAGTTGGATTTTTTTATTGCGCCTAGTGGTTTTTTTGGCGTTGCCGAGGAAAAGAATGGAGCACGCCATCTTGCAACGCAGGAGCGTCCGCAATCGGTTGATCCGGCGCATTCCGCTGCAGGAACCATCGTGGTGAGAAAAAATTCGAAATTCCGTACGCTCGCTGATCTCAAGGGAGCACGCGTTGCTTCTGATTCCGCGCTTAATTTCCAGAGCTGGATAACGGTCCTTGGAGAAATCCACCGCCTTGGCGAAGATCCTGATGAGTTTTGGGGGGAGAAGATTTTTACGGAACATCAGCTTCCGCACGCTGTATCAATTGTTCTTGCGGGGGAAGCTGATGCCGCAGTGCTCTCAGCATGCGAATTGGAAAGTTTGGAAGAATTGGGCGTCGTGCCGCAAGGCAGCGTTCGAGTCCTCAATGCGCAGACAGACGGTCTGTCCTGCCTGCATTCAACGGCAAGCTATCCTGGTTTCGTATTTGCTGGTTTGCCGGCGGCAAGTTCGCAAATGGTAAAGGACGTGACGGTTGCGCTCTTGACGATGAAGGAGCTTCCTGATGGCTCGGGCTGGGGATTTGCAAGCAACTTCAATGCTGTCAAGAATCTCTACAAGGATTTGAGATTGGGACCGTACGAATACTTGCGAACCTGGAGCGCTCGGGCACTGTGGGAGCAATGGAGCTGGGTTTTCTGGCTTGCTGCCGCGGGGGTTATTGTGGCGTTCGTGCATATTGTTCGGACCAATCGTTTGGTGCGAACCCGCACCAGAGAACTTCGAGAAGCCATTGAAGAGCGTGACCGCATGGAACGCCAGGCAAGAGAGGATAGAGAAAAACTCTCGCAGCTTGAACGCTCTGGCGTTGTTTCTCAATTGTCGGCCATGCTTGCTCACGAGGTCCGTCAGCCGGTCGCAGCCATCGTCAATTATGCAGGCGGACTGCTGCAGTACCTGCGAAGCTTGCGTTTGAGCGATCCAATCATTGAAGAGGCTGGAAACAATATCGTTGAGGACGCAAAGAAGATTTCCGACATTGTCGAGCGTGTTCGCTCCTATGCGCGTGAGCGCACAAGAAAAAAGGAGATCGTGCGGCTTGACTTTCTCCTTTCCCGTGCTTTGAGAACCTTTGGTCACTCGTCTTTGAGTACGGTCTGCAAAGTGCAGGCATCTGCTTTTCCGGAGGCTTGGATCGAGGCGGATGCTTTGGAAATTGAGCTTGTTGTCGTCAATTTGCTGCGCAATGCCGCCGCTGCCGTCGAACACGTTCAAAATCCGGAAATCAGTATTGCTTTGACGGGAAAAACAGAAGGCAAGCGGTACGTCTGGCAGGTGATCGTAAAGGACAACGGACCGGCTTTGAGCGACGAACAGTTCGACAGGCTTTTCCATCCTGCCGTCAGCAGCAAGCCGCAAGGTCTCGGATTGGGACTTTCATTGTGCAGGCTTATTGTTGAGAGGCATTCTGGAAGGCTGAGCTTTCAGCGTGCGGCCGGCTGCGGACTGACGGCAGTGCTTGAGCTTGATGCGGTGCCTTGTCGGCAAGGGGAAATGTCGTGAGCGATAAAGAGTTGGGGCAGCTTTCTGCTGTAGTTCGAATTGTTGATGACGAAGAGACAGTGCGAAAATCAGTCGCCTTTGTACTCAGACTGATTGGTCTGGATGTGAGGCTCTATGAAAGTGCTGAGCAATTCTTGGAGTTCGATGATTCTCAGAGACCCGGCTGCGTTGTATTGGATATCCGCATGCCGGGCATGAATGGAATGCAGCTGCACAAACGCCTTTTGGAAGAGGGGAATGATTTGCCTGTTCTCTTTTTGACTGGGCACGGGGATATCGATATGGCTGTTACAGCTCTAAAGCGGGGAGCCGGAGATTTTTTGCAAAAACCTTCCGATCCGGAAAAGCTTCAGACGGTTGTGCGCAGGCTTGTCGATGAAAACATCAATGCCCGTAAAAGAAAGGCGGACATTGCTCAAAAAAGACGCAAGTATGATCTTCTAACGCAAAGGGAAAAAGACGTCGTCAACCTCGTCTGTCAGGGAGAGCTCAATAAGGTCATTGCCGACAAGCTTGGCATTACGCTTTTTACCGTGAAGATCCATCGGGCGAACGCTTGCCGCAAGCTTGAGTGCCGCAGCGCAGTTGAGATCAGCGACTTATTGCGGGATATCGGTCTGAAGGATGGAAAAAATGACGTACGGGGTAGTTGACTTTGATCGTCGTCGATTAATTGCCGCCTGCGGTCTTGCAACATCCGCACTGCTGCGTCCGGCACGGGCTCTGGGGGGAATTTTCGGCAAGTGGGATGAGGCAGTAGATGTGATTGTCGTCGGCTCTGGCGCAGCAGGCCTGGCGGCAGCTGTTTCTGCTGCTCAAAATGGCGTGCAGGTGCTGCTGCTCGAGAAGATGCCCGACATTGGCGGAGATACGCTGATTTCCGGGGGCTTTTATGGGGCAGTGGATCCCGTCAGGCAAGGGGCTCAGGGCATAGACGACAGCGAAGAGCTTTTCTTTGAGCAGACGTTTAGAAACGGTGACGAAAAGGCTGATCCCCGTCTGGTTCGAGTTCTTGTCAAAGAGGCGGGGCGCTCCTTAGCCTGGCTCGAATCCTTGGGAATGAAGTTTCAGCTGACAGTGATCGAAATTTATGGTGCGCACTGGCCGCGCTGTCACAAGCCGATTTTGCCGGCTGGTTCCGGCTATATTCAAACTCTGTCGGCTGCTGCAATTCAGAAAGGCGTCGATATCAGAACAGCGGTCAAAGTTACTCGCCTCGAGCTGGAAAAAGGAAGGCTCATAGGAGTTTGTGCTGAAGTCGATGAAAAAATTTGTTTTTACCGTGCCCGAAAAGGCGTCGTCATTGCAACGGGCGGCTTTGGGCAGAATCGACAGTTGGTTGAGGCATCAGACCCGCTGCTGCGGGGATTGACAAGCACAAGTGCTCCAGGGGCAACGGGCGAGGTCATGCTGGCCGCGGCCCAGGCAGGCGTCTTGTTGAGAGATATGCAATACATCCAGTGTCTGCCGGGATGTCCGGCCGGAAGAAAGCACCGCGTCAGGCTGCACAATGATGTCGCCCGATTTATTCTTGTTGATGAGCAGGGCAAAAGATTCGTCAGAGAGGATGAAAGGCGGGATGTCCTTTGCAGAAAGGTCTTGGCGCTGCCCCGTAAGTACGCTTACTCTATCGTCGACAATGATGGATTAGAAAGCTACAACATTTTGATTCAGAAGGAAGCATGGCAGGGCATTGAAAGCGGAGACGCCTGGAAAGCCGACACGCTCGAAGAGCTTGCGGCAAAGATTGATGTTCCTGCAGAAGCCTTGGCTGCTTCTGTAAAAGCTTACAACCAGGCTGTTGAAAGTAAGAATGACGCCTTCGGCAAGAGCTCAAGAGAGTTGAGATTCAAAATACAAACTCCGCCGTTTTGGGCCTGTTATGCAGGAATGTCTGTCCACTACACGATGGGTGGTTTGGCTATCAACGAGAAAGCTCAGTGTTTGAATGCTGAAAATCATCCTGTGGAAGGATTGTGGGCAGCTGGAGAGGTGACTGGCGGTGTGCATGGCGCCAATCGGTTGGGAGCAAACGGTCTTGCCGATGCCATATCGTTTGGCCGCATCGCAGGGCGTGAGGCCGCATCAAGCCAAAACAACTGAATTATCTTCTTGGACAGCATGGAAAATCAATTACACCTTGGTGTAAGGAAAAACTTGTCCGCCATCTCCAAAATCCAGCTTGGAGATTGAGGCGGCCTGACTGCCTGTTCTCTGAATGCAATTCGAAATTGGAGAGAGATATGACATCAATGAATAGGCGTCATTTTCTGGGTGCGGCTGCGGCTGGCGCGCTGACAACGGCGGCAACGAGTTCTATGGCTGCCGTCAATCCCTGCATGCTGCCCGCCAAGTGGGACGAGACGTACGACATGGTCGTCGTTGGTTCCGGCGGTGCCGGACTTGCAAGTGCTGTGTCTGCGGGGCAGAACGGCGTCAAGAAAATCATCGTTCTTGAAAAAATGCCTTTTATCGGCGGCAATACGATGATTTCCGGCGGAGGCTTCAATTCCGTTGACCCTGTTCGTCAAAAGGCGCAGAAAATCAAGGACAGCCCTGAGAACCATGCAGAAAATACGCTCAAGGGCGGCGACGGTCGTGGGAATCCGGAGCTTGTTCGCACGATGACTGAAAACAGCTACGCTGCTTTGTCCTGGCTGGAAAAAATGGGAATGAAGTTCAAGCCCGAGGTCTACCAGATCTACGGCGGGTTGTATCCTCGCTGCCATGCTCCATACGGATCTTTGGGCAGCGACTACATCAAGGTTCTCGAGCCTCAGTGCAAGAAGCTTGGCATCGAAATCCGCACCGAGTCGCGCGTGGTGCGCGTTATCCGCGAACAGCCTCTTTCCGGCCGTGTGCTCGGCGTCGAATACACAGACGCCAAAGGGAGGTCGCATCTCATCCGTGCCACTAAGGCCGTGGTGTGCGCAACGGGCGGCTTCGGCGCCAATCCCGAAATGCGTGCCAAGTATGATCCGCGCATGCGCAATCTGACAACAACGAATTTGCCTTGCTCAACGGGCGATTTGATTCCGATCCTGCAGGATATCGGGGCCGATACGGTAGGCATGGACTTTATTCAGTGCAATCCCGGCTGCCCTCCGGGACGCAAGCAGCGCATTATTTTGCATCTGTACGCTGCCAACTTCATCATGGTCGACCGCAAGGGACAGCGCTTCGTGCCTGAAGATGAACGCCGCGACGTGATCCGCGATGCCGTGCTCGGCCTTCCTGATCAGACTGCTTTTGCAATTGTGGATCAGCGTGGTTTTGATGCTCTCAATCCGGGCCATCAGGCCGCGGCAAAGAAAGGTCTGCAGACGGGCGATGCCTGGACGGCCAATACGATTGAGGAACTCGCCAAAAAGATGGGCGTTGATCCCGCTGCCTTGAAGAAGACGATTGATGAGTTCAACTCCGGCGTTGATGCTAAGAAGGACAAGCTCGGCAAGCTTCCTCGCAATCTGACCAAGATTGAACGTGCTCCGTTCTGGGCCGGATATTCAGGCATGAGCGTGCACCACACCATGGGCGGCATTGTCATCAACAAGGATACGCAGGTGATCGACCGCTATGGCAAGGTGATTCCGGGGCTGCATGCGGTAGGCGAACTCACCGGCGGCATCCACGGAACGAACCGTCTCGGCGGCAATGCCATCTGCGATATCTTTACGTTTGGCAGATTGACTGGCATTGCGGTAGCCAATGGCAAGTAATTGACTCAAAAACTCAGACAGCGGTGCATTTTCCATGCACCGCTTAGTCTGCAGGCCGGTCGATTTGTGATGCCTGGGAAAATTCGACCGGCGTTGCAGCCCGCTGTGAATCCTGCCATTCTCCCCATGCCAAGCAAAATCCAGCTCATCGTGGATGTTCGTGAAAACAATGCACATGAAAACAACAATTAATGAGGGAATCGTCGAGAACGGCAAAGGAAGAGGTCAACGAGTTGCAGAGATGTTTCTTTTTTCCAGGCAGCATTGTGTGAATTTTTAGTCGGAAATACTCAAAGTTCCTAAAACTATAAGCGATGCGCTTGAGAACTTTGATCTTGTTGTCGGCTCCTTCCAGAGGACAGGAGCTAAGCCCGAAACGACCGACTTCGATTATCCCTGAAGCTTTGCGTTTGAACATTTTTTGCGAAGGTTCGGGTGGGTCCGGATTTATGGGCATTGGCGACGGCCAGGCATAGCCTGCGCAGGTTTTCGCGCAAGCGTGCTGCCTTCTGATTGTTCTTGCATTTCCAGATGTTGCGGATCATGTCTGCCACTGGATAGAGATCGTTGAGCAGCTGGTTGTGCTCACGCAATTTCTGCAGCTTGTCGAACTTTTGACTTTTTGCGTTTGATCTCAAAGTAAAGGCCTCAACACACAAGCAGCCGCAATTCGTGCTTTGCGAAATTCTCGCAGGATCGATGCCTTTTTGAGCTTGGAGGTTGATCACAGAGCGCTGCCAAGATTTCCTCAACATTTGCCGTCATATGGCTGAATGCGTCAAATTTTGTCGCAGCAGACCCGCGGCCTGATTTTCCTGCCGGCTGAGGCGGTCGTCTGCCTTTGAGAAAGCACTGTTTGCTTCGCAATGGTTTTTCGTGTGTTGTTTCTGTTCAACCTATTTAAACCACTTCGGGCGCACAATGTCCTTAAGACTGAATCTTTGCCGGACATGTTCATCGGTCATCAGGCAGAAATTTGTCGTTTAGTCCAATGACAGCACCTGCATTGATGATCTCTTGCAATTGGAGGCTTTCATGACAACGATCATTGATTCAGGCTTTTTTCGAAAAAATTGGTCTGTACCAGCTCTAGAGAAGGTTTTTTCGGACGAAGGACGCATTCAATCTTGGCTTGACGTCGAGGCAGCTCTAGCGAGAGTGCAGGGCAGGCTTGGCGTAATTCCTGCAGATGCTGCTCGAGAAATTGATGCCCACTGCCGGGTTGACAGGATTGATCTCAATCTGTTTAAGGATACTTTGGCAAAAACCGGCCATATGATCATGCCGGTTCTCAAATGCGTGCAGGCAGCTTGTCCAGGCAAGCTCGGAGAGTTTGTCCATTATGGGGCAACAACACAGGACATCATGGATACCGGAGAAATCCTGCAGATGCGTCAGGCTTCCCGCTATATCCTCAAAGAGGCGCTGAGACTGGAAAAAGCAATTCTTGAAAAGGCTAAAAAATTTCAGTACACGGTGATGGCGGGCCGCACCCACGGACAGCAGGGGCTTCCTATTACGATGGGTTTCAAATTTGCTACATGGGCTGCAGAGCTTCGTCGAGATATCGAGAGAATCAAGGCTTTTCCTGATCGCGTCTTTGTTCTGATGCTTTTTGGTGCTGTTGGTTCAAAAGCCGGATATGGCTCTAAAGCAGCTGAAACGGTTGAGGGCGTCGGCAAAGAGCTCGGACTCAAGGTGCTTCCGATTTGCTGGGCAACTTCCCGGGATGTTCTTGCCGAGTATCTTTCAACGCTAGGAATTTTGGCTGGAACGATTGGACGCATTGCAAACGAAGTGATTGCTTGTTCAACGAGCGAAGTGGGCGAACTTCGTGAGCCCATGAGCAGCACGACGGTCGGTTCTTCCACGATGCCGCATAAACGCAATCCTGCCGCTTGTGAAACCATCGTCGCCCAGTGCCGCATTGTGCAGTCCTATGCCTGCCTCGGCATGCAGACGCAGATCAGCGAACACGAAAGGGATCCGCGCATGTGGCGCATTGACCTTGTGGATATTCCCAACGCGAGCATGCTTGCCGCTCGTGCCGTCACGTCAGCCGCCGATGTTGTTGAAGGACTGGAAGTCGATCAAAAAAATATCGAGCGCAATCTGAATTTGCTTGGCGGCTTATTGTTGTCAGAAGCGGTCATGCTTGTTTTAGGACAAAAAATAGGCAAAAACACGGCGCATCATTTGCTGCACGAGCTTGCGCTTGACCAGAGCGACGACAGGACTTTCGTCGAGCGGCTTCATGACTGCAAGCAGGTGACTGATGCGTTGACGCACGAGGAAATCGACGCCATTTTCGATTACTCAAAGTACTTGGGTCAGGCGCCCGCAGACGTAGATGCCGTGATTGCGTATTGCGCAAGATTGGCTCAGACCGATCCAGATCCCGAGCGGTTCTAGACAAGTCTTCGAGAGCATGTGAAGCCGCACGCAAAATGGCCGTGCGGCTGTGCCGTTTTTTCGGAATCCGTAAGAAGGAAAACCGTTAGTCCGCTTAAGGACTTGTTTATGAGCAATTTCTTCGTGGCCGTTGGGTGCGGATCTTTTGCCCAGAAGCTTCGAGGTGCGCATGCGTGCGGACTTGCACTGCGATTAAGCATTGAAAATGCCGTTCTTGAACAGCTGCAGCCGTGCATTCGCGCCGCGATGACGCAATTGTTTGCCGCATGACAGGCGACAATGCTGGGGCCTACGATCAACAAATGTTTCACTTGCTTCGTATTTTGCGTTAAGCGAAAAATAGTTTTGCGCTTTATGCATTGAAAAATTGTCTCAATGCGCGCAAAGTGCTCCGTAATGTCCGCGGCGACTGGCATTGTTCGGGTTGCTGTACAGACAGATGCCATCATTTTGGAGAGAGAAAACAAGTTATGAAGAAATTTGCTCTTGGCCTTTTGGCCGCTGCCTGCGCGTCCGCTCTGTGGGCCTCAGATACGGTACGCGATGAATTTTTCTGGCTTGGCGAAATGAACAAAGCCACGACCGTCATCAACACCGATGAGAAGCTGCTCGACAAGGCTGTTGTCAAAAAGGTTGCGCATGGTCTGCAGACCGTGATTGCAAACGGCAATAAGCAAGGCGGTCCGCGCCCGAAGGAAGTCATCAAATTTGAGCCCTTCCTCATTAAGGAAGCCGGCATGGACGTCACCATGCTGCATATCGGCCGTTCCAGCCAGGACATGCACGCAACGTATCGCTCTGCCATCATGCGCGACAATGTGCTTGCTCTTTCCGAGAAGCTGGCAGAAGTGATGAGCGTCATCAACGACATTGCTCGCAAAAACCAGGCGACGATTGTGCCCAACTACACCAACGGAGTAGCCGCTCAGCCCAACAGCTACGCGCACTACCTCATGGGGTATCAGGCTTCGTTTGAACGTACTCAGCAGCAGCTCAGGGATTTCTACGAAAGACTCAACTGGTGTTCGATGGGAACCACCGTTCTCAATGGCACGAGCTGGCCGCTTAATCGTGAGCGCATGGCCAAGTATTTGGGCTTTAACGGCCCTGTTCCCAACGCATATGATGCGAGCCAGATGAAGTCTGTCGATGAACCGATCGAGCTGGCCGGCATCATTACCGGGATGGCAGTGCGAGTCGGTTCCTTCATTGAAGATGTCTTCGTGCAGTATGCTCAGCCGCGTCCCTGGATTCTCCTTGTTGAGGGAGGAGAAAACACATACGTTTCTTCAGCCATGCCGCAAAAGCGCAATCCCGGCATTATGGTGAACACGCGCAAGGCTGCCAGCAAGGCCATTGCGCAGGCTCAGTCTACCGTGTGGCTTGCGCACAATATTCAGCCTGGCATGTCTGACAATAAGAGCGTTGCAGACAACAACAAGATGGCTCAGGCAGCCATCGAGATGCTCGATAAGTTCGAGCGCGTCCTGAAGGCTCTCAAGATCAATCCGGAGCGCGCGCTCGAAGAGCTCAACAATGACTGGACGGCAAGTCAGGAAGTGGCCGATGTGCTCATGCGCGAATACAAGCTGCCATTCCGTGTTGGACACCATGTTGCCAGCGGCATGGTTTCTTATGCGCGCGCCAACAACATCCAGCCTCTTGACTTCCCTTACGCTCAAATGCAGCGCATCTATGCTGAAGTGATTGCCAAGGAATATCCGCAGGGACCGGCACAGTGTCCGATGAGCGAAGAGCTCTTCAAGAAGACTCTCGATCCTCGAGCCATTGTGGCAAACCGCAAGACTGCAGGTGGTCCGCAGCCCAAGGAACTTGCAAAGGCTGTCAAGGCAATGGACAAATCGATTGCCGGTCAGCGCGAATGGGTTCAGGAAAAGCGCGAACATATCGACAAGTCGCTCAAGAAGCTCGATCGCGATTTTCAAAAGCTTCTCTAAAGAAGTCCCTGTGACGCTGAGCCGGTAGTTTTTCGATTGCCGCCGGCAGCGACGAATTGCCCGCAGGCACGCTTTTGCCTGCGGGCAAATTTCATGAAGCTTCAGCACCTGCTTTGCGCCGATCGATTGTGCTTCGGCACTTCTTGCTTTGGGATTCGAAGTGCAGTCAGCAGGCCGGCAATGCTTTGGTTGATCAGTTGCCGGAAAAGCCGGCAGGAAAGTTCTCTAAAGGAAGCTGTGATAGATCTCGCGTCCACAGTTTTCGATAAATTGAACTTCTGTATTCGTACACAGTTCGATTGGACAGTCCAAGTCTTTCACCTATGGCCGTCGGCGTCAGGTTTTGAAGCATCAATTCAAATACATTGCGCTCACGATCCGTAAAGCCGTCAACGACCTCATGCAGTTCTTTGGGTGAAGGAAGTCCTCTGGTTTTGTAGAAATGCTCAGTCAGATGTTCTTCCAGAGTGGCCAGCAGCAGCTCTTCATCAATCGGCTTTTTGAGAAAATCCACAGCCCCGGCCCGGAAGCTGCCGACAGCAATATCGACATCTGCATGACCGGTCAAAATAATGACGGGAAGGTGATAGCCTCGCTCTTTCATTATTTTGAGCAGATCGATTCCGTTGGTTTCCGGCATCAAGTAATCGAGGATGAGGCAGCCGGGCGTGGACGGCATGTCGCTTGTCAGGAACGCTTTTGCATTGGGATACGTTTTTACTGTCCATCCTTCGTATGTGAGAAGCAGATGCAGAGCATCCCGCAGACCTTCGTCATCATCAGCGATGCGGATCACGGATGAAGATTTGATGTTTCTTTCTTGCATGGCGGCTGCTGCAAAGGCAGAGTAACGGTAACGATCAAGCCTTTGGGGTGGTTATGTTCAAATTGGATGCTGCCGGCGTGGGAATTGACAATAGTTTGAACAATCGCAAGTCCCAGCCCCATGCCGTTAGGCTTTGAGGATTGGCCGCTGCGCTTAATAAGTTCGAGTTCTTCATCTGAAATGGCAGTGCCCTGATCCATGCAGCGAATTTTTGCGCATTGATCCGGAGCATCATCCAGTTCTATCGTGATTTTATTAACGGATTGTAAAATAGTTAACAATTTGATATAATTGGGCTATGAAAGCAACAGATGCCCGCAGACATAGTCCTGAGAAACTAGAGGTCCTTCGCGAACGTGGCTTTGCCATG
>CALXQS010000034.1 GCA_944390715.1 uncultured Duodenibacillus sp. | reverse complement strand
AGTTTTTAAAGAGCTTTTTCATCGCCTTGTCGGCGACAAGGATGCGAACTATACAGAAGTTCTTTTCCTTTTGCAAGTCCTTGTGAAACTTTTTTTATTTTCACCGTTCTCTTGTCTCTTTTCGGCAAGAAAAAAGAGCTTTCCTCTCGGATCTGCTCTGACTTGTTCGCTTGTTTGACATCACTGTCGTTCAAGCGAGGTTGCGCATTATGAATACCTTTTTTCTGTTTGTCAAGCAATCCCTAAAAAAATTTTTTATTCTCTCGTCCTCCTTTTCTTCTTGTCTGTCAACATAATTGGCTTCACCTCTTTCTTTTTCCGGCCTGCCTCCTTTCTAAGGAACGCCTGCCATCAACATCGTCAAGGACGCCATGCTTCGCTACGACATCAGCCCGCTTGATCCTGAAGCGCATCTTTTCATCGTCGGGATCACCATTGATGAACCGACGCCGCAAGAACAGTTCTTGCGGCTACCCTCCTGGATTGCCGGTTCTTACCTTATTCGCGATTTTTCCTCGAACATACAGTGCGCCAAAGCATTCCTGGGCGCTCGTGAAGTTCCTGTTTCCAAAACCGACAAATGCACTTGGCGTGTTCCAACCTCAGGGCGTCAAGAACACGAAGCCTTGCGTTTTTTCTATCAGGTCTGGGCTTTTGACACATCTGTCCGCGGCAACTACCTTGACAACTGCCGCGGCTTCTTTAATCCCGGCGCATGCTTTATGGAAGCGCTCGGCGTTGAAGCAAATAAAATCCTAGTCAACATCACTCCTCCCGAAGACGATCTGCATACCAGCTCTTTTTCTTGGAAAGTTGCCACAGGGCTCAAGCGCTGCAAAGGCACGGAGCGTTTTGGATGGGGGATGTATGAAGCCGCAGACTTCAAGCATCTTCTTGACTGTCCAGTCGAACTGTCTGACTTCACAGCCCTTTCGTTTCATGCCGGCGGCGTGCGTCACAACATCATTCTCAATGACACCAACGCAAACTTTGATGCCGACCGTCTCGTCCATGACGTAAAAACCATCTGTGAAGCTCAATGCGCTTTCTTTGAACCTGATTCACGCAGATGCCCAGCCTCCGAATACACCTTCCTTTTAAACGTTGCTGCCGCTGGATTTGGCGGTCTTGAACATGCCAACAGCACTGCTCTGGCTTGTTCCAGAAACATGCTTCCCTGCACGCATGATGAAAAGCCTACCAAGAACTACATAAAGCTTTTGGGACTTTTTTCTCACGAATACTTCCATACTTGGTTTGTCAAGCGCATCAAGCCCGCAGAGTTTGTAGATTGCAGCTTTGATGTCGAAATCAACACTCCTTTGCTGTGGCTTTTTGAAGGATTTACCAGCTATTACGACAATCTCTTTTTGCGTCGCGTCGATATCCTCGACAATGAAGCCTACGCCGCGCTGCTCTCTGAGGATGTCAAATATGTGCTGAGCAATGCCGCCCGCCGCGTGCAGACGCTTTCGGAGGCAAGCTTTGATGCTTGGATCAAGTACTACCGGCCGTCCTCCAACACTGCTAATGCTCATGTCTCGTACTACCGTCAGGGCGCGCTTGCCGCGCTGAGTCTAGATGCAGCAATCAGAAGCAAATCACGCGGGGCAAAAAGTCTTGACGATGTGATGCGGCAGTTCTGGAACGAATTCAAGGAAGCCGGCGCAGATTACGGCGGCGTCGTCTCTGATGATGTCGCCGAAACTGTTGAACGAGCAACTGGTCTTGACATCACAGACCTCATCACCAAGCTGACCGAAACGACGCAAGAAATTGATTACGCGCGGCTCTGGAAGCCTCTGGGCTTGTCCCTTTCTGAAACACCCCTGCCGCGAGAGCGGCAACTGCTGGGAGTTTCCGGGAAAGCGACCGAGGCCGGCTTCGTCGTCAAAACCGTACACGAAGCAGAAGCTGGTCAATGGATCGGCATTTCACCTGGAGACATTCTGATCGCCATTGACGGCACGCGCATCAAACCCGACACCTTTGAAGACATCCTTTCTCGATATCGAGCAGGAGACGAGATGCTCATTCACGCGTTTCGCGATGACGCCCTCATGGCTTGGAGTCTTCTTCTTGGGCAAGAAAAAAGAATATCCGCAACCGTCAAAATCAAGCCGACTGCTCTTGGCCGGCAATGGCTGAGCAGCAGCGACGGCAAAACAAAGCCGCAATAGCACGCAAACTCAGTTCACCTAATCGAATAGGAAGCGACGGCGCACCAAGCGTGCGCCGTTTTTTGAATCAACAATGCCGCTTACGCCCAACCGCATTCATGCATGGCATCCATCACTGCTTCTTTAGGAACGCTCTGAACCACGCTCTCACCAACTGAGCGCATCAAAACAAAGCGCACGACGCCCGCCAATGTTTTCTTGTCGCCCAACATCGACTGCCAAGCCCTGCCGGCATCGATGCCGGCAATGCGCTCCGGCAGTCCGCAGGCTTTCACGAGAAGCCGCACTCGATCCACATCGCTCTGAGAAATATAGCCAAGCCTTCTCGAGAGCACGGCAGCCATCACGGTTCCCGCAGCGACAGCCTCTCCATGCAGCCAAGCGCTGTAGCCCGTTTCCTTTTCGATTGCATGACCAAAAGTGTGCCCTAGATTCAGCTTGGCACGCTCGCCTGTTTCTCGCTCATCGAGCTTCACAATGAGCGCTTTCATTCGGCAGCAATGCGCCACCACCTCCGATACGACCTCTGGATCAAGCATCCTCAGTCGAGGCATGTTTTCCTCAAGCGTTTTCACGAACCGACAATCGCCTAAAAAGCCGTACTTGATGACTTCTGCAAGGCCTGCACTGATCTGCCTTGAATCAAGAGTTCTGAGCACCTCCGGATCAATCAGCACGCTCCTGGGCTGATGAAAGGCGCCTATCAAGTTTTTTCCAGCAGGAAGATTGACGCCGGTTTTGCCGCCGACGCTGCTGTCGACCTGCGCCAGCAATGTCGTCGGTATCTGAATGAATTCAATCCCACGCATCCACATGCTGGCGGCAAATCCAGTCATATCGCCGACCACGCCGCCCCCCAAGGCAATCATGAGGCTGTTTCGATCGAGTCCGCAATCAACCGCTGCGTTGAGAATCACTTGAATATGTTCGAGATCTTTGTAGCACTCGCCATCGGGAAGCTCTACAACTGCAATCGTCACATCCGGACAAGCAGTCCGAACGCTCCTTATAACTTTCTGGGCATACAGCGGTCCCACCGTCGTATTTGTCACCACCAACACTCGCGTCGCTTTAAGACGTGCGACTTCTTTTCCCACCTCATCAAGAGCACCTTGCCCAATATGAATCGGATATGATCTTTTTCCGAGTTCAACATCAATTCTGATCACTTTTCCTCTCCAGGATTGTGCTTGATCTGAGCAAGCAATCTATTGCCGCGCGCAACTACTTCCCTTACCTCTTTGAGCGTCAGAATTTTCTCGGCCACTGCCGCAGGCGCCTTACGCGTTGTCATGATTTTGTGCGCGCAAAGACTGTCATAAACAGGTCCGCGCTCGAGCATCAAGTTGCGAATGCGTGCGATTTTGTCCTCCGACTGCAGTAGCGGGCGTGAAGTATCACGCTGCGTGCGCTCAAGAATATCCGAGACGGTGGTAGCAAGTTGAATAACCAGTCCTTGGGACAAAATGCGACGGTTGATTTCAAACATCGGCGCTCCGCCCCCTGTTGCCACTACTATTCCCGGACGACTCATCAACTGCGACATCATTTGTGTTTCGCGAGCACGAAAACCCGCTTCACCTTCTTTTTCAAAAATGAAAGAAATTGGAACACCGCAACGCTCTTCAACGGCTCGGTCAACATCGTAGAACTCCCATCCAAGACGCCGAGCAAGATGCCGGCCCACTGTACTTTTTCCGCAGGCCATCATGCCGATTAAAAAAATCGACGCAGGCCCCGCATCTGTCTTTTCTCCCATCGTGCTTGTTCCATTCTGAGCCATATATGCCGTCCATGTTTGAATGCCCCCAGAGTCCTTAATCCTACGGCAAGCAGGCAGAAAGCGCATCAGGCAAGCGCCTTATAATGCGCGCATCTAAATACCGACTTTTCGAAATGAAATCGCAGACGCAGAACTTCATCCGTGCGATCTGCTTGTTTTTGTTGTTGTCGAAAGCTCGGTCTTGCCTTTCACTTTACTGCTCTATGGAGGTGCGCAGAAAATGAGCGCAGCCGCTGACTACGTTATTGCCGACATTGCCCTGGCCGACTGGGGCCGCAAAGAAATCCGCATTGCTGAAACAGAAATGCCCGGCCTCATGGCCATCCGCAAGGAATACGCTGGTCAAAAGCCTTTGGCCGGCGCCCGCATTTCTGGCAGCCTGCACATGACCATCCAGACAGCAGTGCTCATCGAAACGCTTGTCGCCCTCGGAGCTCAGGTCCGCTGGGCTTCATGCAATATTTTTTCAACACAGGATCATGCCGCCGCAGCCATTGCCGCCGAGGGCATTCCCGTTTTCGCCGTCAAGGGAGAATCTATCTCCGACTACTGGAACTACACGCACCGCATTTTTGAATGGGAAGACGGCGGCTTTTCCAACATGATTCTCGACGACGGCGGCGATGCAACGCTTTTGCTGCACCTTGGCGCCAAGGCAGAAAAGGACATTACCGTCCTCGACAACCCCGAAAGTGAAGAAGAAAAGGTGCTTTTTTCCGCTATTCGCGAACACCTTGCCATGGATCCTCACTGGTATACGCGCCGCATGGCGCACATCAAGGGCGTCAGCGAAGAAACAACTACCGGCGTGCACCGTCTCTACCAAATGCAGGCCAAGGGAGAGCTCAAATTCCCGGCCATCAACGTCAATGATTCCGTCACCAAGAGCAAATTCGACAATCTCTACGGCTGCCGTGAGTCGCTTGTTGACGGCATCAAGCGTGCCACCGACGTCATGATTGCAGGAAAGATCGCTGTTGTCGTCGGCTACGGCGATGTAGGCAAAGGCTGCGCTCAGGCGCTCAGGGCGCTCGCCGCTCAGGTCTGGGTTGTGGAAATCGACCCCATCTGCGCTCTGCAGGCCGCCATGGAAGGCTATCGCGTGGTGACCATGGATTGGGCTGCGGACAAAGCCGATATTTTCGTCACGGCAACCGGGAACTACCACGTCATTACGCATGATCATATGATTCGCATGCGCGATCAGGCCATTGTCTGCAATATCGGCCACTTTGACAGCGAAATTGACGTTGCTTCCATGCGCCAATACGAGTGGGAGAACATCAAGCCTCAGGTTGATCACATCAAACTGCCGTCCGGCAATTCCATCATTCTGCTGGCAGAGGGCCGCCTGGTGAATCTGGGATGCGCCACGGGGCATCCCTCTTATGTCATGTCGAGCTCTTTTGCCAATCAGGTTCTGGCTCAAATCGAACTATTCAACAACACCGACAAATATCCTACAGGGGTATACATTCTGCCCAAGATCCTGGACGAAAAAGTTGCGCGTCTGCAACTCACAAGATTAAATGCAGAACTTTCTACGCTCACGCAAAAACAAGCCGACTATATCGGCGTTAAGGTCGAAGGTCCTTACAAGAGTGAAAATTACCGCTACTAAACGCAGCTGATCTTCAAGTCTTGTCCAATCCCGCCGTCCACGGCGGGATTTTTTCGGCAGGCTTAAGAAATACTCCTTTCCGCAAGCAAAACCCACCCAGCCCAAGGCACTCGTTTTATCGTCGATTCTTCACTGCTTCTACAAAGCAGGTACAACTCCCGCCTCTGTTGCAATCCAGTCAAAGGCAACATCGAAGTACGAGACTTCAAACTTCTCAATGACGAGCGCCTCAAGCGCTACCGCTACCGTCGCAACTGGACTATTTCCCGCCGCAGCGCGCCAAGCCAGGTATCGATCAAAGTAGCCGCCGCCATTGCCTAATCTAAATCCGCTTCTCGTCACTCCTACGCAAGGAGAAAAAATAATCTCTGGAACGGCAGCTATGTCTTCGGCCGGCTCTTCTATTCCAAAACTGCCCACGCGAGATGCCTCGCTTGCCCGCCAAATCGCGTAGTGCATGCGGCAATTTCTTTTATCCTCAACGACAGGAACGCAAAGTTTTCTTCCTTTTTGCTTCTCCGCCCAGGCCGCAACTGCCGGCGTGATATCCGGCTCTGAACGAAACGGTCGATAGAACCCCACACAGGAAACTGCCTGTTGCGAAAGCCACTTCTCAATGACCTCGCACAATTGCGCCTGCACATCCGGGCAGCACTCAAGCGTCTGCTTTCTTTTGTGCAGACAGACTTGTCGCAACAAGGATTTTTCTGTCTGAGAGCCTGCTAGAGAAGAGTGCTTTGCCATTATCATTGGCTGGTTGTAAGAAATTTTCGCAATCATTTTCTTTCGGGACGAAAAGTCAATGCTTCGTCAGGCAGTTTATTCAATTCTTATCTTCGGGCTTGCACAAGGACTGCCGGCTGCAGCTCAAAGTACGGAAAATTTTTCTGTTGAAAGCTCGTCCGCAAGCGACCCTACCGTTAAGCTTGTCGACCTTACCGGAGTCGACCCCGACGATTACGACGAAGACTCGCTCACGCCTGCTCTCATTGAAAAACTGCATGAACAAAGGCTGGAAGCAGAGCTGAAAACCGAACCGACACCGCTTTTCGTCGCCCCGGAAATCATCTACTCGGAACCAGCAAAATCGCATCCGACGCGTCCTTTGACGATCCAAGAACAGTCATCTTCCGCGCCGCCTCCTTCTGCTCAACCGCAAACCGGCATCTCGCCTGATGCTTCACGTCCAGCACCGTCAGCAAAACCGAGGCACGGCATCACGGAAACCATTGTTACCCCTTCAGGGATTACCGAGCGCATTGACCCGCCGATGCCTGTCTCCGACCTCAAGCAGCCTTCTGCGGGCACCCCCGCACGGCTCTCTTCTACTCCTGCCAAAGGTGTAGCGCAACCTGTGGTCTCCACCCCCGCGCAATTTGACCCCGTGCCTAACGTCTCGCCCGCCGCCAATCTCGGCGAATCGGAACCGCAACCGCAGTCTGCTCCTGACCTCGCCAAATCACAGCCGCCGGCTAAAGAGCCGGAGTACCAGGCCAAACAGGCAGCGGCAATTTCGCACTACGACTTTGTTCAATTGCAGCCGCTTGCCTCCCCCATCAAGCCGCACCCGGCCGATGATCTGATAAAGGATGCCTATGAGGCTTTTGTCGACAACGACTTCAAAAAGCTAAACGCTTTAGCGACTCAGACGCGTCAGCACCCCCTCGGAGAGTATGTCGCCCTCTGGAGCCTCGTTGCTGAAGGAACTCAGGCAGCAGACAAATCTGTCAAAGGCAAACCTAAAACAGCAAAAGCCGCAAAGCTTTCGCCCAGACTTTCCAAATCATTTTCGGCCTTTGTAAAAAAGCACGAAGGCAGCTACCTTGCTGAACGAGCGCGCACCGACTGGACGAGACTTGCCGCACGGGCTCACGACGCCAAAACCTTCCGCTCGCTCTACGGCAAACTGGCCTGGAATAAAAACGAACCAGATCTGAGATGCTGGGCCGCTTATTTCGACCTCCAGTCCGGTGCAGAGAATGCTCTGCAGCGAGCAAAAATCGAATTACTTCACACCACCAATCCGCAAGGCGCATCTTGTTCAACACTTGCTGACGCCGTGCTCAACAAGCAACCGTCTTGGGGATGGACGTATGCGATTATTCTGCTGCAGAAAAAACGCTTTACTCTGGCTCGACAAGTTATTGAGCGCACGCCGCAAAAATATCTTCCTGCTGCAAAAAAAACGCTCAACTCCATCCTTGCCAATCCTTCCAGCTGGTACAAGCAAAATCGCAAACGGCTGACGCGCTACAACACAAAGACGCTTTTGCTGGCCGCGCTTCGCATGCTTGCCGTGGATGTGGAAAAGGCCGCTGCGATTGCACAGCGCCTTGACGGAAAGCTCTCAGCCCACACGCAAGCGCTTCTATGGGGCCGCTTGGGGTATGAGACGATCGTAGATCAAAAGGACGGAGCGCTGCGCTACTATGCCAAAGCAGGCAAAGCTTTAGCTCAGGCTCATCAAGGTCCGGTTACAGTTGCCGGCGAAGCGCTTCAAGCATGGCACGTGCGCGCCGCATTGCGTGAAGCAGACGCCAAGCGTGCGCTTGCCGCCGTCGACATGCTCTCCAGTAGACAGAAAAAAGATCCTGCCTGGATCTATTGGAAAGGACGACTGCTGATGGCTTCAGGCAAAAAAACGCAAGGAGAGAAGCTTTTGCGCTCACTCTCCCGACGCCTTGACTTTTACGGCCTTCTGGCATGCGATGCTCTTGGCATTGGCTATTACTCGCCCAAAGCCGTTCTTAGTCCTGCGCCATCTCAAGCTCGATACCAGCAGTTCGCGCACAATAAGTCTTTGCTTCGAGCCATGCATTTTTATGCTCTGGACCTTTACGGCTACGGGCACCGCGAGTGGAATTGGGCGCTGGGATCAATGAATAGCCGCATGCGCCTGGAGCTTGCGCAATACGCAGGCCGTCTTGGCCTCACGCACCGCGAAATCAACACTTCTTCGAGCACAAACGAAGCCGTCTTCAGTCTGCGCTATCCCACGCCGCACAGAAAAGAAATCGAGACGGCAGCCGAAAAAGCAGGTCTCCCCGCAGCTTGGATCTACGGAATCATTCGTCAGGAGTCCCGCTTCATTGCCGTAGCAAAAAGCTCTGCAGGCGCACGCGGCATAATGCAGATCATGCCCCAAACAGGAAGGTGGATTGCAAAAAAAATCGGCATTGAAGACTATCGCACAAGCGACTTGAACGACATGCAGAAGAACCTCATTCTTGGCTCAAGTTATCTCAAGATGGTCGCCGACAGTGTGGACGGGAATCTGCCGCTTGCCGCGTCAAGCTACAACGCTGGACCTTCCCGCGCACAACTCTGGCGGGCTTCTTTGCCGAAAACAGTCGACGGCGCCGTCTTTGTCGAATCAATCCCCTTTGGCGAGACGCGCAACTATGTCATGCAGGTTTCCGCCAACATTGCCGCCTACAGCCGCTACAGCGACAAGCCGATGCGAATCTCGGATATTTTAGGCATCATCAAGCCGCAGGCAGCCGACCCAAATCCACTGCCGTAATCCTCTCGAAGAAATCTTGTCTTCCCCAAAAAAGGATCCGCCATGCCTCTTTATCATGACATTACTGAATTAATCGGCCACACTCCTCTTCTAAAACTTTCTGGAACCGCTCGCAGACATCATCTTGGCGGCTCACTCTGGGGCAAACTTGAGTACTTCAATCCAGCCGGCAGCATCAAGGACCGCACGGCGCTCGCACTGATCGACAAGGCCGAAAAAAAGGGCGTTCTCAAGCCAGGTGCGGTCATTATTGAACCCACAAGCGGCAACACGGGAATAGGCCTAGCTCTGGTTGCCGGCCGCCGCGGCTATCGCACGATTCTGACGATGCCGGAAACAATGAGTCTAGAGAGACGCTCGCTGCTGGCAGCCTACGGAGCCGAAATTGTTCTTACGCCCGGCGAAAAAGGGATGGCCGGAGCCATTGAAAAAGCGCTTGAGCTTGCCGAAAAGCTGCCCTCGAGCTTCTTGCCGCAGCAATTTGAAAATCAGGACAACTGCGCAGCTCACTATGAAACGACGGGGCCGGAAATCTGGGACGATCTGCAGGGGAACATAGATATTCTGATTGCAAGCGTCGGAACCGGGGGCACGATCACCGGCACTGCTCGCTATCTCAAGGAAAAAAATCCAGATCTCTACGTCGTAGCCGTTGAGCCTGCCAATTCGGCCGTACTCTCGGGCAGACCCGCAGGCGCCCACGGCATTCAAGGCATCGGGGCAGGCTTCATACCAAAGGCTCTTGACACTTCGGTCTACAACGAGGTCATCGCCGTTTCCGACCAAGCTGCTTTTGAAGCAACTAAAAACGCCGTCATCGACGACGGCGTTCTCGTGGGCATCAGCTCTGGCGCGGTACTTCATGCCGCCAAAGAAATCTGCACGCGCCCTGAAAACAGCAAAAAAACAGTCGTCGCCATTCTGCCAGATACTGGGGCTCGGTACTTGTCCACACCTATTTTTTCGCAGTGAAGCACCTGACGAACTGCGTCCGATCTGCTAGAAATTCAAAGGATTTTTGCCAAAACCCGCCCTGCCTTTGCAGAGCCTTCGCTTCTCTGCAAAGGCTCTGTCCGGGCACTTTTCGACCCTTGATGCTACAGCAGGCGCAGCGGCTCCCGGATGCTGACCATGCAGCCAGCAGTATCCGAATCGAAATCATTTTCAGCAATGGCCGCCAGAGTAATGGAATCGACGTACTGCTCAACCACTTCCTTGAGCCCCATCCAGACATTGCGCGTGAGGCACTCCTTGGATCGCGGACACATCAAAGGCCTGTCCAGACAGGGAATAATCGTCGGCGTAGACTCAGTTGCGCGCATAATCTGGCCCAACGTGATCTCGCGAGGATCTCTTGCCAACCTGTAGCCGCCTCTGTTGCCGCGAGAGGTCAACAACAACCGATACTTGTGCAAGGCCGCGACAATCTGCTCGAGATACTTCTTAGATACGCCTTGGCGTTCGGCAACGTCCTTGAGAGACACCCAGGAAAAATCCCCCTGATTCTGTTCCAGATCAAGCATCAGCCTGAGCGCATAACGGGTCTTGGTTGAAATTTTCATAGAAAATCGGCGCAAAGCCCCCCTGCATTGACGCAGGGAAGAAAACGCCGCCTCCTTAAAAAAGCGGGGTATGTGCGGAGATCCTCTGGGTCCGCCCTCGGTCTTTAGACCGGTAATGATCTTTCGCCAATGTCAGAAGGGATTTCCTGCCGGCAGCACCGCTCCAGCCTCTCAGAGCTTTTATCCACCGACTGCAGAGCGCGAAACTAGGATCGACATTCCGCGGTGAGCGTGCATTCCCAACCTTCGTAGTTCACCTCCCCAAAGGAAGATCTCTTCAGGCTAGCCAACCAAGGCTTGTGACAAGCCTCTGCCTTGTGATAGGGGCGATCGACTATGAACTCTTTACAGCCTGCCGCTCGCATGCCAGCACTTAGCACAAGATACAGACGAACCCGGATACGCTGGAAAGACTACTTCAGCCCCTTGAGTTGAGTATAACAGACAGTTTTTGGATGCCTTCTAAGGCTTAACACGGAGTTTTCAAAGCGCTTTTCTCTTTGGCAGAATGCCACAGCTTGATCTTAGACCGCGCGTTACAATCTGTCTGGATTTAATGGCTTTTTGAGTTATGAAAACTTCTACTTACGGCGATACGTCTGCCTCACGTCTGGCTGAATTGAAAACCTGCCGAACACTGCCGCAGTTTATTGCTCTGCGCGCCCGGCTTATTCCTGAAAAAATCGCACTGCGTCAATTTGACCGCGTCGCCAACGACTGGGCCCAGGTAAGCTACGCCGAGCTTTATTCTCGGATCTGCGCCTGGCGCAAGGCATTGTCTGCATTAAATCTCAAGCGCGGAGCGCGTGTGGCCATTTTGCTCAACAACTCCGTCAATGCCGTGCTCGCTGATCAAGCGGTCATGGCAAATGCCCTGATTCCCGTGCCGCTTCATGCGATTGACACCGCGGGATCGTTGTCGTTCATCATTGGCGACAGCGACGCCGAGTGCTTGATTACAAACAAATACGAGCGCTGGCAGTCAATCGCCGCAACCGGCGATGTGCTCCCTTCGCTCAAGACTGTTGTTCTGACCGATGAAGCTACGCCGTCCAACCAGTCCCCTCTCGGGCCTCGCGTACTCGGAATAGACGATTGGCTGGCGCTGGGCAATACGGTCACAGATCTGCCTGCAGGACCAGAACCCGAAGATCTGGCAGCCATTGTCTACACTTCCGGAACCACCGGAAAGCCCAAAGGCGTCATGCTGACGCACAACAATGTCGTCAGCAACGTCTTGGCAACGCTCGAACATATTTCTCCTGCTCCGGGCCCCGATTACGGCTTTCTTTCTTTTTTGCCGTTGTCTCACACATTTGAGCGCACAGCCGGCTATTACCTGCCGCTTGGCATGGGCTGCACCGTAACCTTCACGCGTTCCATCATGCTCCTCAATGAGGACCTCAAGCTTGTTCGCCCGGATGTGCTGATCAGCGTGCCCCGCATCTACGAACGGATTTATGCGCGCATCAACGACAAGCTGAAAAAAGCTCCTGGATATGCACGCTGGCTTTTTGAGTGCTGCGTCAACGTTGGATGGAGAAATTTTTGCCGAGCCAACCGCATGCCTGTTCCCTCTTCGCCCTTTATGTGGCTCGACAGCGTCACCGGACCTATTCTTAAAAAGCTGGTCGCAGACAAAATTACCCGTCAATTCGGCGGCAGGCTCAAAGTTGCCATTGCCGGCGGTGCAGCACTAAACAACCGCGTGGCGCGCATGTTCTGCGGTCTTGGCCTAGCCCCCATCCAAGGCTACGGCATGACCGAAACATCTCCGATCATCGCCGGAAACTCTCTTCGCATCAACCAGCCCGATACCGTCGGCACGATTTTTCCAAACCTGGAAGTCCGGCTCGCTCCTGAAACCCATGAAATTCAAGTGCGCGGCCCCTCGGTGATGAAAGGCTACTGGAAAAGGCCGGAGGATACTGCCCGCGTTCTTTCTGCTGATGGCTGGCTCAGTACCGGAGACATCGGCGAATTCACCAAAGACGGCCTGCTGCGCATTCGCGGTCGAATCAAGGAAATCATTGTGACCAGCACGGGAGAAAAAGTACCTCCCGTCGACCTTGAACTGGCGCTTGAAACAGATCCGCTGTTTGCTCAAACCTTTGTCGTAGGAGAAGGGCGCCCCTTCATTTCCTTCATCACAGTGCTGAACCCTGATGAGTGGAAGCATTTTGCGGCAAAACTCAATGTCGATCCAAACGATCAGCTCGTCATGACAAGCGCTGCCGTTCGTTCGGCTGTTCTCAAACGCGCCCGTGCTGCCGCTGCGGATTTCCCTCACTACGCTCTGCCGAGGAATGTCACGCTTACTCTGGAGCCATGGACGGTTGAAAATGGGTTTCTGACGCCGACGCTCAAACTCAAACGAGCCCCCTTGACGGCTCGTTTTGCTCAAGCTATTGACGAAATGTACGCCTCGCACGCCCGTGCATAATTGATATCATTGCTTGGTCCGCCCGCTTGCTTCTCTTACAATGCGGGCGCTTTGATTTTTCTTTTTTGATTTGCGTTTATGTCAGAACAATCGACCTATCAGGTCGGGAAACTGCTTCCCAACTGGGTGATCCGTGCCACCGACCAAATCATGGATTACTACATCAAGCGGTATCTCAACTGTGATCCCATCGTTCTAGATCGGCCGCCAGAGCCGCAAGCCGGCCATCAATACATGCTCTACGCGCACATTCCTTTCTGCAAGACGCTGTGTTCGTACTGCACGTTTCACCGCTTCCTTTTCAAGGAATACAAAGCGCGCGAATATTTTGTAAACCTGCGCAAAGAAATGGACTTCGTCAAAGCGCTCGGTTACGACTTCACGGCAATGTACATCGGAGGCGGCACAACGACGATTCTCGAAGATGAGCTCATTGCCACAATTGAACACGCTCGAAAACTTTTCCCAAGCATCAAGGAAGTTTCCTGCGAAACCGATCCGGCGCAGATTGCCACGCCCACTTTCCGCAATCTCAAAGGTCTTGTTGACCGCATGAGCATAGGCGTACAAAGCTTCGACGACAACATTCTCAAACTCACCGAACGCTATGACAAATTCGGTTCCGGTGCACAGATTTATGATCGTCTGCATGAGGCCTTAGAGCTTTTTCCGACCACGAATATCGATATGATCTTCGGTTTCCGCGGACAAAGTCTCGAAATGCTTCAGCGTGATATGGATCTGCTTGTGGAACTTGATCCGAGACAGATCACAACATATCCTCTCATGGTCACAAGCCAAACAAAAAAGAGCGTCAAAAATACTATTGCCGCCAAAGGACTGGAGCTTGCTGATCAGTACCGCATCATCATGAACACGCTCGGCAGCCGTTATCGACAGCTCACAAGCTGGACATTTGGACGCACGCACGACGAGGGTTTTGATGAGTACGTCGTTGATCATGACGAGTACGTCGGCGTCGGCTCGGGTGCCTTTTCCTTTTTAGGCAACAATCTGTACGTCAACACGTTCAGTCTGCATCGCTACGGCTTGCGCATCGCACAGGGCAAGACCGGCGTTGAACGTCAGCGCCACTTCGACAAGCACGCCGTGTTGCAGTATCGCCTGCTGTTAGGACTGTTCTCTGCTCGGTTGTCACGAAAGTACTTCCGAGAAGTGCACGGCGTTAATCTTGATCGGGCGCTTTTTAAAGAAATGCTTGCGCTTAAGCTGGTAGGAGCCATCAAAGATAATCCTCAAGACCCTGACAATCTCATTGTCACTGATGCCGGCAAATTCCTAGGGCTTGTCATGATGAAGGCCTTCTATTCCGGCATGGATAATGTCCGTGCCGAATTAAGAAAGCCTCTCAAAGACATTGACATGTGACCGGTGCCTGTCCTCCTTGACAATGGATCCGCGTACGGCTCAAAGCCGTGCGCGGATCTTTTTTAGTGCTGTTGACTCTTATCAAAACCAGACGCTGACCCTCACCATCTTGGGATTGATCAAAAATCAGGTATGTCAGAAATTTCGTGTAAATGGTGATTTAGCACAAAGTTATTCAAGGTAATTCGTGAATCGGCTGCCGTACTGAATGTCCATTTCCTCCATTGCTGCCGACCATGTTCTTGTCGGCCGCTTCCATTTTTGCAGCACCTCTCTCAGCGACAGCCAGACGAGCTTCTTGGCTGCTTCATCTGTGCTGAAGCATCCCTTCGTCTTAATCGCCTTCCTGATCGTCCTGTTCAGACTCTCAATGGCGTTCGTCGTGTAAATCAGCTTCCGAATGCCGGGCGAAAAAGCAAAAAACGGAATCACTCGATCCCAGGCGCTTTCCCACATATCCGCGACGCGCGCATACCGCTCGCCGAGTTCACTTTCTTTGAATGCCTCCAGCGCTGCCCTTGCTGCATCCGCCGTCGTGGCCGAGTAAATGGGCTTAACGGCTGCCGCAAGTGCAGCCCGGTTCTTCTGGCTCACGCATACCAAGCTGTTGCGAATCAGGTGAACGATGCATGTCTGCAGAGTCGAGCTTGGGAAAGCCGTCTCAAGAGCCTTGGGAAGTCCCTTCAAGCCATCCGTAACGGCAATCAAAATGTCTTGCACGCCCCTGGCTTTGAGCTCATTAAAAACTGACAGCCAGAACGAAGCGCTCTCGGTTTCGTCAAGCCAAAGTCCGAGAATGTCTTTTGTTCCGTCGACGCGTACGGCAAGTGCAATGTGCATGGCCTTAGGGATCACAGCTCCCGAGGCAGAACGAATCTTGATGCGGATCGCATCAAAGAAGACAACCGGGTACATGGGCTCGAGCGGGCGATTCTGCCACTCATTGACGGAAGCCATGACTTCGTCTGTTACCGCTGAAATCAAGTCCGGACTCACGTCTGTGCCGTACTGCTCTTTCAAGAAGCTTTGAATATCGCGCGTGGACATGCCGCGGGCATAGAGACCTATGATCTGATCGTCAAAGCCCTCAAACCGCCGAGAATGCTTCGGAACGATGCGAGGCAGAAAACGACCGCGTCGGTCTCTCGGATACTCGATGCGAACTTTGCCGCTCTTGGTGGAGACGGTTTTCTCCCCGTAGCCGTTGCGGCTATTGGCCGTGGCCTCAGGCTCTAGTGAGTAGAAGAGTGAGCATGAGCTCCTCAACCCTCGCAGAACCGGACGTGCACAATTAACGCATCCGGCTCCCCACAACAACATCGATCACATTCCCCAAATACTGATGGTGATTCTCGGCGGCGCGACGAAACGGTCCCATAGCTCAGAAAACTTCTTAACGGTGATCTTGCTATTCTGACTCCGCCGCCTCAACATCTTTAACGTCAAGAATCGTACGTACCATGTGAATTTCGCCATGGCACGTGTGTTCCCGTTGACGCCGTAATAGTTGTAGTGGCCGCGGAGCGCCAGATTAATCAACCGTAAAGTTTCTATCATGGACTTGTTGATTCGCGTCCTTATCCACTTTTTCACCTCGAGGCGCTTGGCTTTCAGCTTCTTGCTACTTGTGATTACCACCAACCGATATTTGCCTCTCCTCGTCTTTCCATTTAAGAAGGTAAAACCGAGAAAATCAAATTTCTCCTTGGTGCCGCAATATCGCCCAACTGGGAGGATGCGCGTTTTTTCTTCCGCCACCTCCAACTTGAACTTTTCGAGTCGAGTTTTCAGCCATTGCATTACGATCAGCGCATCTTCCTTGTATTGAAACATGCAGATGAAATCATCCGCATACCTCAGGTACAACATTTTGCCTCGTAGTTGTTTCTTCACACGACGCTCCATCCATAGATCGAGCGCGTAGTGCAGATACACGTTGGCCAAAACCGGGGATATCAGTCCACCTTGCGGTGTTCCTCTATCGCTGTGCAATCGCTCGTTGCCGTCCATGATCCCCGCTTTCAGGAATCTCTTGATGTATCGGAGAAAATTCCTGTCTGCGATGTCATGTGCGAGAAACTTCATAAGCCACCCTTGATCAAGGTTGTCGAAGAAGCCTTTGATATCAGCTTCTAGGACGTAGTTGACCCCCTCGAACATAACCGCTCGGTTGATTCTTCTCACGATGTCGTGGGCGCCTCTGTTTTCTCGGAAGCCGTAAGAACAGTCCAAAAATCGAGGTTCGTAGACATCGTTGAGAATGTCTGCCATCACAGCTTGTACAAGCTTGTCTTCGTATGTCGGTATGCCAAGCGGCCTTAACTTCCCGTTCGCTTTGGGAATGTAGGTTCTCCGCACTGGTTGCGGCTTATATTCGAATCGCTTCATTCGTCCGATCAGGTCCTTGACGTTCCCAATCAGATTTTGTGCGTATTGGTCTTTCGTGACTCTGTCGACTCCCACAGCCTTTCTTCGGCTCTGTTTGTCGTGTGCCATTAGCAGACTTGCCGCATCGACTCGGTTGATCAGGGTATTTAGCCTTTCGTATTTGATCGAAAGATCTCTTAAACCTTTCAGTTCATGTTCCATGTTTATTGGAGTTCTAGTCTCCATCATGATTCACTTCTTGGTAACGTTGTTGTGCCGTCCCCTTGGCTCCACGAGCTTGCACGCGCTTCGTCGCTACTATGAGACGGTCTGACTTCTGCCATATCGTTAACCTTCCCTTGGCCTGCTCAGCCTTGTTGGGTCTTACCGCATCCGCGGAATATGGCAGATCTCCCAGGTACGCTGATTCCACCTTATGCATGCTCGCCACGCCCTAAGTCCCCGGCAGAAACAGCGATCATCTCGCGTTTATCGATGTCGCCTTGCTGTCTACTGCGACAGGCTATTCGCATTGACTTCTGCTTCATAAATTAACGAGGATCAACAGCTTCACGCTTTCGCATTGCGGCTCTCATGCTCCTTTGCCTACGCTTAAGCCTGACCTCGCGGTTTCGGCTCCAAGGCTAAGTACCGACTGCTCGCTAAGCTTTGTCGGGAAGAGACTTTCACCCTTCTGTGTAATCAACGCCGAACTGGCGCACAGCCTGAATTTTGAAAGTTCAGAAAACTGTAGTCGGAGGCAGAAATAAAAAAATCCGCGACGAACGGCGGATTGGCA
>CALXQS010000033.1 GCA_944390715.1 uncultured Duodenibacillus sp. | reverse complement strand
TGGGTTGTGCGTACAGCTACGAAAAAGCAGCGCGATATGCTCGCGCTGCTGGGTTTGAAGCTCCCGCCTAAAGTCCTACGCTGTTAGGAATCAGTTAACCGGGAGTTTGGGAAGGATATACTCCTCGCCTCAAACCATTGCTCCCCAGCCGTTCCAAAATACGGTTCTGAATATTACTTCCTTCAATCTTTAATCTTAAATAAACCTCTCAAAGAACAACCTTCGGCAAAATATCAAGCTCTCCTCTCAATCAAAAACCCTCTGATTTTTCCAAATTAAAAATAGTCCGACGAGCAGCATTCCACATTCCATCAGAAACGCGCCCTGAAGAGAAATCAAGGACGACACTGCTCCAATGAGCGCAGGACCTGCCAGCAGTCCCCCATAGCCGACCGTCGTGACAACGGTAATTGTCCTGACGCTTGCCATGCCCGATGTTCTCGAAGCAGCTGAAATCAGAATCGGAGCCACATTGGCAATGCCCAAACCCATCACGAAAAGCGAGGCAAAGGATGCATATGCAAATGGAGCAAGAACCAAGACGAGAAGTGAGGCAAACATCATCGCCACCCCGACAACGAGCATCACGATGGGGCCAAAGCGCATCGTGAGCTTGTCGCCAGCAACGCGTGAAATGGCCATGGCAATCACAAAAAGCGTATATCCCGCTGCGCTTGCCTCCTGAGGAACGCCTGCATAGTCGCGCAGATAAATTGCGCTCCAGTCGAGCATGCTGCCCTCGGTTAAAAAAATCACGGCGCATAGCACCGAAAGAATGACGACGGGCCTTGTGATCCTAAAAGACTCCTCTGAATTCTGCTTCTTTTTCGAATCGAGCTTTGTGTTTTCAATTTTTCTTAAAAGTGCTGCCAGCACAAAGGCCAATGTGGCCATCAACACGCCGACGGCTTCAACAGGAGTCACGCCAATCACAAACAGCGTTGTCAGAGCGGCCGCCGAGACGACCTCGCCAATCGAATAGGCAGCGTGAAGTCCGCTCATCAACCGTCCTTTGTTTTTGTTTTCGAGATACGTTCCATAAATGTTGACGCTCACTTCCAAACAGCCAAGCGACACGCCGTAGGCCAGAAGAAGCAGACACTCGGCATTAAAGCCAGGAGCGTACGCCAAAAGAACCAACAGCAGGCACGAAACCAGACCCGATGAGCCAATGGCATTGCGAGCGCCTATTTTCTGCGTAAGTGCGCCGGCAAGCGGCATGCCGAAGAATGACCCCACGCCAAGACCAAGCAAAAGGATGCCGAGCACATAGGGCTCAAACTGCAGTTTTGACTGCACGAACGGAATGAGAGGCGCCCAAGAGGCGACGGTAAATCCCCCCGTGAAAAAACCAATGCGTGCGGCCCAAAGTTCAAATTTGGTGACGCCGCTTGGATTAGAAGCCACACAGATTTCACCATTGCCGCAGCCGGCTTGCCCCATCGGACGTCCAAGATCAAGCGCGCCAACCGCGCTCATGGGTTTTTGATTTTGCTTTTTCGGCGACATAAAGACCTTTTATTGTGTTTTGCTTTGGCTATTGTCTCATCAGTTATCTGAATATACGAGTTAGAATCCATCAAAAAGTTGATAGTCTATAAAAGCAATGAATTTGAGCATTGACGAATTGCGCTCTTTTGCCGCCGCTGCAGATACAGGATCTTTTTCAGCCGCCGCACGCAAACTGAGGCGCGCCCAATCTGTCGTATCCGTGCATATAGCCGGGCTTGAGGCAGAACTTGGCTGCCGGCTTTTTGACAGGACGCCCAAACCCGTGCTCACTGCGCGCGGAAAAGAACTTCTGCCCGCGGCCAAACGCGTGATTGCCGAAGCCGACCGCCTGCAGACGCGTGCGCGTGCGCTTGCAGCCAACAAGACGCCATCCTTGTACATGGGCATTGACTTGGCGCTAGAAGCTCCGGTTATGATCGATTGGCTCAGGCTTTTTGCTCAGCAGTTTCCTGCCGTGAGGATTCAAGTAGAAAACATCACCGGTTCTGAAGCGCAGTGGTTTTTTGCCAAAGCCGGCATGAACCTTGCGCTTGTGTTTGACTCGGGGCCGACGCTCGAAAGCAGCGAACGCGTGCTGGGGCGCTCGCCCGTGGTCATCGTCGCAGCAAAAAACCATCCGCTTGCAGCCATCGAGCACCCTTCGGTTGAAGACCTGAGGCGTTACCGTCAAATCGTCGTCTACGCAAGTGCACCCGAATCAGCATCCGTACAGGTGGTCAGTACGGATCATTGGGAAGTCGACAGCGGCCTATGGGCTCTCGGTCTTGCGGCCAAGGGCATCGGCTGGGCCATTCTGCCGAAATTTCTGCTTTTGACGCACTCGCAGTACAAAAATTCCGTTGCAGCCATTGAAGCACCCTTTGCGCTTGAATCACAGCGCCTCGTGCTCAGAAGCAAAGCTGGTGAGGTAAGCGAAAATATTCTCGATTGGTGGACGCGGACCATCAATCGCTACAAGATCAAAATGGGACTGGAAAACTGAGACAAGTTGAGTTCGCTGCTCAGCAAATTTTTGAACAATTCCAACCGAACAAAAAAAGAAGGGCCGCCAGACTGAGTCAAAAAAGACTCATCGTGCGGCCGCTGCCGTCATAAGAAATCAAAGACTGCCTTCGCGGACTTACGGTGCGCTTTGCGCTTCACGGCAGCCGTCGGCGATGAGCTCTTGATAAATCTTGAGATTCTCATCGTCATAGACGCAGAAGATGATCTTTTCGAAATTTGGATCCATTTCCAAGCACTGCACGGCAAGCTGTATGGCAGCCTGAGCCGCAAGGCGCTTCGGATAGTGATAAAAACCTGTGGAAATGGACGCGAAGGCAATTGTGCGAAGGCCATTGACGCGGGCAATCTCAAGCGACTTGGCATACGCACGAATTAAAAGCGCCTCTTCGCCCTCATCTCCCCCGCACCACATCGGACCGACCGCGTGAATGACGTACCGGCAGGGCAGATTGAAGGCGGGCGTCATGCAGGCTCCGCCCGCAAAACAGCGCCCTTCCTTTTTGACGTACGCAAAGCAGGCTTCTCGAAGCTGGGGGCCAGCAACACGGTTGATGGTTTGATCTACGTAGCCGCCCTCAGTCATGTCAGCCCGTGCCGAATTGACAATGGCATCAACTTTGAGCGTTGAAATGTCGGCCTTGACGACCTCAAGCCGCGTTCGAATGTTTTCTGGTATGGGGATCATGTTCAAACTTTCCTTAATCGCGGGCAGCGCTGCGCAGCTCCTGCGCGCGCCAGCCGCAAATTGCCATCGCCGCAAAGTATGTCACAGCCGCTCCGACAATGACACCCGCCACAAGGAGTAGTCGCTTCATCCAATCCTGCTGCATGCCGCTCCAGGACAGATCGGCCTGAATATACAAAAGAAATGCCGACATCACGGCCGTGCACGCAACCACGCGCAGCATATAGACAAGCCAGCCGCCTTCGGGCTTGTACCAGCCGCGCCTGCGCAAAATGACGAACAAAACAAGGGCATTGAAGCACGCTCCCACGGCTACCGACAACGCAAGACCTGCGTGCGCGAATGCAGGAACCGTCACGAAGTTGCAGCTTTGCACAACCACAAGAGAGGCAATGGCTGATTTCACCGGCGTTTTTATGTCTTTTCTGGCGTAAAACGCAGGCGCGACGATCTTGACCGCAATAAGCCCGAGAAGGCCCACGGCATAGCCCTGCATGGCAAGCGCGGTCTGCGTCACGTCCCAAGCCTGAAAGTTCACGCCCTGATAGAGCACCGCAGTCAATGCTTCGCTTGCAAAAGCAAGCCCCGCCGATGCGGGCAGCGCAATCAAAAAGACAATCTTGAGGCTGCGGTCCAAAAGCGTGTTGTAGCGCTCCATTTGGCCCAGATTAAAAGCCGTTGAAAGCCCCGGCAGCAGCACCGTTCCCAGCGCCACGCCAAGCAGCGCCGTCGGAAACTCCATAAGGCGGTCGGCGTAGTTGAGCCACGTCACAGCCCCCTTGTCCAGATGCGAGGCGATGTTGGTATTGATGACGATCGACAAGGGCGCCACCGATACGCCCACGACGGCCGGCACCATGAGCTTCAAGACCTGCCGCACGCCCTCATGCCTGAACGCTTTGAAGGGATTGGTGAAGTGCGGCATCAAGCCCCTTTTCTTCAAGGCCCAGAACTGCATCGAAAGCTGCAGAACGCCGCCGATCATCACGGCCATCGCCAAAGCCTTCACCGGCTCTTCAAACCAGTCGATGCAAAACAGCGTGCAGGCAATGAAGCTCACATTCAAGAGCACCGGCGTAAAGGCCGGTATCGCAAAATGCTTCCAGGTGTTGAGCACGGCCGCCCCCATGGCAACCAGGCTCATGAAAATGATGTAGGGAAACATCCAGCGGGTAAGTTCGCTTGCCAGCGCAAACGTCTGCGGCGAATCTGAAAAACCGGATGCAATGCAGTAGACCACGGCAGGGGCTGCAACGACGCCGGCGATCGTCGTCAGAAACACTGCCAGAGCCAGTGCCGAGAAAACATTGTCGATGAAGCTGTGCTGGCTTGCTTCTGACTCCGTTGCCTTGACCTGCGAGAGCATCGGCACGAAGGCCTGGCTGAAGGCGCCCTCGGCAAAAAGGCGCCTGAGCATATTCGGAATGCGGAAAGCGACATAAAAGGCATCGGTCGCGGCACCGGCGCCGAAATAGCGGGCAATGAGCATGTCGCGCACGAGCCCCGTGATGCGCGAGAGCATCGTGAGCGCTGAAATCGTGGCGGCCGAACGCAGTAAGGACATGAAAATAAATAAAAAATCTTGCGCGAAGGCTATTGTCTGCGCGCGTTTGTTTTGATAGAATCTTGCGCTTTCGTAGTCAGGAACTTTTCTTCCTTTCAACGAAAGCAACATTTTAAACAAACCGGCCGAGCCCACGGCTGATCGATGCTGGGTCTCAAACCGGTCATGCATGAAAAGGAAGTCTTTTTCGTGCGTGCATTTGCGTCCAAGCATCAATTTTTAGGAATACTAAATGGCCAATACCAACCAAGCCCGCAAGCGCGCCCGTCAGGCCGTTGCTCGCAATCAGCATCTTTCGGCTCAGCGCAGCCAGTATCGCACCGCCATCAAGAGCGTGCGCAAGTTCATCGTCGCCGGCGACAAGGCCGGTGCTGCTGAAGCCTTCAAGAAGGCTCAGTGCGTGATCGACTCCATGTGCTCCAAGGGCGTCCTTCACAAGAACGCTGCTGCTCGTCATAAGAGCCGTCTGTCTGCCAGCATCAAGGCAATGGCCTAATTGCCCGATCTGCTGTCGGCGGACATCAGCTGAATCGTCCAAGTCCCTCAGCGCGGATGGTTTTAGCCATATCAATTAAAAAAACGCACCGAAATTGCTCCTCGGTGCGTTTTTTTCGTCCTTCGGCAAAAGCTGCGCTCTAGTCGATCGCGTCAGCCAATTGGGCAAAATTCTCGAAGTACCAGTCAGCTTCGGCCATCAGCCACTGTCGGCTTGCTTCGCTGAAAGGCTCGCGCACGACCGCCGCTTCAATGCCTGCTGCGTGAGCGGCCATCACGCCCACGCGAGAATCTTCAATAACAAGGGCCTCGTTTGCTTCAATTTCCAGTCTTTCAAGCGCCTTGACGTAGCACTCCGGATCAGGCTTGATCTGAGAGACGTCTTCCATCGTGATCACGACGTCGAAATATTCCCGCAGATGAATCTTTTGGCGGATTGCTTCATTGACGTCGCTGTAGATGTCGATGTTGGCTCGTCTGGTCGTCGTGGCGATCGCAAGCTTCATGCCCAATGAGGCAAATTTCTTAATCACCACGTCTGCGCCTTCTCGAAGCCGCACGTCGCTTTTTAAAACCTTGCGGCTGATTTGATAGCGAAGCGCATGGACTTCTCCTGCCGAAAGCTTGCTGCCGAAAAACTTGCCGAATTCGCCGCAAAAGCGCACATAGGGCTGCGGATCGCTTTTAAAGCGCTCGAGCGCCTGCTCTCGCAGCCGATGCAGCACCTGTGCGTCTGGACTCTTGCAGCCCAAGGCCTGCGCAAGCAGCACGTCCACGCGGTTCCAGACGTCAAGAGAATCGACGATCGTTCCGTCGAGATCAAAGATGACAGCCTTCTTGTTCTTAAGAATTTCCATGATGATTGCTTGAGCTGTTGTTGACGGGCGGCAAAATTGTACCGTGTGCTGCAGCAAGGATTGCGGTTGAAAACTTATTGAGAATGGTTATCATTACCCAATCAATAATTTGTCGGAGTCAAACATGGTTCAAACCACGCTCGGCATTGACGGCATGCAGTGCGAAATGTGCGAAGCGCACGTCAATGAAGCCATTCGCAAGGCATTCCCAGAAATCAAGGAAGTTCGCTCGTCGCACCGCAAAAAGACAACCCGCATTCTCTCAAACGAAGTCATTGACGAAGCCGCGCTTCGCTCGGTGATTGCCGCAACAGGCTACGAATTTTTATCTTACAAAAGCGAGCCCTATCGGCCTAAAGGACTGTTTGCAGCTCTTAAGGGGTGGTTTTCTTAGCCATTGGCACAACGAACGGCACCACTTGAATTCCATGCCGTTGTCGACTTGGAAAACTCACTGCCTTGTGCTGCCGCGGCGCGCTTAGAGCATATTTTCCGCTCACCGCGTCGGCCGTGTTGAAGAACAACGCTTTGAATTCCTGCGCGGTCAAGCGGCGACGACCCCAGCAACCAAACTGGAAGCTGTGCTTCATCAAAACGATTGGACTTCCTTTTTTAGTCAGCGACGTCAAAGTCTGCATCAAGCTTGACGAAGGCGCTTGACTGCAACGTGTCGAGGCAGCCCTCGCAGCTCGGACGACGGCCTTTTACTGGCTTCAACATATGCGTCTGCAAGCGCGATCGCCGCAGCCGCCGCAATCCTTTAAGCAGCAGCATTTGTCGGCTGAGCTACTTCCCAGCCCCCTCTTTTCACAAACAGGCAGTTGCGGAAATTATCATTTAATAGCCTATTCTTGAGCTTTTAAAAACCTGTCGTCATTGACTGTTTTTAAGTTTCCGCCGAAGGGATTCTTAATAAGCGGCTGTTTTCATGCATATAAAGGCTTTCTTGCGGCACTTTGCTTAAATGTCGCCGCCCGTGCGCTTTTTCCTGCATCATTGCAGCCCGCCGCCTTATCGCTGCGACATAAACTGACGCACCGCGCTTTAGGATTCATATCAATCAAGAGAGCAAGAACAACACAAACACTTTCGGTCAATGAAACAAAAGCGCACTTCCTTTAAAAAGACTCCGACGCAGCAAAAAGCGATTGAACTGTGGACGCTGCGTCTTTTTGTCAATGCTGAAATCTGGCAGGACTACGCGACCAACGACTTCTTCGACGGCGATCTCCTGATGCGTTTTGACTGGATGAAGAGCTTCAGAAATGAGCTCAACCGCCTGGCTTGCATTTTTCTCAATGAAAAATTTCTCAAGACGGGAGAGCTTGCCCAGGCGCGTTTAAGGCTCGAAGCTGATGAGCTCGATGCCGTCGGCAGCATCAAAGAACTCCTTTCGAGCAAAAAACGAAGCTTTGCAGCATTGGCAGCAAAACTTCAGTTAACCGACAAAGCAGACATCAAGGACATCGTCATCGATCAGGATGACCGCCTGCCTCTGGTGCTTGAGAGCATTGATGACGCTGAGCTCGAAGACGTCGGCATGCTCCTTGATATTGAGACGAAGTCCCGCTCGTGTTCCACCGCCGGCGAATACTGGAAGCGGCTGCTGCAGTCTTCTGCCGTTAGAAAAATCGTCGGCGAAGGCTGCCCCTCGTCTCTTAAAACTGCGCTCAGAGAGCTCGATAAAGTTCCCGCTGACTTTCTTGCAGATCAAGACAGCGCCTTCGGTCAAAACTTAAGCAGCATTCAAAACGCCTTCGGCCTAACCAAGCTCGAGGCTCAAACGCTGGGCTTTCTCATTGCTGCGCGCTTTTGCGAATCGCTCAACAGCGTCGTCAATGAATTTGACTTCAGCGTCGAAGGCCGCGACCTGTTGATCGATGTCGCCGCAGCAGCTCTCGGCGTTGAGCGCAGCCTCATGACGTCCATCATCAGCACGGACTCCGCCCTGCACCGCACAGGTCTGGTCTGCTTTCCCGACGCAAACGACTGCAAGTTTGAAAGCTACGTGCATTTTCTAGACTGCTCGAAGTTCTGCACTCTGATCTCCAGCCGCGTCTCGCTCAAGCACTTGTTCTCTTCGACTCTCGTCGAAAGTCCTGCGGCAGAGCTCAAGCTTGAAGACTATGCTCACATTCCAGCCGTTGAGCGCGTGCTCATTGCGTACGTAAAAAAGGCGCTCACTACCTCACGGCGCGGCGTCAACATTCTTCTTTACGGCATGCCCGGCACAGGAAAAACGCAGCTCGCGCGCCTTGTCGCCGCTCAGACCGGCGCAAAGCTCTACGACGTCGTTCCTGAAAGCGACAAAAGACTGCAGCGCTGGAAAACGGCAAACGCTTTTTTGGAGCACAGCTCCAACACAATTCTTGCCATTGATGAGGCCGAAGACGTTTTTAACGAAGACACCGACAGCGACGACGGCAAGGTGATTCGCCGCAACAAAGCTGAACTCAACTCGCTTCTTGAAAACAGCTCCGTACCAAGCTTTTGGATCACCAATTCGATCGAAGCCATTGATCCGGCCATGATCCGACGCTTTGATCTCGTTTTTGAAATTCCTGCTCCGGATGCCGAAGGCCGCCGCAAAATCATCGATGCCGCATTTGCCGGAAACATCACGGATAAAACGCGCGAGCGCCTCGTGCTTACTCCGCAGCTTGCGCCTGCCGTGATGCAGCGCGCGGCCTCGGTAGCCCGCGCCGTAGGATTCGCTCAGGGCGCCATCGACGAAGACGAAGTCGTCTCCATGATTGACGAAGTGCTTCGCGCGCAGGATTACGGACATGTCGCCGGCGCCGCCAGCGTGCTTCCCTCCTGCTACGACCCGCGCTTTGTCAACTGCGACCTTGACCTTGTCGCCTTGCCCACAGGAATCCGCCGGGCCGCCGGCGCCAAGCTTTGCCTCTACGGGCCTCCCGGCACCGGCAAGTCAGCCTATGCCGCCTGGATTGCAAAAGAACTCAACCGTCCGCTCGTGCGCCGCACGGTTGCCGAACTCTCAAGCTGCTACGTCGGAGAAACCGAAAAGCTCATCGCTCAAGCTTTTCGCGAAGCCAAGCGTCAGGGGGCTGTTCTCTTAATTGATGAGGCTGATTCCTTTCTGCGCGACCGCAAGCTCTCGCGCGCCTCTTGGGAAACCACGCAGGTCAATGAAATGCTTGCTCAGCTTGAAAACTTCTCGGGATATTTCATCGCCACCACAAATCTTCTCGATTCGCTTGACGCAGCTTCTCTCAGACGTTTTGACCTCAAGGCCAAGTTCGACTTCTTAAAGCCCGCGCAAGCCCTCGATCTAGCTCAAAGGCACCTCGATGAATTCGGCCTCGTCTTTGATGATGCCGCACGCGCCATCATTGCCCGCCAAACGCAGCTCACGCCCGGCGACTTTGCCGCCGTCGCACGCCAAAGCACTTTTCGTCCGCTTGCCGGAGCGTTGGATTTTGCCAAACGCCTCGCGCAGGAAGCGGCAGTCAAGGATCCAGATCATCGGGCTCAGAAAAATCCGATGGGCTTTTCCTGACCTGCAGGCACGCGGCCAATAAAAAGGTCCGTGAAGAATCGCTCTGCACTGACCTTTTTTGCGCGGGCTTTTGAGCCGTCATTTATATCTGCGCAAATACTCGTTGACGCTCTTGACGATGCGGCCGTCTATCGGACCGATTGCCTCGGCATCCTTGCCGTCATAATCAATGCCGCTTAAAACAACGCGAATGGCGTTCAAGCGGGCACGCCGCTTGTCGTCGCTTCGAATGATGGTCCACGGCGCCAAGGGCGACTCGGTAAAGCGAAACATATGATCAATCGCCTCCGTATAGTTGTCCCAAAGATCAAGTGAGGCAATGTCCACGGGCGAAAGCTTCCAGCGGCGGATCGGATCTACGCGGCGCTGCTTGAAGCGGCGCTTTTGCTCCTTGCGGCTTACATCAAGCCAAAGCTTGACGAGATAAATGCCGCTGTCGACCAGGCAGCGCTCAAAAAACGGCACTTCGCCCAAAAACTGCTGCGTCTGCTCGGGCGTACAGAAGCCCATCACAGGCTCAACCACCGCGCGGTTGTACCAGGAACGGTCAAAAAGAACGATTTCGCCCGGACTCGGCAGGTGCGCCACATAGCGCTGGAAGTACCACTGCCCCTTTTCCTGATCCGTGGGCTTGGGCAAAGCCACTGTGCGCGCACTGCGGGGGTTGAGGTTTTCCGTAATGCGAGAAAGCGTGCCGCCCTTGCCGGCCGCGTCTCGACCCTCAAAAATAACCACGACCTTCTGCCTGTTTTCAAGCACATGGCGCTGCAGCTTCAAAAGTTCAACCTGCAGATTGAAGAGTTCGTCTTCGTAGAGCTTTTCGTCGTACTCGTGGATGTACGGATAGCCGCCCTTGTCTGCATCATCGGCTAGATCATTGATGTGTTCGAGGTTGCGCTGCTTGGCTGCCTTGCTCTTGATGACTTCGCGCTCAATGAAATCGTGCAGAAGCTTGGTGCGCGACTCTTCGTGCAGAAAGTCAAGCAGCTTGTCGGTGAACTCTCCGCTGTCGGCAGCTGCCATGCCAAGCGAAGGGGCTCGCTTGAGCATATCTTTGAGCGCGGCAATGGCGTCGCCCTTCGGGTCGACCAAGGCAACATCATCAAAGACGCTTTCAATATTTCTCTCAGCGTTCTGGGTCGTCTTGGATGCTTTTGATTCCTTGGGCATTGTGTTTGTTTCTCCGTATGGCTTAGGGTATATGCGCGAGGACTTGATTCTTCAAGTCGCGCTCTGTTCGTCGTCTAGGGGTCTTGTCTGCTCAATGTCTAGAAAAAACTAATTCTCGAGCCGCATCCGCGCACGCTCGTCAGTTTCGCGCACACATCTTTGTATGAAATCACGGTTTGCCTTCCATGTCAATACTTCAGAACAATGTTTTTGGCATGCATTTTTTTCGCATTGGCATATTCGTGAGGCAGCCTGACCGAAAGCGAAAAAGCCTCGAAGCAAAATCACTGGAAGAAATCCCGAAATTTTTGTGCAAGTGCGGGGTCGTCAATGCTTTTCTTAGACTGAGGCAGATGACTGTTGTTGATTTTGAGCCACTTCTGACGTGTATGCACTGGCCAGTCGATTCGAATGACGACGCGTCCGCTGTCGTGCAGCTTGGCGATCTCTATGGACGGAATCGACCTGGTCGCCCATTTGGTGCTCAAGTTGGGCGGCGCATAGACACGAATCACATTTTCATCCTGTTTATTCCGAACAGAATTTTCCCTGAGCTGATAATGTTCAAGCGGCAGCTGTTTTTCGAGCTGATGCTTTTCCCATAGGTCAAGATCGGGAGAAGTGATCGTCACGCCGCAGATGATGCCCGAGGCATCATCAACATTGAAGCGAAACTGACCAGCAAGAGGAAAATCGATGTTTTCGGTCGGCTGCATTTTGCTCGTCTTGACATCAAGCTTTGGATAGCTCACGGCAGCCTCTTCAAGAGTAGTTCTTCCCACTACGATTCTTCCCAACTGCAGCCCGTTGAGCCCCTGTTCGCGAAGCGCACGAACATTGTCAAGAATTTCCTGTCCCTGCGCCGACAACTGCAAAGATTGGACAGCAGGATCAAAAGGATCAAGAAGTTCCGGCACGGATCTGCGCGAAGCCGAAGAACCTTTCTGCACCTTGTTCATGTCGGTCTCGTGCGAACATTTCAAAAGCAAGAGCAAAAGCACAGCACTTACGCCCACAAAGGTTGTAATCGTCCTAATCACCCAAAAAAATGCTTCCGAACATGTTCTTTTGCCAGAGCTTTCCTTGCCGCTTTTCATGGCGCGAACCGAACACGACAAGATATTTCAATAGGTTTAGTCATTTCACGGGCTTTTTTCGATGCCCGAACACAGTGCGAAGGCTGACTCAGGAAACTTGCAGCCGCCTTCGGGAAATTCGACGCTCCGCCCCAGCCGTTGAAAAAAGCGTGCTTGCCATGATGCGCTTGGAGCCGCCTGTTTACCGACGGCCAGCCGCGCGCGGCTTGGTCGAGTACTGCCGTCATCGCTGCTGCTTCAGTCAATCCTGCCCATTTTCAATCGGCCTCGCAAGCATCAGATCGCCGTCAATCGTCATGCCCTCGCCCTCAGAGTCAATATCATATCGGTTATAACCAACAACCGTTTTTGCTGCGGCGCCTTTGAGGAAGTCCTGTCCATATTCTCGAAGAGCACAATTCTTTTTTCGGAGGCGAGATTTGTTCCTGTCAGCCTGAACAATGCGCCAAGCTCCAGCTTTCACATGACTTTATTTAATTGCTTGCGCCCATTGAGCCGCTGCTCTGCCGGTGCCTGCTGCTGTCTGCACAAGTTCTGCATGCTCAAACATTCACAAAATTTAATGCAGCGCAAAAATTTTTTCTCGCTTGCCGTGAGTCCTCTGCACATTTGACAACAATGCTTTTTTCAAGAATATCCGCTTGACCGCAAGCATGCTTTTAGAGGAGAGCACCATGAGAATCATCGCTGGCCTGACGGTGCTTGCTGCGACAGGAACGCTGCTGAGCGGATGCGCAAACGTCACGTCCGGACACCGCGTTGTGCACACGAAGGAAAAGCCCGCCCAGATCTGCATTGTCAAAAATCCAAAGGTTCGCATATCAGCAGCTCTGCCTGCTTTGCAGTCAGCTTTAAGCCGCCGAGGCATTCGCTCGACCGTTGCCGCCAATCCCGCCAAGTGCCCCTGTGCCTATCGACTCAACTACACCATGCGGCGTTCTTGGAGCTACACGACATATCTGGGCTCGATCGATCTTTCTCTTTATAAAAACCGCACGCTCATCTCGCGAGCCAAATACCGCGCCGGAAAGCTCACCCTGACCAAATGGGGGCGAACCGCTGAGAGAATCGACAAAGCCGTCGGCAAGCTCCTGGGAGAGCCTTAGGAAAAGGGCAGCACAAGGCTCAACAAAAACTTGCCCATGCGGGAAAGTGCTTCGGCTTCAGCCTTTGCCGAGCCCATCGACGATCTGAAGCCAGCTTGCAAATGCCTCGTTGGCTTTCGCCTGATCGCGCAGCTCGTCAAGCCGGGCAAAGTTTTCATCACCGCCCGCAAGCTTCACCGTTTTCTCAATCTTCACCCTGAAGATCTCGGAAAAAGGTTCTGCCTGCACATACTTCACGCCGTCTTTCTGCACCAGACGGGCAGTCTTGCCGTCAGCCGTGATGTCGTCGTCAATCTCCACCATGGCTGGATCTTTGCGCGTTTTAAGCCACAACCACAAAAACGGCCACAACGCGAAGGCAAGCCAAAACGGCGAAGTCAAAATGAAGGAGAAAACGCCGCTGCCGCCTTGCGAATCCTCAAACAAAAAAATCGACCCGATGATGCCCCAGGCCAGCCAAGCAAGCCACATCGTTTTTGACTTGCCCGCACTGAGACGCTGTTTTCTGCGAATGATCTGCATGTATGACGATATTGAAATTCTGGACAGGTTGAAACCGGATTTTATAGTTGTTTTCAGCAGGCTTCTCAACAAACGGCTGAAGCGCGCCACGCCCCAAGCTCGATCACCACAAGCAGCGCGCCCCCAACAGCAAGCTTGAAATCCAGAGCAACCCGCTCGACACGGTCTTGCTAAACGATAATGACCTCAGTCACGTGAGGATCCATCACCCAAGGATTCGTCAAGTGTTTTCAAACCAACAGCGACTGCGTAAGTTTGTCTGCACATCTATGCGTCCACGTTCAAGGATCTTTTGGTTACTCAAGAGTCCAAGCGCGCGTGAAGCCCGAGGTTGGCATCATAGATTTTCTTGTCGACCGGCGAAAAGCAGCACAAAACCACTTCGCCGTCAAACGGATGATTCCGTACGGCGCCTATGGCAGTGCGAGCTGCAAGCTCATGCGAAATTCCGAAAGCGCCGACGCCGATGCATGGAAAGGCAATTGACCTAAGCCCCTTTTCCTGCGCAATATCCAAAGCCGATTGATAGCAGCTTTTGAGAACCTCGAGTTCATCTGCGCCGCCTCCTCTCCAGTGCGGCGCAACGGTATGAATAATGCATCCGCAACGCAGTCGATACGCTTTTGTAACGACGCACGAACCGGGAAAGCACGGTGCAAGATTCCAGCACTCCTCGAGCAGCTCAGGGCCGGCCGCGCGGTGAATGGCGCCATCAACGCCGCTACCCCCGGTGAGCGACGACTTCGCTGAATTGACGATAGCGTCAACTATAAGTGCCGAGATGTCTCCCTCAATGACTGTAATTTTCTTCATGATTGGATTGACTGGGCTGGCCCTGAAAAAGGTGCGGATTTGCGTCCGGACATTGCTTTTTCTGCCATGTCCGGCGCCAAACGCAAGATTGATCGGCGGTTGTCACCAAAAACGAGAAGCCCAAGATGATGGTTGTGGGTAAGCAGATGGACATGTGCGAATTTTCCATGTCGTCATCCTAATTCGTCACGCGTCAATATATGACGCAAATAAGCTTGATTGCTGCTTCTGCTCTCAATGCCTGCTTCGCATGGATATTCGCCTGTGGCCTTGTCAACAGACTGAAAAAAAAGGATGGCTGGAACAACTTTGCTCGTTGCTGAGTCTGCCGAAAAACGATCGGGTCTTGCGAGGAGGCTTATGTGGTTATTCTGCGAAAGGTGCGTTTGAGTTTCGGTTCGGCTGTATTCATCGGTCGTCCCCGATTTAAGGACCTTAATCATCCCTTGTAAAAAAATTTTTCTGACAGCATCACTCTCAAACGGCATTGAGCCTATTCAAAGAATCAAGCATGAACTAAAAGTTCATTCTTATGAACTAAATTATCCTTCCAAAACAAGATCTTAACGCCTACCATTTCCGCATCGAAACATTCTTTTTTTAGTCAACTGACTTGAGGAAGAACAAAATGTCAGAAATGATGAAGGCGGTGGTCCTCGCAGGGCCTCAGCACATCGAAACCAAGCTTGAGCCCGTTGGCGATGGTGCCGCGACTGCGATCATCGAACGTTGTGTTCAAGGCTGGGAACTGCCGCATCAACAAGCTGCCGGCCGCTATCCATCACCACGCTTGCGCGTGGAGAATTCCGCAGCATTTCATTAAAGATCGTGATGAAGCCCGACGCCAAGGCCGTATAAGTCAAAGCATGGTGATCGAGCTGAAAAGTTGGTTCTGCCGGCTGCGTCGATAAATCTGCTCTTGTGCCGACGCAGCCGCCAATATCATTAAGGAAGTTTGTTATGCAATACAAAAAGCTTGGCCGCACGGGGCTTTTCGTTAGCCGCCTGTGCCTCGGAACGATGAATTTCGGCGACGCGACCGATAAGAAGACCGCCTTCGAAATCATGGATGCCGCGTATGAAGCCGGCATCAACTTCTTCGATACGGCCTACGTCTACGGCGGTCCGCAGCGTCCGGACATTCCTTTGGGCTACGGCATTTCCGAAGAAATCATCGGCGATTGGCTCGAAGCTGGCGGCAAGCGCGACGAAATCGTGCTCGCCTCCAAGGTCTATCAGCCGATGATCGCAGGGCCCAACGGCGGCAGACTTTCCGCTTATCACATCCGCAAAGCCTGCGAAGACAGCCTGCGGCGCTTGAAGACCGACCATATTGACCTCTACCAGATGCATCATTTCGACCGCACGACGCCGTGGGAAGAAATTTGGTCTGCGATGGAAACGCTTGTTCAGCAGGGCAAGGTTCTCTATGTCGGCAGCTGCAACTTCCCGGGCTGGGGCATTGCCGCAGCGCAGGGCGAAGCGCATCTCAAGGGCTTCATGGGTCTGGTGAGCGAACAAAGCCGCTACAGTCTTGCCTGCCGCTCGATTGAACTTGAAGTGCTGCCCTCGGCCCGCTACCACGGCATGGGCGTACTCGCCTACAGCCCGCTTGACGGCGGACTGCTTGCAGGAGCTCTAAAAAAAGCCGCCGAAAAGTCGCGCCGCCAAAAGCCGTCGCTTCCGATCCGCGATCCGAAGTTCTACGAGCGCATCGCAGCCTACGAAAAGCTTTGCGACGAATGCGGACTCGCTCCCGCCGACGTTGCTCAGGCCTGGGTTCTTGCCAATCCCGACATCACCTGTCCCATTGTGGGGCCGCGAACGCTCGAGCAGCTCATGGGCTCGGTCAAAGGGCTTGATGTCAAGCTCGACGAAGTCATGATGAAAAAACTCGACGAAATCTTCCCGGGTCCGGGAGGTGAAGCGCCGGAAGCATACGCCTGGTAAGCCTTCATCGATGAGTTTTCTGTTTTTTTCCCGAGCCGCCAAACCGATTCGGCAGCCCGCGGCTCGGAAAGAACTCGGAACAGCCCGCAACGCTTTTCCGAATTCTTTTCCTCTTGCGGCTGCGAGCCATTCTCCTGCCATGAAGAAAAACATCCTTTCGCTTGCGCTTTGCGTCCTTGTCGCCGGCTCGTTGTGGACTGCCGGCACGCAAGCTGCTTTTTCGGCGACAGAAGCCGCTGCGCGCTTTCCGGCTCCTGCAACCGTCAGCCCAGAAATGGCTGAAACGGTTTCGGCGCCTGCCGATGCGCTTTGGCTATCAAAGGCAAAAACAGAAGAAGAAGTACGCAAACTCGCAAAGGACTACGCAGCCTGGGCGGGGCCCGCTGCCAGAGAGCTCGCCGCAAGCTACGGCGTTGAGATCAAAGAGGGCGTTCTTGGCGGCGTTCGCGTATTTACGCTCACGCCAAACAACGCAGCTCTCGATACGGCCGACAAGGTTGTCTACTACATTCACGGCGGCGGCTACATTCTCGGCCACGGCGTCTCGGGCATCGGAGAAGGCGTCTTGATGGCTGCCCTTGGAGGCTTCAAGGTTGTCTGCGTCGACTACCGCATGGCTCCCGAGGATCCGTATCCGGCTGCCATCGACGACGCGTTTGCCGCCTACAAGGCCTTGATCGAAAAAGTCCCGGCCGACAAAGTCGTCGTTTTCGGCACCTCAACCGGAGGCGCGATGACGCTTATTCTCGGCATTCAGGCCGCACGCGCAAACGTTGCGATGCCTGCTGCACTCATTGCCGGAACTCCGTGGGCGGAAATGGACAAAATCGGAGACAGCTATCTCACAAACCAATGGGTCGACAATGTGCTCGGCTCCTACGAGCGTCTCATCCGAACGGCGGCCACGCTTTACGCGGGCAAGGCCGACATGAAGGATCCCCTCTTGTCGCCCATCCATGCCGAGAAGGAGGCGCTGGCTCAATTTCCGCCGACGCTGCTTGTTTCCGGCACGCGTGATCTTTTCTTAAGCAACACCGTTCGCATGCACGAAAAGCTGCTGCTTGCCGATCGCCATGCCGAACTCATTGTCTACGAGGCGCTCTCGCACGCGCAGTACTACCTCAATCCGAAAGCGCCTGAAACAAAGAAGCACTATGCGCTGCTTGGAAAATTCATCAGACGCGTTTGTCCGAGAAATTAAGAAGCCGACTGGTGCGCTGCAGCTTTGAAGAAAAGAAGGTTTTCCTTTCGGACTTTCTGCAAGCCGTTTCGGCGCGTTGCTGCAAGACCATCGGCACGATGTCCCCGAAAACCAGAGAACAAATTTAAACGACGCTTGACAATAAATTTGATTACCATTTCTGCCCTCAATGCCTGCTTCGCATTGAAAACCGTCTTTGTGCTCTGTCAAAAAGCTGACAAAAAATCGGCTGGCCGGAACAATTTCACTCGCTCCGGTACCAGCCGCAGAACTATCGGATCAAGATGCTACTTGCCTGAAGCGATAGTTTGTGCCGCTATGCGGCCGAACGCATAGGCCTTGCCGAGAGCTGTACCGGACATGTAGGCAGCCCCATGCACGCCGCCCGTCATTTCGCCGGCCGCATACAACCCCATGATCGGCTCGCCGAATACATCAATGACGCGGGCCTGAGTATCAATGCACACTCCGCAATATGTTGCAATCAGAGAAGCTGTTGCAGGCATCAAAACAAATGGCGCTTTGCGAATAGGCAATGGCTTGCCGAAGCCTGAAGACAAACTGGTGCGCCCAAAGGCGTCGGAGCATGTGGTAATCTGCATGTCGGAAGCGGGGTTGGTTGGTTTTTTGTTTGCAAACTAAACTTTACCAAACCCCGATGCTTCCACCTGCCAATCCGCCGTTCGTCGCGGATTTTTTTATTTCTGCCTCCGACTACAGTTTTCTGAACTTTCAAAATTCAGGCTAGAGCCGCTTTCTTATCTGGATTCGTCGCATTCTTCACTGGCTGGCAGGATATTGATTTCAAAAGTCTCGTCACGAGGCTAAAGCTGATGGAGGAATGCTTGCAGGAAAATTTTCGCAGCCGATTGTTGGAGCTTCAGCAAAAACGAGCAGAGCTCAATTCGGAATACGAGGTTTTAAAGCGCGAGGCCGTTGATCAGTGTCGGGAGATTATTGAAGCGTTCGGCCTGGCGGCCGCCGATTTGAAGCTTGTGCAGGCAAAGCCCTCTGCAAGTCGTGGGTGCTCCAAGACGAAGTACCGCAATCCCGATGACGAAACGAAAGCCTGGAGCGGCATCGGCGTTTCCCCCGGATGGTTCAAATCGGCACTTCAGGTAGGAGTTGCAAAGGAGGAAATGGAAATTCGATAAAATTATTACAACATTGTTGTATATTGTTGGAGGCTAGAACTTTATGAATGCGACCGTCACCCTCAACACTAAGCTGACGCCCGATGAGAAGCAAAAATTTGTTGAAACTGCAGAAGCGCTTGGATTGTCCTCTTCAAGTGCGCTGAAGGTTCTGATTCGCAAATTCAATGAAGTCGGAGGATTTCCATTCGAAGTACGCCGCTCTCCGACAATAGACTTTCAACACCCGAATTTGTTCCGTCCGAAAGTGGAAGGCAAAGTAGTCGTGTTGCCGGCTTCATGGCGGGATGATGACGATGAGTGAGTGCATACAACCGATGCCGCAACTCCATGAGGTGTGGCGAATGCAATTCCGATTCGAGGATCAGCCCAACAAGTACAAAGAGCGCCCCGTCGTAATTGGTGCACTAAGCGAGTCAACTGCAGAAGTGTTTTTGTTGGCGGTGAAAGTCACCAGTCATTCTGCGCGCCCAGACAGCCCGGGCGAGGTCGTTTTGCAGGATTGGCAGCAGGCGGGATTGGAAAAGCCTTCTGTAGCTCGATGCTCCAAGCACATGGTGGTACCTATTCAAGTGTTTGAAGGGCAGCGCCGATACGGAAAACTATCAAGTCGTGATGCTCTCGCTGTTGAGGCGGCACTGAAGGAGGTTGGCGCGCCGATTGTTTGACATCATGGACAAACTCAGCTTCTAGCAGAGCTGCCAAAGTGCAACGTCGGAACAAGAAGAAGCAGGATGCCTGCGCAAGCGAAATGCCCAGTCAAAGTTCGCAGCATCGGCAGTTTTTTCGATAGCGGAGGCGTCTTTCTTACGGGATTTTGGCGGACCTGAGGAATTGCCCCACTTTCGGACGTTTGGGCCAACCGTTTATCTAAAACTGCCAAATCTTCCATCCGCGCAGTTTCAAACATTTTTTCGCTCTGCTTCCTGGCGGATTG
>CALXQS010000032.1 GCA_944390715.1 uncultured Duodenibacillus sp. | reverse complement strand
TGGTTGTATTTCCAGTGAAAGTAGGTCACTGCCAGGCTCTCCATTTCAAAGCCCCCGGTTGTTTGCTCAGCCGGGGGCTTTAGTTTTTCTGCAGAAATTCCGAGAAAATGTGTATCCTTCAATTCTGACCATCCTGCGCGGCAGCTAGTCTGGGCGCAGGGTCAAGCGTGTGCATTTGCGGAAATTTTGCCGATGACAACAGAAGTTTTTTCCCGCAGCAGCTGGCTTTTTGGATCGAACGCTCCGTACGTCGAATCTCTGTACGAAAGCTGGCTCAAAAACCCCTCAAGTGTTGATGACAACTGGCGTCGCTGCTTTGAACAGATGCACGCCGACGACGTCGCCAGCGGGCATGCCGCTCGAGTCGAGCCGATCCACTCAGAAATTATTTCCGCCTATACAGACTTCAAGCCGCGCTCAGAGCCTTCAGGCGTGTCGACGCAGGAGCTTGAAGCGGCCCGCAAGCAGGTGGGCGTGCAGCAGCTGATTTCCTCATACCGATTTCTCGGATCTCGCAAGGCTGACCTCGATCCGCTGCACCGCAGAGAGCTGCCGGAAATCCCAGAACTTAATCCAGCCTTTTATGGACTCGATTCGAACGATCTCGACACAACGTTTTCCGCTGCAAATACATACTTTGGTCCGGCCGCCATGCCGCTTCATGAGCTCATCGGCGCATTGAAGGAAACGTATTGCGGCACGCTTGCCATCGAATACATGCATGTTACGGATCCGGTCAAGCGTCGCTGGTGGCAGCAAAAGCTTGAAGCAACCCGGTCTCGAACGAAGTTTGATTCGGCCAGACGCATCCGCATACTTCAATCGCTGACTGCAGCCGAAGCGCTCGAACGCCATTTGGGCACAAAATATGTCGGCCAGAAGCGCTTTAGCCTTGAAGGCGGCGAGTCGCTTATTGCGAGCATGAACGCCATCGTCGAGAAGGCTGTTTCCGACGGCATAGAGGAGTGCGTCATCGGCATGGCCCATCGCGGGCGCCTCAATGTGCTTGTCAATACGCTGGGCAAGCGCCCGAGCGATCTTTTCGCCGAATTTGAAGGGCACGCCGCCGCTCAAGACCTTCCAGCGGGCGACGTGAAGTACCACAACGGCTTTTCTTCTGATCTTGCCGTCAATGGGCGCTTCATCCACCTGTGCATGGAATCGAATCCTTCGCATCTTGAAATCGTCGATCCTGTTGTGGTGGGCAGCGTTCGCGCCCGCATGGATCAGCGCCGCGATGCAGCCGGCGACACAGTTCTTGGCGTCATGATTCACGGCGATGCGGCTCTCACCGGTCAGGGCATCGTGATGGAGACCCTCAACCTTGCCGATACGCGAGGCTACGGCACGGGCGGTACGGTGCACGTGGTGGTCAACAATCAAATCGGCTTTACGACGTCCGACCCTAGAGACAAAGGATCGATGACGTATTGCACCGATGCCGCCAAGCTTATTGAGGCTCCCGTGCTGCATGTCAACGGCGACGATCCGGAAGCGGTGGTGATGGCATCAGAACTTGCCATGGACTATCGAAGAGAATTCAAGCGCGACGTCTTTGTCGACATCGTCTGCTTCAGACGGCTCGGCCACAATGAGCAGGATACGCCTTCGGTGACGCAGCCCTTGATGTATAAGAAAATTGCTCAGCACCCCGGCACGCGTGCGCTTTTTGCCAAAAAGCTCGTGATGCAGGGCGTCATATCGCAGCAAGACGCCGACAACATGCTTGAAACGGCGCGCACTCGGCTTCGTGAGGGGCTCCCGGCGCTGCCCGTGAACCTGGCTAGCGTCAAAAACCGGCACGCCGTCGACTGGACGCCGTTTGAAGGCAAACCTTGGACCGACGAGGCGGCAACCGGGGTGCCGGCCGTTGATCTCAAAAAGCTCGGCATGGCCATCACCGAGGTGCCTGCGGGCTTTGCGCTGCATCCGCTTGTGCAAAAGGTCATCGCCGATCGACGCAGCATGGCGCAGGGAGAAAGCCCCGTCGACTGGGGCATGGCCGAGCATCTGGCCTTTGCTTCGCTGTTGAGCGCGCACTATCGCGTTCGAATTACGGGCGAGGACAGCGGCAGGGGAACGTTCAGCCATCGCCATGCTGTTTTGCACGATCAAAATCGCGAGCAGTGGGATAAGGGCGTGTACATACCGCTTGAGCACGTTGCCGACGATCAGGCTCCGTTTACGGTGATTGATTCGGTGCTTTCGGAAAATGCCGTTCTAGGCTTTGAATACGGCTACGCATCGGCTTCTCCCAACGCACTGGTGATCTGGGAGGCGCAGTTTGGCGATTTCGCCAACGGGGCGCAGGTTGTCATCGATCAGTTCATCAGCTCGGGCGAAGCCAAGTGGGGACGATTGTCTGGACTGGTGGTGATGCTCCCGCACGGCTACGAAGGGCAGGGACCGGAGCACTCGTCGGCGCGCGTCGAGCGCTTCCTGCAGCTTGCTGCCGACAACAACATGCAGATCGTGCAGCCGACAAATGCCGCTCAAATTTTTCACCTGCTTAGACGTCAGCTTGTGCGCAGCTTCAGAAAGCCGCTGATCGTCTTTACCCCTAAATCGCTTTTGCGCAGCAAGGCGGCCTCAACGACGCTTGAGGATCTCGCCGACGGCTGTTTCGAGCCTGTGATCGGGGATGCCTCCATCGTCGATCCGACAGCCGTCAAGCGCATCATCTGCTGCTCGGGCAAGGTCTACTACGATCTCGTCGCAAAAAGGCGCGAGCTTGGGCTCGAGGCTGCAGCGGCGATCGTTCGCATCGAGGAGCTTTATCCGCTCAACACGGAAATGATGCAGGAAGAATTCAGCCGATACACTTCAGCCAAAGAGATTGTCTGGTGCCAGGACGAGCCGAAAAATCAGGGGGCTTGGAACTATATGGCCATTCACCTGCACGCATTTCTGGCTCGGGGGCTGAAGCTTGGATTTGCCGGCAGACCCGAGAGTTCATCTCCGGCCGTGGGCTATGTGCGCAGGCATGTCGAGCAGCAGAAAAAGCTCCTTGCCGACGCTTTTGGACCGCTGTCAGCATAGCGGCGCAAGCTCTCTGGTGAAGTCATTCAACGTCAATGCATGGAAAATTTTGAAGCTATGAGTGAAGTTCTTGTCAAGGTCCCGCAGCTTTCAGAGTCCGTCAGCGAAGCTTCTGTTCTTGAGTGGCGGGTCGCTGAAGGCGACTTGGTTGCTGTGGACGATGTGCTCGTTGAAATTGAAACAGACAAGGTGATCATGGAAGTGCCTGCGCCTGCATCCGGTCGTGTCGGCGGCATTGCGCACCGCGCGGGCGACAAGGTCAAAAGCGAAGAGGTGCTGTGCGCGATTGAGGAACAAAAGGCGCAGGCAGAAGACAAAGCCGCAGATGCCCAGTCCGACTCGAAGGCTTCGCGCATCATGCCCTCAGCAGCGATGGCCGCGCAGTCTGCTGGCATCGATCCGGCCGAGATTTCCGGGACTGGGCCGGGAGCGCGCGTGACGAAGGCCGATGTCGAAAGCGCGCTTGGCCGCCGGCAGGAAAATTTCGAGCAATCGGCTTTCAACAATGAATTGTCTTCGCTCGCTTCGCCCCCGCAGGTTCCTTCAAGAGGGCCCGCGCAAGCACAATCGGCGCGCGTGCCTGCTGACCCCTTCGGACGCCCCGAGCAGCGCGTGCCGATGACGAGTCTGCGTGCGCGCATTGCCGAGCGGCTGCTGCAAAGTCAGGCTCAGGCTGCGCAGCTGACGACTTTCAACGAAGTCGATATGAGCGCAGTGATGGCTTTGCGTGCGCGCTATAAGGAAAAGTTTGAAAAGAAGTACGGCGTCAAGCTCGGCTTCATGTCGTTTTTCGTCAAGGCTGCTGTTCATGCCCTGCGCAAGTTCCCCGTGCTCAACGCCTCCATTGACGGCAGCGACATCATTTACCACGGCTATGTCGACGTCGGCGTTGCGGTAGGAACAGAGCGAGGACTCGTGGTGCCGGTGGTGCGCAACGCCGACCAGAAAAGCTTTGCCGACATTGAGCTCGAGATCGCCGATTTTGCCAAGCGGGCTGCCGCAGGCAAGCTCAAGCTTGAAGAAATCACCGGTGGCACCTTTACGGTTTCAAACGGGGGCGTCTTCGGTTCAATGATGTCCACGCCGATCATCAACCCGCCGCAGTCGGCAATTCTGGGCATTCATGCCACGAAGGATCGAGCTGTGGTCGTCGACGGCGAAATCGTCGTTCGTCCGATGAACTATCTGGCGCTTTCCTATGACCACCGGCTCATAGACGGTCGCGAAGCGGTGCTGGGCCTTATGGCCGTCAAAGAAGCGCTTGAGGATCCAGCCCGCATGATGCTTGAAGTCTAACCATCATTTGAGCAACGAGCGACAAAAGGTTTTGCAATGCACACAACGACTTACGACGTGCTGGTCATCGGCGCGGGGCCCGGCGGATATCCTGCCGCGATCCGCGCTGCGCAGCTTGGCTTGTCGACCATCGTGGTCGACTCAATGATCAATCCCGACGACGGCTCTGCGGGAGCTTGGGGAGGCGTGTGCGCCAATCATGGCTGCATTCCGAGCAAAGCCCTTTTATCGGCCTCAGCTCGCTTTTCTCAGCTCAAAGAGGGATTTGCTTCGATGGGCATTTCAGTCGACCCGCAGGCCGTGCACATTGATTTTGCAAAGATGCAGGCGCATCGAGCGGGCTCTGTGAAGGCCTCAAACATGGGCTTGACGCGGCTTTTTGCCAAGTATGGCGTCAAAAGCATTGCCGGACGGGCGCAGTTTGAGCAGGCAGCCGCCGGCGGCTTTCTCGTGCGTATTGACGCCGAGCAAGGCCCGCTTGCAGTGCAGGCAAAGCATGTCGTCGTTGCCTGCGGCACCAAGCCAAAGAGTCTTCCCGGCATTGAAATTGATGAAAAGGACATCGTTTCGCATTGCGGGGCGTTGAGGTTTGCCGAGCCGCCCGCCAGATTGGGAATTATCGGCGCGGGCGTCGTCGGTCTTGAGCTCGGAAGCGTCTGGAACCGCCTGGGCAGCAGCGTGCGCCTTTTTGATGCTGCCGACGACATTCTCGCGACGGCAGATGCCGCCGTGCGCCAGACGGTGCAAAAAGAACTGCGGCGGCAAGGCCTTGAATTCGAACTGGGCGCAAGCATTTGCCGAGTGCAAAAGACGCCCGAGGGCATTGAAGTCGAGTTTGAGCGGCAGAGCGAAAGAAAGACTGCCGTCTTTGACAAGGTTCTTGTGGCCGTGGGCCGCACGCCGCTAGCCGATTCGATCAACCCGCAAGCCGTGGGAATCAAGCTCGATGCCAGAGGCTATATCGAGGTCGATCAATTCTGCCGCACCAATGTGCCCGGCATCTGGGCTGTGGGCGATGTGACGGGCGGCGTGCAGCTTGCGCACTACGCGCATGAGCAGGGCGTTCAGGCTGCACTGAGCATCGCCACGGGAAAGTCTATTGCCTGGCGCAGTCCCGTGCCGAGCGTCGTCTACATTGAGCCCGAGACGGCCTGGACAGGCGAGAGCCAGCAGAGCGCGGCGCAAAAAGGCATTGAGGCGCGCATCGGCACCTGTCCCTTTACGGCCAACGGACGAGCGCGGGCGCAGGCCGACACGCGCGGCTTCGTGAAGGTTGTCGTAGACGCCCGAACCGAGCGCATCATCGGCGTGCACATTGTTGGCGAAGGAGCGGCAGATATGATCGCCGAGGCAGTCTCGGCCATGGCTTTCGGGGCAACAGACGAGGATCTTGGAATGGTCATGCATCCGCATCCTTCGCTTAGCGAAGCCCTGGCGACGGCTGCGTTGGCGGCAAGACATGAGGCGACGGATTTGTAGTAGGGTTAACCCGATGTCTCGAGGCGGTTGTTTTCAGTTAAATTGCTCCGACTGCCTGCGCAAGGAAATTTTTCAGACAGATGCCGCCGATTTCATCGGAGGGTCCTGAGAACAGACGGCAAGATGCCGAAAGCTCAAACACAGCAACGTGGGAGGCTTAAACAAGATGACTGCTGAAAATACGGAAAAGACTGTCAGACTGGTCTTTTCAGATGGTTCGCCTGATGTCGTGCTGCCGATGCATTCGGGCACGATGGGGCCTGATGTGATTGACATTACGACGCTCTACAAGCAGTCGGGCAAGTTCACCTACGATCCGGGCTTCATGTCGACGGCTTCCTGCCGCAGCGCCATTACGTACGTCGACGGCGCCAAGGGAATGCTTTTGTATCGCGGCTATCCGATTGAGGAGCTTGCAGCCAAGTGCAACTATCTCGAGGTCTGCTACCTGCTTTTAAACGGCGAGCTGCCCAATGCTGAGCAAAAGCATGCCTTTGAGTGGGAAGTGATGCATCACACGATGATTCATGAGCAGCTCGAATTCTTCCTCAGAGGCTTTAGGCGTGATGCCCACCCGATGGCCATTCTTACGGGACTTGTGGGCGCCATGTCGGCCTTTTATCCGCAAAGCGCCAATATTCTGGATCCAGACCAGCGCCGTGCGGCAGCCATTCAGCTCATCGGCAAGATGCCGACGCTGGTGGCCTTCTCGCACAAGTACTCCGTGGGCGAACCCTTCATTTGGCCCAAGAACGGGCTTTCCTATGCGGCCAACTTCCTGCGCATGATGTTTGCCATTCCGTGCGAAGAGTATGTCGTCAACGACGTCATCGCCCGTGCCCTTGACCGCATCTTCATCCTTCATGCCGATCATGAGCAGAACGCTTCAACCTCGACCGTGCGTCTGTGCGTGAGTTCGGGCACGAGTCCCTTTGCTGCCATCGCCGCGGGCGTAGCCTGCCTTTGGGGACCGCAGCATGGCGGAGCCAATGAGGCTGCGCTCAACATGCTCTACAGGTTGCAGGCCGAAGGGGGCGTGGACAATCTCGGCAAGTTCATTGCCCGCGTCAAGGACAAGACGAGCGGCGAGCGCCTGATTGGCTTTGGACACCGCGTCTACAAGAGCTACGATCCGCGCGCCAAGCTGATGCGAGAGACCTGCCACGAGGTGCTCGACGAGCTCGGTCTGCACGACGATCCGGTCTTTAAGCTTGCCATGAAGCTCGAACAGATCGCGCTCGAGGATGACTACTTCATCTCGCGGCATCTGTATCCGAATGTGGATTTCTATTCGGGCATCGTGCAAAAGGCCATCGGCATTCCGGTGCCGCTCTTTACGGCTATTTTTGCGCTTGCGCGCACGGTGGGCTGGATTGCTCAGCTCAATGAACACATCAACGATCCGCAATACCGCATCGGACGGCCGCGGCAGCTCTTTACTGGAGCAGAGCTGCGCCACGTGCCCGATCTTGCCGATCGCAAATAAAAATCAAAAAATATTGTCCGAACCGCCCGAAGGTAGTGCGCCGCAAACAAAAAACAAAGCTGTCGGCGCAAAGAAAAAGGCGTTTCGGACGGTGAAGTTGTCGTCAACAACAGGGAGATCATAAAAATGATTAAAAAGACAATTCTGACAGCCGCGTGCGCAACCGCTGCTGTCCTCAGCCTTCAGGCGCATGCCGAAGACGGCAAGGTGCTTCGCATGGCCTGTGAGAGCACCTATGCGCCGTTTGTATTTTTTGATACGCAAACGCGCAAGCCCGTGGGCTTTGAGATTGACTTGCTTGAGTATGCCGCCAAGCAGATGGGCCGCAAGCTCGAAGTGACCAACATGGGGTTTGATGCCATTATTCCGGCTATTTTGACGGGCATTACCGACGTCGGCGCTTCGGCCTTTACGATTACGCCCGAGCGCGCTAAGCGCGTGCTCTTTTCCAAGCCCTACTACATGTCCGGCCTCTCGATTCTTGTGCGCGCCGAGGACAAGGACAAGATCAAGAGCGTCAAGGATATTGAAAACTGCACGATCTGCGCACAGATCGGCACTTCGGGCTCCATGCGTGCGGCCAAGGTTCCCGGCGCGAAGGTGCGCAATTTCAACACGATCAACGAAGCTTACCTTGAGCTCAACAACAAGGGCTGCCGTGCGGTGATCGGGGATCGGCCCGTGACGGCTTATTTTTTGGCTTCGCGCCCGCAGGCTGCGGCTGACTACCATCACCTGCCTGAAACGCTCAACAGCGAAGCCTTCGGCTTTCCTGTGAGCAAGAACAACAAGGCGCTTGCCAAGGAGCTCGATGCGGCCATCGACAAGGCTCGCGCCAACGGCGAATTCACAAAGATCTACGTCAAGTGGTTCGCAGAAGAACCTCCAAAGGAACTGCTCGCACAGTAGTGCGCCTGATGCGGACGGCCCGTGCGGCCGTCCGTTTTATCAAAGAGGCCGCAAAAGCCTCGCAGCTTCGTTTGCTCCGAGAAGGGACGTCATTTTGCATTGGTGACTGCGTCAAGCAGTTCGCTTTCAATCTGCACGACCTGATCCGGATCTTCGAGCACGGCGCCTTCAATCAGAAAGACGTCTTCGACGCGCTCGTCCATTGTTGAAATCTTGGCAGTGGCCAAGTTGATGCCGTGTTTGGCGAGCACGACGGCAATGGCGAACAAAAGCCCCAGCCGGTCGTTGCACGTGACCTGAAGCACCCAGCTGTGCTGACTTTCGTCGCGCTCGATGTCGACCATGGGCGGCGTCGGAAAGCTGCGGCTGCGCCGCGAGAGCTTGCCGGGCTTGGGCTTAGGCAGGGGCTTGCCTTCAGAAATGGCTTTTGAAAGACGCTCTTCGATCATCGGGCGCAGGGCCTGAGCGCCGTTGTGTCGGCGGTCAGATACGAGGAACGTGTCAAGCGCCCAGCCGTGCGTGGTTGTGTGGATGCGCGCATCGAGCACCGAAAGTCCCGAGCGCTCGAAAAACGCCACGACGCGTGCAAACAGATCCTTTTGGTCCTTGGTGTAGACGAGCACCTCGACCGTGTCGGCAACGTTCGTGCCTCGAGCGCGCACGACAGGAACGGCGATGCAGGGGTCCCAGGCCAGCTCTTTGGTGTGCCAGGCAATGTCCTGCGGCGAGTGGCGCAAAAAGTAGACGATGTTGAGTTCGCGCCATAAATCGTCGCGAACGGTATCGGGAATGCCCGCTTGGCGCACAAGTTCGATGGCTTTTTCGCGGTGCCTGGCAAAAACGCTGCCGAGCGTATAGTCGCCTTCTTTGCCTTGAAGAATCTGCAGCGTGCTTTTGTAGAGATCTGTGAGAAGCTGCTCTTTCCAGGCATTCCAGACCTTGGGGCTTGTGGCGCGGATGTCGGCGACTGTGAGCAGGTACAGGCCGTCGAGCTTTTCCTTTGTATCAACCGTGCGGGCAAACTCGGCCACAATTTCCGGGTTGGTGATGTCTTTTTTCTGTGCGACGTGGCTCATCAGAATGTGGTGGCGCACCAAAAACTCCACGTAGGCAATGTCTTTTTCCGCAAGATTGAAATTTTCTCCGAAAAGCCGCACTTCGCGAGCGCCCTGCTCTTCGTGGCTTCCTCCGCGGCCTTTGGCGATGTCGTGAAAAAGTCCGGCAAGGATAAGCCTCCAGGGCTCATTCATCTCGCTGATGATCTGCGAGCACAGCGGATACTCATGCGCATAGGAAGAGTGCGTGAAGCGGCGCAGAAACTTCACCGTGCGGATCGTGTGCTGATCTACCGTGTAGGCATGAAAAAGGTCATGCTGCATTTGTCCGACGATGCGCCGCCAGACCGGCAGGAAGCGTCCGAGAATGCCCCAGACGTTGAGATTTTTCAGAAAGTGATAGGTGCCGTACTTGAGCTTGAGAGCGGCAAGAAACACCGACTTGTTGTCGGGATCGTTTCTGAAGTCGTCGGTGACGCGCTCGCGCATGTGCCATAAAAGCCGCAGCAGCCGCGTCGAGCAGCGCTTGAGCTCAAAGTGCGTGGCAAAAAGGTAGAAGGTCTTGAGTATGTTGCGGTGATCTGCGGTAAAGACATCGGGATCTGAAATATCAAGCGCGTCGCCTCGGGCAACGAAGACGCCCTCGATCGGCGTTGTCTGCGAGGGGAGCTTTTCTTCGAAAATCTTTTCAGAAATGGCCGCCAGCAGAATCTCCTGCAGCTGCATGATGTTTTTGGCGTTGAGGTAGTAGCGCTTCATGAGCGCTTCGCTCGGACGCAGAGCGCCGATTTTCTTGTAGCCTGCGTTTTCTGCAAGGGCCGTCTGCACGTCGAAGATCAGGCGGTCTTCATGGCGCTTTCGCAGCAAATGCAGCCTGATGCGGATGTCGCGCAGAAAGTGATGGCATTCGGCCAGATGCCAGGCTTCGGTTTCCGTAATCAGGCCGCTTTGCGCGAGCTCCTTCCAGTTTTTGCCGAATCCCGCACAGCGAGCGCACCACAAAAAGACCTGCAGATCACGCAGTCCTCCGGGGCTTTCCTTGATGTTTGGCTCAAGCGCATAGGGCGTTTCGTCATAGCGCTGATGGCGCTGGCGCATTTCGAGCATTTTGCTTCGGAAAAATACGCGCTTGTCGAGCGTCTTGCGGTAGCGCGCGTGGGTCTCTTCAAACAAGCGCTTGTCGCCGAGCAGAAAGCGCGCCTCCATGAAGGCCGTGGCAACGGAGATGTCCTCTTTGCAAGCGGCGATCATCTCGTCGCTTGTGCGCACGGCGCTGCCGACCGTCAGTCCCAGCTCCCAGAGATCCGTGACGAAGGCTTCAACCGCGGCTTTGAGCTTGTCGTTGTAGCTGCGCACGAGCACCAAGACGTCGATGTCCGAGTAGGGAAACATCTCCGAGCGCCCGTAGCCGCCTACGGCCGCCACGGCAAGCTCAAGTTCGTCAAGGCCGCAGGCGTGCGCCGTCTCGAGCACGAAGCGGTCGACGGCAGCCGTATTTCGCTTGAGATATTCGCCGACGCGGCCGACGCGTAGAAAATCTTCGCCGATTCTTTGTCTGATGACTTCTGTGGAGTGCGCTGCGGATGTTCTGGCCATGGAAAACGTTCAAGAAGAAGGAGTAAGGCGTCTTTGCCTAAGGGTGCCGTGCTCGGGACCAAAAACAGTCCTGTGCAAAGAGGATATTTTGCGCGACTGCGCTCTTGCGCGCAACGATCAAAAGCGCGCCCCGGAATTCTTGGCAACAAAAACGGGCGCTTGGCCGAAGAAAAAACGGCAGCGCCCGCAGCGGCTCAGGCCTCAGAGCCTGTTGCAGAGAAGCTTAGAAAGCGGGCTTTTTCCAGCCTTTGACCCATTCGGGCGCTTCCCGCGAGCCCGCCGAGACGGTGAGCACGTCGTAGCCCGTTTCGGTGACGACGATCTGCAGCTCCCACTGGGCCGAGAGCGAACGGTCCTTGGTGACCACCGTCCAGCCGTCGTTGAGGTCCATGATGTGGCGTTTGCCGGCATTGACCATTGGCTCAACGGTAAAGACCATGCCGGGCTCAAACTTGGCCGTTGGAATCGACAGCGGCACGTGGCTCACGTGCGGCTCGCCGTGGAAAACGCGCCCGATGCCGTGGCCGCCGTATTCATGCACGATCGAAAGCCCGAGCGGAGCGCAGAACTTCTGGCAGGCAATGCCGATGTCGTTGAAGCAGTTGCCGGGCTTGACGGCTTCAATGCCTGCCCACATGCAGCCCCAAGTTGCTTCGACCAGCCGCTTGCCGGCGATCGTGGGCTTGCCGACGATGAACATGCGCGACGTGTCGCCGTAAAAGCCGTCCTTGACGATGGTGACGTCGATGTTGACGATGTCGCCGTTTTTGAGAATCTTCTTTTCGCTCGGAATGCCGTGGCAGATGACGTTGTTGACCGAAATGCAGGTCGCGCGCGGGTAGGGCGTCATGCCGGGCGGGCAGTAGTTGAGGCAGGCCGATTTGGCTTCAAGCACTTTCTCGGTGTACTCAAGCATGAGCTCGTCGAGCGAGAGGGTGCTCACGCCCGCTTTGACAAACGGAGTGATGTAGTCGAGAAGCTCGCTTGCGCGGCGGCAGACGTCGCGCATGGCTTCGATTTCCTGAGGCGTGTAGATGATGATTTTTTTGTCGGACATGGTGCTTCAATTAAAAAATCAATGCTGTATGGGTGTTGGTGCGTCTTGAGCGCCTAGTGCAGTCGTTCGTAGCCGTAGGGAAGCGGCATCAGCATGAGCGTTCTGCCGGCGGCCGACAGCGGCTTGCTCGTTTGCAGAAGTTCATTGGGAAGCTGCACGAAGGCTGCCGTTTTGCCGTTGATGGCCGCCGCATAGACTACGACGCCGACGGGACTGCCGGCACCATCCGCAATTTCAGTCATCGGAGTCAAGGCGGCTTCGCCTTCGGCGACGGCAAGCGCGCCGCGCCGCGGGGTTTTGCCGATATGTTCGACGCGGCTAACTATTTCCTGACCTGTGTAGCACCCCTTGGTAAAGCTCACGCCGCCGGCGAGCTCAAGGTTGACTGCCTGCGGCACGAACTGATCGGCTGCCGGCCCGAAGATCCAAGGATCGCCTGCCGCAGCGCTGGCCGCCCAGTAGGACGACGAATCAGCCTCGAGCTCAAGCTCGGCGGGAACAATGGCCAAAGACCGGCCGGCAGGCGCGGCGAGCCCAATCTGCACGCTCTGAGCCATGCATGATTGGGTAAACACAAGCGAGCCCTCAGGCAGTTCAGGCACGGGGCCAAGAATGCCTGCGGCCTTGCGCGAGCAGTCCCGCTCGATGATCACTTTGCTGCGCAGAACGTACATGCGAAGCCTTTGAATGAGCTTGTCGGCGCTGCCGGCATCAATGAGCATGCCTACAGCTTCACCGTCGACAAAGAGTCTCGGCGCCGACAAAAGCCGCCCCTTGGGCGAGCACCAGCCTGCCGTCATCAGCATGCCCAAGTCAAGCTTGGTGACGTCGTTGGTGAGCTGTCCCTGCAGGAATTTGATGCGATCTTCTCCCGAAACACGCACAAGAGCAAGCTCGGGCAGAGCGCACGCGCGCTGTGCCGTACAATTTCGAGTTGACATTTTTTTGATGAATTTAAAATCAAAAGCTAAAAAAACCGAAGGCCGCAGACCGGCCGCTGCCGCTATTATGGCGCAAGTCCCGTCGGGTCAAGTTTTGTTTGTTCCTCTTTCATTTTCAGCGTGAAGTTCGATTTTAAAAGTCTCAACATTCCCGTGGTCAAAGCCAACGTCTGGGTTGTGGCGGCCGTGCTTGGCGTGGTTTTGGCGCTCATTGCCTGGCTGCCTTGGTGGTGGTACTTTCAAAGACCCGTTCAATTCGAAGGCGCAGCCCAGACGCTTGATGTCGTCGTACCTGCCGGAGCTTCGGGCAGAACCATTGCGGCTTTGGCTGAAGAGGCAGGCATGCAGGTGTCTGAAACGACGCTGCTGGCGGCGCTGCGCGTGCACGGCAATGCTCCGGCGATACACGCGGGGCGCTATCGCTTCCAGGCGGGCATGTCGCTGGCTGAAATCGTCGAAAAATTCAGTTCCGGCGAGGTCGAGTCCTTCACCATGCGCATCGCCGACGGCGCGACCATCTGGCAGGTGCGCCGCTACGTTGAGGCGTTGGCCGACGTCGCCGTCACCACGCGGGGCTTGAGCAACGAAGAGCTTCTCGAGAAGCTAGGCTTCAACGTCGTGAGCCTCGAAGGGCTTTTTGCGCCTGAAACGTACCGCTTCCGCTCGGGGCTAAGCGATCTCGACGTGTATCGAGCGCTTTATCGAGAGCAGCAAAGAATTCTCAATGAGGCATGGAAAAATCGGGATGTCGAGCTCGTGGCCGTCAAGACGCCCTACGAGGCGCTGATTCTTGCAAGCATCATTGAAAAAGAAACCGCGCGGCCCGAGGATAGAGCGCTTGTGAGTTCCGTGTTTCACAACCGGCTGCGGCGAGGCATGCCGCTGCAGACGGACCCCACGATCATTTACGGCATCGGCGAAGCATTCAACGGCAACCTGATCCGCAAAGATCTCCGCGCGCCCGGTCCCTACAATACGTACCTCAACAAGGGGCTGCCGCCGACGCCTATTTCGATGCCGAGCGCGGCCTCGATTGCCGCGGCGATGCATCCGGCCGAAACCAAATATCTCTACTTCGTGGCGCGCGGCGACGGAACAACGGAATTTTCAACGCATCTGGCCGCACACAACCGCGCTGTGTACAAGTACCAGATAAATCCAAGACGCAGGGCGCAGCACAAATAGCCTCGTCGACAAACAGATTGAGCTTGAGAAAAAAAGACGATCATGCAGCAGGGAAAATTCATTACTTTCGAAGGCATCGACGGCGCCGGCAAAACGACGCAGATCGATGCGCTCGAACATTGGCTTGAAAAACAAGGCATTGAGGTGGTGCGCACTCGGGAGCCCGGAGGAACGCCGTTGGGCGAAAAGATCCGCGCCATGCTCTTGGCCGACGACATGAGCGTGACGGCCGAAACGCTTTTGTTCTTTGCTTCTCGGGCAGAACACATCGAGCGCGTCGTTGTCCCTGCGCTCGAGCGCGGCGCCTGGGTGCTTTCCGATCGCTTTACGGATGCGACCTACGCCTATCAGGTGGGCGGCAAAAATTACGATCCGGCCAAGGTTGAAGCGCTCGAGAGCTTGGTGCAGGGTGCTCTGCAGCCCTTTAAGACCGTGCTTTTTGATCTCTCGCCCGATATTGCCGCGCAGCGCCTGGCGAAGGCTCGTGCGGCAGATCGATTTGAAGCCGAAAGCAGAGAGTTTTTCCGACGCGTGCGCGAAGCTTACCTAGACCGTGCGCAGCGCTGCGCTCGGCGCTTTTTCATCCTTGACGCTTCGCTTGAGCCTCAGGCCATTACCGATGCTCTTTTGCAGGAGGCTCAGTCGTGGATATAAAAACCTATCCGTGGCAGGCTGAACTTTTGGCTTCGCTCAATGCCCTGCGCGATCGTCTGCCCAACGGCATACTGCTGTACGGCCCGCGCGGCATCGGCACTTTTGAGGCGGCCTGCGCCTTTGCGGCAAGCCTGCTGTGCACGTCCCCGGCACCCGACGGGCGCCCCTGCGGACACTGCAAGGGGTGCAGGCTTTTTGCTGCAGACAATCACCCGGACATCCGCTACATCGTCAGTGAATTCGAGTGCGTCTCGCACGGCATGGAATTTGCCATGCCTGAAACCAATCCCGACAAAAAGACGCTCACGCGCGAAATTTTGATCAATCAAACGCGCGATCTCGGAGAGTATTTTTCGCTCAAAAGCAACGAGGGAGGCGTGCGCGTGGTCATTGTGTACCCGGCCGACAAGATTCGCTCGGAGGCTGCGGCCTCGCTTTTGAAAAATCTCGAGGAGCCGCCTGAAAACACGATCTTTATTCTCGTGGCCGATGAGATTGACCGCGTGCTGGCAACGATTCGCTCGCGCTGCCGCCTGATACGCGCCAAGGCGCCGGCAAAGGAGCAGGCGCTTGCCTGGCTTCGAAGCCAGGGCGTGAAAAATGCCGAGCAAAAGCTCACGGAAGCCGCCGGCATGCCGTTGTCGGCTTTGGCCGAAGACCCTCGCTACGCCATGAGCGAAGAAGGAAAAAGAAAGATTCTGGCCGTGCTGGCCAAAGGGGCGCAGGCAACGGCAGCCGATGCGCTCAACGCCGTCGACAAAGACATGACGATAGCGGCCGCGGCGCTTGTTTTTTCGCGCTGGGCCTGGGATCTGGCAAGCGTCAGGGCAGGGGCCGGGGCGCGATATTTTCCGAGCTACGAGGCCGAACTCAAGCATGCCGCTGAATCAGCTTCGAGCGCGGGACTCTACCAATGGATCAACTCCGTGCGCGACGTCAGGCGGGCAGCCGAGCATACCCTTAATGCCAAAGCCATTATCGAAGCTGTACTTTTGAGTTATGCACGCTGCCTCGCAAAGGCATAAAGTATTTGCTGAACTCTTTTGCAATGTGTGCCGGGCTGCGAAAAGCCAAGCGCTTTGCTGCGGACGGCAAGGGGTGCTGAATGAAAAACACCACAGCTACGTTTGCGGCCATGAAGGCGCGCGGCGAAAAAATCTCCATGCTGACGGCCTACGACTATACGATGGCGCGGCTTGTGGACGCCTCGGGCGTCAATGCCATTTTGGTAGGCGACAGCCTGGGCAATACGATGCTCGGCTATGCGAGCACGATTCCTGTGACGGTCGACGACATGATTCATCACGGCGCTGCCGTGGTGCGCGGCGCAAAGAATGCGCTTGTCGTTGTCGACATGCCGTTTATGAGCTATCAGGCCTCGATTGAAGAGGCTGTGCGCAATGCCGGCCGCATCATGAAGGAGACGCTTTGCGCGGCCGTCAAGCTCGAAGGCGGCGCAGAGACGGCTCAAACCATCGCGGCAATTGTCGCCGCTGGCATCCCCGTCATGGGGCACGTCGGCATGATGCCCCAGCATGTCAATCAGTACGGCGGCTTCAAGGTGCAGGGCAAGAGCGAAGAGGCCGCGCACAAGGTTGTGAGCGACGCCCTTGCCGTTGAGCAGGCGGGAGCTTTTGCCGTCGTGCTCGAATGCGTGCCTGCGGACGTGGCCCGAGAAGCAACCCAAAAGCTTTCCGTGCCGACAATCGGCATTGGAGCCGGAGCCGACTGCGACGGTCAGGTGCTCGTCTATCAGGACATGCTCGGGATGTTTGACGATTTCAAGCCCAAGTTCGTGCGCCGCTTTGCCCAGGCGGGCGCGATCATGCAGGAGGCGTTCAAGGCATTTGACAGGGAAGTCAAAAGCGGAGGCTTTCCGGATGAATCGGAGAGCTTTGCCAGAGATCCTCATGAGGTAAAGCGCCTATACTGAGCCTCCTTCTGTGTTAATTTTTGAGTACAGTTCCAGCTTTTTGGCGAGCGGTTCAGAGATCTGTGCTCGGTGCTTAAAAAGGATGAGCAGCAAACATGCAAGTCATTAAAACTGTGGCGGGAGTGCGCGAAGCGGTTCGCGCCTGGCGCAAGGAAGGCCTCACCGTGGGGCTGGTGCCGACCATGGGGTATCTTCATGAGGGACATGCCAGCCTTGTAAAGGCTGCCAAGGCTCATTGCAGCCGCGTCGTCGTGTCGGTTTTTGTCAATCCTACGCAGTTTGGCCCCAACGAGGATCTGCAGAGCTACCCGAGGGATTTGGCCCACGACGAAGCGCTTCTCGAGAGCCTTGGAGCCGACGTTCTTTTCTACCCGGCGGTTGAGGAAATGTATGCTCCCAATGCCTGCACATGGGTGACGGTCGAGGGGCTTACCGCGGGCTTGTGCGGCAGAACGCGTCCGACGCACTTTCGAGGCGTGTGCACGGTCGTCAGCAAGCTGATGAACATCGTCATGCCCGACAAGGCGTTTTTTGGCCAGAAGGACGCCCAGCAGCTTGCTGTCGTCCGCCGCATGGTGCGCGATCTCAATATGGCCGTCGAGGTCGTCGGCTGCCCGATCGTGCGCGAAGCCGACGGACTTGCCAAATCAAGCCGCAACACATATCTGTCGCCGGCCGAGCGCGAGGCGGCCTTGGTGCTCTCGCGCGCAGTCTTCAAGGGCGAGGAGCTTGTGCGGGCGGGCGCAGCAAGCCCCTCGGAGGTCGTCGCCGCCATGCGCAGCCTCATTGAGGCCGAACCCGCTGCCCGCATCGACTATGTAGAAGCGGTCGATGCCGAAAGCATTGAGCCGGTTGATTCATTTGAACGCGACGTGCTTTTTGCCATGGCCGTTTATATCGGAAAGACGCGTCTGATCGACAACTTCATTGCCAAGGCGCGCTGAGTTAAAGAGTCTCCAGGCCCTAAGTTGGAACCATCCCATGCAGATAGAACTTTTAAAGAGCAAGATTCATCGAGCTCACGTGACGCAGGCCGAGCTCCACTACGTGGGCTCGATTACGATCGATGAGGATCTGATGGATGCTGCGGGCATCATTGAGTATGAAAAGGTCGATGTCGTTGACATTGACAACGGCTCAAGATTGACGACGTACGCCATTTGCGGCGATCGAGGCAGCGGCGTGATTTGTCTCAACGGCGCCGCAGCGCGCCTTGTGAGCGTGGGCGACAAGGTGATCATCATGAGCTATTGCCGCGTCTGCCCCGAAGAGGCAAAGCAGCTCAAGCCCAAAGTCGTGCTTGTCGGCGACGATAATCTTTCCTATCGGGTCATGCATGAAGAAAAGCACGGCCCGATGCCGCGCATCGACCAATGAGGCTTTCAGCACTCGTCTTGTCGGGCCGCCTCCGCTCGTGCCCGCGGATCCGAGGCGACTTTGCGTTAAAATAGCCGACCCGCAGCTATGGCTTTTGATAGCTGCTGCAGACCGAATGATTTTTGGATGGACCGTAAACGTACAGAAAGGTTGACGACATGAGCTCGCATCTGCTGCCGATTTTTTCTCCGCTGCCCATTTGCCTTGAAAAGGGCGAGGGGCTGTGGCTCACAGATACCGAGGGAAACCGTTATCTCGACGGTTTTGCCGGCATTGCCGTCAACGGCGTCGGACACAACCATCCGCGTCTTGTTGCGGCGCTCAAGGATCAGGTCGAGCACTTGATTCACTGCTCAAACTATTTCCGCATTGATCTGCAGGAGTCCGTTGCCGCAAAGATTTGTGAAAAAAGCGGCATGCGCGGCTGTTTTTTCTGCAATTCAGGACTGGAGGCCAACGAAGCGGCCATCAAGCTGGCCCGCAAGTACGGGCACCTCAAGGGCTTCAAGCTGCCGCGCATCGTTGTCTTTGATCATGCCTTTCACGGCCGCTCGATAGCGACGCTGTCGGCAACGGCAAACGCGCTCGTGCGCCGGGATTTCGGACCTTATGCGCCCGACTTCATCCGCGTGCCAGCGGGCGACGTTGCCGCCATTGAAAAGCTTGCTCAGACGACGCCCGGCATTTGTGCCGTGATGTTTGAACCCGTGCAGGGCGAGGGCGGCATCAGTCTGATCGACGACGACAAGATGCGCGCTATCCGCGAGCTTTGCGACAAGCACGACTGGCTCATGATTCTCGACGAGGTGCAGTGCGGCATGGGCCGTACGGGCAAGTGGTTTGCCTATCAGCACTCGGGCGTTCTTCCCGACGTCATGACGCTTGCCAAGGCGCTCGGTTCCGGCGTTCCGGTGGGAGCCCTTGTCTGCAGCGAAAAAACCTACGGCATCTTCACTCCCGGCAATCACGGCTCGACCTTCGGCGGCAACCCTCTGGCCATGCGCGCTGCGCTTACCACGATTTCCATCATGGAAGACGAGCGACTTGTCCAAAATGCGGCCGTCATGGGCGAGTACCTGCAAAAGGAATTCAGAAGGTCGCTTAAGGATGTTGAGTGCTTTGTCGAAGTTCGCGGGCGCGGCCTTATGATCGGCATTGTGCTCGACAGACCGGCGCACGAATGCCTCAAGATCGGACTGCGTCACGGCGTGCTCTTTTCGGTCACCGCCGGCAATGTGATCCGCATCGTGCCGAGTCTGACGATTGCACGGCGCGACGCTGACGAACTCGTCAAGCGCGTGACGGCTGTGGTGCGTGAATTTGCGGCCCATTAAGCCGATTCGGAGTTTGAAAGCGATGGACAACGACAAGATCAAGAAAATTTTCGAGCTGATCCTGCGCATCATCTTTGCCGGGGTTCTATGCTACTTCGTCTACAACATCATCATTACCCAGCACAACTATTTCAGTTGATTGTTTGCTATCATTCCGGCCTTGCCGTGATGCCTGAATCAGGCGCTCGGAAAAGAATTCTGGAGGTGTGGCAGAGTGGTTGAATGCACCGGTCTTGAAAACCGGCGACGAATAAACCCGTCCGTGAGTTCGAATCTCACCGCCTCCGCCACAGGTTTTGGCTCCGCAAGTTTTTGATTTGCGGAGCTTTTTCTTTCTTTCGTGCGAAAAGCTTTGTAAATAAAGGCCTGAGAGGCCGTTTCAGCCTGTTTTACCGTGTCTCACAGTGATACAAAAAATCTCACAGAGTTGCTGTTTCATAATCACAGTGGATCACAAAGTGGGTCACATAGTGGATCGCATAGTGGATCGCATAGTGGATCGCACAAATCGAGGCGTTTCATGCTTCAAACAGATGTCATGAAGCTGCCGGACGGCAGGCGCTTGGTAGAAGGCGGACTCTATCTGTAATTGATTTTGCAGGATTTTCAAGCCTTTCCCCATTCAATCCTCCCTGCCGCAGAAAACCATTGCATTTATAGGGTCAATTTAAATGGGTTAAAAAAATACGTCCAAAAAGGGTTTAACTAGCCGACAAAAAAACGAACAAATTTGTCATAACCTCAGGAAAAGGGCTCGGTAAACTCATCGTTGA
>CALXQS010000031.1 GCA_944390715.1 uncultured Duodenibacillus sp. | reverse complement strand
TATTTCGCGCTGCTTGATGTCATCCCGCCGAAGGGGATCTTCCGGAACTAAGGACTAGTTACCGGGAGTTCCGGGAGTTCCGGATTCATGCCGCGTCAAGCGGCCAGGCAACAAAAAACCCCGTAGACGCAAATCTACAGGGCATTTGTTGATTGGCGGAGTGGACGGGACTCGAACCCGCGACCCTCGACGTGACAGGCCGATATTCTAACCAACTGAACTACCACTCCAGCGCCAAATTTTTATTCAGACCGAAATCTCTGCACCTCTGTCTCCGCTTCACCTCTAAAAGAGGGAAGGTTGGCGGAGTGGACGGGACTCGAACCCGCGACCCTCGACGTGACAGGCCGATATTCTAACCAACTGAACTACCACTCCGTCGGGATATCAGAAATCAGATATTTCTTATGTCTGAAACTTGTATTTTACAGAACCTATCAGTTTTTGCAAGAGCAAATTTGCTGATTTATTCTGCGTCCTCAGAAGGACGAAGGCGCATTCTACAGGGTTTTTCGATCTTGTAAAGAGTGCGTCCGAAAAAACTTGCGCTCCGACGCACAAGTTCTTGAAAAAGAAAGAAACTTTTTTCCCTATCTTGTTGATGCAAGCCTCAAGGAACATTTTTTCTCGAATGCACTCGATGGAGAACTCTTCTCACTTTACGTTCAATCATTCGGCGCTGCCGGCCGAAAAGTCCACTTCGGCCGGCGGCGAGAAATCAAGCAGCTGCAGATATTGTTGTTGAGATCGGCGCAAGCTCTTTGCGGCATTAGAACTCTTCGTATCCAGGCACGTCGATTGCTTCGCCGATGCCGTAGAAGTGGCCGCCCGCGACGTAGTGCAGGGTGCTCAGAGACTTGTCGGCCGTCTCAAACTTCCAGTGCCGGCCGTCGAAAATGCGCGGATCAGCCCAGGCGGCGACGGCTTCGCCGATAAAGAGATCATAGGCCTTGGCAATATGCTCTTCGGGCAGCGCCTTGTAGACGACGTAGCAGGCGCAGCCTTCGACAAAGGGCGTGTCGAAGCCCGGCATCTTGAAGAATTTTGCTTGGCTTTTTTCAAGCTTTGCATCGTCGTCGTTGCGGCTCACCGACCCAAGGTACATGACTTCCTTTGCGATGCACTTCATGGGAAGAGCTAGTGCAAACATGCCGCTTTTCTCAATCAAGGGACGCGTGTAGTGCGTCGAATCGACGCAGGCCGTCACGCGCGAAGGCTCGATGTTGAGCGGGCACACCCAGGTGGCGGGCATGACGTCTTCTTTTCCTTGAAAGGCGGCAGACACAAGCGCCGTGCCGCCTACATTAAAGAGTCGATATACGTTGGCAAGTTCAACAGGAATCAGTTCAGGCATTTCAAAACCTCACAAAAGCCCGGCCGCTGCCGGGCAATCAGCAAAAAAAATCTCAGCGGTCTTTTTTCTTTTCAGGCGTCCCAAAAAGGCAGCCGTCTCGCAAGGCGGATTTTAGAAGGCGCTGCAAGCAGCAAGGCCGTGCAGCAACAAAATTCAGTTCAGCGCGGCAATGCTTTGAGAAAATCGAGCAAATGCCGATTGTTCGAGCTTGTTCTTTGCTTCTGCGCCTTTGCGCATGTATATACTCGTCAATGCATTGATTGGCGTCCGCTCCCAAAGGCGCCTTCCATCTTCCATAAAACAAAGCATTCACTGAAAAGAAGCCATGCCGAGAAATGTTGTTGCCCCGGAGATGCTGCAGCGCCGCATCGACTGCGCCATGGGCCGCAGGCCCTGTGAACTGCGCTTGACGAACGTGCGCATGATTGACGTCGTCAACGGCGAGATTGTCGACAACGCAGAGATTTTCATTGACAACGGCGTCATTGTCGATGCCGGCTGCGAGTGCAGGGCCACCGCATGTCAAAGCATTGATCTTAAAGGCGCCTATGCGGCGCCGGGCCTGATCGATGCTCATGTGCACATTGAGTCTTCCATGCTCACGCCCGTGCGCTTTGCGCGTCTCATCGCGCCATTCGGCACCACGACGATCATTGCCGATCCGCACGAAATTGCCAATGTTGCCGGCATTGAGGGAATTCGCTTCATGATGCGCGAGGCGCAAAGAGCCGAGATCACGATGTACTTCATGCTCTCGAGCTGCGTTCCAGCCACGCCCTTTGAGACGTCTGGAGCCGTTCTCAAAGCCGAAGACCTCGTCGAGCTCATCGACGATGAGCGGGTGCTGGGCTTGGCCGAGCTGATGAATGTGCCCGGGGTGCTTGCGTGCGATGCGGATCTGCTCAAAAAGGCCGCTATGACGCTCTCGGCAGGAAAGCGCATCGACGGCCATAGTCCGCTTGCAGCCGGCGCGGCGCTCTCGGCATACGCCTGCGCAGGCGTTCGAAGCGACCACGAGTGCAGCACCGCGCAGGAGCTGACTCAGAGGCTTCAGCGCGGCTTCGTCGTGCAGATGCGCGAGGGCTCTGCCGGGCAGAACGTCTCGGCTCTTGCCCGCGCGGTCACGCCCAAAAACAGCCGCTTTCTGTGTCTGTGCACGGACGACGCGTCGCCCGACGACGTCTTTGCCAAAGGGCACGTCAACAATGTCGTGCGAAAAGCCGTCGCCTGCGGCATTGATCCCATCGAGGCCGTTCGCATGGCTACCGTCAATGCCGCCCAGCACTACGGCCTTGCGGCCAAAGGCATCATTGCGCCGGGCTTTGATGCTGATCTCGTCGTGTTCGACAACCTGACCGACTTCAATGTTCTGCACGCCTTTGCCAAGGGGCGCCTGATTGCGCAAAGCGAGCGCATGACGACGCCCGAGCCCCCTGCGGCCGACGCTCTGCAAAAGGGCGCCGTTACGGGCCGCGTCAACATTGGGCAAATCAATAAGCAAAGCTTCACGCTTAGAACCCGCTCGGGCAAAGCGCGCGTCATCGGCCTCGTGCCGGGCAATTTGGTGACGCGTCACCTAATCTGCGACGTGCCGACCGACAAAGACGGCGTCATTGACTGCAGGCAGCAGCCCGGACTTTTGAAGATTGCCGTCATCGAGCGCCACCACGGCTCCGGCCGCATTGGACTAGGGCTCGTCAAAGGCTTTGTTGAGGAGGGCAGAGCCTTTGAGGGGGCCATTGCCAGCACGGTTGCTCACGACTCGCACAACATCGTGGTCTTGGGCGACAACGATGCCGACATGATCTCGGCGGTCGCCGAGCTCAAGCGCATGCAGGGAGGCCTTGCCCTGGTCAGAAACGGTCAAGTCGTCTCGAATCTGCCTTTGGAGATTGCCGGGCTGATGACCGATGCTGATGCAAAGGGCACGGCGCTCAGAAAGCAGAGCTTTATTGCCGCGGCGCATGAAAAGTTCGGCGTGCCGCAAAACCTGCATCCGGTCATGGCCATGAGCTTGCTGCCGCTGACGGTGATCGCTCACCTGCGCGTTACGGATCACGGACTTTTTGATTCGGCTGCCTTTAAAACAGTCGATATTGATCCGACGGCATAAGGCGGCTCTGCGCAGCTGAGCCCGCGCCTTAAGTTTGGCTTCGGGCTAAGTAGGTTAGAATATTGCGCTTGCTCTGAAGGCCGGAGAGGGCGTGTTGCGCCCGAAAGACTGCCTTTCGGGGCTGAGGATCGTCAGAGGACGCTTTTCGTCTTTTTAAGAGCGACTGATCAACGGTCTTCGTGTATTAACGCAAAGGAATTTCACACTCATGCTTCTTGAGCTTTTTCGCAATCACAAGCGCTGGCTGATGTTCATCGCCATGATCCTTGTGATTCCCAGCTTTGTCGTGACCGGCATTTATTCCTACAACCGCATGATCAGCGACGACGGCGCCATTGCAAAGGTCGACGATGTTTCGATTCTGCCGCAGCAGTTTGACGAGGCCAAGCGCCAGCAGCTTGAGACGCTTCGCGCCCGCCTCGGCGAAGCATTTCGCAGCAACATGCTCGAGTCGCCCGAAGCCCGCGTTGCGCTGCTCGAGCGCATCATGAATGATCGCGCGCTTGCCGGCGAAACCATCTCCGAACACGTGGAAGTGAGCGAAGCCACTGCCATCGAGCTCATCAAGACGCTGCCGGGCTTTCAGAAGGACGGCAAGTTCAGCCCCGAGCTCTATCAGAACTTCCTCTCGAGCCGCGGCATGAGCGACGAGTACTTCGTCTACACCATGCGCAGCGACATCGCCCGCGAGCTTCTCACCAGCGGCATCACGCGCTCCGTGATCGTTCCGCAGACGCTTGCTCAGGGTCTCTACGACATGCTCAACGAAAAGCGCGACGTGGCCGTCTTCACGATTTCCTCGGCCGACTTCGTCAAGGACGTGTCGATTGCCGAAGATGCCGCCAAGAAGTACTGGAGCGACAATCAGAAGCTCTTCGAGCTGCCCGATGAAATCGACCTTGAGTATGTCGTGCTCACGCCGGCGCTTTTTGCCGACGTCAAGCCGTCCGAAGAAGACATCCGCACGTTCTATGAGCAAAATCCGAACCGCTTCCGCACGGGCGAAGAGCGCCGCGCAAGCCACATCCTGATCGACCTCTCCGAAGGCCTTGACAAGGCCAAGGCCAAGGCCGATGAGCTCTACAAGAAGCTTCAGGCCAAGCCCGAAGAGTTTGAAAAGCTCGCCAAGGAAAATTCTGCTGACCCCGGCAGCGCCCGCGAAGGGGGAGATCTGGGCTACTTTGGCCGCGGCGTCATGACGCCGGCCTTTGAAGAAGCCGTCTTCAAGGGCGCCAAAGGCGAGATCATGCCCCCGATTCAGACCGAGTTCGGCTTTCACATCGTGAAGATCACCGACGTCAAGGACGAACACGTCAAGGCCCTTGACGACGTGCGCGATGAAATCGTTCGTCTGTACCAGGAGCAGGAAAGCCAGAAGCGCTTTGCCGAAGAAGCTGAAAACTTCTCCAACATGGTCTACGAGCAAAGCGACACGCTTGCCCCCGTCGTTGAGAAGTACGGCATCAAGCTTGAGGAAGCCCTAGCCGTGACCGCTGAAGGCCCCTCTGACCCGGCTTTGAAGAAGCTCATCAATCAGCATGTCGTCGAGAGCCTTTTTGCCGACGAATGCCTGCGCGAAAAGCGCAATACGCAGGCCATCGAAGTCTCGCCCAACACGCTTGTCGCAGCCCGCGTCAAGGCCTTCCGTCCCAAGCACGTGCAGAGCTTTGAAGAGGCAAGAAGCGACATCATGGCCACGCTCACGCAAAATGCGGCGCTTGACAAGGCCTCCGAAAAGGGCGCAGAAGTGCTCAAGAGCCTACGCTCAGGCAAGAGCGACGGCGCCAAGTTCGGCGACGTGCTGAAGCTCTCGCGCGGCAATCCTCAGGGCCAGAGCTTTGAGCTCATCAATGCCGCCATGCGCGTGCCCGCCAAGGAGCTTCCCGCCTATGTCGGCGTGCGGACCGCCTCGGGCTATCAGATCGCTCACGTGATCAAGTCTGAAATGCCCGCGCCCAACGAAAACTCCGTTGCCGCCAATGCGCGCGAACTGAGCTCAATGTATGGTCCTTCTGATATGACCATGTACTACGATGCACTGCGCGTCAAGCACGAGGCGGTGATTTTGAACGACGAGTACAAGCCCTCGGCCGTTGAGGCCGAAAAGGCCGAAGGCAAAAAGCAGTAATCCTTTGCTGGAGAGCTGATGCTTGTGATGGGCTGAGATGATTCTCAGCCCATTTTTTTAGAGCATAAGAAAGATCAGCCGCACAAACGGCTGCGTCAAGGCGGGCTCAAGGAAAAAAGTTCTTCTTAAGAAAGACGCGCACAAAGCGGCCTGTTGAAAGCCGCCAAAAGAGCGCTCTGCGAGTGACGGCATCGGCTTTGAAATGAAAATGCGCCGCATGTTGGTTAAGCGGCGCATTTCGGAAAGCTTTTTGCCGAGCAGGCAAAAAGCGCGCATCAATTTTTGAAGAGTCGCTTGAAAACCGAAGCAGGCAGCTGCGCCAGAACGATTGCCGTCATCATCAACGCGCAGCCGATCAGTTCACGTGCGTTCATGCTTTCGTTCATGATGAGCCAGCCGAAAAAGACGCTTGCCATGCTCTCCGTGCTCAAAATAATCGAGGCGATCGTCGGATGCACGCCGTTTTGCGCAACGACTTGAAGCGTGTATGCAATGCCGTTGCTCAAAATGCCGGCATAGAGCATGGCGGGCAGGGCAGCTCTGAGCGCCTCAAGCGTAGGCGGCTCAAAAATGAACATGAAGACAAAGCCCCAGACGCTGCCCACAAAAAACTGCAAGCAGCTCATGCGCACGCATTCGACCAATGGGGCAAATCGATCAATGACCAGAATATGGATTGTGAAGGCAAATGCGCAGGCAACAACAAGGCTGTCGCCGAGCGAGAGCTCGAATTCACCTTGCTTCATGCACAAAAAGTAAAGTCCTGCCACGGCCAGAATCACCGCCGCCCAAACATTGAGGCTCGTGCGTCTGCCGATGAAGATGCCAATCACGGGCACGAGCACGACGTACAGACTCGTCAGAAAGCCGGCCTTGCCGACCGTTGTGTACAAAAGCCCGAACTGCTGCAGCGACTCGGCAATGAAAAGCGCCGTGCCGCAGCAAAAGCCGCCCGGCCAAAGACGAGGATTTTTCCAGGGGCTTGCCGCAGGCTTTTGCGGTTCGGCTGCCGCGGCGGGGGCTCGTGCATTTTGATTTTGTTTTGCCGTCCACGCATCAAGCAGCGGAATCACCGCCAGCAGAAAAAGTCCGCCGATGATCGAGCGCGCCCACGTAAAGGTAAAGGGGCTCACATGCTCCATGCCGAGAGCCTGGGCGACAAAGCCCGATCCCCAGATTGTCGCAGTAATGAGAAGCAGAAAATAGTTTCGTGTCTGAAGCGTCATTGGTTTTGCGTTATATTGGACTTAATTTTTGCGCAAACGATAGATTTTGTTTATTTTGATGACGAATCACGAAGCAGATTCGGCAATAGAAAAAACGCGCTGCCGGCGCGATTCTGACAATGAAAAGCTGCCGGCAAAAGCGCGGATGTTTGTGCGCACGGATGCGCCAAGCCAGTAAGAGCGTTACAGCGGATCGCCGGAACGCAGCAGAAGTCGGGCGATTTCAGCGGCGTTGTGCAGATCGAGCTTGCGGTAGGCTGAGCCTCTGTGCACCTGCACGGTCTTTTCGCTGATGCCGAGGTTTTCGGCAACCTGCTTGTTGCTCATGCCGTGAGCCACCATGCGGATGACTTCGCGTTCGCGCTGCGTGAGCTGCTCCAAGCGGCTGCGGAAGGTGGAAAGCTCCATTTCCGTGCGGCGGTGGTTGAGGTTGTTCATGACGGCATTGCCGATGGCCGTGAGCAGCCTCTGGTCGTCGACGGGCTTTTGAAGGAAGTCCACCGCGCCCTGCTTGAGCGTGTGCACCGCCATGTCGATGTCGCCGTGCCCGGAAATGAAGATGATGGGCAGGTCCACATTGAGTTCACGCAGCTTGTCCTGCAGCTCAAGTCCGCTCATGCGCGGCATGCGCACATCGAGCACGAGACAGCCCGGACGGGCAAAATCGTTGGAAGACAGAAAATCGATGGCGTCCGAATACGTGACGACATCCCAGCCTTCGCCTTCAATCAGAAAGGCCCAGGAACGGCGCATTGCGTCATCATCATCAATGACGCGTACCAAGGGCTTTAATGATTCCACGGCAATCTCCTTGAAGTATTCTGCCTGCGCAAGCCTGACTTTCAAGCCCGCAGAGTTTTAGATCCGAATAAGAGCTCGTACGGCCGGAGTTTTTCTGGCCGCTTGCAAAAGTAATAGTTTAGCCGCAAAGGCGCACCTCATGCCAAAAAAGTTCTGGCCGGTTGTTCGGGAATTTGCGTAAAGGCATCTCTTTGCTGCGCCGCAGTCAAAATTTTATCTATCTTGGCAAATCCTAAGAAACTCTTGCGTCAAGGCCAAACCGTCGCCAGACAGGCTCTTATGATCTCACCTTCAGCAAAGCGTCTCGTCTTCTCAGGGCAAGAGCGTTGGCGGCATCAGCGCGCATTCTCGGCAATATTCGGCGGGACGCCTTGACGATCATATCCCTTTGAATTCGATGCGCCGGCCGGCCGCCGATAAAAGCAAAGCCTTCCAAAGCAAGACGTTGTCTGCATTGGAAGGCTTTTGAAAGCTAAAAAAACTTCAAGCGCTAGCGGAGATTAGCCTTGACGCGTTCGGCAACGATGCCTGCGGCCTCTGCCTTGGGCAGCATTTCCTTCACATCAAGCGAACGGCGGCAGACGTATTCAACTTCGCCGTTTTTAAGGCCGCGATCGCCCACCACAATGCGGTGCGGCACGCCGATCAGCTCCCAATCGGCAAACATGGCGCCGGCGCGCATGTCGCGGTCGTCGACGATGACGTCGATGCCTTTGGCGGCGAGTTCGTCATGCAGCGCCATGGCGGCTTCGCGCACGGCTTCGCTCTTGGACCAGTTCATCGGGCAGATCACCACTTCAAAGGGAGCAATCGACTCAGGCCAAATAATGCCCTTGTCGTCGTGGCACTGCTCGATGGCAGCGCCTCCGAGGCGCGTGACGCCGATGCCGTAGCAGCCCATCTGCAGGGGCTGCGGCTTGCCGTTTTCGTCAAGGAAGGTCGCGTTCATGGCTTCGGAATACTTGGTGCCGAGGAAGAACACGTGACCGACTTCGATGCCGTGCTGCTCCTTCAAAAGCCCCTTGCCGTCGGGACTCTTGTCGCCTTCGACCACATTGCGCAGATCGGCCACGCGCGGTTCGGGCAAATCGCGTCCGAAGTTCACGCCCGTGAAGTGATACCCCGTTTCATTGGCTCCGCAGCAGAAGTCGCTCATGTCGGCAGCCGTGCGGTCGGCATAAACGACGACATCCTCGGAGATGCCCACAGGGCCGAGCGAACCGGGGTTGGCGCCGTTGAAGTGCGCCGCAATCTCTTCTTGCGTTGCAAAGCGAAAGCCCTCGGAGAGCTCGGGGAGCTTGCCCGCCTTGATCTCGTTGAGATCATGATCGGCACGCAGCAGCACCAGCACGATCGTGGCCGGCAGCGCGTCGCCTTTTTCATCGTAATGGTCGCAGGCGAGCACGACGCTCTTGATGCACTTTAAAAGATCAATGCCGAGGTAGGGGGCGACGTCTTCGCACTTTTCCTTTCCGGGCGTTGCCTTTTTAACCATCTCCTGGGCGGGCGCCTGGCGGCCGTCGAGAACCGAGAAGGCCTCTGCGAGCTCAATGTTGGCCGCATAGTCCGAGTCCGGGCAGTAGGCAATGACGTCTTCGCCGACTTCGGCAATCACTTGAAACTCGTGCGAGCGCGATCCGCCGATGGCGCCGGTATCGGCGCGCACGGCGCGGAACGTGAGCCCGATGCGGTTCAAAATCTTGCAGTAGGCCGCGTACATCTTGTCGTAGGAAATGCCTGCGGCCTCGGGCGTGCGGTCAAAGCTGTAGGCGTCCTTCATGACGAATTCGCGGGCGCGCATGACGCCAAAGCGCGGACGACGCTCGTCGCGGAACTTTGTGCGGATCTGGTAGAAATTCACCGGCAGCTGGCGCCAGCTCGTGAATTCATTGCGCGCAAGGTCCGTGACGACTTCCTCGCTCGTGGGCTGAATCACGAAGTCGCGGGAGTGACGGTCCTTGAAGCGCAGCAGCTCGGGGCCGTACTTGGCCCAGCGGCCGGACTCCTGCCAGAGCTCGGCAGGCTGCACGATGGGCATCGAGAGCTCAATGGCGCCGGCGGCGTCCATTTCCTCGCGGACGATCTTTTCGATCTTTTTCTGCACGCGCAGACCCATCGGCATGATGGTGTAGACGCCTGCAGCAAGCCTCTTGGCAAGGCCTGCACGAATGGACAAAATCTGGCTGGGGATTTCAGCGTCAGCCGGAGCTTCTTTAAGTGTAGAAATATAAAATTGGCTCGCGCGCATGGGTGATCCTGACGACGCTCTGCGTGCCGAGGCTGCATCGGGGAGCTTGTCTATGCTAAAAGCAAGCTCGCCGGCCGGGCAGGGTGGGGCGCCTAGAAGTGTTCCTAATAAAAATTTGAAAATCTGACTTTTTAATCAAAAATCCGCGGCTGCGCCCGCGCGGGCGCTCTGCCTCCGCATCCTTGCGAAAGCAGGCGCGCCGCACGAAGCATGCGAAAACGCACTATTTTACAATATTAGGTCGATGCAAAAAAATCCCTAGCCATTGCCGAACATGATCCGATCCCAGCAAAAAACCATCAAAGACAAAATCAAGCAGAAAGGCTGGCTCAACAGCTTTCGCACCTTGATGCGCTTTGTTGCCGACCGAGCCGTCGAGATTGAAATCGGCGAAGTGGCCTCTTCCATGGCGCTCACGACCTTGCTTGCCATCGTGCCCGTGCTTGCGCTGTCGCTGGCGGTCTTTGCCGCTTTTCCTAGTTTTGCCGAAGCCAGGCAAAGCCTGCAGGATCTCATCGTGATGAGCTTTCTGCCCGAGCAGTACTCGAGCGTGCTTGTGGGCTATCTCAACGAATTCACCAGCCACGCGGCGGGGCTCACCACGTTCGGCTTGATCGGTCTGGCCGTGACGGCGCTGCTTTTGATCGACAAGCTTTTTGTGACCGTCAACCGCATCTTCAAAGTGCGCGCCATGCGTCCCTGGTCGCAGCGCGCGCTCATCTATTGGGCGCTTCTGACGATCGGTCCGGCGGCGCTTGCGCTGAGCCTTTCGATGACGGGCAAATTGACGGCAATGGCGCTTGAGGGAGTCGGTTCCGGGACGGCATCGTTTTTGTACAACACCGGTCAGATTGTTCTGCAAAGCCTTTGCTTTGCCTTGATCTACAAGTATGTGCCGGCCTGCCGCGTGCAGTTTTCGCATGCGCTGATGGGCGGTCTGCTGGTGGTGCTCGCTGGCCAAATCGTCAAGCAGGGCTTTGAGTACTACATCACGGCCGGCACGCTGACCAACATCTACGGCGCCTTCGTGGCGCTGCCCGCGCTCATCGTCTGGATCTACGTTGCGTGGTTTCTCTTTTTTACAGGGGCGGCCGTTACGGCCACGATCCCAAAGCTCACCGCCGGACGCTTTCTTGACAGCTATCGGGCCGGCAACGATTTTCTGACCGGTCTGGCGATGCTGCGCGAGTTGGTGCTTCTGCGCCTGGCCGGCCTCACGCCGATGATGACCACCGAGCAGATGTGCGATGCCGTCGACACCTATCCGGAAGCGGCCGAGCGCATCTTGAGCGTGCTTGCCTCGGCCCGCTACATAGCTCCTGCCGCCGGCAGCGACGGCGTGCAGGGATGGGTGCTGGTTGCCGACTGCCGAAGCGCCGATCTGATGCGCGCCTTTGAAGCCTTTGCGGTAAGCGGCCAAAATTCGCTTGTGCGCGGCGCCTCCAGAAACCAGATGATTGAAGGTTCGCTTGAAAGCTGGTGGGCAGCGATGAAGTCTTCGACTGCGCTCACAACGCCCATTGCCGAAGTCTTTGCCAATAAAAAGCAGATTGCCGCTTTGCAAAATCTTCACGTTGAGGAGCCGCCTGCCGCCGCGCAAAGCTCTTTGGCCGAAGACGCGCTCAAGCACGAGGAAGCTGCCCCCGAGACGGTTCTTCCTAAGAGTCCTGCACCATCCAAAGCCTCAAGCGGCAGCGCTTGAAGTCATGTTTATTTCGCACCAAGAAAGCTGATAAAAATTGACGACGATACTTGCATTTGATACAGCAACGGAAAAAGTTTCCGCGGCGCTTGCCATTGACGGCGCTGTTGTCGACGAAGTGCGCCTTGATGAGGCCAATCGGCACACCGAACGGCTGATTTCTCTCATTGACAACATTCTTGGCCGAGCCGGGCTTGCGGCTGCCGATGTCGACGCCGTCGCCTTCGGCGCGGGACCAGGCGCCTTTACGGGCCTGCGCGTAGCCTGCGGCGTTGCTCAAGGACTGGGCTGGGCGCTCGGAAAGCCCTTGATTGCCGCTTCAAACCTTGAAGCCACGGCCTGGCACGCCCGCGAACTCGGTTTTCGGGGGCGACTCATTGCCGCGCACGACGCGCGCATGCATGAGTGCTACTGTGCGGTCTTTGAGGTCTCCGACGAGGGCGTTGCCGAACTTTCGGGCGCTGAACTCGTCAAGCCCTCGATGATTGCCGAGACGGCGCGCAAAAGCGCTGCCGCCGGCGCGGCTGGAAGCGGATTTTTTGTTTATGCCGACGAAATTGAGCTTCCCGAGGGGCTTGTTCGGCTGCAGGCGTTTGAGACCACGGCGCGCGACATTGCAGCTGCGGCCGTTGCCATGTTCGCGGCAGGCAAAACCGTTGCAGCGCAGGCCGCTGCGCCCCTTTACGTGCGCAACCGCGTCGCGCTGACGATCAAAGAGCGCCAGGCTGGAGAAAAGCTGTGAGCGCGCTTGAAGTCAGAGCCATGATGCCAGCCGATCTGGAGGCCGTGGCGGCTCTTGCCCGCCGAGCAGATCCCTTCGGCTGGAGCCTGCGCAATTTTCAGGACGCGCTTGCCGCGGGCTACATCATGACGGTCATTGAGGCCGAGGCGCGAATCGTCGGCTACTTCGCTCTCATGGTCGTCGTAGACGAAGCCGAGCTTCTGGAAATTGCCGTTGATCCTGACTTTCAGGGCAGGGGGTGCGGAAAAACGCTCTTAAAAGCTGCCGTTGCCGCAGCCCGCGCTCAGGCTTGCCGGTGCGTGCATCTTGAAGTGCGCGTCTCAAACGAACGTGCGCGTAAAATGTACGTTTCGGCCGGTTTTTGTGAAACCGGTCTGCGCAAGAACTATTACCCGACGCAAAACGGCCGCGAGCACGCGGTTTTGATGCGGCTTGATTTCTGATAGGCTTGCACAAGGCTCTTTCATCACCAGTTTTTTTCAGGCAGATACACATTCATGACGCTTTCTCGGGAACAAAGCCGAATTTGGCAGGCCATGAACGTCGGCGTGCAGTGGATTCTGAGATCTTCAGAAGATCCCCTGCTGTCTGAAAAAGAGGCCGCGCACCCGGCGCAGGCCGAGCAGAAGGCCTCAAAGCAGCCGACGGCTGCGCCCGGAGGAACGCTGGGATCGGCCGATGAAATCCAAAAGCTCGCTGGGCTCGGAGCCGCTCAGCGCACGGCCTCGGCGCCCCGCACGAGCACGGCGCCTGCGCGCGACAGGCCTGCTTTTGTCAACGAGCCGCGCTCGCTCAAGCCTGCGGCGAGACCCGTCGTGCCGCCGGCCGTCAAGTCCGAAAAGCCAACCTCAAAGGCTGCCGAGCCCGATGCCGCGCTTGTTGAAGCCGTGCGCAGCGCCGGCTGGGCCGAGATTTCCTCGATCATCAGCCGCTGCCACGCCTGCATGATGGCCGACACCCGGCAGAACGTCGTGTGCGCCGACGGCGCGCCCGGCTGCCCGATGGTTTTGATCGGCGAAGCGCCGGGCCGCGATGAAGATCTGCAGGGCGTGCCGTTTGTGGGCAAAAGCGGCGAACTGCTCAACAACATCTTGGCAGCCTGCGGTCTAGAACGCGGCAAGGACATCGCCATCGTCAACGTCTTGAAGTGCAGGCCGCCTCGAAACCGAGATCCGCTGCCCGAGGAAGCCGCCGCATGCGCAGCCTTTCTTGACAGGCAGCTCGAGCTTTTGGCTCCCAAAGTGATTGTTCTGCTCGGGCGCCAGGCCATGCAGCGCATGCTTCACCGCACCGAAAAGCTCGACGCGCTGCGCGGCAGGACGTTTTCGCTTTCGATTGCCGGCCGCGAGGTGCCCGTTGTCGTGACGTATCACCCTTCGAGCCTGCTGCGCAATCCCGTCGATAAGGAAAAGGGCTGGCACGATTTTCTCTTTGCCAAATCGGTACTTGCCAAGGCGCTTCTTGATCAGCCGCAGGCTGCTGCGGCGACTTCCTAAAAAGGCCTTGGGCCCAAACAACAACACGAAAAAAGCATCATGGAATTTGAACTCTGGTATTTGATCGCTGTTCCTATTTTGTTTGCCTCCGGCTGGTGGCTGCGCGGCATAGACGCCCGTCAGCGAAAAGACGAACGGCAGGGCATTGACGATCACTACTTCAAGGGACTGTCGCTGCTTTTATCCGATGAGCCAGACAAGGCCATCGACGTGTTCATCGAAGTCGTTCGGCTCGACGAGGAAACCATCGAGCTGCATCATGCGCTTGGAAATCTTTTTCGGCGCCGCGGGCAGTTTGACCGCGCCATCCGCATTCACAGCTTTTTGGTCAATCGAGCCGAGCTCCCTGAAAAAGAGCGTGCGGCGGCGCTCTCAGAGCTTGCTTTGGACTATCTGAAGGCAGGCATGTACGACCGTGCAGAATCGGCCTATGAAAGCCTGGCTCTCTTCAAGGGCCGCGAGGTGGAGGCGCACGAAGCGCTCATGCACATCTATGTGACCGAACATGAATGGAAAAAGGCCATTGATGCCGCTCAGAAGCTCTCTGGACTCGGCCGCAAGCTCAATCACGAAATCAGCCACTATTACTGCGAACTCGCCTCGCTCTCGCGTCTGGCCAAGGATGCCTCGCGCGCGATGCAGTACACCAACGCTGCCCTTGAGCAGAATCCGGACAACCCCCGCGCGCTGTCGATGAGCGCCGATTTGGCGCTCGAGGCCGGCGACAAGGAAGGCGCCCTTGAAGCCTGGAACAAAATCGAGGAAGTCCAAAGCGAATACCTGCCGCTCATTGCCGCCAAAAAGGCCGACGTGCTCGCTGAAGCCGACCAGCAGGCGGCTTTGGCTTATCTGCACGAAGCCTTCGCCAAGACCGGATCGGTCGACGTGCTCAAGGCTGCCGTACAGCGCATTGCCGCCTGGGGCGATCCGCAGGCAGCTTCAGGCTTTGCCGCCGAAGCGCTTAAAAAGAGCCCGTCCTTGTCGACGCTTGCCGTCATGAGCAGCATCAAGGCCAAGGCCGATCCGAGCGACGAACAGGCCAAGCTCCTGGCCGACATCACGGCGCGTCAGTCCAAGCTCGTTTCCCGCTACCAGTGCCGCCACTGCGGCTTTCTGGCCCACACGTTCTGCTGGCAGTGCCCAGGCTGCGAACAGTGGGATACGTTCCCGCCGCTGCGCGTGGACGAAGTCAAAAACAAGCGGCGATAAAAATCGCGAAACGTTTTTTTGCAGATATCGGCCTAGCCGCGCCGCAGCGCCGAGGGGCGCTTGCGTCTTTGCATCACAGCCAAGCATTGTTCTAGGTTTTGCGAATTAAAAACAACAAAACTGTTGAGCCTTTGCGTCGAAAACGAAAGGGATATCCCCAAATTCGCACACAGAGCCTTCACCAAAAAGGTACTATCTTGAGCGCAAGCCTCCGCGCATGCCGATCAAGACGCCCGAATAAAAATAAAGTCGTCTGAAAAAACAAAGCGCGGCCTAAAAACTGAGCAGGACCAGGGGCTGAGACGACCCCAAGCAGAGAAGACATCCATGACCGCATTTGAGAAGAAACGCCCGCAAGGATGCGCGTCAATAGAAACGCGCCGCAAGGCAATTGCGCTCTTTAAGAAAGGATTCGGCTATAAGACGGTGGCCGCCGAGCTCGGCTTGTCCGTCTATACGGTTCGCGATTGGGGCAGGCGGTTTCGGCAGGGCACGTTTACCGAAGATGTTTCAAACCGCTTGTACCAATACGAAGACCACGCGCGCCGGCATGTTCTTGAGCTCTTCGAAGAGGGCCGCAGCGTGCGCGAAATCTCTGAAGCAACGGGCATTCCCAGGTCAACCTGCAAGGGCTGGATCAACAAGGCCAAAGCTGCCCAAACGCATGAATGAGCGCAGGCACCAGCTGGGCTGGTCTGCACGCGGCTCAAGTCATTCAAAATCAAGCTCGCCTTGGCGCGCATCGGCGCGGTTTCGCGTTTTTGCTCTTGCTGAACGGCCGCGGCGCTCAAGCGGCGGATCCAACTGCATTTCGCGCTTAATCCACTCGACGATCAGCTCAACGGCATAGGCAAGTTCAGCCCGAGACAGCTCGCGGCCCGGCTCGATGCCGTGCCACTTCTTCATGCAGTGCCGGCAGCACAGCCCCAAGGCGTGCTGGGCAACAAAGACCGGATAACCTCTCATGGGCGTCTGGCGCCCGTCGTTTGCAATATAGGCGCCGGCCAAGCGTTCAGAAAGTATTTCGCAGGCATGCCGGCGCATCGTCTCCAAGCCCGCTCTGCGAACAGCAGCGCGAGCCTGGCCGTCAAGATGAAAACGGCTTCGAAATGCGCTTTTGGAAAGACGAGCGAAGAGCTCATCGATCTCGGCCTGCGTGCGCAAGGGGCAGGCGCGCTCGACGAAATCGCTCGACATGCGCCGGCTGAACTTTGCGGCATCCTCAGCGGCAAGCTCAAAGGGCTCGTCATTTTTTAGTGGAAGATTCGTCATCGTCGAGCAATTTTTTCAAACACCTGCACACGCGTACAATCCTAGTCCCAAGAGGCGAAAAAAGGCAGTTCGCCCCAGGACTGCCGCTCGCCCGATGTTATCCATAGACAGAGAATTTGAGGGTGTTTTCTACAATGCACTATGAAGTCTTGACGAGCAATGTTGCTCAGGTTGAAGCAGATGTGTTGGTGGTGGGCTTTTTTGCCGCCGATGCAGGCAAAGAGAAGAAAAAAGAGGCGCTCGATGGCCCCGTCTACACGCCTTCGGCTCTTGAAGTCGAGTCGGCCTCCAGCGGAGCGCTTTCTCGCTTGATCGCCTCGGGCGACATCACCGGGAAAAAAGGCGAGTCGGTCGTGCTCTACGCTCTTGAGGGCATCAAGGCTCGCCGCGTGCTCGTGCTCGGTCTGGGCGAAATCGGCAAATTCGATGCGCAGGCCTACGTCGCCTTGCACCGCAAGATTGCCGCAAAGGCCGGTGCTCAGAGCATTGTGCTCACCTCCGAAGAGTGGACGCCCGAAGGGCGCACGTATGCCTGGGCAGCCCGTTCGGCCGTGCGCGCGATTTTGTTCGGCGGTGCAAAAATCAAAGGGCTCAAAACAAAGCCCGTGGAGGAAAAGCCTCTCAAGAGCGTTTTCTGGGTGACCAATGACGAACAGGCCCAAAATGAAGTCGCGCTGGCCGTGCGGCAGGGCGCAGCTCTTGCCCAGGCAATGATCTGGGGCAAGCAGCTTGCCGATCTGCCGCCCAACATCTGCACGCCGTCTTTTGTGGCCGAAGCCGCCCAAGCACTAGCCGAGGAGATCAACACCGAAAAAGGCTGGAAGGACAAAAAGGAAGGCAAAAATCGAAATAAGTGCGTGCGCTGCACGGTGTTTGATGCCGATGAGCTTGAAAAGCGCGGCATGCAGGGCATCCTGAGCGTCGGGCAGGGATCCAGACAAAAGCCTTGTCTGGTTGAGCTCGCCTACAGCGGAGCCGCCGGCGAGGCGCCGATCTGCATTGTCGGCAAGGGCATCACGTTTGACGCGGGCGGCCTCAACCTCAAGCCCGGCCGCTCGATGCCGGAAATGAAGTACGACATGTGCGGAGCCGCAGCGGCGCTGGCAGTTGTGAAGGCCGCAGCAGAGCTTGAGCTGCCCGTGAACATCACTGCGCTTGCGCCGTGCGCGGAAAATCTCCCCTCGGGCAAGGCGCTCAAGCCTGCAGACGTGATCACGATGGCCAACGGCATGACCGTCGAGGTTTTGAATGCCGACGCCGAGGGCCGCCTGATTTTGGCCGATGCTCTTTCTTACGCCGACTCGCTCAAGCCCGCCGCGTGCCTTGATCTTGCAACGCTTACCGGCGCCTGCATCGTGGCGCTCGGCACCGATGTGACAGGGCTTTTTACCGACGACGATGCGCTCGCGCAGGAACTTCTTGAGGCAGCCGACGCGGCCGACGACGCAGCCTGGCGCATGCCTATGGGCGGACGCTATCGGGAGCTTTTGAAGAGCAACTGCGCCGACATCGTCAATACGGGCAATCAGCCGCATTCGGGGGCGTGCACGGCGGCAACATTTCTCAAAGAGTTCGCTCCGCATTGTCCCTGGGCGCATCTCGACATCGCGGGACCGGCCAATACGTCCGGAGCCGATCGGCAGTCGACGTCTCGTCCGATGCCGCTGGTGTTCGAGTGGCTGCTCAAGCGTCTGGAGAAAGCTTCCGAGAAAAAAGACCTCGGCAGCCAGCACGAAGCCTAAAGGCATCGGCTTGGAGAGCGCGCGGCGCGCAATTTTTCGTTAAGATAGCCGCCGCGCACTAAAAAAATGCCTCGTTACTTTTTTTGAAGCTCCTCATGCAGCAGATCGACTTTCACTTTAATGTTGCCAACCGCAGCCTCTATGCCTGCCGGCTTTTGAAGAAAGTGACCGGCATGGGCCTCACGAGCGCTGTCTGGAGCAGCAGCGAGTCGTTTTTGTCGCGCGTCTATGATGATCTCTGGCGCTTCGAGGACCTCACGTTCATTGCGCACGCCTGGGCAGGAAGCCAATGGGAGGCCCAGGCCCCCGTCGTCTTTTCCACCGACATCCATGCTCTGGGCGCGCGCAGCGTCATCGTGCTGCTTGACGAGAACGTTCCTGACAATTGGCAGCACGAGCTCGAGCGCTTTGAGCGCGTCATCGACATCGTTTCCACCAATCCGACCGAGCTGCAAAATTCCCGTCAGCGCTACCGCGTCTATCATGCAGCCGGCATCGCCTTGAAGGCGTACGACAGGAGCAAAGGCTGATATGCAGGCTTATACAACCCCCGTGCTCACCGATCGCGTTCCGTATGACTGGCAGCAGTTGAAGCAGGCCGCTCGCGCGAGCGTGCCCGAAGAGCAACCCGCATCGAACACCTTGAGCGAGGCGTTTGAAAAAGAGCTCGTCGATGCGCTCATTCCGCTCATCCTCGAACGCATCCATGCGCAGGTCTCGATCATGGTCGACATGACGATGAAAAGCGCGGCTTCAAAAATCCGAGCTGATTTTGATCAAGCCTTGGACAAGACCGTGCGCTCGGCCGTCGAGCAGGTCGTCCGAGAACGCATTGCTCAATAGCCTGGCGCTATTAAAACACGCTGATAAAAAGCAAAAGCCGCAGCAAACCGTCTGCGGCTTTTGCTTTTTGTAAATTCAACTGCTTTCTAGCCGCAACGAGCTTCGGCAGCCTTGGTCTTCATCTCGCGGATGACTTGACCGTAGAGCTCGGCATCCTTCTTGCCGAAGACGGCGCTGCCGGCCACAAAGGCGTCGGCTCCGGCGCGGGCGACCTCGGCAATGTTGGAGGGCTTGATGCCGCCGTCGACCTCAATGAGAATGCGCCGTCCGCTTTGCGCTTCATAGGCGTCGAGCTTGGCGCGCGCTTTTGCGATCTTTTCAAGGGTCGAGCCGATGAAGCTCTGGCCGCCAAAGCCGGGATTGACGCTCATGAGCAGAATCAGATCGATCTTGTCGAGCACGTAGTCTAGATAATCAAGGGGCGTGGCGGGATTGAACACGAGTCCGGCCTTCATGCCCAAATCGAGGATGAGCGAAAGCGTTCTGTCGATATGGCGGGAGGCTTCGCAGTGAAACGTGATGATGTCGGCTCCGGCCTTGGCAAACATGGGCACGAGGCTGTCGACCGGCTCGACCATGAGATGCACGTCGATCGGAACGTTCGTCACCGGACGCAGGGCCTCGCAGACCAACGGGCCCACTGTGAGGTTGGGAACATAGTGATTGTCCATCACGTCGAAGTGAATCCAGTCGGCGCCGCCCTGCACGACGTCTTCAACTTCGCGTCCAAGGCAGGCAAAGTTGGCCGAAAGAATCGAGGGCGCAATGATGGGGAAGGCTGCAGTCATAGGAAATCATCAAAATAAAGGCCGACGCAATCCGTTCGGCCTAGGGGATCAAGAAAAGCTGCAGGCATTATAGATGAGCCTGCAGCAAGCCCTGTCGCTGCTGCTGCAGAGCGCACTTCATGTCAAAGCCCGCTCTGCAGTCCATTCTTGCGGCATCCAAGCACAAGCTAGGCGACGACCGAGCCCTTGTCAAGGCCGAAGGCCTCATGCAGAGCGCGCACCGCAAGCTCCATGTACTTGTCCTCGATCACGAGGCTCACCTTGATTTCCGAGGTGCCGATCATCTGGATGTTGATGCCTTCACGCGCGAGCGTCTCGAACATGCGGCAGGCAACGCCGGCGTGGCTGCGCATGCCGATGCCCACGACCGAAACCTTGGCGATGTTCGTGGCAGTGGTGACGCTGCGCGGGTGCAGAGCCGGTTCGATTTCCTCGCCGATGACCTTCAGAGCGCGCTCGAGCTCGCCCTTGGGCACCGTAAAGGTAAAGTCGGTCGTGCCGTCGACGGCGACGTTTTGCACAATCATGTCGACGTCGATGTTGTGCTGGGCGATCGGGCCGAGGATCTTGTAGGCCACGCCCGGCGTGTCGGGAACC
>CALXQS010000030.1 GCA_944390715.1 uncultured Duodenibacillus sp. | reverse complement strand
GACGCATGGCAAAACCACGTTCGCGAAGGAGTTTGAGTTGGTCTGGATTGTGTCTGCGGGCATCGGTTGCTTTCATGATCGGATTATAGCAGAAAGTCTACTATTTAGCAACCTGGTTAATAGGAATCACCGTTCCAATCAGCCATATTTTTCACCAGTCACAAAGCCATTTCTAATCGTATTGCGTTGTAGTTTGCATTTTTTTCAGCTCGGCACCGAGAAAGATCCGGACATTCTTGAATTGCTCAAAGAGGTCCCTCTGCCGGCCAGAGGCATCGACTGGTTTGCGGAAGTGTCTTGTGGAGCCGCTTTGGCTCAAGAATTTGTCAAGCCGAGCTTTTTCTATTTTGTGTTTCAGAGCGATTACAGAATTCAAAAGGTGAGCTTGAAGATTTAAAAGGTTTTATATAGCCTTTTATATTTGACTTTTTAAGCTGTGACAACGCAAACAAATTATCGGGATGCAAAACAATTTTCAAACGAATGTCGCAGATGCAGGTTCTGCTGGAAACTGACGTTGAAATCGCTGATGAAGAGATTAAGCAGCTTGTCTTTTAAGAATAAAAGACTATAAATGACCTTTAATGCGAAAGATCTTGCATTCCGCAATTGGCTTTGAGTCCTTTGTCGTTGAGATAGCGCATTCCCCATGTGAAGATGGCCTGCAAAATAGGCCGCAGACTTTGTCCTCTTTCTGTGAGCCGGTATTCGACTTTGGGCGGCACAACTGGGTAGACGTGCCTGACAATTAATCCGTCTCGTTCTAGTTCCCGCAGCTGCTGCGTGAGCATTTTTGCCGTCGCGCGGGGTACGGCGCGCTGCAGTTCTGAAAAGCGCAGCGTTTTGTCAAACAGATTCCAAACAATAAGTGTTTTGTACTTGCCGCCGATGAGCTTGAGCGTCGTTTCAACTGGGCAGTACACAACATCAGCTTCTTTTTCTGGATCGCAGCACAGCGGCATGTCGTGCCTCCTTTAATAATTACCTTTTAGAAACTATATATCAAAATAGTGCATTCTTGCAATTTAGAAACTTAGATCTAGAATCGAGATAAGTGCACTTTTTGGTCTTTTTATGAAGAAAACACAATTTCTTGTATCGGGCATGAGCTGCTCGGCTTGTTCTGCGCGCGTCAACAAGGCCGCCTTGAGCGTTTCCGGCGTTGCAGACGTCAATGTCAACCTGCTCAAAAACGAAATGACGGTGACGTATGCCGACGCTGCTTCCGAGCATGCAGATGAATTGGTCATTGAGGCGGTCGTTAAAGCCGGCTATGGAGCCGAGCTCAAAAATAAGCCGACCTCTGCGGCTTGCGCCGCTGCAGCCAAGTCAGCACCCGAGGCGGCCGCACAGGCTGAAATTGCCGTGATGAAGATGCGGCTTTTTTTGAGCATTGCTTTTTGCGTTCCACTGATGTATCTGGCAATGGCTCCCATGCTTGGGCTGCCCATTCCTGGATTTTTTGAAGGTGCTGCCAATGCGCCTGCATTCGCTCTCACGCAGCTGCTTCTGACAATTCCTGTCGTCTTCATCAATTTCAAGTTCTACCGCGTCGGCTTCAAGACTCTGTTTTCCGGTGCTCCCAATATGGATGCGCTGGTGGCAATCGGCTCTGCCGCTTCGGTTGTTTTTGGCCTATATGCGCTCTTTAAGATGCTCTATGCGCAGGCCGCAGGCGACATGTCTGTTTTGGAGCACTTTGCGCACAATCTGTACTTTGATTCGGCGGCAATGATCTTGACGCTCATTACGCTTGGGAAGTTTTTTGAGGCCAGGGCAAAATCAAAAACAACTGACGCCATCGGCCGTTTGATGAGGCTGGTTCCCGAGACTGCGGTCGTCATTAAAAACGGCGTTGAAACGACTGTTGCCATCTCTTCAATTGCGCAGGGCGATCTTGTTGTTGTTAAAACAGGCGAGCGCGTGCCTGTTGATGGAATTGTCCTGCAGGGGGAAGGCTGGGCGGATGAGTCCGCGCTGACTGGTGAGAGCATACCGGTGGAAAAGTCCGCTGAGGGGGCGATGTCGGCAGCAACGCTTCTTGTTAAGGGCCATATCGTCATGCGCGCCACGAGAGTGGGTGAAGACACGACGCTTGCGCAAATTATTCGATTGGTTGATGAGGCCACATCTTCCAAAGCTCCTGTGGCGCGCCTGGCCGACAAGATCAGCGCGGTCTTTGTGCCTGTGGTGATCGGAATTGCTGTTGTGACGGCTGTTGTCTGGTGGCTGCTTGGAGCTGATGCTGAGTTTGCTTTTACTGCCGCCATCAGCGTGCTGGTGATTTCTTGTCCGTGCGCATTAGGTCTGGCAACGCCGACAGCCATTATGGTCGGAACCGGCAAAGGTGCCGAAAACGGCATTTTGATCAAGTCTGCTGAGGCAATTGAGAAATGCCGTACGGTCAATACGGTTGTTCTGGACAAGACCGGTACGGTGACCGAAGGCAAGCCTGTCGTGGTAGGCGTGGAAGTCAGCAAAAGCTTTGAAGGGCGCATCAGCGAGCAAGAACTCCTGCAGCTTGCCGCCGCTGTCGAAGCCAAGAGCGAACATCCGCTTGCAAGGGCCGTGCTTGACGCGGTTCACTCGCGCGGCTTGAGTTACGAACAGGCATCAGATTTTTCTCAGATTCAGGGCGCAGTACGCGGCAAGGTTGCTGATCGGGTTGTCGAAATCGGCAACAAGGCGCTTTTGGCAAATGATGCGGCAATGATGGATAGACTCAATTGCCTCTCTGAAGAAGGCAAGACCGTGCTCGTCGTGCGTGTTGACGGCGTTTGTGCGGGATTGGTTGCCGTGGCAGATGCCGTCAAAAGCGACAGCAAGGCTGCCGTTGCAGCCTTTAAGAGACTCGGAATGCGCGTCTGGATGGTGACGGGCGACAATGAACGTACGGCGCGCGCTGTGGCCCGTCAGGTTGGCGTTGACGAGGTGGTGAGCGAAGTTCTTCCTGCCGATAAGGCGGCCATTGTCAAAGAGCGCCAGCAAAAGGGCGAAAAAGTTCTTATGGTAGGCGACGGCATCAACGATGCGCCGGCTCTTGCACAGGCCGACATCGGCATGGCCATTGGCGCGGGCACGGATGTGGCGCTGGAGTGCGCTGACATCGTGCTGATCAAGAACCGTTTGTCGGACGCAGTTGCTGCCGTTGAGCTTTCGCAGGCCGTCATGCGCAATGTCAAACAAAATCTCTTTTGGGCCTTCTTCTACAACATCATCGGCATCCCTGTGGCAGCCGGCGTCTTCTACGCGGCTTTCGGCTGGCTGCTCAACCCAATGATCGCTGCAGCGGCAATGTCGATGAGTTCTGTGACGGTCGTCTCCAACGCGTTGAGGCTAAGGGGCTTCAAGCCGTCTTTGAAAGCGGCTTCAGCAGCTGCATGCGCTTGTCCCGCAGACAATGCCTCGTCTAAAGTTGAGTCAAAAGTGAAGTCTGAAGAATTTCCAACCGCTGCCGGCTGTGAAGTCCAAGCAGCAATCTCATCAAATGTAAGGAGTCAGCAAATGAACAAAATCATCGAAATCGACGGCATGCAGTGCTCTCATTGCACGGGCTCCGTGCAAAAAAAGCTCTCGGGCATGGTCGGCGTTTCAAACGTTGAAGTAAGCCTTGAGGACAAATGCGCGCGTCTGACGGTTGACGACACCGTCACCGACGAGGCGCTCGCGCAGGCCGTGACGGAACTTGGCTTTACGGTGAAGGCTGTCAAAAATACCTAGTTTGACAGACTTTCAATAAAAAATGTCGGAGACTGCTCAAAGGACTTCGACATTTTTTTATCCGCAGCTTAGGGTTGACGGCACGTTGCAACGCCTACGGCGTTTCTTGTGTCGTCGAAGAAGTCCTGAGGAAAGCTCGGTCCGGCTTTGATCTTGATCGGATCGTGTTCTGCGGCTCGAGCCGGCTCAAACATTCCGTCGATATTGACTGGTTCAAGGCCTCTCATCAGACCGGGGGGAACCACTTTGACGGGAGTGTGGGCAAAGGTCTCTATAAAAGAGCTGCGGCGCCGTACTCCGGAAAAAAGACGGCCGGGGATTTCCGTCAGGCCGCTCTCGGCAAAAGTGCCGTTGAAATTGCGAGCCTGAGAGTTGCTGCTGAAGAGCTCTTCTGGAACGCTGGAGAGATTCTTGCAGCGTAAAAAAGCATTTGAGAAATTTTCAGCCTGCAGATTGGCTGCAAAAAGCTGACGGTTGACTTGTTCCAGTCCGCTTTGGGCAAAGACGCCGGCAAAAGAGACGCAATAGATCAGCGGGAAAAAGAGCGATTCCGGCACAGCTTTGAGCTCGGGAAGTCCGGCAAAGGTGTATTCCAAGTGCGTCAGATGCGTGTTGTGGGCAAAGAGGGCGGAAACAAGCGAAGAAAGTCTTTGCGGAGGATAGTCTCTGTGCCAGATGTGCGCATGCGTGGCAAGTGCTCCGGTTGCATCGTCAACCAGCACGGGTATGGGCAGAGAAATGGCAGTCGTCTGCTCAGGAAGCACAAGAACGCCCGAAGGAAGCGGACCGTCGAAATCAATCGTCATGCGCTCCGTGTTGGCCAGAGTGCGGAATTCGATGACTGTCATCGATTCAACCTGGCGGCGCCTGACTTCAGTTTGATTTCCGTAGGTGACGGTGATCGTCGAGCAGGCGGCGGCAATTGCGCTGCCGGCAATGACGCGCAGGCTCACGATCGGATCTCGCTTGGAGGGAGTAATGTCTAATACAAGCTTGGTCATTGAAAGTCTCAGGCGTGGCTGAAGTAGTCAAGCGTTTTGTCTCGCGCCAGTGCCCTGAATGATGCAGGAAGTCCCGGCAGGTTTTTGCAGAAGGCAAACATGCCGTCGGCATTGACGGTTTTGAGCCCGCTTAGGATGTCGTCTGGAACAACTTCAAGCTTGACGCAGCCGGCAAAAGCTTGCTCCAGATTGCTGAGGGCAGGGTTGTTGGCAAAAAATGCAGCAGGCAGCTCAGTGAGTTCGCGTCTATTGGCCGCCCAGCCGCAAAAGTCGCCTCTGGCCTCTGCCGTTCGCGGGTGAAATGCCGGCAGCGGCGTAAAAATCTTTCTCACGTGGCGGCCGAGCTGAAACGGCCGTACGGGTTCGCCTGCTGTTGAATGAATGCGCACGCAGTAGGGCTTGATGGTGCTGTAGGCGTGCTCAAGTGCGTCGACCTGATTCCAATCAATGCGCTCGACCGTGCCGTCGCCCCATTCAACCAAAAGGTCGCCCTTTAGTTCCAGATCAATGGGATAGAAGACGACCAGCTGTTCGCTGGCTTCTGCAATTGAAGGCGTCCATTCAAAGTCAAAGCTCGGATCTGTGGCTTGCGCCGGCGGTCTTATCCAGCCGAGCTCCTCGCGGCGGTAAGGATCGCACCAGCTGAAGAACCGGCTCGGAGCCCCTTCAAGAAAACCTTCAAGGCAGCACGGCAAGACATTTTTTTTGAAAGGATTCTCAATTTGCTCGAGCTTGCTGCAGTGCGCAAAGGTTTCTTCGCACAGCGTATCGTAAGATGCCTGTCCAAGAAAGCCCGCAGGCACGTTCTCTATGGCCGACTCGGCGAATGTGCGCACAAGCGACTTGATCTTCGTGCAGTGGGAGAAAAAGCGGGCAGGAAGCGCCGCGAATCCGGCGTGCCGGAACGATTCATCGAAAAATGCGAGCTGCGGATTGTTGCTCAGAATTTCCGGGCATACAAAGCCGAGCGCACATTGACCTGTGTTCGGATCGTCTCCTACTAAGCGAGGCAAGGTGTCGCTCGCCAACAGAGAACCTTTTTCATCGGTTTCTCCGCGGGTAAGAACCGGCAGGGCACTGTCAATGGAAACGGTCTGCAGCGGAAGTTCCTTTAAAGGGAGAAAGCCGGAAGGGCTGGAGATGCGCACCGTCCGCTTTCCGTCGGCAGGGTAGCTGTGTTCAATGGTCGTCACCGCAGTCTGCTGAGGGTTGTTGACCATTTCAGTGAGCGCACCGTCGGAAATGGCGCAGTCAATGGAGTTGACGCGGCCATCGCTCCACTCGATGCGTATTTCACCCATTAGATCGGCAGCAAGCTGCGGGACGCAGAAAAACACAAACGAAATTTTTTCGTTTGCTTTGCTCACGATGGTGATGGAGAGATCTTTTGTCGAGTCGAGCTTTGCAGCGGACATGCGAAATATTTCTAAAAAAGAATGAAACAAAAACCAATTTTAGTTGGCGTAGACCTCGGCAGTATCGGAAAAAGCTTCCAAAAGTGCGTCGAAGCCGCAAATATTGAGCGCCATCGAGCAGTAAGGGGCAAGCACTTTCTTGGGTCTGAACCCGACGCCGAACCCTGCTGTGCTCACCATGCCGACATCATTGCTGCCGTCGCCTGCACAGATGGCGCTGGAAGCATCAAATCCAAATCCCTGCATGGTCTTTTCAATGAAGGCCTTTTTGCCGGCCGCGTCAATGATGGCTTGGCCTGCAGGGCCTGCGACGCGTCCTGTAAAGCGACCGTCGATGATTTCAATTTCATTGGAATGCGTGCCGGTCATCGACAGTTTTGATCGCACAACCTCGGTCATGATCGTAAAGCCCGAACTGACCACAAAGGTTTTAAGGCCGGCTGCGTTGAGTCTTTGCATGAGAGTTTCTACGCCGGGGTTGAGCGAAAGCTTTTTCTGAAGAATTGAGATGCACGAAGCATCAAGTCCGGACAGCAGTTCTACGCGGGCTCTGAGGCTTGCCGCATAATCCTTGATCACCCCGGTCATCGCCAGATGAGTAATCTCGGCGCACTTTTCTCCGAGACCGAGCATGCGGGCCATTTCATCGAGCGTTTCATTGGCTACGAGCGTGGAGTCCATGTCAAAGAAGGCGGCGCGAAACTGCGCAAGCTTCAGGTCATGGGAAACAAGCGCGGCATCAAATCCAGCTGCGTTTGCAGCCTCAATGAAGGCAGACATGTCCTTTTTGCTCAGATCGCAGATGCCTTCGAGGCGAAGCGAGCGCTTGCCTTTTAGTTGTTTGGCGCAGCGAAAGGGGCGGCACAATGCGCCGGCATCGTCTTGAGCTTTGTCGTCAAGAGCGGCAGGAGCGACGAGAACAAGATCAAAAACTTCAGACATGGATGTTTCTCCTATCAGTTTTGCGGTGCCGGGCGCAGTGCATTGATCACCGTATAGATGGCTCTCATGCGCGCATCAAGGCCTTGAGAGCTGATTGTGAGGCGAAGCTTTTCGCCCGGCATCATCCTCAGATCGGTGCGGCTTTGCAGCAACTTGATCAGCGCCATCGGATCGAAGTTCGGACGCGGCGCAAACGTAAAGACGACGGCAGACTCGGCGGCATCAATTTTTCGAATGCCCAGCTCGCGGCACAAAAGCCGCAGACGATGAGCGGATACGAGCGCGCGCGCCGCTTCAGGAAGCTTGCCGAAGCGATCGTTGAGATCGTCGATGACGGCCTCAAGTTCTGTTCTGTCTTCGGCGGCGGCAAGCCTCTTGTAGAGTCCCAAGCGGCTGCTGACGTCGGCGATGTAGTCCTCGGGCAGAAGCGCCGGCATGTGCAGATTGATTTCGGCAAGCGTCTCAAAGGGGTGGTCAAACTGCGGTTCTTTTCCTTCCTGCATGGCTTTGACGGCGCTTTTGAGCATTTGGGTATAAAGATCGAAGCCGACTTGCGCCATTTCGCCGCTTTGCTCGTCGCCAAGAACTTCGCCTGCACCGCGAATCTCAAGGTCGTGCATCGAGAGATAAAAGCCGCTGCCCAAGTCTTCAAGATTTTGAATGGCTTCAAGTCGGCGTTGGGCATTTTTCGTCATGGCGCCTTCACCCGGCGTGAGCAGATACGCATAGGCTTGGTGATGAGATCTTCCTACGCGGCCGCGCAGCTGATGCAGCTGCGCAAGGCCGAACTTGTCCGCACGGTGAATGATGATCGTATTGGCAATCGGGATGTCGATGCCGGTTTCGATGATGGTCGTGCAGACGAGCAGGTTGAAGTTTTGCCTGTAGAAGTCGCGCATGATGTGCTCGAGTTCGCGTTCGCTCATCTGGCCGTGCGCGACGGCGACGCGCGCTTCGGGGATCAGTTCGCGCAGCATCTCGGCGCGGTTTTCAATGGTGTCGACATCGTTGTGCAGGAAGTAGACCTGACCGCCGCGCTTGAGTTCGCGCACCACGGCTTCGCGAATGAGCTCTTTGGACTCACGCCGAACAAACGTCTTGATGGCCAGGCGCTTTTCAGGCGCCGTGGCGATCACGGAGAAGTCTCGTATGCCTTCAAGACTCATGGCAAGCGTGCGCGGAATCGGCGTGGCCGTAAGCGTGAGCACGTCGACTTCGCTGCGAAGCGCCTTGAGCCTTTCTTTTTGTCTGACGCCGAAGCGATGCTCTTCGTCGATAACAACGAGACCAAGTCTTGCGAAGCGAACTTTCTCTCCTAAAAGCTTGTGCGTGCCAATGGCGATGTCGACAGTTCCGTCGGCAAGTCCGGCGAGCGCCTCCTCGGTTTGCTTGCCGGTTCGAAAACGAGACAGCAGAGCAATTTTGACGGGCCAAGCAGCAAAACGATCACGAAACGTTTGCGCATGCTGCTCGGCAAGAAGCGTCGTGGGGCAAAGCACTGCCGCCTGCTTGCCGTTCATGACCGCAACAAAGGCTGCCCGCAAGGCCACTTCGGTTTTTCCAAATCCGACGTCTCCGCAAATGAGCCGGTCCATCGGACGCGTTGAGTGCATGTCTGCAATGACGGCATCGATGGCAGCGGCCTGATCGGGCGTTTCTTCAAAGGCAAATCCCTCACAGAAAGCCTCATAGTCCCGCGATTCCGTAGTGAACTGAAATCCTTGGCGCGCTTCGCGCATCGCATACAAGTGCAAAAGCTCTGCGGCTGTGTCGCGAGCCTTCTGCGCGGCCTTTCTGCGTGCTTTTTCCCAATCGCCGCGCCCGAGCGCGTGCAGCGGCGCGTGCTCGACATCAGCGCCCGTATAGCGGCTGATCAGATGCAGCTGCGCCACGGGCACATAGAGCTTGGCCTCGGATGCGTAGTCGATGCGTACGAATTCGGCCGCGCCGTCGCTTGTTTTAATGGTTTCAAGTCCCTTGTAGCGCCCCACGCCGTGCTCGGCATGCACGACCGGGTCGCCTTCACGAAGCTCGCTGATGTCGCGGATCATTGCATCGACGTTCGTGCTGCGCGACTTTAGCCGCGAACGGCGGGCGGCTGCCTTAATTGAATAGAGCTCGTTTTCGGTGATGATGCACAAGCGCTCTGAGGCTATGGCAAAGCCGCAGTGCATTGGACCCACGCAAAGGCTGACGGCGGCTTTTCCTGCCAAGAACTGGCTTGCCGAGTCAACTTCCTCGATGCAGAGCGCTGCATCGGACAAAAGTTCGCCCAAGCGTGCTGCGCGGCCGGCCGAAGAGGCCATGATGAGCGTTCTGACGCCGGAGACGACCTGCTCGTCAAGAAAGGCTTTGAGCTTTGCCGTCGGATCTTTTGCCTTGCGGTCGATTTCTATGCTGCGGCCGATGCCTGGTTGCGGACAATCAATGACTGCTCTGCCGAAACGCGCGATGCTGATGAAGAAGTCATCGACCGATTGAAAGAGTTCATGCGCTTGCAGGATGGGCTGAGCAGCGTCGTGCGAGAGAAACGCGGCCCGCTGGGAGGTTTCGGTAAAAAAGCGCGAGAGCGATTCGTGTACGCTGCCGATAAAAACGATGATCGTATTTTCGGGCAGATAGTCGCTAAGAACCGCCGTCGATTCGAAAAAAAGAGGCAGATAATACTCGATGCCCGCACCTGCAATGCCGTTTCCGATGTCTTTGTACAAGCGCGCCTTGTTCGGATCGCCGGCAAAGCGCTCACGCCAGCGCGTACGAAAGCCGCTTCGGGCCTGCTCGTCGAGCGGAAATTCATGACCGGGAAGAATGCGGATGCTCTTCGTGCTTGAGGTGCTTCGCTGCGTGTCGGGATCAAAATAGCGAATGGCTTCAATTTCATCGTCAAAGAGATCAAGCCGCAGGGGCTCGGCGCTGCCCATGGGAAAGATGTCGACGATGCCGCCTCGTACGCAGAATTCCCCCGGAGCGACGACCTGTTCGACTCGGCCGTAGCCGGCGGCAACAAAACTTTTTTCGAGCTCTTCGGTACGAATTTTTTGTCCCGCGTCAAAAAAGAAGGTGCTTGCAGCAATATAGCTTCGAGGCGCAATGCGCTGGGCGGCTGTGATGGCCGAGGCAATGAAAAGATCGGGTTTGTCTTCGGAATTGGCTGACTGCAGCCGGTATAGACTCTCGAGGCGTTCGCTCACCAAATCGGGGTGAGGGCTCATGTTGTCATAAGGCAGCGTTTCCCAATCGGGAAAAACGGCGCTTTTGACTTCGGGATCAAGCCAGCCTATTTCTTCCGAGAGTCTTGTCAAATCTGCGGGATCGGCACAGACCGCGAACACCATGGCGCCCGAAGCCTTCGCTTTGCGCACAAGGCTCGCAAGCGCAAGCACATCAATGCCTCCGGGGAGCGTTTCTAAATGCAGCTTTCTGCCGGGTTTGGGAAGCACATAAGGGGCAAGCGCCCCGTCGTAGAACATCTCGGGCATGGAAATATGAGAAAAAGGGCGGCTCTTCTTCAGCTGTCTGCACGGAAAAAACCTTCCTTAGACATCTTGCTGGGACGGATTTGGTGCAAGTTTGATGAAGCAAAAAACAAAAAAGAAAAAACGAGCGCAATGCTTTACGCAAAAAGCGCCCGTCTGAGCTCCATGCTCAATTGTAAGCAATGCCCGCTTACATTTGTTTTTTCCTATGAGCTTTTGCAAATGTTCAGAGGCTTTGGAAGTCTGGGCGAAATTGCCCAAACAGGTTTTCCTCCTTCCAACATGAAACTTAACGGCGGCAAGAAAGCTAGTATTCCTGTGCCGCCGTTTGCTAAGCAGTCGGCTGAGCTTAGAAAGAGTAATTAAAGCGGCCGGTAATCAGCCAAGTGTTGTCAAGATCACTGCCGAAGGCGCGTTCAACATCAAGCTGCAGACCGTATGCACCGCCCCAGGAAACAGCTCCGCCCAAGCCGAGCGTCGACCATGAATCTCGATCACCCCACTCGGTTCGCATCGCGTGGCCGTCATTGTCTCTGAACACTGCGTTTTGACCATCAGTGAATTGATGATAGACATCAGCTCGCGCATAGAGTTCACCGGAGGCGAAATCATCGGCAAAGGTGCGGCCCGCACGAAGACCTGCACGGCCTTGAAGACTGGCTTCACTGTCGGCGTCAACATGCATGCCGCGATCTGAATCGTAGTCGTAGCTGCGCAGGAAAGCCGCCTGCAGCTGCACTTGAGGTTCGACGAAGAGACCGGATGGTGCATGGCGCAGAGTTGCGCCGTACTCGGCTGAAACTGCGGCGTAGTCCTGGTCGAAATCGCCCGTTGTTCTGTAAGCCGAGCTTGAGACGTCAAATTCGGCGCTCACTCGGCCGATGCGGCCGACGAAGTCGAGATACTGAGTGCCGAAAGTGAAGGTATCGTAAAGTGCTAGCTCGTAGCGCCTCATGTCGCCTGTGCCGTCGCCGTTAAGGTCGAGGTAATCTGTTTCGCCTTTGGAATAGCTGAACCATGCTCCAACCGTGTTGCCTGGAATAATTTCACGATCAAAGCCAATGTGCACCCCTGTGCGGTCCCAGCGATACTGTCTTTCAATGCCTGAACTTCCGTGCGAGACGCGCACCCAGAGCCCATTGTCACCGCCGTGATTGTGGACGGCTTCGGCAAGGCGGCGGTCGCGGCGATCCATTTCAATCGCGGCGTCATAAGCTGCATAGCCGGTTCCTGTCATGGCCTGAGCGGCCGTCGATTCTTTCATGGTGATGCGGCGGATATACCAGTTGGTGCCGTTGGAAAAGTCTTTTGCTACGTCAAACTTGGCAGGATCGGCATCGTCGAGCGACGCAGTTTTGTCCCAATACGCGTTTTCGAAGAAATCACTTGCCTCGATAGGCTTTGAGGCAATTTCAAGTTCGTATTGATAGAGTGTTTCGCCTTCGAGATTGATTTTGTCTCTGAACTTCACGCCTGATGCTGCAGCACCGGTAAGAGCAAACGTAAGCGTGTTGTGATTCGGGTCAATGGCTTCGAGAAGCTTCAGATCATACGGTTCGAAATAAAAGTCGCCCGAGCCGCTTTCAATGTACAGCATGTCGGACTTCGTCTTATCGTTGGCATTGAGGTTCATGCGGAAAATACCGCCCTGGCCCTGTAGATTGCCGATGCGGACATAGTCGTGTTCGGTCGTAGGATCAATGCCATATTCACCATTGAGCAGCGTCTCCCAAAGGCCGATTTCGGTCCAGCGCTCTTTAATGTTTTCGTCAAACAGATTGACGATGCCCCCGTTGAGCGTAATCGAAGAGATTCGTTTGGGGATGGCATGGTACAAAACGTTACTCACTTCGCGAGAGTAGTCAAGTCCGAAATATGTCCACTGAGCGCCATTTTCAAGAGTAATGCTGAAGTTGTCGCCGCTCTCGAACGGTGGAGCATCAGAGTTCATCCATGTCTTCTCATCGCCGAACCAATAGGAATCCGAACCGGAGAGAACAATAGAGACAGTGTTGCCTTTGTTGTTGCCAGATGCTGCTGCAGGGTTTAAATCATCCATCATGTCGATGGACCCAATCAATTGGTTGTTCGTTGAGTGAAAGATCACCGACGAGCCGTTCTTGGCGCTGATGAGGTCGGGTTGTGCTGCTAGGACCCACAGCCGCACGTTTGAATTTGCAGTGCCAATGTCAATGGAAGACTGATAGCGTGCGTAAAGCAGGTTGGCTCCGACCGACGCCTGCTTGTCGTTGCCGATGTCATGCTCAACCTGCAGGTCAACATCGCCGTTTAAGAATATGTGCGAGTCAGTACCCGCGTATATGGCGTAGGTGCCATAGTTATCGCCGATGTTTCCATCAGCCGGAAGCGATGCGTCAACAATTCCGATAGTGTCGCCGTTGACGGTCAGTGTCGAATGTTCGGAAATTTGAAAAGAATACTGGTTCCAGCTAATTTGGGGTTCAGTGTTGAATACAAGCCCGTTGAAGCTTAAATTTTCGTACGAGGAAGCATAGAAAAGGTTGTAGTTGATGCGGTTGTAAAGCTCTGCACTCCCAGCAGGAAAGTTCAGAACATTGTCCTGAGAAATAGAATAACCGTCGGCATAGTGAACCGCTCCGCTTGCATGACTTGCAAAAAGACCAAGAACAATTGAAGTGACAGCTGTCAACAGAGGAGCCCGTCGGCTGACGAGGAAATGAGTTTCGGGTGGTGAATAAATATGCATAGATCTAGGCTGTATGTGATATTTATTTTCTCGTAAACAAATTTCGCTCCGTTTGTTTGCACTGAAGGAATGTCCATTCCTGCCTCAGTGTCAGACAAAACGGGCGTCGTCCAATTTACCCCCCCCCCACGAGGATTTGTCAAGTTTTGCATTCCCTTGCTGTCTTGTTTAGCCCGATATAGATCTCAAACAATTGAGAAAATGCACGGCGCGAGGCGCACTTGCCGTGTGTGTCGTTACGGCAAGGCAATCAGTAGCCAAGCGGTAGCGCAAAGCAGATTGACATGAAGCTGCTGCACCACATGTCTGCGACGTGAGCCAATGTCGGATAAGCAGGGGAACCTGCTCGTTTGGAATCATTGAGGCATAAGCGGAGAAAGTAACAGCGCGTGAGCTTGAAGCAAATTCATCCGGGTCTGTTTGCCTGGACGGGCCACAAAAAATCAAAAGGCAACAAAGTCGATTGTCAGACAAGGCTTGAGGCTTCGAAAAATCCCGAGCTGCTCAAGTCTGGATTTGCGTCAAAGCTGCAAAGGCCTGAGTTTGATAAGGAGCGGATAGGGAGCATTGGCGATGATGATTAACGCAGCATCAGTTGTTCAGACTTCAGCTTGATGGAGGAGGGAGGGGGGACTTGCAGAGTACTCAAATTTTTGGCAGATAGAATCAGGATATTGGAGCCGCCACTAAAAGCTTGTCTTTTTCATTGATGCGAATCGCACCCTTGCTGATGAGAAAGTGAGGAAATCCCTTCACTCAGCGGCGAAGTTAATAGAAATAGAAACGGGCGCAATGCAGTACGCAAGTGCGCCCATTTGAGTTCAACGCTCAGCTGCGTGCATGGCCTGCTAGACTTGTTTTTGTCCTACGAGCTTTTGCAGATGTTCGGGGAGTTTTCCTGTATTTTCGATGATGTCGGCAAAGGCATCGTCAACGCCTTGTGCTTGATCTGTGCGCATGGCCGCCTCTACGCATGCAAGGGCCTTTTCAACCTGTTGGGCCTGCTCGGCGTCGACCGTGCGCAGAACCGTTCCGCGAAAGACGAGAACATGATCTCCGAGAGAAACTTCGTTTTCGGAAAACGAGGTGTCGACCTGCTGCTCAAGACCGCTTCTGGAAACTACGGCCATTGTGGGCGAGAGCACCTTGGTCACCAGCATGGGAATGGCAATGCACATATGCGGACGTCCTCAAGTAAAGGCAGTTATGAGAGGTTTAGGACTCGTGCGGGAAAAAGCGCACGTCGCCCACGCGCGGCGCATCCTTCTCAGAGGGCCGCGTCGATTCGTAGTAGTCCTGATTGAGCGACGAATAAGACAGCGCGGGGGCCTTTTCGCCTTGTGCGCGCTTTTCAAATTCGTAGCCCCATGATGAGAGCAGCTCCCAGGCCATTTTGACGGCTTCATCGACGGCGGGGCGAACGGCTTCAGAAAGAGAGCCGCCATAGTCTTCCAGTTCCTTGGGCTGCACGGCTACTACAGCGATGCGCCCCGACTCTTTTCCCTGCATTTCAGCAAGGGCGAGAACTTCATTGAGTCCCGTTTGGTGCGGGGAAATCTTGGTGCTCGACCAGCGCACGACTTCGTCGTCGGTGAGCACTCTGAGCGTTCCGGGTTCTGCACCCAGGTCCGCGCAGTCAAAAAAGAAAAGATCCTTTGTCGCTTCAATGTACTCAAGCAGGTACATCCCAAGCGTGCCTCCGTCCATGATCTTGACCTTTTGCGGCGTTCGGTAGAGCTCGTTGAAGCGCTCCACGCAGCGCACGCCGAAGCCTTCATCGGCCCAGAGGATGTTTCCTGCTCCCATGATGAGCAGATCGGTCTTCTCAAAGAAGTTGTCGAGCATGTTTGAATTCTTCTTTTTTTTGTTGAAGACGCCCCTTTCCGAATTGAAGAAATCTCGTCAGAAAGGGGCGGGGATGAGCCGAAGCTGCGAAGCGCAGAGGAATCGGAGACTGCCTGCGCCGCTTCGCAGTTCGGCCGTCGGAGAACTAATGTTCGCCGTGCTTGAACATTCTCAAGCCGCTCGTCATCGAGCTGATCGTCGTGGCGCCGCCCATCACGTCTTCGCGGAAGCTCATGTAGATGTGAGCAATCGAGAAGAGGATGAAGACGTACATCAGTGCATGGTGCACGGTGCGCACGGCCTGCGCGTCGCCAAAGATCGAGAACACCCAGCCGAACCAGGCCATCCAGCCGGTATCCCAGCCCCAGGCTTGGGCGTAGAGCGCCAGTCCGGTGATGATGATGCCGATGGAGCCCAGCGTGAACATGAAGAACATGGCGCACTGAGCAAGCGGGTTGTGGCCGGCGTATTCGGGAGACGTCGGGCGGAAGAACAGATAGTACTTCACCTGTTCAAAGAGCATCTTCCACCAATTGAGGCTCCACAGCGGCGGCACCAGGATCATGCGGGAGTAGCGGTTGCCCACGATGCCCCAGTACAGACGTCCGATGAAGGTCACGGTGAAGATGATGCCGGCGACAAAGTGCGCCAGACGGATATAGGCGAAGTCGTATGTCGCCCAAGTATCGCCCACGTTGGCAACCAGCGGCGCTCCGATCATGAAGCCGGTGGCGATCATCACGAACATGCAGATCGCCATCAGCCAGTGCCAGATGCGCACGGGGGCTTCCCAGACGTAAAGCGGGTGCGTGCCGGCAGACACGTCCACTTCAAAGGTGACAGGATCGATTTTCATACAAAACCCTTTCTAGTGATCTCCTTGACCGAAATCTTTAAAAACTTCGGTCCGTCTGACTTGTCTTTGAGACGGGCGGATGCTGCTTTGGAGCACGCCGCCCATCCTGCGACTCCTCAGAAGGAGAGATTAGCGGACCTTGACGCTCACAAGTTCTTCGCCCTTGGTGTCGAGAACATGCGTTGCGCATGCCAGGCACGGGTCGAAGCTGTGGATCGTGCGAAGGATTTCCAGGGGCTCGTCAGGCTTGGCGAGCTGCGTGCCGATCAGAGCAGCTTCGAAGGCGCCGTGGTTGCCCGCCTCGTCGCGCGGAGAAGCGTTCCACGTCGTCGGAACGACGGCCTGCCAATTGGCGATCTTGCCGTTTTCGATGACGCACCAGTGGCCCAGAGCACCGCGCGGAGCTTCGCATGCACCCACGCCGCGGCACTTGGCTGGCCAGGTCTTGGGCTCCCACAATTCCATGTTCGCGGCAGCTTCGTCGCCGGACTTGATGTTTGCAATCAGATCGTCGACGTACTTAACCATCATGTTGGCCATGAAGACCGACTCAATGCAGCGGGCAGCCGTACGGCCGAGCGTCGAGAACATGGCTTCCAGCGGAAGGTTCAGTTCGGTGAGCACAGCCATGGCCGGATCCTTGTACTGAGGCATGTTCTTTGCAACGCCCATGACGACGCGGGCAAGAGGTCCGACTTCCATCATGTGGCCCTTCCAGCGCGGGCTCTTCACCCAGGTGTACTTTCCGTTCTTGGAAATCCAGGCATATTTCTGAGCCGTGCCGTCGGAACCTTCGGGCATGGCGAAGGAGTGATCTGTCACGCCTTCCCATGGATGCAGCCCCTTCTTTTCACCCGGATACTTGTACCACGAGTGATCCACAAATTCCTGAATTTCGTCGAGGTTGCGCAGATCAACGTCGTGCACCTCATTGAGCTTGCCGTCAATGATGGCGCCCATGGGCATCATCAGGCTCTTTTCAGACCATTCGTTGGCGATCTCGGGGAAGTCGCCGTAGCACAGCAGGTTCTTGGAGCTGATGCCGCCGCCGATCTTGAACCATTCGGGGTACATGCTCGCGATGGCTTTGCAGTCGGGGACGTAGACATTGTTGACGATCTCGACGCACTTCTTGGCGATGTCGCGCATGTAGTTCATGGTGACTTCATTGACCATGACGCCGGCTGCGCCTGTGTCGTGCATGTTGATCGGACAGGCAACGCCGCCGACGAGATAGTTCGGATGCGGGTTCTTGCCGCCCAGAATCGTATGAATCTTGACGATTTCCTTGTGGAATTCAAGAACTTCCAGGTAGTGGGCGACAGCCAGCAGATTGACTGCCGGCGGCAGCTTCATGGCCGGATGACCCCAGTAGCCGTTCTTGAAGATCGACAGCTGACCGGTGGAGACGAACTTCTTGAGGCGGTTTTGAATGTCGCGGAAGTATCCGGCAGTAGCCAGATGGTGATGCGGACTGATCTTCTGCTGAATTTCAGAGGTTTCGCGCGGATCGGCCGACAGAGCGCTCACCACGTCGACCCAGTCCAGAGCGTGCAGCTGATAGAAATGCACGATATGGTCCTGAACGTAGAGCGTGGCGTTCATCAGGTTGCGGATGATGTTGGCGTTCTTCGGAATCTTGATGCCGATGGCATCTTCGACCGAACGCACGGCTGCCAGAGCGTGAATGCCCGTGCAGACGCCGCAGATGCGTTCGACAAACGCCCAAGCGTCGCGCGGGTCGCGGCCCTTGAGAATGACTTCAAGACCGCGCCACATCGTGCCGGTGCTTTGAGAGTCGACGATCACGCCGTTGGCATCGATCTCGGCCTGAACGCGCAGATGTCCTTCGATGCGGGTGACCGGATCGACGACGACGCGGCGGGTGTTAGCATTGGTACTCATTATTCACCTCCGAGATCCTTGTTGTTTTTCTTGGCGCGAGCCTGACTCACGGCGCTCAAGGCGGCGTGAGCGGCAGCAGCAACGCCGACGATGCCGACGGTGGCAAGCCCCACCTTGTCGACAGTGGCTTCAACGCCGAACCAGCCAGGCGGCAGAATTTCAGGTTCGTGTTCATAGAAGCTGCCCTTGTCAAAGAAGTTGTTCTCCGAGCAGCCGATGCAGCCGTGGCCGGACTTGACGGGCCAGGAAAGGCCTTCGTTCCACTCAATGGTCGAGCAGGCGTTGTAGGTCGTCGGGCCCTTGCAGCCGACTTTGTAGAGGCAGTAGCCGAGCTTGGCGCCCATGTCGTCGAACTTCTCGACGAACTGACCGGCGTCAAAGTGTGCGCGGCGATAGCACTTGTCGTGGATGCGCTGGCCGTAGAACATCTTCGGACGGCCGAGGCGATCCAGAGGCGGCAGACGGTCATAGGTGAGGATGTAGGTAATCACGCCGGTCATCACTTCAGGAATCGGCGGGCAGCCCGGCACGAGGACGACGGGCTTGTCGGTGATGACTTCGGTGATCGGCACGGACTTCGTGGGATTGGGCTTGGCAGCCTGCACGCAGCCCCATGCAGCGCACGAACCCCAGCCGATGACGGCCTTGGCGTTGGCGCACACGTGCTTGATCTTCGAGAGGAACGTCTCGCCGCCCGGGATGCAGAAGGCGCCGCTTTCGCCAAGCGGAATATTGCCTTCAACGGCAACGATGTACTGTCCCTTGTATTTCTCAATGGTGTCGGCCAAAGCGGCCTCGGCCTGATGGCCGGCGGCAGCCATGATCGTGTCGTCGTAGTCGAGACTGATCATGTTGAGCACCATGTCCGCAGCGATCGGGTGGAAGCTGCGAATGAAGGATTCCGTGCAGCAGGTGCATTCAAGCCCATGCAGCCACACAACAGGCGTGCGCGGCTTGGTCTGCATGGCCTGAGCAATTTCCTGAGCACCGGCGCTGCCCAGCCCGAGGCTTGCAGCTGTCAGCGAACAGAACTGCAAAAAGCTTCGACGGCTGATGCCTTGACGCCGCAGCGCTTCATATTGCGTCTCAAACATGTTGTTTTCTCCTTTGCCTAGGAGTCGCAAAAGGCTCCAGAGGATTTGGGGGTTGACTTTGTCAAACAAGCGCCCCTGACGGGCGTACCCTGTCCGACGCTTATTGCGATGTTAGAGGGACACTACGAAAGTGAAAATACACCATAAGTATTTTTTCTACTTATTTTGAACGGATCAGCTACTTATGGAGAACTATTGTTACAGGTTTCAGTTGGTCGTAGTAGTGCTAAAGAATTAGGAAGGCTGAGGCGTTCTTTTTTGAAGATGCCCTGCAGCAAAGTTCGTGCGGTTCCAGAGACGCAAACGGTGATGTTCAAGGCGCTGCTCAGTGATCAAAAAAGCCGGAAGCTCCGATTTGCGGAGACTTCCGGCCGGAAAAAGACAGCTGATGTGCTTCTTTCGGAGAATCAGTCGGTTAGAAAGTGTGGTTCAGCCCCAGACCGAACTGATAGCCGTTGTAGTCGGCACGGTCAATGAACTCGCCGAAGCTGGCATCGGCGTCGAGGTCCTTGTCGAGCCCGTCGCCGCCCTTGGCATAGGTGGCGCCGGCATAGATCGTCGTGCGCTTGCTCAACTCATAGGTGTAGGCAAGACCAACGATCCAGGCATCGGCTTCGTTGTTGCTGCTCGAGGTTGATTCATTTTCGGCCTTGAGGTACTGCAAGCTGGCCAGCAGGTTGCCGCCGCCCAGGGGAGCAGTAGCGCCCAGGAGGAAGCTGTCGATCGTGTAGGCATCAGCACCGATGTCGCCGTCCATCCAATTGCGAACCTTATCGGCGTGCTGGTACATGAACATAGGCTTGACGACGTCAAAGTCGTAGGACAAGCCCAGCGTATAGGTCATGCCCTTGTCGTCGTCAGAAAGACCGACCGGTCGATCGTACTGCATCATTTCAACGACGGCCGCTGCGGCAAAAGGTCCGTTTTCATAGAGAGCGCCGACGCCGTAGTAGTGATTGCGGTCAGCCCAACGGGTATTTGAGTCGTCGTCGCCAACCGAGCCCATGAACGAAACCTTCAGGCCGTCAATGGGAGTGATTTCAACAACGGCCGTATTGGACATGGCAAAGTCTCGGCTTGCAAAAGCACCCATGCCGCCAACGCCAAACGCAGCCTCAAGCGGATCAAATCCTCCGACGAGATCAAAGTCGCCGCCCGCGCTGGCCAGCGTGCCGAGGTTGCCGACGGCAATGTTGAGCATGTCGTTGCCGACGCGCAGATAGGACTGGCTGTCAAACAGGGTGTCGGCGGTAGCCATGTTGCCGTCGTCAGAGGTGAATTCATTTTCAAGCGTAAAGCCCACCGTCCATCCGTTGCCGAGGTCTTCAGAGCCCGTAATGCCCCAGATCGAATCGCCGTACCACGCACTTTCCATCGATACGCTGTCGCGTTCCTTCATTGCATTCTCGCCGCCGGTCAATTCGTCAGAGTGCTTGTAGACTACGCCGGTCGAAACGGATCCATAGAGCGTGACTTCGGCAGCTTGAGCGCTGCCCAGGGCGGCTGCGGCTGCTGTAGCAATCAATGCCAGTTTAAAAGTTTTGCGCATGTTTTCTTATCTCCAGTTTTTGTTTGTGCTGCAGGCACTGAGTGCTGGTGCAGTTTTTTCTGATGAAAGGATTTCGAAGAAATGCTTCGAAACGTCATGCGTATTCTAATGCGACTCATTCTCATTCACAAAAAAGAATAAGAATCATTGTTGATTAGACGCAAAAGTTTTACCGTACTTTTGGGTGGTCATGCAAAGAGTGGCTTAAGGGGGGAAACAAACAATGCAGCCCTCTGAAGCGAAAATTCAGAGGGCTTGCTACCCAAACTCCCGGTTGACTGATTCATATAAGCACTGATCAAAATCAATCAACCGGCAAAATGACAGTTAGATGCCCG
>CALXQS010000029.1 GCA_944390715.1 uncultured Duodenibacillus sp. | reverse complement strand
AGCAGAAGCGGCAGTCCCTGCACAGCAAAGGCTCAGGCACGATAAAAGCAAAGCAGCGGCCGCCTGCCGAAAAAAGTTCAGAAATAGGGAAGGCTGGAAGCTTATGCGAACAATGAAACGCGGCGGCAAACTCGACATCAACGTGCAGAAAAATTCGGTCAACAAGCCGAAACATATGAAAAATCAGCCCAGATCTGCTGATTTTATAAGACGCACGCTCCGTCGGCCAGCCGTCACGGCTGCGGTGAAGGCAAAAACAAGTCCTTGGCCGTCTGCCGCTGCCGGCAGCTCGGTTTTAAACCGAGCCGACAGCGGCCGGCGGCGCATGGCTCATCAGCCGAGCTTGACCTCGCGCCAGATTTCCGTAATGGTTCTGCGGCGCGGCGCAGCCTTGCGGTTCTTATAGGACGTATGAAGAAGCTCTTCGGCCTTGCAGCTCAGAGGCTTGTCCAAAAACTCCTTGTAGAGTCTTGCGACATCAGGGTTGTTGTGCGACTGACGAATCGGACGCTTTTCGTCGATGTCGTAAATGCCCTGTGCGCGCTTGTCGGCAAACTGCAGGTAGTTGAACTTGGAGCGCACAGTGCCGCCGCCGTCAACGCAGCCGCCCGGGCAGGCCATCACTTCGATGAACTGATAGTCGGCCTCGCCGCTTTCAATGCGCTCGATCAGTCGGGCGACATTGGCCAGGCCGTGCACGACAGCCACCTTTACTTTGCCCTTGGCTCCGAGATCGACTTCGGCTTCACGCAGCCAGCTCTGACCGCGAACGGGCTCAAAGACGATGTGTTCGAGCTCCTTTCCGGTCACGGCATGGTGCACCGTGCGCAAAGCCGCCTCCATCACGCCGCCCGTGACGCCGAAAATTGCGCCGGCGCCCGTATTTTCCGTCATGAAGGGCGAATCGTATTCAGACTCAGGCAGCGCGGTCAGATCAATGCCGTAGCGATGCAGCAAACGAGCAAACTCGCGCACGGTGAGCACCAGATCTGTGTCCGGCATTCCGTCTTTGGCAAGCTGTTCGCGCGCGGCTTCATCCTTTTTAGCCGTGCAGGGCATCAGCGAAATGAATCTGATCTTGGCAGGATCAATGCCGTGCTCCTTGGCAAACCAAGTCTTGACGAGCGAACCGAATATGCCTTGCGGCGAACGCGTGCTCGACAAATTGTCAATCAGTTCAGGATGCAGCTTTTCGACAAAGTTCACCCAGCCCGGGCAGCAGCTCGTCATCATCGGCAGCCCCTTGCCGGACTCCAGACGATGCAGCAGCTCCGTGCCCTCTTCCATGATCGTCACGTCAGCCGCCCAGTTGATGTCGCAGACAAAATCCGCGCCCAGCCGCTTGAGAGCCGTGATGATCTTCTTTTCCGTATTTTGTCCTGCAGGAAGCCCAAATTCGTCGCCGATCGTGACGCGCACGGCCGGTGCAAAGGCAACCACTGTTTTGATTTCCGAATCATTGAGCCAGTCGACGGCCTTCTCAATCTGATCGTGCTCGCTCAAGGCCCCCGTCGGACAGACCAAAGTGCACTGACCGCACTGCACGCAAAGCGAACTGTCAGCCCAGCGCGTGGCTCCGGCCACGCCTACGCCGCTTGCCGTGCCGATGTCGTCAAGCGTGAGCGCCGATATTCCCTGCACGCTGCGGCAGACTTCAATGCAGCGCCCGCAGCGCACGCACTTGTTGGCATCGCGAACAACGCCTGTTGCCGACCAATCATCGGGACGCTTCTGCGTAAAGCGCCCGTTGCAGGTATTGTCTCTTAAGCCCACGTAAAGGGCCAGATCCTGCAGCTCGCAATTGCCGTAGCGCGCGCAGCTCGCACAGTCCTGATCGTGATCGGCAAAGATCCATGCAACCTGCATGCGCTGAATGCGGCGCACCTCAGCCGTACGGGTCTGCACCCGCATGCCTTCGACAAGAGGCGTCGTGCAGGCCGTAACGATCTGCTTTTGGCTGCCGTCTGCTCCCGGAGAAATCTCCACCAGACACATGCGGCACGTTCCGGGCGTGTGATCCAAGGGCAGGAAAGCGCACAGCGTCGGAATAAAAATTCCCATGCGGGAAGCCGCCTGAAGTACGGTCTCGCCTTCGGTAAATTCGATTTCGATGTCGTTGATCCAAGCTTTCATGACCTATGCCCCCGGCAGAACTTTCTCGTTTTGGTAATCAATGCGCTCGTTGCCCGGAATCGGGCGCGGCGTCACAATGGCATAAAGCCGATAGCAGCGCATGCAGCGCGCAGCTTCGCGCTGTGCCTGCTCCGCGGTAAAGGTCTGGTCAACTTCGCAGAAATTTCCTTCGCGGTCTTCAACCCGCATCTGAGGCAGCTTCTCGCGCGGTATCTTGCGGTGCGGCTGCTCAGGACGTCCGTCTTCAAGAAGACGGCAGTCGCGCAAAATCTGTCCCATGCGAAAACGCGGCACGAAGCCCACGGATCCGCGCGAGAGATATTCGTCAATCGAGTAGGCGGCACGCTCGCCGTGAGCCAGACCGCCGATGAGCGTCGTGGGCCCCGTGGCGCAGTCGCCGCCGGCAAACACGCCCGGACGCGAAGTCGCCAGCGCGCTTGTCACGGCAATGTTGCCGCGTCTGTCAAAGAGCACGCCGTCGGCTTCCGTAAATGCCGTGCGGTCCAGCTTTTGCCCAATGGCAGCGATAAGAGTCGAGCAGCCAATGTCAAACTCACTGCCTTCGACCGCACGCACGCCTCTTCTGCCTCTGGCGTCTTTTTCCGTGAGCTCCATCTTCACCAGACGCACGCCGGTAACCTTTCCATCGGCGCTGTGCATGCCCACCGGATTGGTGAGGAAGTGAAACTCAACGCCTTCGGCCTGTGCGGCCTCGATTTCTTCCGGATCGGCGCTTGCTTCGTGAACCGTGCGGCGGTACACCACGTGCACTTTGCCCGTGCAGATGCGCTTGGCCGTGCGGCAGCAGTCCATGGCAACGTTGCCGCAGCCGACGACCACCACGTCGCCTTCAATCTTGGGCAGCTGGTTGTCGGCAACGCCCTTTTCAACTTCAAGCAGAAAGTCAATGCCGTTGCGATAGCCTTCGAGCGTCGTATCCTCGTCGGGCAGTCCAAGATAAGCGCCTTCGGCGCAGCCGATGCCGAGAAACACGGCGCCATAGCCGTCGTCAAAAAGACTCGAAACGGTAAAGTCGCGCCCGAGCTGCTTGCCGAAGTGCCAGACGCCGCCGAGCTCGCCGATTGCGTCGGTTTCTTTCTGCAGCAGCCCCTTGGGCAGACGATACGGCGGAATGCCTCTTAAGGCCATGCCGCCCGCATTCTCATCTTTGTCGTAAATGTCGACCGGATAGCCCATCATCAGCAGGTTGTAGGCACAATTGATGCCGGCCGGTCCGGCCCCCACAACTGCAACGCGGGCCTTGGTCGGATCGAGCATGGGATCCATGCCCTTGAAAAGTTCAGACACCGATGCGCCCACATTGTCCGCGGCAAAACGCTTGATGTCTTTGATGGCCACGGGCGTATCGATGTAGTTGCGCCGGCAGGCTGCCTCGCAGGGCCGTGCGCACACGCGCCCGCACGAAGCGACAAGCGGATAATGGTGCAGCAGCACGCCCACGGCAAGCTCCGGATGTCCGTCGCGAACGTAGTCGATGTAGCGAGGAATATTGACGTGAGCCGGACAGGCTTCGATGCACTTGGCCGTCACCGTCGTATACATGTCGCCCACCATCAGCGTGGGATTGTTCAGAAGCCTGTCTTTGAAGTATTTGATGGCGCCGATCATGGCCACAGGGGATGTACGCCCGATGCCGCACATGCTCGTGCGGCGCATCTGCACCGCCGTGTCATAAATGTGGTCCCAGTCGACTTTGTCGCCTTCGCCGCGAATCAAGCTCTCGAGCGCCTGCTCCAGCAGAATCGAGCCGGTACGGCAGGGCGTGCAGCGTCCGCAGGCAATGGCGTGCGTGCGAGCGTAGTACCGATACAGAATGCCTGTCAGACTGACGGCCTCATTGAAAACCAGAAAACCTGGCTTGCCGATGATGGCTTCAATCGGATTGCCAGGATTGAAGTTCTGCAAGGCAGACATCGGCAAATCGGGAGGCGTTGCGTCTCCTCCCTGCGTGTTGTCGTATTTGACGCCGTTCCAGACGCCGTATTTGACTTTCTGCATGACGATCAGGGTCCTCGTTTGGCGGCAGCAGCGCACCAACAGCTTAATTGACGGCGGGCACGCGCTGATTTTTTTAATTATCGAGCTGATTCAATGCCGAAGCCCTGAACGCGGCCAGGCCGCATAAAGGCGCGCACGCCTTACTGTCGTCGTGCTTCATGCGCGCTCGTGCAACGGCTTAAATTGCAGCTTCTCCTTTTTTTCTTTTTTTATTTGAATTAGAAACTCAGGATGGCACGATACAGCATGTAGCCTGCGAGCACAAAGAGATTGCAGGCAAAGAGCTTTTTCAAAGGCTTGGTATTGATGCTGTGAGCGACCTTGGCTCCGAAAGGAGCCGTGCACACGCTTGCTGCCGACACGCACAGCAGGGCAGGCAAATGGATGTAGCCCATCATCATCGGCAGCCCCGGCAGTCCCGGCTCTCCCCAGCCCGTGATGATGTAGCCGAGCGTGCCGGCTGCTGCAATAGGAAAGCCCAGCGCAGCCGAGGTCCCTACTGCGTTTTGCATCTTTACATTGCACCACACCATGAAGGGAACGGAAATAAAGCCGCCGCCGGCTCCCACCAGAGCAGAAATGACGCCGATCAGGCCGCCCATGCCGAACAGACCCGGCTTGCCGGGCAGTTCGCGCGACGGCGAGGGCTTTGAATTCATGAACATCTTGCAGGCCGAAAAACCCACAAAGCACACGAACACGATGGAAATCCAGAATGTGGGCAGAGCGCTTGCCACCTTGGCGCCGGCCAAAGCGCCCACCAGAATGCCCGGCGCAATCATCCAGACAACGGGCCAGAGAACGGCGCCGCGCTTGTGGTGCGCCCGCACCGAAGACATGGAGGTGAACATAATCGTCGCAAGCGACGTCGCAATGGCCACATGCACGATATGCTCGTCAGGAACGCCTGTATACACAAGCATCATGGTTAAAAACGGCGTGAGGATCATGCCGCCGCCGATGCCGAGCAACCCCGCAAGAAAACCCGTGCAGGATCCAAGCAAAAGCAAAGCAAGCGCAATTTCAATAGACATGGTTCAGGCGTTTCACATAAAAAAAGCTGGCGAAGTTTAGCACTATGCGTACTCTATCCTTTTGCGCAGACGCAAACCACAGGACAAACCCCCGAAAGAGCGCCGCAAATAGGTGCGCCCAGCATTGTCAAAGCCCAATTTTCTGCTTGATTTCGCTTAGCGTGTCGTCGCCGAAAAGCGGCACGAAGCTGCCGTCAGGCTTTCGAAAGATGCCCAAAGGCACCTGCGTGCCTCCTGCCTTTCTGAAAACACGGGCATTGCGCCAAACCCGATTGCGATCATCCTGACTGACTGCATAATCCTCAGGATGAATCCCGCAGAAGTCAGGATCGTCAAAACTTTCCTCATGCCTGCAAAACACCTCCCAGGGATTTTCAGCGGCAAGCATGCACGCGGCCTGCGCCGTGCTGACATCAGCCGAAACGCAGACGGCAAACCAAATGAAAAACACCTTGTCTTCCAATGCCCGCGTGGTCTTCCAGAAATGATTCGACCAGTAGCACTGGGGATCAAAGACGACGAGAACATGAGGATTTTTTGGATCCGCTCCCGGACGCGTAAACGAAAAGCCATCGCGCTGCAGCCTTTCATACATCGCGTCGAGCTGGGTGCCGGCTCGCAGTTTCGGCCAGCCGGGCACGCAGGGCATCGGGAAAGTGCCCGAAGATGCAGGCATAGAACATGCATTGAGATCAGCCATGGTTGAAATTCCTCAAAAATATTGATCCAAGCCATTATGCGCCTGTTCAGCTCGACGGCGCAGTAATAAAAAAAACTCGATTCTGGACAAGCGTACAGAATCGAGCTTTCACTGAGACAGCCTGCGCTGCGAGTCTAGAAGGCTCGCAGCTGAAGATGATCCGTCATCGGCAGATTATTGCGGATGAATCATCTTGGAGGGCACAACGTACTCGTTGAACTGCTCTTCGGTGCAAAGGCCGAGTTCGAGCGCGGCTTCGCGCAGGCTCTTGTTCTGAGCATGAGCGTACTTGGCGATCTTGGCGGCATTGTCGTAGCCCACGAGCGGCGAGAGAGCCGTCACGAGCATCAGAGAGCGTTCCATCAGTTCCTGGATGCGTTCCTTGTTGGCCGTGATGCCGGCAACGCAGTGTTCCTGGAAGGAAACCATCACGTCGGCCAGCAGACGGATGCTCTGCAGCAGGTTGTGAGCAACAACAGGCTGGAAGACGTTGAGCTCGAAGTTGCCCTGAGAGGCAGCCATGTTGATCGTCGTGGCATTGCCCATGACCTGAACGGCAACCATCGTCACAGCTTCGCACTGGGTCGGATTGACCTTGCCCGGCATGATCGAAGAACCCGGTTCATTGGCCGGAATCGTGATTTCGCCGAGGCCGCCGCGCGGGCCGCTGGCGAGCCAGCGGATGTCGTTGGCGATCTTCATCAGGTCGGCAGCCAGGCCAGCGAAGGCGCCTTCGAGAGCAACGAGCGAATCGTGGCTGGTGAGGCCGTAGAACTTGTTGGGGCAGTCAATGAACTTGATGCCGGTCTTTTCCGTCAGGGTCTGAGCAATCTCAGCACCCCAGCCCTTGGGCGAGTTGAGACCCGTGCCGACGGCCGTGCCGCCGATGGCGATTTCGCGCACAGATTCAAGAGCAACTTCGATGTGCTTCTTGCTGTGGGTGATCATGGAAGCATAGCCGCTGAATTCCTGACCGAGCGTCAGAGGCGTGGCGTCCTGCAGATGGGTGCGGCCGTTCTTGATGATGTCCTTGAACTCTTCGCTCTTGGCAAGCAGGCACTTCTCAAATTCGCACAGACGCGGCAGCAGGTAGTTGGTCGTTTCAACCACAGCCATGATGTGAAGAGCCGTCGGGAACGTATCGTTCGAAGACTGGCTCATGTTGACGTGATCGTTGGGATGAACCAGATTTTCCTTGGGCGTGTTGGCCTTGTCGCGGAAGTTGCCGCCGAGGATTTCAGTCGAACGGTTGGCGATCACTTCGTTCATGTTCATGTTGGACTGCGTGCCCGAACCGGTCTGCCAAATGGCGAGCGGGAAGTTGCCGTCGAGCTTGCCGTCGAGGATTTCGTCGCAAGCCTGCTTGATGGCGTTCATACGACGTTCGTCGAGCTTGCCGAACTTGTTGTTGGCGATGGCGCAGGCCTGCTTGAGCATGGCAAAAGCGCGGGTGATCTGCATCGGCATCTTTTCTACGCCGATCTTAAAGTTTTCGTAGCTGCGCTCCGTCTGGGCGCCCCAGTACTTGTCGTCAGGGACCTGAATTTCGCCCATGGAGTCCTTTTCAATACGAAATGCCATTTCGCTTTCCTCGTATAAATATTGTCCGCGCACAAAAATCCGAGCGCGGCGTGTCAGCACAAATTGCGTCAATCGGAAGAGGTAGAAATACTCTGCCCTTCCTACCGCGAAAGGAGTATAGAGTAACTCCCCATCTGTGTCCGCAAAATTTTGTGTCCTGAGACAAGCATCTGAGTAAAGGCAAAAGCTTTCACAAAATTTACAGGCGCTCTACACTGCAGCCTGTTTATTAGGCGGGTTTATACGCATAAATTTCACCTCGTTTTCAAAATAAACTTGTTCCCCTCTCTTTCGACCAAAGGAAATCTCTGGCCCTGACTGGGCCGCAGACATCGTCATGGACTGGATTTTGCAGCTTGTCACGGATGCCGACTCCATCGGGCACATCATGCTTGTGTATGCCATTGTCATTTCAATCGGCATGGCGCTCGGACGCATCAAAGTTTTCGGCGTTTCGCTCGGCGTTACGTTTGTTTTGTTCGCCGCCCTTGCGGCAAGCTACGCCGGCATCGCCGTCAATATGACGGTGCTCAACTTCCTGCGCGATTTCGGCCTGATTCTTTTTGTGTTCTTCATTGGTCTGCAGGTCGGCCCTTCGTTTTTCTCTTCCTTTAAGAGCGGCGGACTGCAGCTCAACCTGCTCACGATTCTTGCGGTAGTTCTGAGCATTATTCTGACGGTGGCGCTCTTTTTTGCACTGCAGGGCACGGTGACGCTGCCTCAGATGCTCGGCGTACATTTCGGCGCCGTGACCAATACTCCGGGACTTGGCGCTACTCAGGAAGCGCTCGACATGCTCGGCTATGCGGGCGAGAACATTGCCGTGGGCTATGCCTGCGCCTACCCGCTGGGCGTTGTCGGCATCATCATGTCGGCCATTCTTCTGCGCATCATTTTTCGCATCGACGTCAAGGAAGAAGACCAGCATTGGGAAGAAGAAGCCAATGCAAAGAGCGACGCCCCTATTTTCTTTCACGTCGACATCACCAACGAAGGCATCGACGGGCAGTCGATGCGCGACGTGCGCAAGCTCATCGGAAGGCCCTTCATCTGCTCAAGAGTCATGCACGAGAAGGTGATTACGAGCCCTGGACCCGATACGCAAGTGCACGTCGGCGACAAGCTCAGAATCGTTGCCGGCTCTGAAGACAAACCCGCAATCATTGCCTTTTTCGGCAAGGAAGATACGGAAGTCGATCTGGCAACGGCCCACTCGCCGCTCATTTCACGCAATATTCTCATCACGCGTGAAGAAGTCAACGGCATGCGTCTTGGCGAACTGCATCTGAGCCGCTTTGACGGCGTGAACATCACCCGAGTCTTTCGTGCCGGCATGACGCTTTTTCCCTATCAGAATCTGCACCTGCAGATAGGCGATCAGGTCTACTGCGTCGGCCCCGAGCGCTCCATTGCTCGCCTTGCCGATCGTTTGGGCAATCAGGTTAAGAAGCTTGATCACCCAAACATCATCTCAATTTTTTTAGGCATTGCGCTTGGCATCATTCTGGGCTTTCTGCCGATCGCCATTCCAGGCATGCCGGTGCCTCTGAAGCTTGGGCTTGCCGGCGGTCCGCTGATTGTGGCCATTTTGCTCGGCTACTGGGGTCCGCACTTCAAGCTCATCACCTACACCACGCATTCGGCCAATCTGATGCTGCGCGAAATGGGCATTGCTCTGTTTTTGGCCAGCGTCGGCTTGTCGGCTGGCGACAAATTCGTCAATGCCCTCATCAACGGCAACGGCCCGATTTATGTCGCTGCAGGCCTTGTGATCACTGTTGTTCCGCTCATCCTGGTCGGCATCGTAGCCCGCATCAAGTTCAACATGAACTATCACTTGATCGTGGGACTTCTGGCTGGCGCCACAACGGATCCGCCTACGCTTGCCTACGCCAATACGATTTCTGAAAAGGACTCGTCGGCCATTGCCTATTCAACGGTCTACCCATTGGCAATGTGCCTCAGAATCCTGACCGGCCAGGTTATCCTGCTGGCTCTCTGGGGTTTTGTCGCAGCAACCTAGCCAGCCGCCAGTATTTCTACTGCTCCCCTCTTGCGCCGCCTCCGGTGTTTTGCACCGCGCGGCCTTTTTTTGCACAGAACCATTGTGTAATGCCTGTCAGCAAGCTTGCCTAAAATCAAACAAGTTCATCTTGCTTTGTCATCAAAAATGGAAATTGAAAACGAATTGCACTCGTTCAATCGTACCTCTTAATAAGTATTCAAGGAAATCTCCTTGTTTTTTCCTTTTTGCGCATATACCGCTTTTTGGGTATGAAAAAACCGTCCTTCTGCACTCGGCAAGAGGACGGTTTTTCAGCGAACGCATCCTGGGGAAGGAACTCCCCGGGTCAAGCGAAGCGTTGCAGGGCTACTTCATTATTCGCCAGCAGTGAACTTCGGATCGCTCGGCTGCCACATGGCTTCGCGAACAGCCGCCTTGAGATCAGCAGGACGCTCGATCTGAGCCAGCCCGTGCTCGAAGCAGTACTCAGCAACAGCTGCAGCAATCGACACGGAGAGTTCGCGAATTTCTGCCAGAGGCGGATACAAAGCGCCCTTGGCAAGATCCTCTTCGCTCACCTGGTCGGCAAGGCTCTTGGCGGCAGCCAGGAACACGCCGTTGGGAACGCTCGTGGCGTGCGTGTAGATGCAGCCCATGCCGATGGCCGGGAAGACGTAGCTGTTGTTGCCCTGACGCGGCACGAAAGTCTTGCCTTGGTACTCGACAGGAGCAAAAGGCGAACCGCTGGCAAACAGAGCCGTGCCATTGGAGAACTTGTAGGCTTCCTCGGCTGTGCACTCGGCCTTGGAGGTCGGGTTCGACAGAGCGAAGATGATCGGCTGCTTGTTGTACTGGGCCATCAGAGAAATCACTTCTTCGCTGAAGGTCTTGGGCTGAGCGGACACGCCGACGATAGCCGTGGGCTTGAGATGACGAACGGCATCGGCAAAGCTCGTGCACAGTTCATAATCGTGCGCAAACGGCAGCTTGTTGTCGGCGAGCTTGTCCGTACGGCGGCTCGTGACCAGGCCCTTGGAGTCAAACAGAGCGATCTTCGAGAGAGCCTCTTCGCGCGAAACGCCTTCTTCGACCATGGCGTCGGCAATGAGGTGTGCAATGCCGGTTGCAGCAGATCCCGCGCCCAGGAAGAGAATCTTCTGATCGCTGAGCTTTTCCTTCTTGACGCGCATTGCAGAGTAAAAGCCGGTAACAACGACCGAGGCAGTGCCCTGAATATCGTCGTTGAAGCACGGCACGCGGTCGCGCCAAATGTCGAGCAGCTTGAAGGCGTGCGTATTCTGGAAGTCTTCAAACTGGATGAGCACGTTGGGCCAGCGTTCGCGCACAGCTGCCACGAACTCCTCGATCAGAGCGTAGTAGGTCTCGTCGTCGACGCGCTTGTGACGCTGTCCAATGTACAGAGGATCATTGAGGAATTCTTCGTTGTTGGTGCCGACATCGAGCGTCACGGGCAGCGTGTGCTGCGGATTGACGCCGGCGCAGGCCGTGTAGAGAGCAAGCTTGCCGATGGGAATGCCCATGCCGCAGGCGCCGAGGTCGCCCAGGCCAAGGATGCGATGACCGTCGGTGACGACGATGATGTCGACCTTCTGATTGGGAACATTGGCGACGATGTCGCGGACATGGCCGCGATCCTCGGCGCAGATGTAAAGGCCGCGATGCGCGCGATAGATGCGTCCGAACTTCTGGCAGGCTTCACCAACGGTCGGCGTATAGATCAAAGGCATGTACTCTTCGACATTTTCCATCACGAGCTGGAAGTAGAGAGCTTCGTCGATCATGCGGGCAGTGTCAAGCGTAACGTACTTCATCAGCGGCGTCGGCTGCTGAGCGATCAGATCCTTCCAGCGCTGAACCTGCTGATCGCGCGTAGAAACAGCAGCGGGCAGAAGCCCGCGCAGACCCAATGCATCACGTTCCTGCTCGCTGAAAGCGAGACCGCGATTTAGCCACGGGTTGCGAAGAACGCCAACCCCTTTTTCATTCTTTTCACAAGTGCTCATAATTGACCTGCAATAACTTTGGTGGAGGAATTATTTTTAATATTTCGGCACTCAGTCGTCATGCCTCACTCTTCATGGCGGCGGGCACCTTCAACCGAATTATTTTAGCTCCGGCTGAAACTGAAAAACATCTCAAACCTACCCAAACAAAGGTTATTCCCATCCATCGAAAACCCTAGGCAGAATCATCCTCGCTCAACCCCCCAAGTCAAACCGTCGAAAAGCCCTGCTCAGGGCCCGATTCTGTTGGGTATTTTCCTGCTAGATGACCGGCCCGGTCACGTAAATGTTCATGGAATTGTTGTAGCCGCACCTCTCTGCCTTCGAAGGCTTTCCCGAAGCAACGGCAAGCACTTCCTCGAGCAATTCGCGCGCAGCATCGGCAACGCTTTGAGTGCCGGACATCACGCCGCTCACGCACATATCCATATGTTCGTTCATGACCCGGTAGGTACGCTCGTTTCCGGTTATTTTGACGACAGGAACGAATGGGAACCCCTGAGGCGCACCGCGCCCTGTCGAAAAGACAATCAGATTGCATCCCGCCGCAGCCAGACCCGTGAGCATTTCCGGCTCGCGCCCCGGAGCATCCATCATCACAAGACCGCGCACATCAGTTCGATCTCCGTAGTCGATGACCTTCTGGTAGACGGCAGATCCTGCCTTTGCCAGAGCCCCCAAGCTTTTTTCCTCGATCGTGCTCAGGCCTCCGGCAATGTTTCCACGGGTAGGCTGGCCGCCGCGCATGTCGACACCCACGGCCAGGGCCCGCTCTTCCATGCGGCGCACCAGCCGTACGATCGACTCGGCCGTCTCCTTGTCGGCAGCATTGCGCGCAGCAATATGCTCGGCTCCCATGAACTCAGTCGTCTCGCCGATGACGACCCCAGCGCCGGCCGAAGCCAGCATATCCGTCAAACTGCCGACGACGACGTTTGCCGACAATCCCTGCGTTGTATCCGAACTGCCGCATTTAAGACCCACGCGAAGCTTGCTCACGGAGACAGCGACAGGATCAGCCTTAATTTTGTCAACAAGATCCTTAACGATCTTGCGACCTTTCTCAACCGCTGCCGTCAGGCCGCCTTCTTGCTGAATCACAATCATCTCAGCGGGCTTGCCTGCTGCGCGAACCGCCTCAAGCACCTTCTGCGAAGGAACGCTCTCGCAGCCAAGACTGACCAAGAACACGGCTCCCAGATTGGGATTGAGGGCAAGATTGATGAGCACCTGTGTAATTTTCTTCACATCAGGCATTGTCTGCGAGCAGCCCTGCTGGTGCGTAAAGCACGCCGCCCCATCGATATCGGACAAACGAGTCACAACGTCGTTGGCGCAGGCCACGCATGAAATGATTCCTACAAGGTTGCGCGTGCCGGCGCTCCCGTCGGCTCTGGGATAACCGAGAAAAGTCTTTTCCTGCGCATCGGTCTGAGGAGTTTGAAGAACAAGCCGCCCGCTGCCGACAAACGTTTCTGGAACAGACAAGTCGTCTTCGTGCCCAATGCCGGATTCATCTCCGCGACCGCGCAGACTTTCGACATTGTGAACATGAACGTGCTCGCCGCAGGCAATCGGCGCGGATGCACGACCGATCACTTCGCCGTACTTGAAAATCTCTTCTCCGGCCTTGATGTCGTTCAAAGCAAGTTTATGGCCGAAAGCAATGTTTTCGCGCAGAGTGACTGTTTTAACTTCTGCTCCGCCAGCCAAGGCTGCCGCAACGTTTTCTCCTGCCGCTGCATCTCTGAGCATAGTCGCCGTGTTGTCGGTCTGGGCTATCCAGATCGCATCAAACTGCTGCCTGCTTGTCATGCAAACTCCTCAAAAAAATGCGGGACGAACTGCCCGCAAAGATACTACACGATTGATGCTGTGATAACGACGCTGCTGCCAGCACATCAGTCATCGGCTGATGCCGCAGGCACTGTCGGAAGCACGTCTTTGGCCTCGTACAAGTGCCGCTTCATGGTTTCTCGAGCCAGCTCAGGCTTTCTGGCGGCAATCGCTTCGTAAATTGCGAAATGATCGGCAAAGGCGGTCTTTCGCCTTTCCTCATTCCAAAGCGTCATATGCCGCGAGTAATGCTGAACTTCGCTCAGAAAGCGACTCACAATGACAATGATCTCATTGTGCGAAGCCATAAGCACGCGATAATGAAAGTCAAAGGAAACGTTTTCCGCCTTTTCCTTATTGAGGTAGGCCTGCCGCTGGGTTTCAACAGCCTCTTTTATTGCCTGCAGCTCGCTCTCAGTCGCGTAAAGCGCTGCCTGCTCGGCAGCGTACGGTTCAATAAGAATGCGGAAGTCGAAAAGGTTTTCAAGAATATCGGGAGTAATCGTGGTCACCAGAGGACCCACGACCTTGAGCGCGTTTCCCAGATCTGCCTCCTGCACAACAACGCCCCTGCCGCGCTGCTGGCGCACGACGCCCAAATACTCGAGCGACTTCATGGCCTCTCGAACCGGTATGCGGCTTACTTCGAGCTCGGCGGCGATTTCTCGCTCTGAAGGAAGAACATCTCCCGGCTTGAATTCACCCGAGAGGATTCTGTCGCGCCAAATATTGGCTATTTGACTGTAAAGCGTCTGGTGACTTCTATCGAGCACCTTATTTCTATTCATAAAACCCAACCCTCTGATCGCAAATCGTGCTGCCGCAACGCCGGCTCCCCGTTGCAAATGCATGCCGATGTCTGCGATCACTTTTTGTTTTTTTACTGTATTTATACCACAACAACTACATATCGTCAGCAAATAACAAAAAAGGCGAAGGTAACTGATGCTGTTTGCTGCACCAGCCCTTCGCCTTCGTCTACAGGTTTGCTGCTATGCGCTTAGAGCGAAGTGAACAAACCGAGAGCAACCCAGTACGGCACGCCGATAATGGCGAAGATCACGTACGACAGCAGCGTAAAGAACAAGCCGATGGCGCACCAACGCTGCACGCTGACGTAGCCGGCACCGTAAAGAGCAGGACCAGCAGCATTTGCATAGTGAGTGAGCAAAGCGCCCATCACGCCGCACATCAGGAACATCAGGAACATGTCCCACTTCGGCAGGCCGGCAGCCAAACCGATCGTGAACTGCACCGGAAGCACGGAGGCCATGTATGCGCCGCAGGACACGAACAGGTAACGGCAGGCAGAACCAGCAAACACCAAGATGATGAACAAGGTGATGTGGCTAAACTGCGAGAAGTCGACCATCAACTGAAGCTGAGCGGCCATCCACTTGAAGAAGCCGAACTTGTTCATGGCACCGGCCAGACCGAGAATGCCGCCGTACCACATCAGGGTGCCCCAGACCTTGCCGTTCTTAGCAATGTTCTGCCACTTCAGAATGCCGGTCATCAAGCACAAAGCGATGAAGCCCAGCACCACGCCCGTGGAATTCAAACCCGTGTAGGAGCTCGTTGCCCAACCGATGATGGCCAGCACGAACAGACCGAGCAGAAGCTTTTCCTTGCCGGTCATCGGGCCGATCGCATCAAGACCTTCCTTTGCGATGCGGATGTTGTCGACCTTGGTGATCGTGGGCTTGTAGATCTTGTACATCACATACGGGGCGATGAGCAGCACAACGCCGGCGGGCACAATGAAGGCCGTCGTCCACTGCAACCAGGAAATGTGCAGATCAAGCATCTGGTCGGCCAAGGACCAAGCAACCGTATTGGCAGCATAGCCCGTCAAGAACGTAATGCCCGTGCACATCGTGATGACGTAGAGCAAAACAGCAAGATAAGCGCCGATGCCGCGCGGATTTTTGTCCGGCGTAGAGCCAAGAGACACGGAAATCTGCTGGAAAATCGGCCAGATGATGCCGCCGGTACGCGCCGCGTTCGAAGGCGTCACAGGAGCAATGATGAAGTCAGCGAACGCTGCTGCATAACCCAAACCAAGCGTTGTACGGCCGAAAATGCGAATCATCCAGAAGGAGATGCGGCGGCCGAGGTTCGTATCAGCAAAAGCCTGCGCAATCACGTAGGCGCCGACAACGAGCCAGGTCATGGCAAGCGAAAAGCCTGAAAGCGATACCGCCTGACCATTTTTGATCACGGCATACAAGCCCAGGAAGATCAGAAGCGCCGTTGCTTCGCCCACGGGCTGCAGCATAACCATCAAAATGGCGCCGGCGTAGAACGGGAACAGACCCCATGCCTTGGGATCCATGCCTTCGGGGGGATCGACAAAAAGCAGCAGCAACGGCAAAAAGCCGATGATCAACTTAATGATGCGCTTAGTGTCAAACACTTCTCTTTTGGTCTCGTCCATCTTTGTCTCTCCAAAAAAAGAATGGTCGGATAAGCAAGTTGTTTGAATAGTTTGGTTTGATTGAATCCAAGCAGAAAGTCCGCTAGCTGACTTTCTGCCTAAATCGCGTTCTCTGGTTAGTACTTGCGAGTGAAGTTGGCATTGACGCTCTCAATGAGCTCAGCAACGGAGTCAAGATTTTCAAGGTCACGGCAGGCTGCAATGAGCTTGTCCTGCTGCTCAGTTGAAATGATTCCATCGGTAAGAATGCGGAACTTCGTCTCAACGCCTTCCCAGGAAAGCGTGTTCTCAGGGTCACCCGTCGGATCCCAGACCTGCGCGACGAGATTTTCGCCGTCTTCGGTCACAGCCTCAATGCGGCAGGGCCAATTGCGGGGCACGCGTGCATTGATTTCTTCATCAATTGCCGTCTCGATGCGGGCTTCGAGAGCCTTGACATCGGCTTCGTTGACATTTTCATTGCTGAAATCTGCTTCCGAAGGCGTACCGCGAAGCAACGTGCTCGCCACGCAGTAAACGGTGCTGAACTTGGCTTGACGCGTTGTCTCAGGATGACGAATGCCGGCAACCTGCTGAGCCGTCTTATAGGTAAAGAGCTTGACGCTCGCAAGAGCGCGGCCCTTGGCCTGACGACGGATTTCTGCGGCGGCATCAATTGCAGAGTGCGTATGACGGCAGCACGGATAGGGCTTGAAGGAAATCAAGCCTGCGCGCCACTTCGTGCCAAAATCCTTGAAAAGATCAAGGTTGGCTTCCTGACGGGCATACCCGGCAAAGAAACCCTGCTTGCCTTCGAGAATATGCTTGGCTCCGGTAAAGCCGTTCTTGGCGAGCATCGCCACGAGAACGCCGTTGGCAGCCGCAGCCCCTGTGTGCAGGAACTTGCTCATGGCGCCGTCAGGCAGGAACTGCCAAAGACCGGCAGACATGGAGCCGGCATTGCCCAAAGCCCAGGCAAGCTGAGCTTCGGTCAGGCCGAGCATCTTGCCTGCGGACATCGCAGCACCGAAAACGCCCGTTGTCGCCGTCGTATGGAAAACCTGATAATGCGCAGGCGTAATCGCCGCGCCGATGCGCAGCATCACCTCAAAACCGCCAACGACGGCGGTAATGAGATCACGACCGCCCTTGCCCAGCGTTTGAGCCAGCGCCAAGGCCGGAGGAATATTGACTGTCGCCGGGTGACTGATGCTGTCGCGGTCAACGTCATCCATTTCGAGAATGTGTCCGCAATAAGCATTGGTCATGGCGGCAAAAAACGCATTGCGCTTGTCGCTGTTGAGTGCATCCGCCTGCTCATTGCCTCCGAAAAAGTCGCCGATATCCTTGACAGGCTGAGAAGACGGATCTGCTGCGCCGCCAACGGCGCATCCGATCCAGTCCAGGATATCGCGCTTGATTGTGTCGACGACTTCAGCAGGAATGTCTTCGAACTTCAAGCCGGAAACAAATTCGGCGCAAGCCGCAGAAGGAGACCAATTCTGATTTTCCATAGTAAGTATGCTTCCCTGCAATGAAAAAGGAGGAGCGGCTTATTTACGGCACACACCCCTCCCTAAATTTCAGAAATTACTTCGTTTCAAGAATTTCTTTTTCGATCTTCTGTGCACGATCGCGGACTTCGTCATAGCGGCTTGCGCCGTGAGAATCCATCGTCACCAGGAACGGACCGAAGTGCTTGGCTTGCAGCGGCCACATGGCTTCAGGCATGCCATGCTCGAACCAGTGCGGATCCTTCGTGCCGACGATGCCGGCAGCCAGAACCACGGCGCAGCCCGGGCAAGCCTGAACATAGACCTGCTTGTACTTCTGCAAAGCAGCCTTGGTGCCTTCGCCCATGCCGCCCTTGCCGATGATGACCTTGACGCCCTGCTGGCCGACGAAGTCAGCGTGCGGCTCCATGCGGATGGAGGTTGTCGGTCCGATCACGCTCAAGTACCACTTGTCGTTCTCATCCTTCTTCATGACGGGACCGGCGTGGAAGATGGCGCCGCCGCGAATGTCTTCGGGCAGGGGCTTGTTTTCTTCAACGAGTTCACGCATCTTGAGGTGCGCAATGTCGCGCGCCGTGCAAACCTGGCCATCGATGTAGATGATGTCGCCCACATGCAGCTTTTCGATCGTTGCATCATCAACGGGCAGTGTCAGTTCGTATACAGCCATGTCTTATTCTCCTACCTGAAAGAGCTGTTCGGTATGGCCGTCGGGATAGAAGCGGACGCCGAAACGACGAGCAACCCAGCAATGGAAGTTGATCACCACAGGGCAGATGGCCGTGTGGGTAGCAGCCCAGCCGATCTTGACGGCAAGAGCCGTCGTATCGCCGCCGATGCCGGCAGGACCGTTCTTGAGCTTGTTGATGTCAGCGAGCAGTTCCTGTTCGAGCTCGTCAAAGAGCGGATCAGGATTGTGGTCAAGCCAGCTGCGCGTGGAGATGGCTTCACGCGAGAGCTTGGCAGCAACGTCCATCTGGCCGCCGAGACCGATGCCGATCGAGAACGGCGGGCACGGATAGCCGCGAGCGCCCATATAGCCTTCAGCGCCGCAGATGACGTCGAGCACGAGCTTCTTGAGACCCTTGTAGTTCTTGCCGAGCGTAGCCGGAGTCAGAATCTTGGCAACGTTGGGAAGTTCAGCGCCGCAGCCCTTCGCGCTCACCACGATTTCGCAGTACGGAAGATCCTTTTCATAGCGCAGCTCATAGTTGGGAACGCCGCGGCCGGAAGAATCGCCCGGATTGAAGCGGGTAAGAGGATGCACGATCGAAGGACGAATGTAGCCGGCCTTCGTGGCTTCAATCACAGCCTTGGTGATGTTGCCGGTCAGATTGCCGAGGTTGGGCTGCATTGCATCGCCCCAGCGGATCCACACAGAGGGGAACCCGGGAGACTGGCAGACGGGCTTGTCCATCTTGCCAGCAAGTTCGACGTTCTTGAGCATCGTCTCGATGAACGTCTTGGCTTCCACGTTGGTTTCCTTCTCGGCGGCCTGCTTCATCAAAAACAGGACGTCAGGCGAAATCGACGTGCAGCTTTTATGGAGGAGGTCAAATACCTCCTCATAAGGGAGTTCAAGAGTTGCCATTGGGAGCCTCTTTTTTTGAGTTTTACAAAGAACCGTATAACGGGGTCGGCGATATACTGGTATACCAATCGATTGTAAGCACTTATGCGTAGGTTGCTACTATCGTTTGCCTCCAATTTGCCTTAAGTTAACAAATATGAATGTCCTTACAATTGTCGCTGCCTGCCTTCGGCTGCGTTGCTGCGGAGATACTTCTTTTGTCAGCTTGATTCTGTTTGCGCCTCAACAGCAAGCCTTGCGGGATGATCAAAGCACCGTAAATTTCTTGCTTCGCTTTGTTTTTCATCATCTTTCGCTCAAAGAGTCGTCCAGCCGCGCCGAGACTCGCTTTTTGGTGCTTTGCCCTATTTCTCTAGGCCTGAAGCGGAATTTAATAAAAAAAAGATATGGTCAACCCTATAAAAACTAGGGTGATCCCTTAAAGATTGCTTACATCTTTTGCGCGACAATGCCCCTGTCACCGAAGGTTATACCAGTCTACCCGTCGGCCTTTTTTGCGTCTTTTTGCGTCCCTCACGCATGAAAGTCGCGGTGACATTGGACGGGCAGGCACTCATAACATCAAAAACAAAGGAGTATTTGCGATGCAGAAGGAAGTTCTGTCTACGAAGAACGCTCCGGCAGCAATCGGCCCCTATTCTCAGGGCATTGCTGCAGGCGACCTCGTGTTCGTTTCCGGTCAGCTGCCGATTGATCCTGCAACGGGCACCATGCCCGAAGACGTCAAGGATCAGGCTCGTGCTTCGATCAAGAACATCAAGGCTATTCTTGAGTCGGCAGGCAGCTCGCTTGACAAGGTTGTAAAGACCACCTGTTTCTTGTCGGACATTTCTTATTTCGCTGCCTTCAATGAAGCCTACAGCGAATTCTTCCCGGCTCAGGGCGCCCCTGCCCGTTCGGCTGTCGGCATTGCTGCTCTGCCCAAGGGAGCCAAGGTTGAAATTGAAGCGATTGCTGTGAAGTAGTCGCACCTTGTCCTAAGAGAAAAATCACAACCATAACGACAGGAATTCATCATCATGGTTAGTCTTATTATTGCCGCGGTTGTCATCGTCGCGGTTGTTTATCTGCTTTTGAAGGGCTACTACCCGCAGGCAGCATTGTTCATCGGCGGCTTCGTGCTGCTGCTGTGCACCTGGGTATTTGACCTCGGCACGCTGCTTGATGCCAAAAAGTCCACCCACTTCGGCGGCTTTGACATCTTCAAGGTCTTCAGCGATGGTTTTGCCGGCCGTATTTCCGGACTGGGCCTGCAGCTGATGGCCATCGGCGGTTTCTCTCGCTACATGGAACACGTCGGCGCCTCGAGCGCTCTGTTCAAGGTCTTTGAACGTCCCCTGAAGCTCATCAAGTCGCCGTACATCCTGCTGGGCGCTTCCTTCCTGGTCTCCCAGGTGATGGCCATCTTCGTGCCCTCGCACGCCGGCCTCGCTCTGCTGCTCATGGTTACGCTGTATCCGATTCTCGTTCGCTCGGGCGTTTCTCCGCTTTCGGCTCTGGGCGTGATCGGCTGCGCACAGTACATTGACGCTGGTCCCGGTTCCGGCAACGCCAACATGGCTGCTCAGGTTGCAGGCATGGACGTTTCCGAATACTTCGTTTACTACCAGCTGCCGCTGTTCATCGCCGTGACGCTCATCGTCTGCATCACGCACATGATCGTTCAGCGCTGGTGGGACAAGAAGGAAGGCTGGAAGTTTGATCCGAACAACATTCAGACGCTCGCCGGCGCCAAGGCCGCCGACGCTGACAAGGATGTTCCGCGCATCTACGCTATCCTCCCGATCATCCCGCTGTTCCTGATCATCTTCTTCTCGAAGGTTGCTGGTAGCCCCATCCGCATGGACGTCGTGACCGCCATGGTCATCTCCACGATCATCGCCATCATCTTCGAACTCGTTCGCTGGCGCAACCTGCGCGACGTGCTTGCTTCCTTCAAGCTCTTCTTCGAAGGCATGGGCAAGATCCTCGTCAGCGTCGTCTCGCTGATCGTCTGCGGCGAATTCTTCGCTGCCGGCCTCATCAAGTCGGGTGCTATGGCCACGCTGATCAACGCCGCTGACGCCGCTGGCTTCGGTCTGGCTACGATGGTTATCGTGGGCGGCGCGCTGCTGTGGATCTGCGCATTCATCATGGGTTCGGGCAACGCAGCATTCTTCTCGTTTGCTCCGCTCGTTCCTGATGTTGCCAAGACGCTGGGCGCTCCCATCATCTCGCTCATCTTCCCGCTGCAGATCTTCGTTTCCTTCGGTCGCGTATCTTCTCCGATTACGGGTGCCTTGATCGCTATCGCCGGCATGGCAGGCGTCTCGAGCTTCCAGATCGCCAAGCGTACGTGCATCCCGATGATCGTCGCTACGATCGCTACGGGCTTCATCTACTTCTTCTTCTACTATGTGCCTGTTGCCTAATGTGCAGCTCGACATAGCGACTGATTAAGTAGTCAAGACAAGCCCGCGCAGAAGTTCCAATTCTGCGCGGGCTTTTTCATTGCCCAAAAAAAACCTTTCGCAGCAGGAAAAGCTTCCCAAACTCCCGGTTGACTGATTCATATAAGCACTGATCAAAATCAATCAACCGGCAAAATGACAGTTAGATGCCC
>CALXQS010000028.1 GCA_944390715.1 uncultured Duodenibacillus sp. | reverse complement strand
CGGAAGCGGGGTTGGTTGGTTTTTTGTTTGCAAACTAAACTTTACCAAACCCCGATGCTTCCACCTGCCAATCCGCCATTCGTCGCGGATTTTTTTATTTCTGCCTCCGACTACAGTTTTCTGAACTTTCAAAATTCAGGCTAAATGTAGTTTAGGTCGTCGCAGCGACTCTGGACAACATCTGTTGCTTTCTCGGCAACTCGCTAAGATTCGTCTGTGGTTGTCTGCAAATCTGAGGTTAGTCATGCACGATCAAACTTTGAACCTGAAGCCGGTGATAAGCGCAGAAACGCTCAAGCTTATTCTTGCCTTTCGCGACGACCGCAATTGGAAGCAATTTCACAATCCCAAAGACCTTGCCATCTCCATCAGCCTGGAAGCCGCAGAACTTCTCGAATGTTTTCAATGGTCAGGAGCTGACACGGAAGCGGCTGCAAAAACCAAAGAGCTCAAGGAAGAGCTCAGCGACGTCGTCATCTACGCACTGCTTCTGGCTGAGCGTCTGAACATTGACATTGACGCTGCCATCAAAGACAAAATTCGAGTCAACGGCGAAAAGTATCCAGTCAAGGAAAGCTACGGAAGTTCCGTCAAGTACAACGAACTCAAGAAAAAGGTCCGTTCATGACAATCGTCTATCAGGGCACGCTTGAACAGTTCTACGCTGAGAGCGCTGAAATTCCAGAACGCCTCGCACAAGCCGATCTCAATCCAGCCGTGCGCAACACCGCTCAATACCGCGCCTGGACAAACTCTCTGCCGCACATGCACATCATGCTGAGTCAGGCCGGCGTGCCGGAAAGCTGCGGAGTTCTAATTGAATATCGGCTGCCGACGTCTAGCCGACGCGTGGACTTCATCATCACCGGTCATGACAAGGAAGGATCAGCGAACTTCGTCATCATTGAACTCAAGCAGTGGTCGTCCGCACAGGCCATTGAAAGCAAACCGGGCGTTGTGATCGCCAATGTCGCCGGAACTCGAAACGAAGAGACCAGCCACCCTTGCTATCAGGCATGGTCATACAAAATATTTCTTGAAAACATGCTTGATGCGGTCGAAAAGCACCGCCTTCGCGCGCACGCCTGCGCATATATGCACAACTATGACTACAAGGGCATCAGTCACGATCCTCTTGCAGCCGCTCCCAACGAAGAACTCGTTCAAAACACGCCGCTTTTTGGTCTGCACGACAGAAAATCGCTCGGCGCCTTCGTGCTCGAATACGTCCAGCGAGGCGACGGCGCAGAGATCATGGAGCAGCTTGCCAACGGAAAGGTTGTGCCTAGCACGCGACTTGCAGATGCTGTCGCAGCCATGTTCGACGAAGCCAGCCCCAAAGCCTTCACTCTCATTGATGAACAAAAGATTGCCTACGAGACAATCATGAGCGCCGTGCGCTGCGCGCCCCTCAACTCAAAACACTGCGTCATCATCACCGGGGGACCAGGCACAGGAAAAAGCGTCGTATCCATCAGCGCTTTTGCATCGATTCTGAAGGAGTTCCGAAACGATGAGCGCCGCCGCAACATCCGCTTTGTTTCGCCTACGACATCATTTCGCGAAACTATGGTGAGCATGCTCTCGGGACAAACTCAAGATTCCAAAGAAACCAAACGCCGCAAATCCTTTGCGAAAAATCTATTTTGCGGCAGCATGTCGTTTTTCGAATCAGATATCAATCAATCAAAAAAGAACGTTTTCCCCAGGAATCGCTTCCACTGTCTGCTTTGCGATGAAGCACACCGTCTGCACTCTCATCAAAACATGTACCGCGGACAAAATCAAATTGAAGACATCGTCAATGCTGCTTGCGTATCCGTCTTCTTTGTCGATGACAATCAAGCGCTTCGTCCTTACGACATCGGCTCTGTAGAGTCAATTCGCAAAGCAGCAAAAAAATATCGCGCCGACATCACCCAAATCGACCTGGCAGCACAGTTTCGCTGTCAGGGTTCTGCGGGCTTTCTCAACTGGCTTGCTGTCGTACTTGGACTTGCCGACGAACAGTCGGTCGGCAATGCTCAGGGATGGGACAAGGCTAATTTTGACTTTGATATTGTCGACACTCCGCAGGCTGTCGTTGATTTTGTCGATGAAAAAAATCGAGCCTGCTCAGGCAACTCCAAAATTGCAGGCCGCAGCGTCATTTCCGGCGCCCGACTTCTAGCCGGATATGCATGGCCATGGACAAAAGACAACAACAAACACGGGGAAGTCCCGGACGTTGACCTCGGCACACTCAAACTGCCCTGGAACAACCGCAGCTCAAGCTATTTATGGGCCATAGATCCAGACACGAAACTTCGCCACGAAGTCGGCTGCGTGCATACCAGCCAAGGGCTGGAATTCGACTGGGTCGGCGTATTCATCGGCAATGACCTGCATTACGATCCAACTGAGAAAAAACTCTATGCCGACATCGACAATTACTATGACAAGGGAGGCAAAAACGGCTTAGGCAAAGGCAAGGCCGAGCGCCAAAAAAATCTGCTGCCCTACGTCTGCCGCTGCTACCGCGTGCTGCTTTCGCGAGGCGTGCGGGGAGCCAGAGTATATTGCTGCGACAAACACCTATCGGCCTACCTCAAGGAAAAACTTGCTCAGTCGCAAAACTTTGCGGCTTTAGACTGATGCTCTGGCCGCCTTTTGCAGAAAACGTCCACGTCAAGAGCAGAGTCTGCAGATCATCTTTCCTCAGAACTCTTCTCTTAATTTTGATCAATCAAACTTTTTCATTTACTGCCGTCAGAATCCAGAAACATCCTGCACATCTTCCCGCGATTCCCGCAAATCGATCAGAAGCTCCTGCACATATGGATCCTCGGTTGAACCAAATGTCGCCTCGAATGCAGAGCAAATTCTATGGATAAAGCGCAGCAATTCAGAGCATGTTGCAAAAAAAATGCGCAATGCACACCAAGGCGCTGCATACATAAAATAACAGACTGCATACAGCCTATTATCTAACCTTGACTTCCGCTTTGACGACCTTGCGAATGCCAGCAACATCCTTCCAAGCAGCAAGCCACCCGTCAAGGATCACGGTATCGTCCATCTCAGCCTGAAGGCGCCAAGCTCCGTCATCGAGCTGCTCGAGCTTTTGATCCTTTGTAAAAGGGGTCTCCAGAATATTTTTTGCCGTTATCGGATTGGTGAATTCGATTTCCAGCAGAACCTTCTTGCCGTTGCTGAAATTGAGATGCCGCTCGGCAATGTAGCGCTGCAAAGAAAATCCCTCTGGACGCTCAGCAGGAAAATTCTCGCACTCTGCGGCGCTTTTAATGCGGTGAAGCGCGAGGTGCCTGACATCATCGTAGCCGTCAAAGCGACAGATCAGATAAAGTCTGTGCTCCTGCTGCACCAGTCCCAATGGAGACACCAGTCCGCGTATGGTCTCCGCCTTGGAGTTTTCGTACTGCACTTCGAGCTTTGCATCTCGATAAAGAGCATTGCTCACAGCAGTAAAAACGCTGTTTTTGATGTTGGGCGGCAGCATCGGCACAGTGCTCGGAACAAAGGCCACCTTTGAGCTCCACTCTTTGGCTCTGCCCGAAGCTTTCTCCTTGAGGGTTGAACGAGCCGACTCAAACACCGGCGTCAAGCAGCTGCGAATGCGCTCGGGAAGCTGAAAGCGAAGATGTTCTTCAAAGAGCCGAATCAGAAGACTTTCGTTGGGCCTCATCTGATTGATCGGCAGCGATCCTTCGGGCAGCCGCAGCCGATAGCCGTACGGCTTTGCCTTTTTGTTGGTCTCGATTCCAAACTCAGCGCTATCGGCCATTTCCTTCAAAATGCGCTGAATTTTTCTTTCGCTGATGCTGTAGCCCGCTTCCTGCATGCTCTCGAGCAGCTGCTGCGTCGTCACCCAAGAATTTCGAGGAATGCGCTTGAGTATGGCCAGCCAAACGACTGCCCCGTTGACGGTGGATTTGCTGTTCACGATGTATTCACTCCAAATTCGAACAAAAGCTGCGCGCTCGGTACTAATTATTTTGCTGAGAACTCCTGATTTGGCCAAGCCTTGCGGCAAGTCCACCCTCGCGCATCACACGCGTTTTGACCGATTTTTTCACAACCCGCTCGCTGCCGAAGACATCAAGCGTTCCGAAACGCTTTTCCGACGCCTTCGTTCCGCGCTCATCACTAACGCGCGTCACGGCGGTATAAAGCAGCTCTCGCGCAGCCAACGGCGAATCCTCGTCCACGGGCAGAAACACGGCCACATGGTGATATTCCGAACCCTGCGACTGGTGAATCGTGATGGCAAACGCCGGATCAAAGGGCGGCAGCAGACCGAGCTTGACAAACCTTTCCGTGTCTAAGAAAAACACTTCGTCGCCAGCATCCTCTCCGGGGACAACGACCCCTACGTCGCCGTTGTAGAGCCCGAGCACATCATCGTTGCTGCGGACGATAATTTGCCGCCAGCGGCTTGCTTCAAACCCATTGGCGCACAAAATGGCATCAGCCTCACGATTAATTGCTTCAACGCTCATAGGGCCGCGACGCACCGCTGCCAGCGCCCCAAAGCTGCGCATCGTCCGGGCTACCGAGCGGGCGGCCTCCAGTCGCTTTTGTCCGCCGGCAGCAAAGTTTTCCTCATTGGCGCGAATGCTTTCAATCACCGGATGCATCATGCTTCTGACCCAGTCGCGCGCTTGGCTGGAGAGCTGTCCGCTTAAATCTCGAGCATGGTGCCAGCGTACGACATTGTCCTCGTGCACATCCCCCGCGTCCTTCGTCAAGCTGCCAAGAAGCTCCGTCACCGCCTTGTCGTCAGCCGCATTGATGGCCGCAGCAAGCGTGCCGATCGCCTTGTCCGAGGCAAACCGATGACTGTAGGTGAGCTGCTCGATGTTTCCTGCAAGAGCACCGGCGGCGTCCGAAAGATCAGCAAAGAAAGAGCCAGGCCCTACGGCGGCAAGCTGATGTCTGTCTCCGAGCAGAATCACGCGTGTCCGAGACTCGTCAATTGCGTCAAAGAGCCTCATGGCCAAGGGCATGTCCACCATCGAGCTCTCATCGACAACAAGCACATCGCAGTCAAGGGGCGCTTCAGGTCCAGGGCGCGAACCGTCATCCTGCTTGGTGAGCAAAAGTCTGTGTATCGTGCTCGCCTGAAGCCCAAGCAGCTTGTCGCCCACGGCGCTATCGGCAAACCTTCTTTTTGCCTGCTCATGCACGGCCTGCTGCATGCGGCCGGCAGCCTTTCCAGTCGGTGCGGCAAGAACGACGCGTCGATGAATGTTTTCTTTGAGCAGTCCAGCAAGAATGCTCGTAACAATCGTCGTTTTTCCTGTCCCCGGCCCGCCGCTGACCACCACAAAATGCTCGTTGACGGCAAGCTCTGCTGCCCTTCTGGGCTTATCCGCCTCATCTTTTGCCGGCGGAGTTTTCCCTGTTCCATTGCTTGCCAGACGCACCACCTTTTCGGCCAGCCGGTGCTCTTCATAAAAACTGCGTTCGGCATACACGCGCATACCGTTCTGCACAGCATCTGCAACCAAAGGAGCCTCTTTTGGCGGGAAAATGCCGTCAAAAACACTGATCAGTCCGCATTGTGCAAATCTCTCGACAAGCTCTCCGAGCAAAGCCTCAGGCATGCCTGCCTCGGCGGCTGCCGACTCGAAGCGGTCCTTGCCCAAACAAACGCTGCCGTCTTTTTGGGCTTCTTGAAGCGCGCCGAGCAAAAGCGCGAGATGCTTTTCATCTTCACTAGAAAAATCCTTTCCGTTTCGACGCAGCATGCCGGCAAAAAGTCTCACCGAAGCAAGCACGGCATCAGAAAAAATATGTTCTTCTCTTGGCATGACTCTGCGTTCCTTATCCATCCATTTGCGCACCGTCGCCTAAAAGCGCGTCCAAAGCGTCGACGGCCGCGCGCGGGCAGTCGACAAAAACGCCTCGTCTCGAGCCCTGCGGCTGCATCTCGTTGTCCTCATCGATGCCGCGCAAAAAGACATAGACGGCCCCGCCGACGGCGTCCCACACCGTCTCTTTCGTGCATCTGCCCGAGGCAATCAAGTGGCGCTTTAATGCCGTGAGATAAATGACGTACTGCAGGGCGTAGTTCTTTTCTTTGATTTCCGCAGCAACGGCCTCATGCGTATATGAGTGCGGCAGGCCGTCGCCGATAAAGTTGCTCTTCCAGTCCAAGACCCAGTACTTGCCGGCAGCTTCAAACATCAAGTCGATTGAACCTGTCACATACCCTCGCAAGGCTTCGGCTGCGTTGCTTGAAAATTCAAGACCGCACGCGTTGAGAGCGGCAACAAGCGAGGCAATGTCGAGATTCTTGGAAGGCGCATGCATCAAAAACTCCATCTCCGGGCGACAGTGCGAAGCAGAAACATCGGCCAAGCGAATGCTGCGTCCCGTTGCCTTGTCGACAAAAAGCACGGCTTCGTTGAGCGCACCGAAGCGGGCTCGAATCAGGCTTTTGGCCGCGTCAATTTCCTGCTCCGTTCTATCGGCCATGAAAAAAGCTTGCTCAAGTGCATCAGCAGCAGATTCAAGCAGCAAGGAACGCTCTCGCAACTCTTGCGCACGGAAAGCCTGCTCAAGCTGCCTGTGCAGCCAATCGCCGACATCTTTTCCGCGCAGGAAAGCCGCTGCCGCTGGATCTTGCTCTTTGCCTCGCTGCAAGCTCTCATTGAGAGCATCGTCTTGGTCAAGATATGACGTCTGTCCCAGCGTCATCTGATCGAGCACATCCGTGCCGGGCTCATATTCATCGGCGGGGACCGCCTCTGAGCCGGCCTGCAGCTTTCTTGCAATCGCTGTAAAGCTCGAGCGTCTCCAAGCAGGCAGCATCCCGTAGGAAGGCAGCGCCCTGCAGCGCTGATCGCGACAGCGATCCTGCTTGAGCTTGCACTCTTGCGGTTCGTCCACAACAATCTCCACTGGCTTTGGCTGGTCCTCAGCCGCGGCAGCCCAAGTGAGATCTTCGCCAAAATCCTTCAGATCGATTGAGCTCGGGCTGCAGGCTTCGTTTGTTTTTTCCATCAGAGCCCTGCAGGCGATTCTGACTCTGGCGCTGTTTTCTGCAAATCCGCCCTCAGGCGTTCCATCCATGGCAAAAAGCGCACGATTGCAGGCGTTTAAAAAGGACGATCTCCATTGCCGGGTGTTGATGCCGAACATCGGCATCACGAGCCGCGACGAAGCCCTCGTCATTGCAACATAGGCAAGACGCACCTTTTCGATGCGCTCGCGCATCGCCGCCCTTTCTCGGATTTCCTTGCCGAGCTCGACAGGCGCGGAAACAGCATATTTTCCGTTTTCGTCTTCGCCCTTATAAAAGACGTCCTTATTGGCACGCTCTTTTAGAGTTGAGATCGAGGCCAGATACACCACGGGAAACTCAAGCCCTTTGCTTGAGTGCATGGTGATGAAGCGCACGGCATCCTCATCTGCCGCATTTCGCACCATTCTTTCTTCGGGCACCGCGTCTGAACTGCTGATAGCCGCTTCAAACCACTCAAGCACGGCGCAAGCTCCTCTCAACGCCCCCCAGCTTGCCTGCAGAAGCTCCACGACATGCGCATAGTTCTGCAGCGACGATGCTCCTTGCTTGACCTTCAAAAGCCTAAGCGTCGTCTGTCTGTGCTTCATGATGAAGCCGAACGCTCCAGCCGGACCCGATGCGCTCCAGCGCTCAAGCGCTTCTGCAAGGAGCTCCCTGTCGGCCACAGCCAGATCTTCGCGCTGACGAATATCGGACAAGGTGCGGCCCATCAGCCGAGTGGCCCGCGCAGCCGACACCAGTCTTCTGTCGGACGCGCTCAGCATGGCGCGCAGCACGGCAAGGACTTCCAGCGCCTCATTGGTTTGAAAAACATCCTGCTGTGAATCGACCACTGCCCGAATGCCGTGATCGGCAAGCGTGTTGACGAACAGTTCGCTGTCGGTGCGCGAGGGCGCCAGGATGACGATGTCGCTTGCCTTAAGAGGCCTGAAAGAGCGCACCGCCCCATCGACAACTGTCTTTTTCTTCACGCGCACCGTACCGTCAAGAAGCGAAGCGATATCGCGCGCGATCCACAAGGCTTCCTTTTCCCTGGCCAGAGCCGCTTTAAAGGGATGATCATCGGGATTGTCTTCAAATTCGACGGGATTCATCCAGATGCTCACGGCAGGCACCGCAAGCGCCTTGCCGTCGCAGACGCGCACCAATTGTGCGGCAGAGCCCGCAGCAGAGCTCTCGGAAAACTCAATCTCAGGCGTTAAAAAAGCGCTGCGGCCGTCCTTGCTGCTGAAAAAAGCATTGACGAATTCAACCAAAGGCCTGGCAGAGCGAAAGTTCTGCGTGAGCTCCAGCACGCCTCCCTTGCCGCACGGCAGCGCCTGAATTTCGCGGCGCGCCTGCATGTATGTTTCAAGTTCGGCCATGCGAAACGCATAAATCGCCTGCTTAGGGTCGCCCACAAAAAAGACGGACTGCGGAGCGCTTGATGCTTCTTCGGGCGAAGCATTGTCTGGAAAAAACAATGTCTTAAAAATCCCGTACTGCAGCGAATCCGTATCCTGAAACTCATCGATCAAGACGGCGTCGTAGCGGCGGCGAATGCTCTTGGCAAGATCCTCGTTTTGCCCGACGAGCTCATAGGTTTTCACCAGCAGTCCGTCAAAAGTCATCGTCCGGGCATTCTTTTCAAGTTCCGCAAGCCTTGCAGGCGCTGTTTTTAGAAATCTTTCAAAAGCCTGTTTGAGCTCGTTGGAAATTTCGGTCTCGGGCGCCGCGGCAAATTTCTCATCAACGCGCAGCGCCGCGACGACGGGATCGGCCGTGACAAGCTTCTCAAGCACTTTGCGCAGATTCTCCTTCCAGGAAAGAAGCTTTGCCGCATCATCTTGTTCTTTCAAAGCTGCCGATTCGCTGCGGATGAATTCTTCGACGACAGTGTCCGCGAGCTCATTTGTCTGCGCAAGCTCAACCTCATAGTCTCCAGCTCTCGTAAAGCTGAATTCCGAGAGCATCTTCTGGCAGAACTTATGAATCGTCAAAATCGACGCATCGTCAAAGGCTTCCAGCGCACGGCCAAAAACTGCCTGCAGGTCTGCTTCCTGCTGCATCCATTGCTCAATGAGGGTTTCTTCAAGCGCGTCGCTCAAAGGCTGGGCGTCTGGCTGCATTCGCGCATGCATGCGCTTGAGAAGCTGCCTGACGCGCTCGCTGATTTCATTGGTGGCAGCATTTGTAAAGGTCACCAGCAGGATGCGCTCAATAGACGCTTTGCGCTCCACAAGCAATCTTGCCACCAGGTGCTCTAAAGAATACGTCTTGCCCGTGCCCGCGCTTGCCTCAAGAAGCCAGCGCCCGGACAAAGGCGAACTGACGAGGTTGAATTCTGTATTGCTGCTCATGCTCTTTATCTTTGGTCTTAGTCAAACGCGGCCGCGGCTTCCTTGAAGACCTCAACAGGCGTCTTCTTTTTGCCTGACGCTTTCCTTGTTTTCTTTGCGTCTCCCGCTGCCGGCTCAAAGAGTTTCTGCAGGCCGCTGACGGCACTCATCAAATCTTGGGTGCGCTGCTGGATGGCCTCTCGATCATCACGCCCCAGCCAGATCGGAGCGCCATTGGTCATTTCCGTCGTCGTCTGCCGGCCTGCCCAATTCGAAAACGGCTTTGTTGCCATGGAGGGCGAATGCAGAGCGTGCTTTTCAAAGATCCGCATGAGCACTGCAATCGTCTCTAAAGGCAGATGTTCGAGCTGCGCCTGCTTGGCTGAGCGCAGATAAATGCCTTGATTGCCGTCGGTCGACTTAAAGCTGACAATGTAGGCGCCCAAGTCGTGATCGACCGAGGCAAGCGCAAGAAAGCGCAAAAATGCGCGCTGCAGATCCGTCGAGGAAAACGCTTCGAGTACGACAAAGCGCTCTTTGTCTTCTTTTTTCTCGTAAACAGTCAAAGCAGGCAGCTTGAGTCTGCGATAGCACCCGCTCTCAACCAAGACGTCTTGAAAGCGGACGATGCTCGAAGTGGTTTGCTCGACGACTTCCTGCATGAACTTAAAGCCGCTTCTTATTTCAGCAACCTTCGCGCCGACGGCAGAGATTCTCGCAGACTCAAGCCCCATGGCAGGGTTGAGTGCAAGAGCGTGCAAAATCTCTTCATCAGATCTTTTCTTTTTCATCTGCTCGAGAACGTCGCGAGAAAAACTCCTTTGCAGAAGTGAATCGCAAAATGAAGCCTCAAGCGAAACGTCGGCCGTTGTCTGCGCCGATGTTTTAGATATGGACAATGCCTTCAAAAGCCAAGAGTCCGGATAAATGAAGGCTTCGATGAATTCCGTAAGGCTGACGCTTCTGTCTTGACCGTCCTGAGGCATCGGCACGGCGCTTTCATCCAAAAAGAGCGCATCCCGCGCAAGATAATTTTCCCGGCAGGCAGCCTCTACTGCCTGGGCTGCTTGTGCATCTCGGCTTGCCGCGAACCTCATGCTTGGATCAAAGCTCTTGAAAGCAGCCGTCTGCGCAGCAAGCCGTACCGCAAGTTCGCGATCAACGACCTCTTCGCTTCCCAAACCGATGGCCAAGGTCTGCCGCAGATCCTGCAGAACAACCGAAGGATTTTTCTCGACGGCATCGTTTCCGACGCAGTAAGAACAGTAAAAATATTCCCGAGCCGAGAGCAGCAGATCGAAAAATACGTTTCGATTGTTTCGACGGCTGTCTCGATCGCCTTTGCGTCTGGCCGACAGTTTCTGCCCTTCGTGCACGCACTCGGCCTGCATCAAGTCAAACTCCTCGCTGCGGTTCACGCCGGGAAAACCAGATCCCTCATTGAGTCCGAGCACGGCAATAGCGCGCCTTGGCAGCCATCGGAAGGCGTCGATCGGAGCAAAAACAACGCGTCCCGTACTGCGAAGCGGCGTTTGCCCTGTCTTTGCCCTGATGCCGAGCATTGTCCAGAAAGTCTCAAAATCCACGCCCTCGTCGCCGAGCACGCGCTGCATTTTGCCTGCCGTCTCGTCGACGATCGCGCCAAACGCAAGCACCTCGTCGCTTTGCACGGCCAGCGCAAAGAGTTCTGATATGAGCGCATGCGTCCAGTTCTGCCACTGCCGGGCAGAACCTTTTCGGGGCGCCTGGCAGCAGCGCCGCAGCGCATGCTCAAACCCCAGCAGAAATTCCAGCGCTCGGCTTGCCTGCGCCTGATCAACCCGAGAAAACCCTCCGAGCTCGTCGCCGCGGCTGGCATACACGTCGGTGAATGTTCTGAGTTCTTCGCTTCGAGCAAAAGCTCCTAAATTAAGCCTCTCGAGCGCACGTTCAAGCGTTCCCTCAAAACTCTTGCCCTCGCTTTTTGCCAATCCCCTCTGAACAAGTTCGCGCGCATGCGCTTCGTTGAGCCCGAACCGATACCCTGCAGCAGCAAGCCAATTTGAAATCATGCCTAGATCCACGCCGCCGAAGCCCCGCGCAAACGTCGTGATCGGGTAAGCCAGGAGCGCTTCAAAATCTTTGCGTTCAGCTCGCGAATGAATGAACCGCCCGGCGGCAAGAATGGCCTGAGCCGCCGAATTGACGTCGACCACGGATTGACCGACGATGCTGTAGGCAATCGACTCCTTGCCGCAACGGTTGTCGAGCACGGCCGAAATAACCGGCGCCATCGTATTGATGTCGGGCGTCACGACAAGAATGTCGTCGGCTTGAATCGGCCGCTCCTCGAGAGCGGTGCGTTCAATGAGAGCCTGAATCCAGTCTGCGAGCGCTTCGACCTCACGAGCCGGCCCTGGAGCCTTCACGATGAAAATCGATTCGTCGCCAGGGGTTTTCTTCTTGGCGAGCTTTTCGGGGTCGTCCTCCAAAATTGCCTGCTGCAGGCAATGCAGCACGCTGTCCTCGCCTCTGTTGACGTAGACCATGGTCTGCTGCTGAGGCGCGGCATCGGCAGCCCGCAGCTCAAGAAGTCCTGCAGGATCAAGCTGCGAGGCATCGCTCATAAGCCCTCGCCGCCCAAAAGCTTCAGGCGCTTGCAGATCGTCCTCGCACAGACTGCTAGCCGTCTCGGGATCGCGCGAAAAATTCCAAATGCGCTCAATCTGCGCACGCTCGCTTGAAGCATTGCGCCGCAAATAGGAAAAAGCGCCGGCATTCTTTTTGCTCCACTGCTCGAAAAGCTCTGCGGGCATCGACTCAAACCAATAAGCCGAGGAGGGATTGATGCAATAGACGTTGATGCTCGTCGTCTTTGACAACGCCTGCAGAAACGGCAGCGCCAGCGGAGGCAGCGCATCGGGAAGAAAAACATGCAGCGCCTCGCCCCTGGCTTCACGAGGGTCCTTTGAGAGCAGTTCGCGCCAGCGCTCGGGAACATCGGCCAGAAGCTTCGCTCCGGCCCAAGGCTCTTTGTTCGGTCCCCAGCATCGCGAGGCAAACTCCGACCACATTTCTTTTTGCCATGCGCCGTCAGCACTTGCCTCAAGCACCAGACGCTCCCGCTTTCTGCGAGCCAAGCCGCTGCGTTCAAAGACGTTGAGATCGGCTCCCATCCACTCAAGCACCCAGTCGAGCCGATAGGTGGCGTAGGTTGTGAAAAGTCTGGCCAGACGCTGCGAAAAAGCGCAAAGCGAAGCCGGATTTTGTTCTCCCACGTAGTGCTTGAGTCTCTCGCAGCCCTTGCGTGCAAGAAACTCTTGATCAGTCAAAAGCGACAGAATCATCCAGTCAAGGTCGTCGAGAAACGATCCTTGAGCCGCACCGCTTCTTTTCGTGAACTTCGCCAGCCACTGTCCGATGTACGTAAATTCGATCCCGCAGGCGGTTCCAAAGGCGCGGGCAAAATGCATCTTGAGATCATCGGCGACGGCCGTCGACGGCACCAGCACGTGATGCTCATCAAAAGGACTGCGCCCGCTCGCGGAGCGCTCCCCTCGGATCGTCTCGCACAAAAGCTCGCGCAGAAATTCATACGAATTGCTGTAGAAAGTCTCAATCACAAAATCACCCGCAAAAAAGACGCCTTTGCATGCAGCGCTTTGGGCCAATCGTGATCAAGCCCGAGCCGCTGTCGGATCATTCTACGAAAAAGAATGTTTTTGCGAGAGGTTTTTGCCGCACTCAAGTCGCCGTCTGCGTTTCGTGCGAAAATACGCCCCGCAACGGAAAAACCATTATTTGCGGGACGCCGATTTTTTTCGTGCGCCGCAGTTTTTGTTTTTGAGCAGTGAAAATTTTTGTCTTTTATCTATTCGTGCTATGAGCCAGTCCACTACACATGAATTAGCCAAGAGCTTTGAGCCCGCAGAAATTGAAGCGCGCTGGTACCCGATCTGGGAGGAGCGCGGCTACTTCGATGCCGGTCTCGATCCGAACAAGCCCAGCTTTTCGATTCAGCTGCCCCCGCCCAACATCACGGGCATCCTTCACATGGGGCACGCCTTCAACCAATCCGTCATGGACTCGCTTACGCGCTACTACCGCATGTCGGGCTACAACACGATGTGGCTGCCGGGAACCGACCATGCCGGCATCGCCACGCAGATCGTCGTTGAGCGCCAGCTGCAGAAAGAAGGCCTCGACAAGCGCGACATCGGCCGCGAAGAGTTCATCAAGAAAATCTGGGAGTGGCAAAAGTTCTCCGGCGGCACCATTCTCAATCAGATGCGCCGCTTGGGCGACAGCCTTGACTGGAAGCGGCTTTACTTCACGATGAACGACAAGCTCTCGCGCGTCGTGAAGGAAACTTTCGTCAAGCTTTACAACGAAGGACTCATCTACCGCGGCCTGCGGCTTGTGAATTGGGATCCGAAGCTGCAAAGCGCCGTGAGCGACCTGGAAGTCGAAAGTCAGGAAGACAACGGCTTTATGTGGGAAATCCGCTACCCCGGCGCCGACGGCAGCGAAGGCGTTGTCGTGGCAACGACCCGTCCCGAGACGCTTTTCGGCGACCAAGCCGTGGCCGTACACCCTGAAGACGAGCGCTACAAGCACCTTGTGGGCAAGATGCTCAAGCTTCCCCTGACCGATCGTCTCATTCCCGTCATTGCCGACGAGTACGTCGACCGAGAGTTCGGCTCCGGCTGCGTGAAGATCACGCCTGCGCACGACTTCAATGACTTTGAGGTCGGCAAGCGCCACAACCTTGCCATGATGAACGTGCTCACCAAGACGGCTCACATGAACGAGAACTGCCCGCAAAAGTACCGCGGCATGGATCGCTACGAGTGCCGCAAAGCGGCCGTCGAAGACCTCAAGGCCGCAGGACTGCTTGTGAGCATCAAGCCGCACAAGCACATGGTGCCGCGCGTCACCCGCACGGGCGAAATCGTCGAGCCGATGCTCTCCGAGCAGTGGTACATGGCCATGAGCAAGCCTGCTCCCGAAGGCAGCCTCCATCCGGGACGCTCTATTGCCGAAGTCGGCCTTGAGGCCGTGACCTCCGGCGAAGTCAACATCTTCCCCAAGGAATGGCAGAGCGTCTACCGCCAGTGGCTTGAAAACATCCAGGACTGGTGCATCAGCCGCCAGCTGTGGTGGGGTCACCAGATTCCTGCCTGGTACGACAAGGACGGCAACGTCTACGTCGCCGTCAGTGAAGAAGAAGCTCAGAAGCAGGCCGGTGAAGGCGTAGAGCTCACGCGCGACGAAGACGTGCTCGATACGTGGTTTAGTTCCGCCCTTGTGCCCTTCTCGACGCTGGGCTGGCCCGATCCCAAAGCCGATGAAAAGACGGCCTACGATCTCTATCTGCCCTCGACGGTCTTGGTGACGGGCTACGACATCATCTTCTTCTGGGTTGCCCGCATGGTGATGATGACCAAGCACTTCACCGGCCGCGCTCCCTTCAAGAACGTCTACATCCACGGCCTTGTGCGCGACGCTGAAGGCAACAAGATGAGCAAGAGCGAGGGCAATACGCTCGATCCTCTGGACATCATCGACGGCTGTGATCTTGAGTCCCTCGTCAAGAAGAATACGCGCGGTCTGCGTCAGCCCGAAAAGGCTCCGCAGGTTGAAGCCAAGACGCGCAAGAACTACCCCGAAGGCATTGCTGCTCACGGCGCCGATGCGCTTCGCTTCACGATGGCGGCCTACGCCACGCTCGGCCGCAACGTCAACTTCGACATCAAACGGTGCGCGGGCTACCGCAACTTCTGCAACAAGCTCTGGAACGCCACGCGCTTCGTGCTGATGAACATCGAGGGCAAGGACTGCGGTCTCGGTGCCGATGCCGGCAAGCCGATGAAGTTCTCGATCGTCGACAAATGGATTCTGGGCGAGTTCAACCGCACGCTTAAAGCCGTGCATGAGGGCTTTGCAGAGTACCGTCTCGACAACGTCGCCAACGCCATCTACAGCTTTGTCTGGAACGAGTTCTGCGACTGGTATCTGGAACTCTCCAAAGTGCAGCTCAACAGCGGCGACGAAGAGGCTGCGCGCGCTACGCGCCATACGCTTGCCCTCGTGCTTGAAGCCACGCTGCGCATGGCCCACCCGGTGATTCCGTTTGTCACAGAAGAACTCTGGCAGAAGGTTTCCGTGTGTGCCGGCACCCGCGCAGCCGATGAACAAACGAGCGTGATGATTGCCCCCTACCCGCAGTACGACGCCTCGAGCGAATGCGCTGATGCCGATGCCAAGACCGCCATCATCAAGGAAATGATTGATGCTGTGCGCAATCTGCGCGGCGAAATGCAGCTTTCTCCCTCCACCCGCGTGCCGCTTCTCATTGAGGGCGATGCCTCAGTCGTTTCTGCCGTCAAGGACTACATCCGCTTCTTGGGCCGTTTGTCCGAGGTCGACCACGTCGAAAGCATCGATACGGTCAACAAGGGCGCCATTGCTCCCGTGGCCATCGTGCGCGACTTCAAGCTCATGCTCAAAGTTGAGATTGACGTGGCCGCCGAACGCGAACGTCTGTCAAAGGAAGTCGCCCGCCTGCAGGGTGAAATCGGCAAGTGCAACGGCAAGCTCGGCAACAAAGCGTTCGTCGAACGCGCCCCGGCAGCCGTCGTTGAGCAGGAAAGAAAACGTCTGACCGACTTTACGGCTCTGCTTGAGAAAGTGCAGGCGCAGCTCGCCAAGCTGCCCGCAGCCTGATCGACACGGCCGCGCATGGCGCCTCATTGAACGAGGCGCCTGCCGTAAAAACGAACCCGCCGGTTTTTGAATTTTTTCAACCCGGCGGGCTTTTTGTTGTTGCTGCCAAAAAGTCTATTTTTGCTCCTGAGCGGGCCGTCCAGGCTGGCCTGCGTACCAGCGGGCAAGCTCTTTGATCTCTTCATCGGTGAGCGCCTTTGAAAATTGACGCATCTCCATCAGCATATCGGAAGTTCTCGCACCCGAACGGTAGTCGCGCAGGGCAGTCTCAATCGCAGAGTCCTGCTGTCCGTGCAAAACAGGCACCTGGCCGTTTGGATTGCCTCTGGCGCTGGTTCCGTGACAGGCCGCGCAAGGCGTGACCATCCTTGCAGGATCGCCCTTGAGGACAAGCTTCGGAGCACTCGCAAGAGGTGCAGCTTGCCGATCAGAGCCGCGGCCCGGCAAATATTCATAGAGCGCGGCAACATCGACAATCTCCTGATCCGAGAGCTTTGCAACAGCCGCAGTCATCAAGTCGGCGGCAGGCGTCCCCTTGCGTCGACCTTCTCGATAGTCGAGCAGCGCCTTGATGGTCACGGCGCTGGGCTGTCCTGCCACATCGGGCCAATTCGGGGTATCGGCCAGCCCCTGCTTGCCGTGGCAGCTTGAGCAGAAATGCTTGGAGTGCACCGAAAAGCCTTGGAAAACCTCAGCCTGCGGCATGCCGGCGAGCGTTTTGCTCCATTGCTGCGGAGTCAACGCCTGCCGCTGCTGCGGCTTGGGGGCAGGAGCCTGCGGCTGCACCTCTGCGGGCAGCATTGTGCGGGCAGCCGCAGCCTTTTCATCGACAACGGCTTCATATTTCTGAGCCAGTTTTTCTTGATTCGAAGAATCTGAAGCCGACCAAACGACGCCTGCGGCTAAAAGAGCGAGCATGCCGGCGCAAAATTTATGAAATTTCATAGCTTGTATGTTCTCCTCTTTTAGCCAAAAGAATCGGCCGTGATGCTTCTCATCCAGGCCCGCAGATATTTTGCGGCCACCTGGCGCTGAACGCGCGAAGCGTCAAGGTCTTGGTAGCGTGCACGGGTATTGGTGCGGGCAATCTTGCCGTCGACAATGCGGAAAGTATCGGCTACGAACAGTCCCCAATCGTCGCCTGCCAGTGCATAGCAGGTATTCGACCAGGCCGGCTCCGGCGGCTCAAGCCCCTGCAGGCGGCACAAAATCGCTCTGGCACAAGCTTTGGCCTGGGTGTTGGCCGAGTAGCCCGACTTCGGCATGGCATCAGCAATCGAAGCGTCGCCAAGCACGTACACATCAGGAACAAGGCTTGAGGCAAAGGTGCGTTTGTCGATCGGACAGAAGCCCGAAGCATTCGTCAGCCCGAAATCACGAGCGATATTGGCAGCACGCATGGGCGGCACGATGTTGAGCACATCAGCCTTGAGAGCTCCAGAAGGCGTCTGCACCGTAAGCGTCGAGGGATCAACGGAAAGCGGCTTGCCCCCGTCTTTTTCGCGGCGCCACTCAATGCGGCAGTCTTTCGAAGGCTCAACCATGAACTTGTCGAGCTTCTCAGCGTAAGGCTGCGGCGGCGCGTAGCCGTAGAGATGGTTCCAGCCGAGGATCATCGTCTCATCGGTGACGAAATCATTTTTCGGATCAAGAATGACGACGCGGCTCTTCGGCTTGTGCTCAAGAAGCCATTCGGTGACGAGCGCACTTCGTTCGTAGGGTCCCGGAGGGCAGCGGTAAGGATTTGGAGGGGCAACGATCACCACGGTGCCGCCGTCGGGCATGGCAAGAAGCTGCCGGCGCAGCAGCGCCGTCTGGGCTCCGGCAATCCAGCCCGAAGGAATGGAAGTCTCGGCGATTTGCTCGCTGTAGCCCTCAATGCCGTCATACAAAAGCTCGACGCCGGGCGAAACGATGAGCGCGTCGTAGCCGCACTGAACCAAAGCGCCGTCGGGGCCCTGCGCCGTCACCGTTCTTTTCACCGGATCGAGTCCTTTGGCTTGCGCCTGCACAATCTTGACGCCGCGCGCACGCAGCCCGTCATAGCTCACCGTCAGATCCTGCATCGTCACCGCGCCCGTCAAATGTTCGGAGCTGCCGTAGTGCCGAACAAACGAAGGATTGCGCTCAATGACTGTGACCTCAATGTCCGGCGCCCACATCTTGAGATATTTGGCGGCCGTTGCTCCCCCTACGCCGCCGCCCACGATCAATACGCGAAAGCCTGCGCCGGCAGACGCCCCCCAAGCCTTGCCGGAAGCCAACGCCCCCGGCAGAGCAAGGCTCGTCGCAGCAGCCGTCAAAAGTCTGCGGCGCACCATGTCAGGCGCTCCAGCAGCCGCCTCACGAGCAAAGTTTAATAAATCAAACTTTCTCATTTTTTTGTTCCTCCTTGAGGAGCAGTCTTGGGCAAAGCCGCAAAAAACTGCGCCATGCGCTCGATTTCCGCGTCGCTGTAGCCGTCAGCGATATGACTCATGATGGAGCTGGGACGCTCTTTGCTGCGAAACTTCTTCATTTCTGAAGCAAACACCTGGGCATCCATCCCTGCCAAAGGAGGGAAAGCCGAATCGCGTGCATAACCGTACGTGCCGTGGCAGGCCGCGCAAGTATGCGCAAAGGCTGCCCCCGAAGGCTCCTTGAGCGGATCGTAATCGGCCTGCGAACCGGCAGCCCAAACGCTTCCTGCAACGGCGCCCAACACCATGACTGAGATCTTGAGCAAACTTTTCTTCATCATTTTTTGCATCCTCCGCATCAGGCAAGCATCACTGCAGCGCCGACAACAAAGTAGGCGACGACCCAAATGCCCAGCAATGCGGCAGCCCACTTGCCGAGCTTTTCATGCCCGGCGGAGGGAACCCAAACGGCTTCAGCTCTGCCCGAAGTCTCGAGCCCCGCCGTCCAGGCCGCGCTCAGGATATAAGCCAGGCTCGTGCCGCCGACGGCAAGAAATGTCACAAAGAAGATCGCCATGCTCGGCACATCCCAATGCACCGCCATATCAAACGGATTCCAGCCTGATGACTCAAAAAGCGTGCCCACGCGAAGCGCTTCTCTCAAAGCGGCAAGCACCACCGTCATGATCACCGACATGACAAAGCCCATGTAGTTGCATGTGATGCACAGACGCCGTCTTTTCTGGATGTAGGGCAGAGCCACGAAATAAAGCAGCGGGATCAAGCCGACATAAGGCCAGGGTTCAGACAAGAACCACTGCTGTTCGGGCGGCAGCATCAGCATCCAGATCACGCCGAGCACGAACACGAGCACGCCGCCCGTCTGCCCCAGACGAAACGCCACTTTTTCCAGAAAATCCGAGTACAGACCGTCTTCATTGTGAACATGGCGCTTGGAAAGAACCCAGCGGCGCAATCCGTAAATCCAGCCGGCCGTCACAGGCAAGGCAAGCGAAATGAAAAAGAGAAATCTCGGCAGCAGCACGTAGTGCAGCGAGCGGCCCGACGCGTCAATCTGACCATTGGGCGCGTACCACTCAAGCCAATGCGTAGGAAAGAGCGCCTGATTGGCAAAGGTGTGCATCAGCGCGCCGCACTTGATGAAGAGCACAAAGGCAACCACCAGCCAAAAAACCGCTCGCGCACTCAAAATGCTTTGTCCGTTATGCGCGTGCATCACTGCATTGGCACGGTAAAGCGCCAGATAGCTCACAAGCAGTGCGGCCAGAAACACGAGCGTCCAAACAGCAGAGAGCATGCTTGTGGCGTACCAGAACGGATCAAAAATCACCTGTACGAACAACAGGGGCGCCACGCCGAGCACAATGGCCGCAGCCATCGATGTCTTGGCCGTAAAGGCCATGGTCGCACCCAGCCGCTGCCAATGCGGACCGCCTCGCCAGCCACCGTAGACCGCTACGCCGGTACTGCCCAGCAGCAGCGCCACGGCGGCGATGTGCAGCGCAAACGTTACAACGCCCAAAACCAGGAAAATGGCTGGATGAGAAGGTGCGCCCGCAGGATCAGCAAGCGCGGCCGTCAGCATCTGAGCTCCGGCCAGAGGCAAGTTCTCAGTCATTATTTCTTCTCCTCGTATTGATCCTTCGGGAAGCCTTTGACCGCATAGTGAGCAGCCTGATCAGGATTTTCAGCCTGCAGCTTGATCATCTCGGCCAAGAATTCAGCCAGCACTCTGCGGTCCATCTCCGGCAGGGGCAAAGGCGGCATGTATGCGATGTGTCCGCGATGCAGTCCTGCTCCGAGCCAAGTCTCTATGTCGGCAGCTGAAGCATTCTTCGGGAAAAATTCACGCATGGGACGGATGCCGGAAACGGTAAGCGAGTGGCAGCTCGAGCAAGCAGCGATGCCCGCTGCACGCCCAGCCTCCAGCCGCTCCCAGCGCGTCTGGGGATTGCGCAGATTTTCCGGCAAGAACGGATGGGTGCCGAGAATGCCTTTTTGTTCAAGCTTGGGCAATTCGCTCTGAATTCCGAGAGCCGGAACGTCTCGCCCCACAACTTGATTGGCATAGACATATCGGCCCGCGACCCAGGGCTTGCGGATGATTTCGCGAGCCGTCTCGCCCGGCGCCAATCCCAGCACGAGAATAAGAACCGTCGCTACGGCCGCCGGCACCATGGCAACCATCGTCGGACGCCAGGCAGTAAAAGCAAAGTAGGCAAGCGCCACGCCCACGCTTGCGGCCATCATCATGCCGAAGCTCTCGGGCATGCGCGTGCCGATCACGTCGGCCGTCTCCGGAGCAAGCGAAGACATGAACCAGTAAAAGCAGAGCGTGCCCATCACGGCGCCGAAAGCGCCCAGGCTCGAGAGCGTGCGGGCAATGTATGCCTTCTCTGCCGGATCGGTCGTCTTAGCGGCAGCAAAGCCTCCTACGACGCCCGTGATGGTGAGCATGAAGAAAAACCGCACGGCAAGCTGAGCAAACATCGACTCTCCGAAGAAAGCCGAGAGCACGCCGCCCGTTTGGTACCAATCAGGAGATCCCGGCCAAAGCATGAAGGAGAGAATGCCCACGATGATCAAGAGCGTGCCGACGCTCGAGAGCGCAAATATCGTTGCGTATCTCAAGTATGTTTTGACAGGAACGCGTCCGGCCAGGTACACGAGCAGATAGACGCCTGCGATCTCAATTAAGAAAAAGACCCACTCGGTCGCCCAAAGCCAGACGAAGTTGTGAATCAGCGCAGAAATGCCGCGTGGATTGGCAATTGTTGCGGCGAACCAAATGCCGGGGCCGGTGACGGAGCCAAGCACGTAGCTGAAGATCAGCAAAAAAGCTCCGTAGCGGCGAATAAAGTCAATGTGCTGCGGCTGATTTGCCGTCACTGCGCGGCGAGCCAGCCAGGCAAAAACGAGAGCGGCGCCAACAGACGCATGCGAGAAAAGCACGTGTATGGTGGCGATTGCCCCGATCACCCAGCCGGCGCCGATGCCTGGCTCGAGCCAGGCCGGATACAGTCCGATGAGTTCGTTCATAATTGAAATGTCCAAATTGACGTGAATCGGAAAAACACAAAATCGCTGCTTAAAAAAGCATCCTGCGAATGATTTTTCCATGACGTTCAATTAAAAATCATTCCGGCAAATGGTCAACCGAACCTAGTCAAAAGTACGATCCGAAAAATCAACCATCTACTTCTTTGTACTCATCTCTGCATGAGAAACGCCGCAAGAAATCGCAACAACCCATTGATTTAAAAGACTTTTTAAATCCCCCTTTTGGAGAACCGCAAAGGCCTCAGCAGCGGCAAAAAACACCCTGAAATACTCTTTTTCACACGTTCAAAAGCTCACTAATAAATTTCTTAGAAAAGGATTACATTGGATTTCCTTATTTGGCTCATAAAAATATTCAATTGTTTTTAAAAAAAAATAAAAAGCCTCTGACGCACAAAACCCAAACTCCCGGTTAACTGATTCCTAACAGCGAAGGGCCTTAGGCGGGAGCTTCAAACCCAGCAGCGCGAGCATATCGCGCTGCTTTTTCGTAGCTGTACGCACAACCCAAGCA
>CALXQS010000027.1 GCA_944390715.1 uncultured Duodenibacillus sp. | reverse complement strand
GCTGCGCGTGCCCGTGATCTCAACCGTCATAGGCGAAGGCGGCTCGGGCGGTGCGCTTGCCATTGCCGTGGCCGATGCCGTCTTCATGCTTCAGTACTCGACCTATTCGGTCATCAGCCCCGAGGGCTGCGCATCCATTTTGTGGAAAAACGCAGGCAAGGCCCCTGAAGCTGCGCAGGCTCTGGGATTGACCGCCGAAACCTTGAAAAAGCTCGGGCTCATCGACAAAGTCATTTCAGAGCCCATCGGCGGCGCGCACAGCGACCCCAGGCTCATGGCTTCGACTTTGAGAAAAGCGCTCGTCGATCAGCTCAAGATCGTTCAAAGCCTCACGATCGACGAACTGCTTGAGCGGCGCATCAGCAGGCTTTTGAGCTATGGCCGCTTTGAAGCCCAAGGCCCGCACGCAGCCGCGCGCATCGCTTCGCTTTTCGGCGACGATGACGACAAGCTCGAAAATGCCGCCGGCGAGATCAACGAAAAGCAAGCTCCCGCTCAGGATGAAGCGCCCAAAGCGCCCGCCAAGCGCCGCCGCACGACGAAAAAGTCTGCTTCGGCCGCTTCAAAAGCGCAAAAGACTCAGGAAGACGTTCCGGCGCAGGCTTCGGAACCGGCCCCTGAGAGCGCCGTCGAGGCAGCCTCAGAGGCCGCGGCAGCCGACACCCCGGCAAAGAGCGCACGCCGCCGCAAGACGACAAAAACTGCCAAAGCGGCTGCTTCGGCAGCCGATGAAGCGCTGGCCGAGAGCACCTCTGAAGCCAAGCCGGCTCGCCGCAGGACTTCCCGCAAGAGCGCTCCCAAGGCGGCCTCTGCCGAAGGAAAGACTGCCTCTGAGCCCTCAGAAGAATCGGCAAGCGCCAAAAGCCAATCCGAGCAAGGCTCTGCGCAGGCTGCCCAGCCCGCCTCAGAGCAGGCTCAGGCTTAAAGGAATTTGAGCGTCTTCATGCCGCAGAACATAACGTCAAAGCCGGTTCGCAAAAGCGCCGCAAGGCCCGGCGTCAAGCATCTTTCGGCTCTTGTTGAGGCCTGCATCGAGGCTGTTCGCGAGCGCAACGCCGCGCATCCTGCGCAGACTTTTTCGCTTGAGCCCGTCAACCCCGTGCGCATCGTTTTTGCCTTTTCGGGCGGGCGCGATTCAACGGCTCTTCTTGACGTGCTGGCCAAGATCTACCAAGACGCGCGCCAGACGAGCATCGCCGATCTCACCGTGGTGCACGTGCACCACGGCCTGAGCCCGAACGCCGATGCCTGGGTCAGTCACGTGCGCTCCTTCTGCGCCAAGCGCAGCCTCAAGCTTGAGGTGGAAAAGGTCTACGTCAACCCCCACGCCGCCGAAGGCGTGGAGGCCGCCGCAAGGCAGGCGCGCTACCGGGCGCTTTTAAAGGCGGCTCAGCGCGCAAATGCCGACGTCATCATGACCGCGCACCATCAAGACGACCGGCTTGAAACTTTTCTCATTCAATGGATTAGAGGCGCGGGGCCGGAAGGCTTGAGCGCCATGAGTCCTGTACGCACCTTTGAGGCTGCCCAATGCCGCATTCCGATCGTGCTCGTGCGTCCCTGGCTGACGGTTTCAGGAGCTGAAATCGAGCGCTACGCCAAACGTGCGCGGCTCGAGTGGGTTGAAGATGAATCCAACAGCGACACGCGCTACTTAAGAAATCTCATCCGGCAGGAACTGCTGCCGCACCTCGATCAGGCTCGTCCCGGCTGGCGCAATGCCGCCGCACGCTCGGTCAGTCTTGTCGCTCAGGCCGCAGAGCTTGTGAGCACCATCGGTGAAGAGGATCTGCAGGCATGCGAGGGCAGCAAGCCCGGCACCCTTTGCATCGGCAAGCTGCTGGGGCTTTCGCCGCAGCGTCAGGCGTTGTGCCTGCGCGCCTGGCTTTCTCAGTACGGCATCAAGGCGCCGTCTCAGGCCAAGCTCACGGAAATGCTGCGTCAGATTCGCCAGACCCACGGCACGAGCGCCATGTGCTTTCGCTTGGAAAACCGCGAAGTCCGCCGCTGGGGCGAAAACCTGGTGGCCGTCGACGTCCCGGTGCCGGTGCGAGCGCTCGACGCGCTGCAAAAGACGCTTGTCTGGAACGGCGAGCCCGAAATCAGTCTGGGGCTCTGGGGCGGTGTTTTGCGCTTTGAGCCTTGCACAGGCGACGAAGACGGCATTGACGCCAGGCGGCTTCGCAGCGGAAAGCTTGAAGTGCGCCCGCGCAAGGGCGGCGAAAAAATCAAGCTGCACCGTCTGCGCCCCTCCAAGCACCTCAAGCACCTCTATCAGGCCGCCAAGATCGCTTCCTTTGAGCGCGAAAGACTGCCGCTCGTGTGGCTTGACGATTCGCTGATCTTTGCCGCCGGACTCGGCTGCGACGTGCGCGAATATGCCGACCGCGTGCTGGTGCCCGAACGCGTGCGCTTGGTGTGGGTGCCGGATGCGCCGCTCATTTCCGCATGAAAAGTGCCGGGGATCGCTCTGAGAAAAAAGTATTTTCAGTTTTCTTATTTTAGAAATGACTTCTAAAAAGCCGCAGGCTCCCGATCTTTTCAACGATCAAATGCTCATCGAGAGCGCAGATCTCATTGCCGGCGTTGACGAGGCGGGCAGGGGGCCGCTCGCCGGCCCCGTCGTGGCCGCAGCCGTCATTCTCGATCCGGACAAACCCATTGAAGGACTCAGAGACAGCAAAAAGCTCACGGCGGCCGTGCGCGAGAAGCTTGCGGCTGAAATCAAGGCAAAGGCCTTGAGCTGGAGCATCGCGCATGCCTCGGTCGAGGAAATTGATGCACTCAACATTCTTGAAGCCACCATGCTGGCGATGAAGCGCGCCATCTTGGGACTTCGCCTTGAGCCCAATCTCATACTCGTCGACGGCAACCGCATTCCCAAAATGAACCGCCGCATCAATGCCGTCGTCAAGGGCGACGACAAAATCGCTGCAATTTCGGCCGCTTCGATTCTGGCCAAAACCACCCGCGACGGCTGGATGGTGGAGCTCGACAGCCGCTACCCGGAATACGGCTTTGCCAAGCACAAAGGCTACGGCGTCAAGCAGCACATCGAGGCCATCCGCCGCTACGGCGTGCTCCCGGTGCACCGCAAAAGCTTTGCGCCGGTCAGAGAAATGCTCGCGCAAGACGAAATCTTCAACCTCTGAGGCTTGGCGCGTGCCTTTTTGCGCATCCGACAACAAAAAGCACGGCTTTCGGCAGTTTTCAGCAAAAATAGTGTGACGTTTTTGGTCACACTATTTTTATATAAGGCAAATTTATTAGGTTAGCTCAGGAGTTTTCCCTTTGCAAATAATTTTTGCCTTGCATTTCAACGTGTTAGGCAAAGCAAGGGTATGTTCTTGGTTAGATACGCAGGCTTTCAAAAAGAAGGGCGCTTGCGCAGCTGATGCTGCCGCAATTGAAACGCAAAACCTGGACAAGCAATAATGGCACCCATTGCTGTCAGACCCCGTGCTCGCAGCAGGAAAAAAATTGAAAAAAATTTGGAGACTTTCTCAAAATGAAAAAGACTTTGATCGCTCTGGCTGCCGCCACGCTGGCCTCCACGAGCGCGCTGGCTGCCCAGGTTACGATCTCCGGCATCGTTGACGCCGGCTTTGCCTACAACAACGTCAACCGCATGAATGAGGGCACGTCTGAAGACTTCACGCTCGACTCCGGCAACCACAACGGCTCTCGCTTCATCTTCTCGGGAACGGAAGATCTGGGCAACGGCTATGCCGTGTCGTTCTACCTCGAAAACGGCTTTAGCCTTGACGACGGCAACAATGGCCAGAACGGCCGTCTGTTTGGTCGTGAAGCCCGCATGAGCTTCGAGACGCCCTACGGCACGATGAGCTTCGGCCGCATGGGTTCGTTGACCTCCGGTCTGGGCACCTACGACATCTTCCAGTACTGGGGCGATACGTTCGACGGCGGCTGGGCCTATGCCATGGACCTCGGCAACTGGTTTGCCCGCGACCGCTACGACAACATGCTCACCCTCGTGACGCCGAAGGTTGCCGGCTTTACCGGCTACTTCCAGTACTCTTTCGGCACGGACAATGTGTCTGAAGACGAAAAGACCGAAGAAATCTACAACGCCGACAGCAACATCGGCGAACGCACCAAGCAGCGCTACGCAGCTCTCGGCCTGACCTATGAAAACGGCCCGCTGCGCACCGTCCTCGTTCTCGACACGATTCTGCGCAAGCACTGGAACACCGACGGCACGCCCTATGTCGACCGTGATCTCGATGATGCTCAGGCAGTGAGCCTCGGCATCGGCTACGACTTCGACTTCATGACGATCACCTTCGGCGCTCAGTACGGCAAGAACGAAGACCAGAGCTTCTTCCTGTCTGATTCCACCATCCAGACGTATGACGCCGCTGCCGGCACGCGCTCTGCATACAATGCCACAGCCGACGGCTACACCCTCGGTCTGGGCGCTTCCTTCCCGCTGCCCTGCGGCACGTTCCACGCCGCTGCCTACTACGGCGACGTTGAAGTCAACGACTCCGTGGGCGAGAAGTACAAGAACTTCAACATCGTGCTCGGCCACGAATATCCGTTCAGCAAGCACACCTTCTCCTACGTCGGTCTCGCCTACAAGCAGGCTTGGGCCAAGGCTGAAGGCAACAAGTTCGACGAAGAAAGAACCTTCACCGGCATGGTCGGTCTCGTGCACAAGTTCTAATCTTCGCGCACGCGCAGACGGTCTGAAAGCTTAAAGCAAATCGCTTTAAGCCTTCAGCCGCACAAGCTTCGCCCCGCTGGGTTTTTCTGCCCCGCGGGGCGTTTTGCATGCGGGCTCTTTGGCTCTGACCCAGCGGCAAAACGGCTACAATGGCGCATCGCTTCAACCTGCGCCAGCACAAACATCATCATGTCCGAGGTCATCGCCATCATTCCCGCCGCAGGGTGCGGTTCACGCATGAAAGCCGCCGTGCCCAAGCAGTACATCAAGTTCGGGCGCAGCACCATGCTTGAACTGACTGCAGGAAAACTCGCCCGCGTGCTTGGAGCCGAGAACGTCTATATCGGCGTCAGTCCCGAAGACGCCTATGCGGCCGATCTTGACTTAAAGTCGATGCACGTGCTTCGCACGGGCGGCGCAACGCGCGCGCAAACCGTGGCAAATACGCTGAGAGCGGCCATTGAGGCCGGCGCAGCCGGCAAAGACGACCTCGTGCTCGTGCATGACGCGGCGCGCCCTCTTGTAGAAGAATCCGACATTTGCCGCCTCATTAAAGCCGCAAAAGAACATATCGCCCGCGGCACGGCTTCGGGCTGCGTTCTTGCCATTGCCGTGGCCGACACCGTCAAGCGCACAGACGCCCAGGGCTTTGTCAGCGAAGACATCGACCGCACCAGGCTCTACCGCATCGCCACGCCGCAATGCTTCAGGGCAGGCGAGCTTGTACGCGCTCTGGCCCAGCACCCTGATGTGACCGATGAATCAAGCGCCATTCGGCTCTCGGGCGGAAAAACCGCCGTCGTCGAGTGCGCCCCCACCAACATCAAGGTCACGCAGCCGGCAGACGCTGATTTTGTCCGTCAACAATTTTTGAAGGAGTCCCGCATGCAGCTGCGCGTTGGCTACGGTTACGATTCGCACCGGCTCGAAGCCGGCCGCAAATTCATCTTGGGCGGCGTTGAAATCGAGCACTCGCTCGGACTGTCCGGCCACAGCGACGCTGACGCGCTGCTGCATGCCGTTACCGATGCGCTGCTCGGCGCAGCCAACTGCGGCAACATCGGCATTCTCTTTCCCGACAATGACCCGGCATTTAAAGGCGCCGACAGCAAAGTGCTTCTGAAAAAAGCCTGGGAAACCGTTGCGCAAAAAGGCTGGCAGATCGCCAACATCGACTGCGTCGTGATCGCGCAAAAACCCAAGCTCAATCCGCACGTGCCGGCCATGGCGCAAACGATCGCCGGCATTCTCGGCATAGAGCCCGAGGCGGTGAGCATCAAGCCAAAAACCAATGAAAAGCTTGGCTTTGAAGGAAAAGAAGAGGGCATCAGCACCCGCGCCGTGGTGCTTCTGACAAAGATGCCTTAAGCCGCCTCAAGCCGCACCGTGCCGGTTTTGGTCAGCACAAGCCGTCCGTGCGCAAAGTCCGCCTCAAGCAAAATCAGGCTGCAGGGCTCTGCCGCGGCCAGGCTCACGAGCGTCGGGACATCAGAGCTGCCGGAAATTTGCCTGAACCCCACGGCGGCAGCCTGCGGCTTGCAGGGATTTTCCAGCCGGATTCGTGCAAAAGGACTCCTTGAACAAAGCTCAAAGCGCGCCTGCATCTTGACGGCGGCTTCGCGCAGCCCCCAGAGACGATAAAAGCCGGATACCGGATCTTGCGCAATGAGGCGGCTTGCCCCTTGACCGAAAACACGGTCGGTCAGCTGCGCATTGACGCGGCCCGGCTTCATCAGTTCAGCATCGAGCGCACAGCAAAAAGGCGCCCCCATCACGGCAATGCATCCGGCCGTATGCGCGATGCTGGCAAAAATGCGCTCTGAGCCGTCAGGCATCAAAATTTGAGGCGTCAGAGGAGGGCGCTCGACAAGCACGGCTTGCGGCGCAAGCGCGCGAAACACTGCATAAAAAATGAGCCGCCCCCATAAGAATTCCGTCTGCCGCTTCAGGCTTTGAAAACCGCGCGCACGCGCGAGAACTTCCTCAGGAAGACTCTGCAGGAGCGACGCGTCCGGGCGCTCGCCGCCAACGGTCAGAAATGCCGCAAAAGGGGAAAATTCAGAGCTGCTCGACATGAATGCCGGCGTTTTTCAAAAACTTGATGCCCGAGTCGTCCCGATAGAAATCGTGGTAGTAGACCGCTTCAATGCCGCACTTTTGAATCAGCAGCGAGCAGTGAATGCAGGGGCTGTGCGTGATGAAAATGCTCGCACCCTTGCTTGAATAGCCGTTGTAGGCAAGCTTGGCAATGGCATTGAGCTCTGCGTGCTGCACCTCGGGGCGAGTGACGAGCTTGCCGTCGACCTCCATTTCGCAGCAGTTGTCATAGCCCGTGGGCATGCCGTTCCAGCCGAAGCTGATGATGGAATTGTTTTTGACGATGACGCAGCCCACCTTGAGCCGCTTGGCATAACTGCGCTGCGCGGCAATCAGGGCGATCTGCATGTACATGGCATTGTCTTTTTTTACGTCCATGATCGATTCTCAAAGAAGAAAAGACAAAAGTATTTTCAAACACTTCGTTGCTGATAATACTTTTTATCAAGCACTCCCAAATGCACCTTTCATCTGCTTTGTCTCAAAGAAATCAGCACCAAAGTCTTCTGCCGTCGAACGCCATTGAGACAAAACCTTCAGGAATTCTAAACGCAGCGCCTTGGCCTGCGCAGGGCGAAGGCCGAAGTAGCGCGAAAGCGCGCATGCTTCAACCGGGTCGGCATTGCGCAAGGATCCGCACAGGGGCGTACTCAAAAGCCTGCCGCCGGCAGCAGGCACAGGCTCGGCGCACGGCACCGACATCGGCAGCAGCCTCCATCCAAGCGGTTCGCGCACAAACCAAATATCATCCAAAGCATCGTGGCAGCTGCCGGTGAGGGCATGAAACAAAAGCCGTCCAAAAAGCTCTCTTAAATCCTGAGCGGGCTGCGCGCCTTCGGTATTGAGAATGTCGGCAACATCCAGATACCCGGCAGGCGCTGCAATGGGATTGGCTCTTGAAGTCCGTTTGCGCCGCACAAGCGTGGCAGCCGATGCGCAGTAGCAAGGCGTGCCGTCGTCGGTTCGGTCAAAGCGCTTTTCCAAATAGCCCATCTCGCCCAGCAAGGAGCCCTCAAGCACCTGAAGGCCGCAGCGTCGAGCCAACTCAGCAGAGACCGCCGTCCAAACCGCTCGGTTGAAAGGCTCCTGCGCACGGTTGGGTCGAAATACGCGCTCGTCTTGAGGCAAAGGTCCAAGACGCACGAGCGCCTTGATTGTTTTTCCGCCCAAATCAAGCGTGCTTGCCAGCAGCATTTCGACATCCTTTTCTGTCGACAGCGTACGGCCCGAAGCAAAGTCGTTCATGGCGGCAGCAAGCTCGCGACCGGACTTAAGCGCCTCGCGAGACTTTCTCAAATCGAAAGAAACAGGATTTTCGCAATGAGCTTCAATTGTCCGCAAAGGCAGAGCCAGAGCGGAAAAGCGCGAATTTCTGCTGCCAGCAGACGCCCACAATTGCCCTTGAGTGATGTCTGAGCCGTCAAAAGCAGTTTTGAGGCCTTTTATTTTCGCCTCGGAAAGAAGCCTCATGACCCAGCTGCCGGGAGCGTGATCGCAGACAAAGCCGAAGCTTCCTGCGCGCGACAAAAGCACAGGATCAACTTCCCTGGCATCCGAGACGGGATACTGAACCTCCGGGACAAGAGGCAGATCGGCTCCGAGCGCAAAGCCGTGCCGCAGCCAATTCTCATCGTACTGAAAGGCCATGGAGGACTGCGACGATAGCTGCGCCTCAGGAGCAAAAACAAGCTGACCGACGCTTTTGATGCCGTCGATCGTCTTGAGTTCAATCGGATAAATGCGCGGCATTTTCGTCAAGGGCTGGAGGTCTGACGGACGGCCGATTTCTTCGGCGTGCGAATCCGCTTGGGAAGGGCTTCGGCTTCGAGCGCCTGTCCCAATGGATCCGAAAGCGCGATCTCAGAAAAGGGCGTTCCCAAACCCAATGCATGCACGACGGCTGCAACAGTGCCGATCGCCACGCCGCAATCGCCTTTTTCTATCTTGACCAAAGTCGACAAGCCGATGCCCGCGCGTTCAGCGAGCACAGCCTGGGGGAGGCGACGCTTCAAACGAGCAATTTTCAGGTTGCAGCCAAGCGCTTGCAAGGATTCTTCAATTGCGAGCGAAGGTCTCATATCATTTAAATCCTAATGATTAAACGATTTTACATTTACGATTATGTTAATTATGTCACTGAAACCAAAGAATGTCCAAAATCACCAAATCGTTGAAAATTCATCCTTCTTAACAAACTTTTTTAGGACTCCATCAACTTTTTAATTGTATTATCAGAATGTTTATATTATTTTACGATTGTTTTTTAAACTGTTATTAATTTTAATCTGCTGTCGTCGCCGACAAAATTTTGTTGCCGCTGCAACGGTTGCTCATTTTTTGAGCAGAATAAATTTTTCTCCTCATTGTCCTGCGCCTTGCTAGGCAATACAACATCTTGGTGATTAGGTTTTATCAATCACCAATTCCCTTCATGTCAAAGGACATTGGCGCTCGAAATTTTTTCTCTTTTTGTTGGCTCACTCAATTTGACTGACGCGTGCATTCAAACAAATGCCGTCGACGAACTTTTTTTCATCCCGCCGATCAGATGCGTTTATTTGCCCTCAAATATTTTTTTTGCGGCTTCTGATGCGTTTGAAGTCAAAAAGTATTTCCAATGTCGAATTCTTGGAAAATACTTTTTAGCGTGAAAAAAAATGCCTCCGGGCAGCGCCGGAGGCTACGAGCAATAACAATGAGATTTTTTCTTGCTAGACGTCCTTATAGAGCTCTGAGCCGCCTTTGATGAATTTTTCGCTTTGCGCCTTGAGGCCTTCTTCGAGTGCTTCTTCTTCCGAGACGCCGTGCTCCTTGGCCCATTTGCGCACGTCCTCGGTGATGCGCATCGAGCAGAACTGCGGGCCGCACATGCTGCAGAAATGCGCCTGCTTCATGGCGGGCTTGGGAAGCGTCTCATCGTGATAGGAGGCGGCCAGTTCCGGATCAAGGCTCAAATTGAACTGATCCTCCCAGCGAAACTCAAAGCGCGCCTTGCTGAGAGCATTATCACGAAGCTGCGCCCCCGGCAGTCCTTTGGCTAGATCGGCCGCATGCGCTGCAAGCTTGTAGGTCACAATGCCGGTGCGAACGTCTTCCTTCACAGGCAGCCCCAGGTGCTCCTTGGGCGTAACGTAGCAGAGCATGGCCGTTCCCCGCCAGCCGATCATCGCCGCGCCGATGGCGCTCGTGATGTGATCGTACCCAGGGGCTGTGTCGGTCACCAACGGTCCCAGCGTATAAAAAGGCGCCTCGTCGCAATCGCGCAATTGCACCTCTACGTTTTGCATCACGCGCTGCATCGGAATGTGCCCAGGACCTTCGATGATGACCTGAACGTCATGCGCATGCGCAATGCGCGTCAGCTCGCCCAAGGTTTCGAGTTCAGCCATCTGCGCCTTGTCGTTGGCGTCGTAAATCGACCCCGGCCGCAGTCCGTCGCCCAAGCTTACCGCGACGTCGTAGGCCTTCAAAATCTCGCAGATCTCTTCCAAGCGCGTATAGAGAAAGCTCTCGGAGTGGTGCGCAATGCACCATCCGGCCATAATTGATCCGCCGCGGCTCACAATGCCCGTCAGCCGCTCGACGGTCAGCGGAATATGCCGCAGTCTCAAGCCCGCATGAATCGTAAAGTAGTCCACGCCTTGCTCGGCCTGCTCGATGAGCGTGTCGCGAAAGATCTCCCAGGTCAGTTCGTTGGCCTTGCCGTCAACCTTTTCAAGCGCTTGATACAAAGGCACTGTGCCGATCGGCACCGGACTGTTGCGGATGATCCATTCTCGAGTTTCGTGAATGTATTTTCCCGTTGAGAGATCCATCACCGTATCAGCGCCCCAGCGGATTGCCCACAGCAACTTTTCCACCTCGTCGGCAATGCTCGAGGTAAGCGCGCTGTTGCCGATGTTGGCGTTGATCTTGGTGAGAAAATTGCGCCCGATCACCATCGGTTCGCTCTCTGGATGGTTGATGTTTGCCGGCAAAATCGCACGCCCGGCGGCAATTTCGGAGCGCACGAATTCTCCCGTGACCTCTTCGGGAAAAGCGGCCTCAAAAGGCATTCCCGGATGCTGGGTCAAAAGCATCTTTCGGGCCTTTTCATCGAGCTTTTGAAGGCTTTCGGCATAGGCCTTGCGATTGCAGTTTTCGCGTATCGCGGCAAACTCCATCTCAGGCGTCACGATGCCGGCCTTGGCGTAATGCATCTGGCTGACGTTGCAGCCGGCCTTGGCTCTGCGGGGGTTTGCCTTTGACGCAAAGCGAATGGCCGCAAGCGCCGGATCGCCGGCACGCTCGCGCGCGCATTGGCTTGTGGCGCCCGCGAGCTCTTCGGTGTCGCCGCGCTCCAAGATCCAGCCGCTGCGCTTGGCTTGAAGGCCTCGTCTGATGTCGACGCTCTTTTGCGGATCTCCGAAGTCGCCCGAAGTGTCGTACACGAACACATCCGGATTTTCTTCCTGCGTTCCGTCAAGCCGCAAAGTAGGGGAAAGCTTGACGGCGCGCATCGGCACTTCGATGTCCGCTCTTGATCCCTTGACGTAGATGCGGGTTGAATTGGGAAAAGGCAGCACGGCGCGCGAAGCCGTCTTTTCATCTGGAATCAGGCTCTTCGGGTCGGCTGCCGCCGGTGCTGCTCCTGGGTTGATGGGAATGATTTTTTCCGTCATGGCGCGTCTCCTTGCGCTTTGACGGCGGTTGGAAAATGGGTCTTTGCCGGCAGCAGACGCAAACAAGCAGGACGCATGTTTCTGGCGCCGCCGAAATGCTGGGAGCCTTTGCAAAAAAGGCATGCCGAGGCAAAGCTTTCGCGTTTCCTCCGCCGATATTAATCGGATCAGGTTCTAAGGACTTTCTCAACCAGCCTGCACGCTCTCGGTGCGCATCAGGCCGGTACCCTTGACGCTGTGCTTTTTTTACATCCGGCCGATGCAAAGGGCTCGGCAGATGCACTATGATGGCAATTCTAGTGCGTCTCGATTTTTCTAAAACACAAAATGCAGGTTTCTTCAAAAGAAAAGGACAAAGTCGCCAAAATTCTATTTGCCGGTTTTCTCATCATCGCGCTGTGGATGCAGTTTTCTCCTCAACCCGAGCCCGGCATGCAGGAACTGGCCAAGGCCAATCTCATCATGAAGTCTTCGCCCACGCCCGAGGATGTCAAGCAGGCCTGCGCTCTGTATGCGGCCTCGGTCAAGGCCGGCAACAAGACCGCTGCCATCGGCTTGAGCGACTGCGTGCGCGACTCTCAGGCAGGATCGGAAGCCTCGCGCAAGGCCCTGCGCTACATGCTGCTCACGCACGCCATCGGCGCCAAAAATACCGAGCGCAAGCCCGACGCCGAACGCAAAGCGCTGGGACTTACGATGGATGAGATCAACGAGGCAAGAAAGATCAACATCATGGATATTCTCAACGGCAAAGTCACCTCAGAGGACCTTGCGGGCGCCATGCCCGTTGCCGCAGCTCCTGCTCAGTAACTTCAAGAGTTTTTTGCCATGACAGACACCGTCAACCCTGTTCTCTACTACAACGCGCTTCATCGGCTGGCTGAAACAAGCGGGCATGAGCAGCGCACTGCCGCCTACATTGCCAAGGTTCTCAAAGGCCTGAACATTCCTTTTCAAGAAAACGTCGGCGGCTTCGGCGTTGTTGCGTCCATCGATTCAGGCATCGAAGGACCGTGCGTGATGTTTCGCGCAGATATGGATGCGCTGCCTTATTCGGATCCCGACGGCCGCATCGTGGCGGTTCACGCCTGCGGACACGATGCGCACTGCTCGATGCTTCTTGCCGCTGCCGGTTCGCTTAAAGACATCGTCAAGAAGGGCAAGCTCAAGATCGTCTTTCAGCCAGGCGAAGAAGACCTCACCGGCGCGCTTGCCATGATCAAGGACGGCGTGCTCGACGATGTCGACATCGCCGTCGGCGCGCACATTCGCCCAATCATGGATGTTCCAGCGGGCAGCATGTCCGCAGAAGTCACTCACGTCGCCTGCGCCACCGTCAAGGTGCGCTTCGAGGGATCCATCGCGCATGCTTCGCGCCCGCATCAAGGCATCAACCCCATCGACATGGCGGCCTGCTATATCGGCATGGTCAACTCCATTCGGCTTGACCCAAACGCCAGCTGGTCGACCAAAGCGACGCGCATCATCGGCGAGCCAGGCGCCTACAACAACACCAGCGGATGGTGCGAGATCGTCTTTGACTTGAGAGCTGCAACGAATCCGCTTCTGACAAAGATGCTCGACTCGATGAACACCATGGCGCAAAGCACGGCTCTTGCCTACGGCGGTCGGTTGAGCTGGACGCAGATTGACTATTGTCCTGCTTCAGACTACGACCCCGAGCTTGTGGCCATGATCGAAGACAGCATCCGTACGCTGGTCGGCCCCGACAAGCTCGTCGCTCCCACTGGAGGCGGCGGAGAGGACTTTCACTTCTACAAGGTAAAGAAGCCTTCGGTGCGCACCGCCTATTTCGGGGTTGGGGTGGGAGCCGCCCCCGGACTGCATAAGCGCGACATGACCTTCCAAACGCAATACATGGCCAACGGCGTCAAAGTTTGGGAGGATATTGCCCGAAAACTCTTAGGGTGAGTTTTGAGTCCAAAAAAATGCCGGCATTAGCCGTTCCTGCATGGCTTTGTGCGAACATCAGGAACGGCTTTTGTTTTTTGCATTCAAGCAATGTCTGCTCGATTTCCATCAGGCAGCATCCTCTCCAGTGCGATTTTCCAGGCTTTTAGCCAAATCGGGGACTTCAAAAAAGCTCTCGCCGCTCGGCCCTTTGAGTTAGACTGCATGAGATTGCCACTCGATGTCCGTTTTCAATGTCAGTCAAAACATTAGTTGAGACCTATCGCGCCATGCGCAAGCTGCCCATGTGGGAGCTTCTAGCCTCTGACAAGGCGCCAGAGACCCTGAGCTGCCTTCAGCTGCTGCTTTTTGACAACGAAAAGTCTCTTCCTGCATCTGTGTTTATTTCGCGGCTCACGGACTATCTGAACGAGTTCGAGGATGTCACAATTGAGCCCTCTCAGGCCGCAGCAAAGGCAAATCTCTGGCGCAAAAGCAACTTCATCACGCTGCGCTACTCTGAGGGGCAGCAAGAGCCCGTTTATGAGCTCACTTCTGCAGCCCACGAAGCCATCCGCTTTATATCTAGTCAACGATCCGAGCGCACGTCTCCAACCGAAAGTCGACTTGAGCTGGTCATTCATGCCATTCGAAAGCTTGTGCTCGATACGGATGTCAATATCGAAGACAGAGTGGCGCTGCTTGAAGAAGACCGCCGGCGCATTGAAGAGCAAATCGCACTCGTTCGCCAAGGCAAAGTTGACGTCGCTTCTGAGGCAGAGGTGCGCGCGCAGATTTTTGATCTTCTTGAGATGATTGAAAACCTCAACGGCGACTTCTATCGCGTGCGCGAAAGCTTCTACGAGCTTTCCCGTGAACTTCACGAAGACATCATGCGCAACGATGGGACGGCAGGAAACATTCTCGAAGGCTTCTTTGCCGGATATGACCGCATATCCGAAAGCGAGGAGGGAAAAACCTTCAGGTCGTTTTACAACTTCATCAACGATCCTGCTGCCACCTCTCAAATCGAAGACGCCGTCGATGCCTTGCACAACCGCAGCTTCTGGGACGGCATGCTCAGTGAGAAGAACCGCAACGACATCACCTACATGCGGCGCAATTTGAATTTGAGAGCGCGTGAAACGCAAGCCGTGATGAAGCGGCTTGCTTCATCACTCAAACATGTCGTGCAAAGCCGCGACTACCAGCAAAACCGCCGCATCACTCAGCTGATCAACGATGCTCGGCGCGAAGCACTCGAGCATCGCGAAGGCATCAACCCGCAAAGATCCATCTTCGTTCTGCCTCGCAGTTCGGTCAAGGTTTCAAGCGCGGCCTGCGTCAATCTTTACGACCCGCAGACGGAAGCTACTCGAGAGCGCATGCAAGAGGCTCAAGCCGCGCAAGTTGATTTCAGAGAACTCGCCCGCCGCGTACAAGAGTCCGAAATCAACTATCCTTGGCTGAAATCCTGCATTCTTGACGTTCTCGACAAGCAGGAAACAGCAACTGTGGCCGATGTGCTGGAGGCTCACCCTGCCAAACAAGGTCTGGCAAGCGTCGTGGGCTTGATCAGCCTGGCATTGCGCTTCGGCCTGCAGAATCACGAGCAGACTAAGGACTTCCATTTCCAGCTCGTGATTGCCACGCCGGAGAAATCGGTCATGACGCTTGATCCTTACGTTGGCGGCACGACATACGTCAGCTGCCGCAACCGCTGCAGCTCCTCGCTGCTGAGCGTCGTGTACGACTCTAAGACGGGAGAGATCAAACCACGCGGATGCAAGGCAGGTGAAGTATGACCATTGCCAAAAACGCAGGGCGTTCGGTAGAGGAGATTAGAGATCTCGTCAGGAGGCGCTGCGCCAGATCCTTTTCTGACTGGCTCAAGTGTACGAATCTGCCCGAACAAAAACCGCTTGAGTTTCCCATAGGCATCCCGACGGAAAAGGCAGCAGCCCAGAACGTAGCAAAAACCGAACGATGGTTGCGCCAATGGAAGGAGGCTGAGGCTTGTGCGATTGCGCATGATGTTGAAGTTCGCTGGAAAGATGTCTTTTGGCACGCCATGGGCGGAACTCGCCGCGTCCCCGAGCGGCTGGTCATTTATTCGGTTCAAGCTGCGCAAGCTTTTGCCGGCAAGCAGCAGCTGCAGAATTTTTTACGTGCCTCTGGCCGCATGAAGATGCTTGCTCAACGCCGCTTGTCTAAGGCCGCTTGCGCTCTGGCCGACGAACGCAAGTTCGTAACGACAGCCGAGAACGATGAGTTTAAGCGACTGCTTGCTCTGCTTGAGTGGATGCTGATGCATCAGCCCGCAGATTGCTATATCCGAGAGATTCCAGTTGTCGGCGTTGATACCAAGTGGCTTGAGCGCCATACCGCGCTTTTGGCACGCTTGCTTTCAGCGCAGACTTCTCAAGAAATTTCTGCTTCGCACTTGGTTCGTGCCTGGGGATTTAAAACGCCGCCAGCTACAGTGCGGGTTCGTCACGCTCACGTTTTTGTTGACGGCATGCCTGCAGAAGTGATGACAGGACTGCCCGCAGAGGTGCTCAATCTTCGCACGCCCAAAGCCGTTGTCATTGTCGAAAACATACAAACAGGCTTGAGCATTGCCGTACCTCACGACATCCCTGTGCTGATGGGAATGGGCTACGGATTTGAAGTCTTAAGCCAAGTAAGCTGGCTTCAGGATGTCGCCGTTTACTACTTCGGCGACCTTGATGTGCACGGCTTGGACATCTTGTTGGCCATTCGCACAAAAGTGCCGAAGGTTCAGTCATTTGAAATGAACTTAGAAACATTCTGAGCATTCAGCAATCTGGCCGTACGCGACCCCACGAAAGGTCTTGTCGAAACCCCGAAAAATCTCACCGCCGCAGAACATGCACTCTATGAACACCTCAAAAACTCTTCTCTTCGCTTAGAGCAGGAAAGGGTGCCGCTGCCGCATGTCAATGCGGCCGTTAAGCAAATTTTCGATCCATAAAAAGATCCGCTTCAATCACTAAAGCAGCGCGAAGGAAAGGAAAGGGCGGGCATAAAAAAGATGCGCAAATCCTACACGAAAAAGTAGTTAACGCATTGATTTTGCGCGGTTTTTTTACTCTTCATAATAGTAGTTATCATCCGTTTGGAAACTATCCTCAGACACTGTCTAGACACACAGCGAGCGAACAAAATCCGCCCCCTAAAACTTTCCGTTCGCTGCAGTCCATGAGCAGGGAGGTGGAGGACAAGCGAAGCTTCGGTCAAGGCAAGTCTGACGGCTCTGTCTTTTCTTTTATCGAGAGCAATGCACTTGCAAAACGGACAAGGAACACCTGCGTTTATCTCCTCCTGAACCAGGCGCCGCTGTTCTGGAAGGGGATTATGACATGATTGTTATAATATAACGAAAGGATCATCTATTCTGCATCATCATGGACTATACGATTCACACAGCCGCCATGGTTTCCTATCGCAAGAAACATGGAATAACTCAATCCGACGTTGCCCATGCAATGCTTATCTCTCAGCCGGCTGTAGCACGTCTTGAACAGAGGTTGTCAAACGGCGCAGACGTCACTTTATCGGTTTTAGAACGCTATGCCGCTGCCGTCGGATTAGCGATTGAATGGACGCTCAATCCGCTCAAGCCTAGATACGGAATTTTCCGCAATGCTCAAGATGCTGTTGCCTTTGCAGTGCATTCCTCGGCGTGTGAAGGACTAGAGACGCCGCAAAGCGATATCGAAAATCTGAAACGGGTCGCCAGAGGCGAAATCTCCGGACAGGAATTAATTGACCAATATATTGCCGAGGCTCTTGCCAAGAAGGATCGTGCCCGTGCCTGACGACTACGCCTACAAATACGACTGCTTGCAGGACCCGTATGTGTATCCCGGCACAACGGTGTTAAAAAACAAGTTCGACATCAGGGATCCCGAATTGCTCTCAACGCTGGAGCGCCGAATCTCGGAAACAAAGGTTCTCATGCAAAACCGCATCGATTCTGAGTTCGCGAAAGGAGGCTTTGATCTGCAGCACCTGCAGAGCATACATCGACATCTGTTTGGGGAGATATACGACTGGGCAGGCGAAATCAGAACGGCAGGATTTATAAGCAAAGAGCATTCCATTTTTTGCTTTGCTCCGATGATTGAATCCTACGCCAACGCAATTTTCTCCAAAATGAATCGCGAGAATTTTTCGCAGATGGATGCTCGGCAATTTTCGGAAAAGATTGCCTTCTACTTATCTGAAGTCAATGCTCTGCATCCTTTCCGAGAAGGAAACGGAAGAGCCACAAGATTGTTTTTCGAGGCCCTTGGCGACAAGCATGGCTGGGAGCTGAGCCTTTTCAAGATTCCTCATAATGAGCTGATCGCCGCAATGATCGAAAGCATGAACGGCTCATTGGTTCCATTGACGAAATTGCTGGAAAAACACCTGAAGCGAAAAAACGAAACATAAGTCAAAGCGCAAGCGCATGATATGAGCAAGGAAACTTTCTCTGTTTCGCCAGTTCGCGCTGCGATGGCGCACAAAGATATGCCAGCACGACAAGAAGCTTTCCAGGCGACAAATTGAGATCATGCCCTGAGCTCATCAGCACCGTGAGCGGCGAAGAAAGGGCTTGCACATGCAGGGATGCGAAATTGATGAAAATCTCACGAAAAACGCATTCTACTCATCATAACTACTATTATGTTGAGTTAAATTTTTGAAATTTTTCGGCTTCCCTTGTAGTTAATCGCTATTTGTGCATCTGCTCAATATATGGCTAAGTATTTTCGAAATAACCTTCTCTGAATTGCATTTTTCTAGCTTCATGCAATTTTCTGACTCCATCGGCGTAACATTTCCCGAGTGTATTTTTGCCTATGAGGAGGCATTATGACTTCAACTCGTCGACAATTTTTGCAGGCTGCCGCCGTGGCAACTGCTGGTCCTGCCTTCATTCCTCAGGCCATGGCCAACGCCTTCAATCTGAAGCAATTTGCCAGCGAAGTAGCTGAGCTTGTGAGCATTGACTCCAAGAGCGGCTATGAAGAAGGCAGCAACAAAATTATCGATATTTTTGCCAAACGGTTCCGTTCGATCGGCTGGACGGTTTCCACTCCGTACTGCAAAGGCAGAGGCGACGCCCTGGTCGCAACGAGTCACAAGAACCAGGATCGCTACGACGTTGTTCTTTGTGCACACAGCGATACAGTGCAGCCTGTTGGAAACGCTGCAAAATACCCATTCAGACTTGATGGACACAAAGCGTATGGTGCTGGTGTAGCCGATGACAAGAGTTCGCTTAACGCCGTTTGGTGGATTTGCAAAGACCTGCCCAAACGTGTGACGGAAAAGCTCAATATCGCCGTCATCATAAATCCAGGCGAAGAATCCGGATCCGACGCCTCACGAGCTTTCATGGCTGACCAGGCCAAGAAGACCCCTCTTGCTCTTGTTTACGAACCTGGCCGCGGAGAAGTTCCTGGCGGCGGCTTTGTTGCCGTACGCAAAGGTTCAATTTTTGTGACTGTTAAGTTTCACGGAAAACCGGCACATGCAGGCAACAACCCAGAAGACGGGCGCAATGCCGTTTATGCAATGTCGCTTGCCATCCCGCAAATCAGTGCTATAGCAAAAAAATATGAAGGAGTCACGCTCAACGGCGACGTTGTCAAGGGAGGCACTGCTCCGAACACAATCGCAGAACATGCAGAAGTTACGTTCGATTTTCGCTTCATGAATGACAAAACACGTGATGCGGTGCTCGGTGAAATTGATGCGATGTGCAAAAAAGGCTTTATGGAAGGCGTGAAATCCGAACTGGTGCCGCCCAAAATTTCCTCAGCTTTAGCGAGAACCCCTCAATCTGAAAAATTGATCGGCCTTGTCGACAAAGCTGCAGCTGAATTAGGTCAGAAAAAGCCTCAGTGGCTTACAGTTGGCGGCGCCTCCGACGGCAACAAGTTCTCCGCTCAGGGAGCAGCGGTTGTTTGCGCAATGGGCGTAGTCGGCGGCAACCTGCATAATCCTGAAACCGAATGGTCTGATTTATCGACCGCCCTGCCTCGTATTCAGCTCAGTCAACGTGTCCTGACTTTGCTGGCAGACAAAGGCCTTTAACACGATTCTGCAAAATTCCCCATGCTTAATCGCATGGGGATGAGCTGCGATGCAGTTTCTACGTTGGTGAAGCTTGAGCATGACTCTCCGAGATGCTCGTGTTCGCTCCTCACCAACTGAAATGACACACTTGCAGTCGATCTGGAATCTCCTGCCCCTGCACCATGCTCTTGCCTTTCAGCAGTACTCTTTCACAATTTTCAATCCCGCATGCAAGATTCTTGCAACATTATTGATCTAATATCGCAGCACTGATTGCCTAATCATCTTAAGTCTTAGCTGATCTGACATAGTTTTTGGGGGATCTAATGCTTAATTGTTCTGTCTCTGAAGAAACGCGCTTTTCCTGCGACCTTCTGAAACAACGCGTCGCCGACTACTACCGTGCCCACCCTGAAAGCAACGGTGCTGAACTGCCAATCCGCAATCTCAGATACAACATTCACGAACATCCGGTTTCCGACCTGAATTGCTTCTATACGCTTTCCAGCGGCTTGATCCTTCAAGGCGCCAAGCGCGTCAAAGTAGATGGAAAAAACTGGGAATACGGACGCTATACAAGCATTTCCACGGCTGCCGACACTCCCTCCTCCTATGAAATTTACGAGGCCACGCCGCAGACTCCCTATATTTCCTGTTCGCTCAGACTTGATCCTCTTTTGATTGCCGACTTAGTTCAGACGCAGCCGGAAATTCTGGAAAAACATGGCAAGCAGGATTTCATGCATGCCACACACATTTTCACTGTATCGGCCTGCACTTCAGATATCGTTGAGTGCTACACGCGTCTATTCAAGCTTCTGGATGCGCCTGAACAAATCTCTGCGCGAGCACCCTTAATTGAAAGGGAGCTGACATATCTGATTTTGATGAGCCCGCAGGGAGTAGCGCTGGCCCATTTCTTCACACAAAACAGCACGGCCAACCGCATCAACAAGACCATCAACTGGATTCGCCAAAACACCGGCAAGCCTTTTGACATTGACCAACTTGCCGAAATGGCTCACATGACGCGTTCAACTTTTTATCGTCATTTCAAGACGATCACGAAGCTCTCGCCTCTGCAATACCACAAACGTCAGTGCCTGTATCAAGCCCAGCATCTCATGATGACTAAAGGCTACAGTGCTACTCAAGCTGCCTATGAGGTCGGATATGCGAGTCCCAACCAATTCAGCCGCGAATACAAACGTACTTTCGGCATGCCTCCGCGTCAGTTTGTGACCGCGCAAACCAAACCTGCCGGCATGGCTTGAGAAATCTGCACTGAGACAGCTACGCGTTCTCTGTGAAAATTGATCCATAACGGGCCAGCGGGCGTTTGTGCTCCGGAAAGTCAGCGGGAGATGTTCGCGTGAACTGCTATTTCAATCGAGCACTTCCAAACTCAGGGCTCATCTCCTTGTTGGCTGCAGCGAGCCGTTGAGAGCACGCGTCATGCTTCTGGCAATGGATGGATCTTGAGTGGGCGGCTCTTGAAGCAGCACACATGCATGTCCGCCCACACGACGAGGTTGATTGAGTACAGGACAACCCTCTAGCCAGGCGCTCAGAGTTCAAGCAACTTTGTTTTGCAGTAGTCCTTCCCCTCGCCCAATCCGATGTAGCCAAGTTGATTTGAGACAATCCTCGTCTGTCCTATGCAAACTTCAAGCGGAACATGCGAATGTCCGTAAATCCAGTAGGTGATTCTGGTATCGGCGATCCAATTTCCACTCTCAGTAGCAAAACCGGAATTGATCGGAGACATTTTGTGATCGTCACTCACTACAGCCATGCTTGGGACATGGTGCGTCACAACAATGACATGCTCAGCTGTTGACTTATTGACAGCCTGTTTCAAAAAACTCAACGACGTTTTGTGCAGCGCGACGTAATCTTGAATTCTGATGCGAGCACCGCGAAAAAAGATTTTTCGAAAATCAAGAAGCACTGAACTCACGGCGGCGGCGCTTTGCGGCGGTAAATCAGACCACAAAGTTGAACAGATGAAATCTACGCTGCCTATGCGAATTGCCGCGTTGCTGCAGCAGCGAACATTGCTTCGAATCTTCAAATTCAAAGAATCACTGAGCTGCGCCAGGTCCTCCCACTCCCCGTACCAATCATGATTGCCCGGCACAAAAATCGTTTCCTCGAAGTTATCCGAACACCAGTCCCAAAACGCGTCAAATCGTGACAAGCGTTGAAGGTTGACGATATCGCCCGCCAACACCAGATATTCCCCGGCAGGTCGAATGCCGCCGGTCTGAACGTAGCGAAAATTCTGCTCGAATTCCAGATGCAAATCAGAAGCGTATTGAATGATCATTAGGAACCTTATCCGCAAACAGGATGCTTTTATCACTTTACCAACACAAACACATAGAGTCATTCGATAATTTTTTCTGATCACCTCTTTTAGTGAAAGCCCAAAGCAAAGAGTGCCGACAGCAGCCTCAAAATTTTCTTCTGACTCGATGTACAAAAAATCCGAACAACAATGTAGAATTGTTGCCCGCTTTTCATCAGGGGGTGTTCTGGATTCGACGGGGTGCAGGACGCCGTATGATGCACGTCGAGGTCTAGTCACCTCGTTAAACAGCTAGACAAAAATAAACGCCAACAACGAGCGTTTCGCTCTCGCCGCTTAATGCCGCGAGCGATGCACTAAGTGGTCTCTGGCTTAGGTCGGGTTAAACCGGCAGCATCGTCATCTTACAGAGTCTAGGGAAAGCCGAAGCTGCGACGACTTGCCCGAAATCCAGCAGCTGGTTGATGATTGGCCCGTTCATTGGCAGGATCATCAGCAAGATTTCAAAGTCAGTGAACTAAACGTGTAGACTCAACGGAAAAATCGCTTCGGACGCGGGTTCAATTCCCGCCACCTCCACCATTTACAAATCTCAGACTGTCTAGTAACGTCTGAGATTTTTTTATTTTCCCTTCAATTTCAAGCGACTACCGTTTTATGGAGCCTTACCCTGTAGCACTCAGTCTTAATTCTTAAGGTTAGCAAGAAGGTGAGCATTTTTCGTCTATTTCATCCAGAGTGGACAAATGCCAAAAATCACAAAAATTCTCTCTGACAAGGAAGTACGACCTATTACTCGAAAAGGATGTCATAGAGCCGGAGTGAACTAAGGTCATCGTTGCGGAATTTTGAATCTCAAAACGAATACGGCTATAAGCCATGTATCAAAAGGAGGTTT
>CALXQS010000026.1 GCA_944390715.1 uncultured Duodenibacillus sp. | reverse complement strand
GGGAGCCGGATGCGTTAATTGCGCACGTCCGGTTCTGCGAGGGTTGAGGGGCGAATGCCTACTCTTCTACTCACTAGGGTTTTGTCGAGCGAGTTAGAAATTTTGTAGGGGATTCGTTTTAGGTTATTCATCAACAAAAGGGACGAGGCGGTCGTCAAACTGGATAGCCAGCTCTCGAAGAGCAGCCTTCCAGAATGGAGATGACCGCTTGCATTTCTGAGTCACTTTCTTCACTGCCAGGTGTAGCAACTTCATAAACGCCGTCTCGCTCTCGGCAATCAACATGCCTAGAACCTCCTTGCGGCCGTAGGCATCTACGCCCAGGCCGATTTGAACCGCCTTAGCGTTCACCAGACCGTGGTCTCCTCGCATCTTGATTTGGAAGGCCTCAAAGGAAACCACGGGATATACGCTCTCAAACGGCCGATTCTGCCATTGCTGAAGCTCCGGAAGAATCTCGTCGGTAACGTTGCGGATGAAATCAGCACTGACATCGATGGAGTTCTGTTCGGCAAGATAAGCCTTAATTTCTCCGTGTTGTCAGACCACGGGCATAAGGAGCCAAAATCTTATCGTCGAAACCTTAATGGCGGCGCTTGTGCTTCGGGACGCTCCTGAGCAGGAACCGCCCTTTGACCGTCTTTTCGGAGTTGATCAAAGGAATCCCCATCCTTCAGGGCGGGGAGGGCGTCAAGCTGTCTGGTATCAGAACTCGTTAGAGGACAAGGACGAGTCGACCGACAAAAATATCAGAAATAAACAAATCTGCATTTGGTGCGGAAGCTTGCTTCGGTAGAATCAGAATGTTTTTTTGAGCAACAGGCAGCGGGTTGTCATGCGGCAGCAGGAACCTGCTCTTTTGGTAGGAAATATGCATATTCTTGTCAGCAACGATGATGGCTACACGGCCGCCGGCATCAAGGCTTTGGCTCAGGAGATGAGCCGCTTTGGGAAGGTTACGGTGGTTGCTCCAGAGCACAATCACAGCGGTTCGAGCAATTCGCTTACGCTCAACAAGCCCTTGACGGTGACGCACGTTGAGGACAACGTCTATGTGGTTAGCGGAACGCCATCGGACTGCGTGCACATGGCGCTGACGGGGCTGCTGGGCGAACGTCCTGATCTGGTTGTCTCCGGCATCAATTGCGGCGCAAACATGGGCGACGACACGATGTATTCGGGAACCGTCGCAGCTGCCATTGAGGGCTATATCTTCGGCATCGATTCCATTGCCTTCAGCCAGACCGACAGAGGCTGGGGCGAGCTGGAATCTGCTGCAAAAATTGCCGGCTTGATTGTCGAAAAGTTTACGGCACGCAGACAGCCCGATTTGCCGGCGGTGCTTTTGAATGTGAATATTCCCAACATGCCTTTCGATGCTTTGCAGGGAATCGAAGCGACTCGTTTGGGTAGACGTCATCAGGCAGAAAACGTCATCAATGAAATCAATCCGCGCGGCATGCCGATTTATTGGCTCGGCGCGGCAGGCAAACCTCGCGATGCCAGTCCGGGAACAGACTTTTACGCCACCCAGCATGGGCGAGTGTCCGTGACGCCGTTGCAGATTGACCTGACTGATCATTCGCTCATCAGCAAGGCGGCTGAGTGGGTTAGCTAAGAACGAAGCGGTAAAATTCCGCCTACAGCGAACATTTCTTCTGGAGTCTTTATATGCAATTGCGAACTTTGGTCTGCGTAACCTCAGCTGCGCTCTTGATTGCCGGCTGTTCGTCGGTCGATGTTTCTGCTCCGATCGAGGATCGCAGCACGCCGGCGCCCGGTACATCATCATTTCTACCGGAACAAACGCAGCCTGCGCAGACCGTGCCGGTTCCTGAACAGGCGCAGCCTTCGCATTTGAAGGCAGAGCCTGCCGCCCAGGCAAGCGGCCGCACGCATACGGTGGCTCCTGGCGACACGATCTACAACATCAGCGTTCGCTACGGCTGCAATCCTCGTGAGTTGATGGCCTTAAACGGCATCACCGATCCTACGATGCTTTCGCTTGGACGGGAGCTGACAATCCCGGTAAGCCGCGATGACGGTTCGGCGCCGAATGCCGCAGCCTATGCGCAGGCGACGGTGACCGAGGGACAGACGCTTGCTGCAGGCGAAATTACGACCGCCCAGCGTCCTGCCACGCCCGAAGAGGTTGCTCAGCAGCAGGCTGCTGCGCAGCAAAAAGTGAAAGACGATGCAGCTCGCGGCGAAATCGAGATCCGCTGGCCGACGCAGGGTGCGGTGATCGCCGACTTCGCGGCGACGGGAAATCTCGGCATAGACATTGCCGGCAGCATGGGCGATCCGGTGATGGCTGTTTTGGACGGTACCGTGCAGTATGTGGGCAACAATACGGAAGGCTACGGGCAGTTTGTCATCGTGCGCCACAACATTCGGCTTCCCGGCAAGGGTTCGACGCCTTTGATCACTGTTTACGGCAACACTTCCAAGGTGCTCGTGCACATCAACGAGACCGTGCGCGCCGGACAGAAGATTGCTGAAATGGGCGACACCGATGCAAGCCGCGTCAAGCTGCGCTTTGAAATCAGGCAAGGACGTCCGCTTGATCCGATGCTGTATCTGCAAAAGCGTTGATTGTAAAAAAGAATGCTGCGCTGCCTGGTTTTTTCACAGGCAGCGTCAGTTGAGTTTGTTTTTTGAGGCTCCGCATGCGGAGCCTTGTTTAGCCTTGTGAATAGAAAATCCATGAGCCGAACTAAGCAAAAAATTCGCCCGGTCTTTGAAGTCGAAGTGGAAAAACTTGATGCAGAAGGGCGTGGCGTCGCGCATCACGAAGGCAAAGTCGTCTTCATCGAAGGTGCGCTTCCTACCGAGCGCGTGCGCTACGAACAGATCCGCAGCAAGCCGAGTTTTGAAATCGGCCGCGCAACGGAAATTCTTGAGGCGAGCAGCCAGCGCGTCGAGCCTCGGTGTCCGAATTTCGGCATTGGCCCCGGCAGCTGCGGCGGCTGCGCGATGCAGCATCTGGATCCTCGCGCACAGGTGCAGTTCAAGCAAACCGTGCTCACCGATGCTCTGTGGCATATCGGAAAAGTTGTGCCCGAATCGATTCTTGAACCGCTTTACGGAGAATTTTGGGGCTATCGGCACAGAGCTCGTCTGACGGTGCGCAATGTGGCAAAAAAAGGCGGCGTGCTTGTAGGCTTCCATGAGAAAAGCTCAAGCTATGTGGCTGACATGACGGAGTGCCACATTCTTCCGCCAAAGGTGAGCGCCATGCTGGTGCCGATGCGGCAATTGGTTGAGTCGCTGACGATTGCCCAGAGGCTGCCTCAAATTGAAGTGGCTGTCGACGGCGAGGGGCATACCGCGCTTGTGCTGCGCATCCTCGAGCCGCTGTCGGCAGACGACGTGATCAAAATTGAAGATTTTGCCCGCGCGCAGGGTGTTGACATTTGGCTGCAGCCAAAGGGGCCAGAGAGCGCCATGCCGATGCATCCCGAGGCGGCCGACAGGCTTAAGCTTGTGCTCGACGAGTTTGATGTGCGCATCAGCTTCAAGCCCACGGACTTTACGCAGGTCAATCATCGCCTCAATGTGGAAATGGTTAGCCGTGCCGTGAAGCTTCTTGAGCTCGACGAATCAATGAAGGTGGCCGACTTCTTCTGCGGCCTTGGCAATTTCACGCTGCCTCTGGCTCGGCGCAGCAGCCGCGTAATCGGCATCGAAGGCAGCGAGGGACTTGTTGCCCGAGCTAGAGCCGGCGCTCAAGCCAATGGTTTGGCTGCTAAAACCGAATTCGTTGCCCGCAATCTCTTTACATGGAGTGAAGATGATTGGAACAATCTGTGGGAAAAGATGGGCGGCATTGACCGCGTGCTGATTGATCCTCCCCGCGAGGGCGCTCAGGCATTAAGCCGCGTGCTTGCAGCAACCGACAAGAGACCGAAGAGAATCGTTTACGTTTCCTGCAATCCTGCCACGCTTGCAAGAGACTGCGCGATTTTGCATCATGAAGGCGGTTGGGTTGTTCGCGCGGCCGGCGTCATGAATATGTTCCCGCATACGGGGCATGTCGAGAGCATTGCCGTGCTTGAGCCCGGCAAGCGTCCCGAGAAAAAGATCGAAAACCAGCAATGTAGCTCTGAAAAAGCGCCTGAAGCTGCATGCTAAAATCTCAGATTGGATTTCATTTGCAGGGATCTGAAGGCTCTCTTTTGATCCCGCAAGCGGCTTTGCCGCGTGCAAAGCCGCAATTCCCTTTTCATTGACTTTTTTTGAGAAATTAAGATGGCTGTTCAGCGTACTCTTTCCATTATCAAGCCCGATGCCGTTGCCAAGAACGTGATCGGCAAGATCTATTCGCGTTTTGAAACCAACGGTCTGAAAATTGTTGCCGCTCAGATGCGTCAGCTTTCTCGTGCAGAAGCTGAAGGCTTTTACGCCGTGCACAAGGAGCGTCCCTTCTTCAACGCTCTGGTTGAGTTCATGACTTCTGGTCCCGTGATGATTCAGGTTCTCGAAGGCGAGGATGCCATTGCCAAGAACCGTGCTCTGATGGGCGCAACCGATCCGAAGAAGGCTGAGCCGGGCACGATCCGCGCCGACTTTGCCGAAAGCATTGACGCCAATGCCGTGCACGGCTCTGACGCTCCGGAAACGGCTGCCGTTGAGATCGCTTACTTCTTCCCGACGCTTGCCATCTGCTCGCGCTAATCGGGGAATAGAAGCTTTTGGGCTGGATTGCGAACATGGCGGAACTCGAAAATGCATCGGCGTCCGAGCGAGTAAATCTGCTCGACTTTGACCTTGAGGGCATTCGCAGCTGGTGCGCGGAACACGGCGAAAAGCCATTTCGCGCCACGCAGCTCGCGCGATGGATTCATCGTTTCTGCGTTGATGATTTCGATGCCATGACCAATCTGGCCAAAAGCTTTCGTGCCAAGTTGAAGAACTTGGCCTACATCAAAGCGCCAGAGGTGATTACGGAGCGTCGCAGTGCCGATGGGACGCGCAAGTGGCTTTTTGATGTAGGTGCGGGCAACGCCGTCGAGGCTGTTTTTATTCCGGAGGACGATCGAGGCACGCTTTGCATTTCAACGCAGGCAGGCTGTGCAATGGGCTGCCTTTTCTGCTCGACTGGAAAGCAGGGCTTTAACCGCAACCTTAAGACGTCAGAGATTGTCGGACAGCTCTGGTGGGCCGAGCGAGAACTGCGTCGAGAGGCCGGCGTCACCGATCCCAATGACCGCATCATCAGCAATGTGGTTCTGATGGGCATGGGCGAGCCTTTGCAAAATCTCTCGGCAGTGATTCCCGCCTTAAAGACATTTTTAGATGACAACGGCTACGGGTTGTCGCGCCGTCGCGTGACGGTTTCAACCTCGGGACTGGTCAATCAGATCGACAAGCTTGGCGCCGAAGTGCCGGTTGCGCTTGCCGTGAGTCTGCATGCTCCGGACGATGAGCTGCGCGACAAGATCATGCCCGTCAACAGAAAGCATCCGCTGGCGGATCTGATGGCGGCCTGCAGGCGGTATCTGCGCGTAGCTCCGCGTGACTTCATTACGTTTGAATATCTGCTTTTGGGCGGCGTCAACGACTCGCCCGAACAAGCAAGAGCGCTCATCCGTCTTGTGCGCAGCGTGCCCTGCAAGTTCAATTTGATTCCTTTTAATCCGTTCCCGGACTCGGACCTCAAGCAGCCAAGAAGAGAGGATGTGCTTGCGTTTGCCAAAATTCTCAACGACGCGGGCATCGTTACGACGGTGCGCAAGACGCGCGGCGACGATATTGCGGCCGCCTGCGGACAGCTGGCAGGCGAAGTCAAGGACAAGACGCGCCGTGCCGAGAGACTGCTGGCTCAAAAGCGGGCTTTCGGCATTGTTCCTGCTGCGGGGCAGGAGTGACGACTCTCTGCTCATCGGGGACGAGGTCGTGCAGGTTTTTTTCAATAATTTTGAGCGCTTGGCGGCACCGCGCGCCGCTTGCAATGCATCATGAGTGAAACTGTGTATGCTGCGCGCCGCAAATCTGCGGCGGTTGTGATTGAACACGCGGACTGCCGCGTGCGCATGGGCGCCGGCGCGCCGGTCGTCGTGCAGTCGATGACCAATACGGCTACAGAAGACGTACAAGCCAGCGTCGAACAGGTCGCCGCGCTTGCGCGGGCCGGCAGCGAGCTCGTGCGTCTGACGGTCAATACTCCTGAAGCGGCGCGAGCAGTGGCCCGCATCCGAGACGAGCTTGACAAGAGAGGGATCTTCGTTCCTCTTGTAGGGGACTTTCACTACAACGGGCACAAGCTGCTTGCCGACTATCCGGAGTGCGCCGAGGCTCTTTCGAAGTATCGCATCAACCCGGGCAACGTCGGCAAGGGTGTTCGTCACGAAGACAATTTTGCCGTAATGGTGCAGACGGCGGTTCGCAACAACAAGGCTGTCCGCATTGGAGTCAACGGCGGCAGCCTAGATAAAGAGCTGCTCTCGGCGATGATGGATGCCAACCGCGCGCTGAGCCAACCACGCGACGTGCACGACGTTTGGATCGACGCCATTGTTGAGAGTGCTGCTCGAAGTGCAGAACTAGCTCAGGATTTGGGGCTGCCGGCCCAAAAGATCGTTTTGTCGGCCAAGGTGAGCGATGTTTCTGATCTGATTGCGGTCAACCGCAAGCTGGCTGCGCGAGGTCCTTGGGCGCTGCACCTGGGGCTCACTGAAGCCGGCATTGGTACAAAAGGGATCGTCGCGAGCAGCGCTGCTCTGGCGGTGCTTCTTGCCGAAGGCATCGGAGACACGATCCGCATTTCGATTACGCCGGCTCCGGGCAAGGCCAGGGAAGAGGAAGTGATTGTTGCTCAGGAACTCCTGCAGAGCATGGGGCTGCGCAATTTCTCGCCGCTTGTGGTTTCGTGTCCAGGATGCGGACGTACGTCAAGCGATTTATTCCAGCACCTTGCGCAGCGCACTCAGCAGTTTTTGCGTGCGAGAATGCCCGAGTGGCGCACGACTGCTCCGGGCGCGGCAGGCATGCGCGTTGCCGTGATGGGCTGCGTGGTCAACGGTCCTGGCGAGAGCGCAAGCGCCGACATCGGCATCAGCCTGCCTGGACGAGGCGAAAGTCCGGTGGCTCCTGTGTATGCCGATGGAGCAAAAATTGCCGCGCTCAAAGGTGAGACGATGGCCGAGGATTTTGAGCGGCTCATCGAGCAGTACGTCGAGCGCCGCTACGGCAGCGGCGCTGAGAAAAACAGTTAAGCACTGCAGGAAAAGAATATTTTTAGGATTCAAACATCATGGCAAAAGTGAAAATTGCAGGCGTCAAGGGCATGAACGACATGCTTCCTGCCGATGCGCCGATCTGGGAGAAGTTTGAAGATGCCGCCAGGCAGACTGCGGCTTCTTACGGCTACCGACAGATCCGTACGCCGATTCTTGAGGCCACGCAGCTTTTCAGCCGCGGCATCGGTGAAGTGACCGACATCGTTGAAAAGGAGATGTATTCGTTTACCGACAGCATGAACGGCGAGCAGCTTACGCTTCGCCCGGAAAACACTTCGGCTGTCGTTCGCTCCGTCATCGAGCACAATCTCACTTATGGAGCTCCGCAGAGGTTGTGGTACTTCGGCCCGATGTTTCGGCATGAACGGCCTCAGCGTGGACGCTATCGTCAGTTTTATCAATTCGGCTGCGAAGCGCTCGGCTTTGCGGGCCCCGATATTGACATCGAAATGCTTGCCATGCTCGCGCGTTTGTGGAAGCGTCTGGGCATTGAGGCCCGTCTTGAGTTGAATACGCTCGGCGCGCTTGAGGAACGTGCGCAGCACCGTCAGGCCCTCATTGAATATTTTGAGGCGAATCAGGATATTCTTGATGAAGACGCCAAGAGACGTCTGTACACCAACCCGCTGCGCATTCTGGATACGAAAAATCCTGCCATGCAGGATTTGGTCAATGCCGCTCCGAAGCTGCTTGACTATCTCGGGGATGAGTCCCGAGCTTTTCTGGGCAAGCTTGAGGCGGGCGTTCAGGCTTTGGGCATCAGCTACAGCATCAATCCGCGGTTGGTGCGCGGACTTGACTATTACAATCACACGGTTTTCGAGTGGGTGACCGAACGGCTTGGCAGCCAGGGGACGATCTGCGGCGGAGGTCGTTATGATCCGCTTGTGGAAATGCTCGGCGGCCGTCCGACGCCGGCGGTGGGCTTTGCCATGGGTGCTGAGCGCGTCATTGAACTGATGCGTGAAACTTCGGGCGAGGTTGTTGTTTGCGACTGCGACATTTATATTGCGCATCAGGGCGGACACACGGAGCTCGTTGCCCGCACGATCGGCGAGAAGCTGCGTGATGCCGGTCTGCGCGTGATCGTTCACGCCGGATCGACGAGCTTCAAGTCGATGATGCGCCGCGCCGATCAGTCGCTTGCCCGCTGGGCTGTGATTGCCGGCGAAAGCGAAGTCGACGAAGGCATGGTGAGCGTCAAGCAGCTGCGCGACGCTGCCGGGGCTCAGGTCTTTGCCGATCAGATGCGCGTAGAAATTGACGCGCTCAGCGAAATGTTCGGGCATCGCCCCGAAAATTGAGACGACTGCGCGCGCTCGTTTTTAACGCGTGCACAGATTTAAAAGAATTCATAGCCGAGAACGAAGGAAGTACTGCTCATGGCATACGATTTGGAAGAACAAGAGTCATTAGACCAGTTGAAGGCCTGGTGGGAGAAGTGGGGTACGCTCACGATGAGCGTCATCACTGCCGGCTGCCTTGCTTTTGCTGCCTACAACGGCTGGAACTGGTACCAGCGCTATCAGGGCAACAAGGCTACCGTGGCTTACGTCCAGCTGCAGACGGCCTATGTTCAGGATGATGAGAAAAACATCAAGTCGCTTGCCGACGGTCTGATGAAGGAATATCCGGGGCACGTGTTCGCCTCGCTGGCCGCTCTGATGAAGGCATCAAGCGACCAGAAAGCCGGCCGCATCGACGATGCCCGCGCTGCCTTGAATTGGGTGATCAACGATGCCAAGCGTCCCGAGTACGACGCCGTGGCCCGCGTGCGTCTGGCTGGTCTGGAGCTCGATGCCAAGAATCCGCAGAAGGCGATGGAAGTGCTCAAGGGCGTGGCTGCTTCTGAAGCCAATGCGCCGATGGTTCTTGACAGATTGGGCGACGTGCATTTTGCGCTGGGCGAGGTGGAAAATGCCAGACAGGTCTGGAACAAGGCCATGGCAGCAGATGCCAATGACGGCTATCTGCTCGCTTTGATCTCGCTTAAGCTGCAGGCATTGCCTGATCCCAAAATTTAGAAAATGGATGGCGGGCCGGTTCTTTTAAAGATGCTTTCGAGCGTGTACGCAGGAGCCGACCTTTTCCCAAACGATAACGACGGAGTATTTCCACAATGCTCAAGCAAAAGCTCACCGTTTTGGCTGCCGCTGCAGTCAGCGCGCTTGTCATTTCCGGCTGCAGCTCGATGAATTCGCACGAGCCGGCTGAACTCAACGATATCCGCGAGCTCGTCGATGCTGATGAGGTCTGGTCGGAAAACCTTGGCCAGACCGAAGGCAGTCTGATCACGCCTGTCGTCACGCCGACGGGGATCTATTCGGCCGGCGGCAACGAGCTCTACCGCATTGACCCCAAGACGGGCGACGTTGTCTGGAGCCGTGAGGCTGATGCTGAAATTTCGGCCGGCGTGGGCAGCGACGGGAACTATGTTGCCGTAGGCACGGTCAAAGGCGAGGTGGAGGTGTATGACGCACAAGGCGAACGCTTGTGGACTGCACGCCTGTCGAGCGAAGTGAGCGTGCCTCCTCTGGTCGGTTCCGGCTTTGTGTTCGTGCGCACGGCAGATACGCGCATCACGGCTTTTGACGCTGTCTCAGGCGAGCGGCGCTGGCGCTATCAGTCGCAGGTTCCTTCGCTCACCGTGCGGGCGCCGTCGCAAATGCGCTTTTCTCCCGCGGGCATTCTGGCCGGGCAGGCCAACGGCAGGCTTCTTGCGCTTGACGGCAACGGCCGCACCGTCTTTGAAGTTTTGGTCGCACAGCCTAAAGGCATTACCGAAGTCGAACGTTTGGTCGACGTGGTGGGAACTCCTTTGGTTGATGCCAACATGATGTGCGCTTCGGCTTTTCAGGGCGGCGTTCTGTGCCTGGCCTCCAATAACGGCCGAACGCTCTGGCGCGCGGATGTCGACGCGGTGACAGGGCCTGTGACCGACGGACGCAATGTGTACGTGGTCACTGCACGTGGTGAGATCAATGCCTACGACTACCAGACTGGAAAGCCGGTCTGGAGCAACTCGTCTCTTTTGTGGCGTGATCCTTCGGCACCGGCAGTGATGGGCGACGTGCTCGCGTTGGGAGACTTTGACGGCGTGATTCACTTCCTTGATCCGAAAACGGGAGAAATCATCGGGCGCAGTTCGGTGAGCGGCGCGGTTCGCGTGCCGCCGATCTCAATGGGAGACGGTGCTGTGTTTCAGACCGAAGAAGGTGAAATTTCCTATATTCGCGCCGTGAAGTAGGCTTAAGGCGCGGTTTGTTGAATTTGTTTTTGGGGCACTATTCATCGCTATGCTTCCCGTTGTTGCCTTGGTCGGCCGACCGAATGTCGGCAAGTCGACCTTGTTTAACCGACTCACGCGCAGTCGAGATGCCATCGTTGCTGATTTCCCCGGTCTGACGCGCGATCGTCAGTACGGGCAGGGCCGCATCGGCCCGTGTCCCTACATCGTCGTCGACACGGGTGGTTTCGAACCGGTCAAGAGCGAAGGCATTGTGCGCGAAATGGCCGATCAAGCCGAAGCGGCCATCGCTGAGGCCGACGTGATCGTTTTCGTCTGTGACGCCAGAAGCGGTCTGACGCCGCATGATGAGCGCATTGCGCGTCGTCTTCGCACCGCAGGGCGTCCCGTATGGCTTGCCGTCAACAAGTGCGAGGGACTTGCCGGAGAACACGTTGCAGAGTTCCACGAACTAGGCATGGGCGAGCCCCGGCGCGTTTCGGCTACGCACGGTCATGGCGTGGCGGCGCTCATGAACGAAGTGCTGGCCGATTTTGTCCGTGAGGACGAATTGTCCGAAGAGTCTGAGGCGGATGATCCTGATGCTCCCAAGCGCATCAAGGTTTGTCTGGCAGGACGCCCGAACGTAGGAAAGTCGACGCTGGCCAATGCTCTTTTGGGCGAAGACCGCATGATTGCCTTTGACATGCCCGGCACGACGCGCGACGCCATCAAGGTCGATTTCGAAGCCGACGGCCAGCCGTTTCGTCTGATTGATACGGCAGGGCTGCGGCGCAAAGGCAAGGTTTTCGAAGCCATCGAAAAGTTTTCCGTCATCAAGACGCTGCAGGCCATTGAAGAGTGCAACGTCTGCATTCTCGTCCTTGATGCCAAGGAAGGCATCAGCACGTCGGATGCGCACATTGCCGGCTACGCAATGCAGGCAGGCCGGGCTCTTGTCGTGGCCGTCAATAAATGGGACGGACTCGACAGCTATCAGCGCGGCATGGTCGACACCGACATTGAGCGCAAGTTTCACTTTCTGCGCTGGGCGCGGTTCATTCACATTTCGGCTCTGAAGAAAAACGGTCTCAATCACCTTATGCAGGCTGTGCGCGATGCGCACGCTGCAAGCTTTGCCAAGCTCTCGACGCCGAAACTAACGCGCACGCTTCTTGAAGCGGTTCAGCAGCAGCAGCCGGCGCGCAGCGGCCGCACCAGACCGAAGCTTCGCTATGCGCATCAGGGCGGCATGAATCCTCCCGTGATCGTTATACACGGCAACAGCCTGCATGCGGTCTCGGACAGCTACAAGCGCTATTTGGAGGGGGTCTTCCGACAGACATTCAATCTGGCGGGGACGCCGCTTCGGGTGGAATTCAAGACGAACCGCAATCCGTATGCCGAGGAGGACTCGGGGAAATCGCGCTGAAGATTGATTTCGACAAGCTTTTTTTCCAGAAAATACGGGTTTTTCGAGGCAATCAAAGGTTTTTTGTTTTACTATTGAGCCATGCTCAGCCTCGCGCGAAGCGGCACGGACCTGAAGGGGCGTGCAGTGGTTTTTTCTGCTTTGGCGTGGTGCGAGCGGGACGGTCCGCCGGCATTTGATCCCTCATCAGGGAGAGGATACGGCTGCCGCATAACAACAAAAATGCAGGCGCATCTTCGGCATGTGCGTTTCGGCTTGTGCTTGGCGGCAGGGATTGCCGGCAAAGCGGCCGATTCGGTGCGGGGCTGCGTCGACGGAGAACAAAAATGGGTAGCAATAATAAAGGGCAGCTTCTGCAGGATCCGTTCCTGAATATTCTGCGCAAGGATCACATTCCGGTGTCGATTTATCTCGTCAACGGCATCAAGCTTCAGGGACAGATTGAATCATTCGACCAGTACGTCGTGCTGCTGCGCAACACGGTGACGCAGATGGTCTACAAGCACGCCATCAGCACCGTGGTGCCGACGCGTGCCGTTAACATGCCCAGCGTGCCGGAAGAGTAAAGTTGGCGAAATTTCAATTTGACAGCGCGCGGGAGGCTGAGGCCGCCCGCGCGTTTCTTGTGACCGTGGCGCTCGGCCGGCCGGCTCTGGCCGACGCGGCCGAAGAACTCACCGAGCTTGTGCGCTCCGATGCCTTGCAGCCTGTGGGGCTGATGCAGGCTCGGCGCGACAAGCCGGATCCGGCGACGTATCTCGGCAGCGGAAAGATCGAGGAGATCAAGGGGCTTGCCGAAGCCTCTCGAGCCGACGTCGTGATCTTTGATGCGGCGCTTTCGGCAGCGCAGGAGCGCAATATTGCCAACATCATCGGCAAGCCCGTGATGGACCGCACTGAGCTGATTTTGGAAATATTCAGGCGTCGCGCAAAAAGCAAAGAAGGACGACTGCAGGTGGAGCTGGCGCGGCTGGAGCATCTCTCGACGCGTCTGGTGCGAGGATGGACGCACTTGGAGCGCCAAAGAGGCGGTCTGGGCAAAACGGGCGGCCCGGGCGAGAAGCAAATCGAACTGGACCGCCGCATGATTGCCTCACGAGTGAAGATGCTGCGGGCGCAGCTGAAAAAACTCGAGCGTCAGCGTGATACGCAGCGCAGATCCAGACTCAGAACCGATACGCTTACCGTCAGCCTCGTGGGCTACACCAATGCGGGCAAATCGACGCTTTTCAATGCGCTTGTGCGTGAAAAAACCTATGCGGCCGATCAGCTCTTTGCTACGCTCGATACAACGGCCCGACGCTGCTGGGTGAGCGATGAGGAGACGGTGATTCTCTCTGATACCGTGGGCTTCATCCGGGGACTGCCACATCAGCTCGTCGAAGCTTTCAAGTCGACGCTTGACGAAACGGTGCATGCCGATGTGCTGCTGCATGTTGTTGACTCAAGTTCTCCCGTACGAGAAGAGCAGATGGCTTCTGTGGCCGAGGTGCTTGCGCAGATCGACGCCGACGAAATTCCGGTGATTACCGTTTTCAACAAAATTGACGTCTCCGGACTTGACGCTCAGATTCAGCGCCGCGTCGACGGCACGGTGAAATCAGTCGCCATCAGCGCGGCAACGGGAGCAGGTCTGGATCTGCTCAGACAAGCGCTTGCCGAAACCTCGGCCCGCATGCGTGAGGAGAATGCCTCCAAGCCGCGAGAACCTGAACCGTGGGAGCTTGAGACGGCGCCGCGCACGGTCAAGTCCGATGACGAAGCTTTGCGTGAGCTTGAAGCACTTTTGTAGTCATGCATGCGTGCGTGTAACAAGCCGTTAGACGGACTCGGGAGAAAAGCAGGTCGATGCTAAACTCATACGGCATTTTTCTTTGGTAATGTCCTCCCGCCGCGGCAAGACTGCCTGTGCGGGCGATGAGAAAGGAAAGTATTCATACATGTCTATCAATGACCCTCAGTGGGGCCGCAATGCCGGTTCTGGCAATGGATCGGGCGCAGGCGACGACGATCGCCGCAGCCGGCTGCCCGATGAAGATCAAAATCAGCCCAATGACGACGATCGCCGCGATGCAGAGCCTCGCGGCAGCGGCGATGCTCAAAACGATCAAAATGCCCGTGGGGGAGATGATCGAAAAGACGCCCAGCGCAAAGGCTCTCAGGAAAACGATCTTGATCAGCTTTGGGACGACTTCAATCGCATGATGGGCTCGATTCTCGGAGGCGGCCGCCAGCAGCAGCGCCGCCCCAGGGAGGAAGGCGCGCGCCAAGAGCAGCGAGAAACTCAGCAGGAGGAATTTTCCTTCCGAGACGACCGCGCCGAGCAGCGCTCAGAGCGCATCCTGCGCAAAGTACGCCGCTCCGGCGGCAGAGGCACTCCCGTACGGGCATCCGGCCGGGGCCTGCTTGCGCTTATCGGCGTAGCCGTCATCGGTTGGGCGGCTACAGGCATCTACATCGTTCCTGAAGGCCAGGTCGGCGTGGTGACGACGTTCGGCCGCTATACAAGCGACAGTGCCGCGGGCATCAACTGGCGTGCGCCTTGGCCGATTCAAGACGTGGAAATTGTCGACGTCTCAAGCGTTCGAAAGGCTGAAATCGGAATCAACGGCAGTTCAAGCAGGCTTCGTGAAGCGCTGATGCTTACCGACGATGAGAACATCGTTGACGTGCAGTTCAATGTGCAGTATCGCATCAAGCCGCATCAGGCCAAGGAATATCTCTTTCGCAGCCGCGACCCGGATCAGTCCGTGATTGATGCGGCAGAAAGCGCCATGCGTGAAGTCGTCGGCCGCAAGGCGATGGACTCGGTGCTCTTTGAGAGCAAGCAGGAAATTGCCGCCAGCGTGCAGACAGCCATGCAGCAGATGCTCGATCGCTATCATACGGGCATCGAGGTGATGAGCGTGGCCATCCAGAATGCGCAGCCTCCGGAACCTGTGCAGGCTGCCTTCAACGACGCCGTCAAGGCTGGTCAGGACAGAGAGCGCCAGATCAATGAAGGTCAGGCTTATGCCAATGCCGTCGTTCCTGCCGCACGAGGCACGGCTTCGCGTTTGGTTCAGGAGGCCGAAGGCTACAAGGCCCGCGTCGTGGAAACTGCAACTGGTGATGCCGCGCGCTTTTCCATGGTGCTCGAGCAGTACCAGAAAGCTCCTAAAGTGACGCGCGACCGCATCTATATTGATGCGATGCGCGACATCTACGCCTCGACCAAGAAGGTTCTTGTCGACAGCCGCAGCTCGAGCAATCTGCTTTACCTGCCTTTTGACAAGCTCCTTGAGCAAAGCGCCCAGCAAGCCCGCACAGGACTTCAGTCTTATGTGCAGACGCCGTCTTCGGCGCAGCAGCCGGCGGCAGCAGGCGCCAACTCCGCAGTCGCGCCGACTGTTCAGAATGAATATGATCCTCGTGAAGCGCTTCGCATGCGCGGCCGCTAAAGAGCACGAGAAGAGTTTGGAAGATGAAGAAAATAACGTCCCTCATCATAGCAGCAGCCATTGCTTTGGGCCTTGTGCGCTTGTGCGTGTATACCGTCGGCGAGCGTGAGTATGCGCTGGTCTTCGCGCTTGGAGAGCTCGTCGACGTCAAGAGCGAACCCGGCCTTTATGTCAAGATGCCTGCTCCTTTGCAAAACGTCGTGTACCTCGATCGCCGAATTTTGACGATGGATACGCCTCAGGCCGATCTTGTGCAGACCAGTGAAAAGAAGAATCTGCTCATTGACAGCTTTGTGAAGTGGCGCATTCAGGATCCCCGCTCTTATTGGGTGTCGTTCATCGGCAGCGAGCGGGCTGCAGAAGACCGCGTGGCGGCTCTTTTGCGCGACGTGCTCAACCAGACCGTCAATCGCCGAACCGTCAACGAGATTACGAGTCGAGAAAGAGACCGCGCCATGAGCGAAATCAAGGGCGCTCTGCAGCAGCGCGTCAAGGACGTCGGCATTGAGATTGTCGACGTGCGCCTAAAGCGCGTTGACTTCACGCCGGAAATTTCTGAGTCGGTTTACCGCCGCATGGAAGCCGAGCGCAAGCGCGTGGCAAGCGAAGAGCGAAGCATGGGCGCGGCCGCTGCTGAAAAAATTCGAGCAGGCGCTGACCGCGAGCGTGCGGTGATTCTTGCCGAAGCCTATCGTGATGCTCAGCGCATCAAGGGCGAGGGCGACTCGCGCGCCAATGAAATTTATGCCAAGGCCTTTGAAAAAGATCCCGAATTCGCACGCTTTTACCGAAATCTCGATGCTTATCGACAAAGTTTCGGCAAGCCCACGGACATGATTGTGCTCGACGGCTCGGGCGAATTCTTTGAACTTCTCAAAGATCCCGCGCCCAAGCAAGGCGATTAAGACTGAGCGCGTGGGAGCTGGCCGTCAATGAAGGTAATACTTCTTGCTTTGGGATTCATGGTTGTTTTCGAGGGAATTTTTCCTCTCGTTGCGCCTGAGTTGTGGCAGCGCTCGCTTGAGCGCATTGCGCAAATATCGCCTGAGACCATTCGCCGCGCGGCGATGGTGATGGTGGTTTTCGGTTTGGCTTGGATTTGGTTGTTGACTTCTTATATTTGAGCGAAGTGAAAAAATGCCCAATTGGTTGATACCGGACAACTTTGCCGATATTTTGCCTCGGCAGGCCCGCACGATCGAAAAGATGCGCCGCGACTGCCTGGATCTTTTTGCAGTGCACGGCTATGAGCTCATCCAGCCTCCGTTGATTGAGTTCGTTGATTCGCTGCTCACCGGCAGCGGAAGCGACTTGGACAACAATACGTTTAAGTTCATGGATCAGGCCGGAGGCAAAATGATCGGCCTTAGGGCAGACATGACGCCGCAGGCGGCTCGCATCGATGCGCACATTCTCAACCGCACGGGCGTAAGCCGCTTGTGCTACGCGGGCAGCTGCCTTCATGCTCGTCCCATGCATCCGCTGGCTTCTAGAGAACCCATTGTTGCGGGCGTCGAACTCTTCGGCGCAAGCGGAGTTGAAGCTGATGCCGAGGTCATGCGGCTTGCCGTGAAAAGTCTGCGCAGACTGGGCATCGACAAGGTGCACATCGACATCGGACATACGGGCGTGCTCAGAGCGCTTCTGGATGCAATTTCGCTTACCGACGAGCGCGTGCACGCGCTTTTGCGGGCGCTGCGCATGAAGGATCCTGCGGCTTTGGAAAATGCTGCCCGAGATTTTGACGCGCAGACGCAAAAAGCCCTGCAGGCGCTCGTGCGCTATTTCGGCGACAAGGATGTTCTGGATATTCTTGAGCGCGAGCTGCCCGCAAAGCCTGCCGTTGTTGAGGCTCTCAGCGAAGTCAGAGCGCTTTCGCAATTGTGCGGCGCCGATGAAGCAAGCTTTGACTTTTGCGATGTGCACGGCTATCAATACCTCACGGGCATTACATTTTCTGTGCATATACCGCAATATGCTCAGGCGATTTTGCGCGGCGGGCGCTATGATGGAGTGGGTTTGGCTTTTGGACGTTCTCGTCCGGCCTGCGGCTTTACGATTTATTTGCGCGCGCTTGCTGGCGTGCCGTGTCTGGAGCAGCCTGCGCTGCCCGAGGCGGTTGTCGCTGCCGGCCCAGCGGATCCCGAATTGGAAGCCTGCGTTGAGCGCATGCGCGGCGAAGGCTATATTGTGGTGCGTCTTCTGCCTGGGGAGCGGGCCGATGATGTCGCCGGACAGTTTTGCGTGACGCATGAACTCGTGCGTACGCCCCAAGGAATTGAGCTCGTTGCTCGTAATTAAGCTAGGAGTTTAGGAACATGGCAAAAAACGTCGTCGTTGTCGGCGCCCAGTGGGGCGATGAGGGCAAGGGGAAGATCGTCGATTGGCTTACTGAGCATGTCGACGGCGTAGTGCGCTTCAATGGCGGCCACAACGCTGGTCATACGCTTGTCATCAATGGTGCCAAGACGATTCTGCGTCTGATTCCCTCTGGAATCATGCACCCGACATCGATTTGCTACATCGGCAACGGCGTGGTGCTCTCGCCCGAGGCCTTCTTCAAGGAAATCGATGAGCTCAAGGCCCATGGCGTTGATGCAGAGCCGCGCATGCGCGTCTCGGCCAACTGCCCGCTCATCATGCCGTACCATATTGCGCTTGATCATGCTCGCGAGGCGGCTTTGGGCGACAAGAAGATCGGCACAACGGGCCGCGGCATTGGTCCTGCCTACGAAGACAAGGTTGCCCGCCGCTCGGTGCGCGTGGCAGATCTCTTCCAGCCGGATGTTTTTGCCGAACGCGTGCGCGCCGTGATGGATCTGTACAACTTCACGCTGACCAATTATCTGCATGTCGACGGGCTCGATGTTCAGAAGGTGATCGACGAGGCGCTTTCGTACGCCGATCGCCTGCGTCCTTTGGTCACGGACGTTTCTGCCGAACTGCACAAGCAGATGGACGCGGGCAAGCAGTTTTTGTTTGAAGGCGCCCAGGGTTCGATGCTTGACATTGATCACGGCACTTATCCCTTCGTGACCTCGTCCAACACCGTGGCTGGTTCGGCTTGCGCCGGTGCCGGCGTCGGTCCCGAGAAGCTCAACTATATCCTTGGCATCACCAAGGCCTACTGCACGCGAGTCGGCTCCGGTCCGTTCCCGACCGAACTCAACGATGCTGTCGGCGAAGAGCTTCGCCGCAAGGGCAATGAGTTTGGTGCTGTGACGGGTCGTCCGCGCCGCTGCGGCTGGTTCGACGGAGCTGCGCTGCGCCGCGCCGTGCAGATCAATGGCCTGACTGGTCTGGCGGTGATGAAGCTTGACGTTTTCGACGGCATGGACAAGGTCAAGCTGGCAGTGGGCTATAAGGTCGACGGCCAGGAAGTCGATCTGATGCCTTATGGCGCTGATGCAGCTGCGCGCTGCGAGCCGGTGTACGAAGAATTCCCCGGCTGGAAGCAGAGCACGTTCGGCATCACGCGCTGGGAGGATCTGCCTGAAAGTGCGCGTCAGTATCTGACTCGACTCAGTGAAGTCGCCGGTTGCCCGATTGCGTTGGTTTCGACGGGACCTGACCGCAATCAGACGATTCTTTTGAAGGATCCTTTCTCCTAGTTTAGAATCCGCAACTCGGAGTCTCTTCTAAAGCGGTTCCGCACTTTCGCGGAGCCGTTTTGTTATTCGTCTTCTTTTTATTCGGACGTATTTGCTATGGCTGAAACTACTCATGCTCGTTATGACTGGAACGCCTACATCGATTTGTGCGAAAGGCTTGTTGCCCGTGTGGGACTGAGCGGCTGGAAGTTCGACTGCGTGCTGTGTCTTGCTCGAGGCGGCATGCGTCCGGGGGATTTCTTCAGCCGCATTTACGGCAAGCCTTTGGCTGTGCTCTCAACCAGCTCCTATCGCGAAGAGGCGGGAACTGTGCAGGGAGAACTCGATATCGCCAAGTACATCACGGGAGTAAGTGAACTCTCTGGCAAGCTGCTTCTTGTTGATGATTTGTGCGATTCAGGCAAGACGATTCAGCGGGTCGTCGAACACTTGAAGCGCAACTACCCCAACATCACGGAAGTGCGCGTTGCCGTCATCTGGACCAAGGCTTGCTCTGTTTTCCATCCTGACTACAGCGTGGTGAATTTTGAAGACAGCCCGTGGATTCATCAGCCCTTTGAGTGCTACGACGATCTAGGCATTGAAAAGCACCTTGAGAACTGCCGTAAAAAATTCGGCGACGCCATCTGAGTGCTTGAGGCGGGTTTTTCGTCCTCAACTTCTTCTGGGATCAGTCTTAAGGCGGGACTGATCCCATTTGATTTTTACAGGCGGCGCCTGCTCGAAAAAGAGACTGCGTCAGAGCTGTCCAAGCGCCTGACGAAAGCGTGTGGCGGACAAAAGCTTGACCATTGCTTCCTGAATTTCATTGATGTCGTCGATGCGCACCCAGTTGCGGGCGATTCCGGGATTGTCTGCTTCAATGCTCAGCAGAGCCAATTCGATGCCGCGGCGCGCAAAGCCCTCTTCTGCAGTATGGGCAAGCTCCTTTGGGAAGCGCCCGTCGGTAATGATCACCAGAAGCTTGTCTCGGGCTCGGCTTGCGCCAAAGCTGCTTAATGCCCACTGCAGAGCTTCGACAATCGGAGTAGAGCCGTAGGCGCCGATAGCCGATAGCCTCTCGAGGCTTTTTGCGGCTGGTTCATCGTCAAGTACGGCAAGCGAAACTTTTTCGCTCGCAGACGGTCCGGGAAAGACGGCGGCTCGAATCGTGCACCCTTCGATTTCCTTGAGCGCCAAAACAAGGGCGGCTGTGATGCTCTTGGCCCGCGTCATGGTTTTAATTCCCATCGAGCCCGAGCGGTCAAGCAGCAGCGCAACTTCTGCTGATATGTTTTTTTCGGGCAATGGCGCTGAAAACAGTGCGCTTTCTTTTTGAGCAAACCGATTGAGCCAGTCGTGGGCGAGCTCCTGCCCGTCGTCTCCCGCTCCGCAATCGCTTTGACCCTCATTTCTGAGCAGATGATTCAAGCGTCTTGCCAGCGCACGGGTCTGATTCTTCACTTCAGCAAATGCGCATCGATACTCAGCAGCATCTCTGTTTAAGTACGGATCTTCCGTCTTCAGCGGCCACGGGCTGGCTGAAATGCCTTGAACTTGAGAAAAATCTGCACCTTCTAGCCAGTTGGTGCTGCTCTGCTGCTCGATGCCCGAAGTCTCTGCAGGCGTGAAATTCGAATTGTTCTCCAAATGAGCGCTCTCTTGCGAAATGGTTTTTAAAAACGCTTTAAGAGTGCTTTTGGTGGGCGAGAAAGTGCTCTCTTGGTTTTTTTGCTGCAGGCGCTTTGATTGAGGTTTGGAAAGAGGGCCGGTGCAGGCAGACTGCTGCCTTATGGGTGCATCGCTCTCAGAGGGTTCGTTGTCGGAAAAATGCTTCAAGCAAGAGACGACTGCGCGGGCAAGCTCGAGCGCATCATTGGTTGACTGCAGACGCAAAGCACCCAGCGCGTCTTCTTCGAGCCGATTCATGAGGGGCTGGGGAAGGTGCTCGGCCAGGCGTTCACGCAGCTCTCCGAGCACATTCTGCGCCCACTCGTACTGCAGTTCAGCCAGCACTCGAGCATGGAGCCAGAGAGCAAATGCTGAGCTCGATGAAAGCGCTGCGATGCAGCAGGCGCGATGACGTCCCCTTCTGAGCAGCGTGGCGGCAAGTTCTTCGCGCCAAAGTCGATACCCTGCAAAACGTTCGGCGCCAATGCAGTCGATGCGGATGTCTTCGAAGACATTGAGCAGCGTCATGATCAAGGGGCCATCATTGCGGGTCGCGAGCACCACTGAGGCATCGGTGTGGACGACGTGCATCATTTCATGAATGCCGTGGCCCAAAGCCAAAGCTTCAAAGTCCGCATCGGCCGGATCAAGATCCCCCAGCCAAACCGTTTTTCCGTCGGTAGAGGGGGTGCCGCTGAATTCAATCCTGATGCCGAAACGCGATGCAATGGTCCGCAGAAAGCTTTCGATGCCTTTTTTTCTGTCTTGAGGGCTGATGCGGTGGTCGCTATAGAAAACTGACATTTGCCTGCGTCGTTGGAGAAAAAAACGAGCTTGGCATTGTATCTGAGTGAACACGCTCGAAACGGCTGCCGAGGCTGCATTTGCTTAGGTGTTTGCAGCTGTCGGCAGCCGGGCGCAGGCCTGCGTGCCTCAGTTTGCCTCAAGCCTCGGCTTGGGGATGATCGTTCCTTTGATGAGTCCGATCAAGGTGCCCAGCGCTGCAGCCAGCCAGACAATCATCAATAGGACAAAGAGTCCGAGCGAGACGTATCCCAAAAGTTCAAGGCCGGCCAGCGTCGTGAGCCTCAGCGCAAGCACCGTCATTGCGCCGACAGGGAAGACGAAGGCCCACCAAGAAAGAGCAAAAGGAAGTTTGCCGTTGAGAGCATTTCTGATCGTCATGGACAAGCACAGCAGCAGCCACCACAAGGAAGCGCCCATAAATCCCATTGCCACAAGCATTCCGTACGTGAAAGCCGCCTCGTTTCCTGCTGCATGCAGCAAAGAGAGCAGACTCAAAGGGATGACTCCCAACGGAGCCAAATGCACCCAGAGGGTGGGCGTCATTTTTCCTTCAATGCTGGCGGCAAGGAAGTGGCGGGCCATTGTAATGGCAAGCAGCGCGATGTACATGAAGCAGCCGGCTCCCATGCCCAGCATGTTGATGCCGAAGTAGACTTCGCGCATCACGCCTTGAGCGGCGCCGGCCAGTCCTGCTCCAGCAACGGGAATGACGACAAGACCGACGGCAGGAATGAAGTGCGCGGGCGTGACCATCTCCAAGCGCAGCTTGTCGAGCGTGAACAGCCGAAAAAGTACGACATAGCTTGCCGCAAAAGTGCCCAGCATGCCGATCCACCATAAAAGAGCGACGAAGTCAGCATTGATGCCGCGCATGCTCCACTGGCCCGCCATGACAAGCATGGCAATGGGGAAAGTTGCATAAAAGCTGCCTTCGACCGGGTGCGAAACAGTCTCAAAAACGTTTTTTGGAAAAAGCACGATTCGCGCAAGCGCCGCGACACCCAAGACAACCATCATCAAGACGGCAAGCCAATGCAGGCTGTCGGCAATCCATTGCCAGCCGCTTCCTGAAAAAGCAAGCCAGGCGGCAAGGCTTGCTACGGAAGTTCCCATCACGGAGGCAAACCAGCCCGGTGCCATCGTTTTAATGAAATGAAGCATGACGCGTATTCTCCCCATGTATTCAAAAATTCCTACTTCACAATTTTTTGTGATTGCCCGGCCTTCCAATCAAGCATGCCGTCTTCAACCACAAGAAGCTGACGACCGCGGGCGGCGAAAATGCGCTGCGCTTCGCGAGCCAAGAAGCAGTACGGACTGCGGCAATACGCTGCAGCCGACACCAGCGGCGGCTGTGACTGAAGGTAATCCTCAAGATTTTTGAGCGGTATGTTGACGGCATGTTCAATGTGCCCGGCTTCGTATTCTTCAGGCGGCCGCACGTCGATCAAAATCATCTGATCACGCTGCACCATGTCAAGTGCTTCATCAAGACCAATTGCATCACTGCTGCGGTTTGGCTTGGGAAGTTCCTGCCCAAAGAGCTCAAGCGAGCGCTGCTGAGTTTTTTGGGCTGTTTTTCTGAGCAGCACGGCCAGTTCCAAAACTTCCCGACAGGCAATCGCATAACGTCTGCAGCGTCCTTGACGGCTGACATTGACCAAACCGCACTCGTGCAATACCTTGAGATGAGCGCTGATGCTCTTGATGTCCGCATGGAGCGCCTCGGCAATCGCTTCTACTGTCCGTGGGGACTGAGCAAGAATCTCGACGATTTCCAAACGAGTTTCTTGACCGAGCGCGCGCCCGATTTTTCCTACTTGGTGGTAGAGCGCGTGCTTGAGTTCTGTGTTGCTAGTCATGGAAGCTTCCGTTATTAAAATATTCTAACGAATTATAGAATGTTTAATCAATAATTCAACTGGATGTTTTCTCGTTCTATGGAAAGCATGAAGTTTCCTTGCGCATGCCCTGCGAGGTCCTTGACTCCTTGCATCGATCATCAACTGGCAAAGGGCAGTGCGGCAACGGCGGCTATTGAGAGATTTGGCTCGTTCTCGATGGAGACGGCAATCGAAAAATTCTGACGATCGCAGAGCAGACGAGCCGAATCCAGCGGATGCTCTTCGACAGCCTGATCGTTCTTTCGTCTAATCAATGGCGGGCAAAGCTGACCTTTTGCTTACGTCTTTGGCATAAGCTATTGAAAATCAATTGGTTTTCAAGAGCATCTCTGTGAATTTTTGCATTTATAGCTACGGCGTTTTGCCTGCATTGAGACGGGGTTTTTGCAGGCATAGAGACAGCCACTCACGGCGCTGGTAGAGTGAAAGAATTCGGCGTAGTTGGTGTCGTCATTATGGGTAAGGAGGAAGACTTATCCACAACCGAAGGCCGCTCAGCCTACTTAATGGGCTGTAGGCCGAGGCTGTGGATAAGTCGTGCACGTCTTTAAGATCTATCCGATTCCAACTCCTTTCTCATTGTTTCCTGCAAGCCGCCATACCACATTTTCGCTCTCATCGAATCGCCGGTCAGCTGGATACGATGACTGCAGACAACCAACCTATCGAGGATGGAGTCGGCAATCATCGGCTCATTGATGTATTCCTTCCATTGTTTGACAGGAGGAACACTCGTTACAACGCAGCTGCCGTGTTGCATGTGATTCTCTAAAGTGTAGGAGTAGACGTCGTGGCACGAGTTGAGCTTGAACTGATCATAAAGCAGCTGAAGTGTGACTCCCTTGCGATGGAGTTGGCTGTGGATCCATTGCCAATCGGGCTCGGCATATTTGGAACGAGTCTGCGGGTAAATGGCCTCAAGCAGTTCGTTGTCGCTGAGTTGAAGCAGCTCAATAGCGGATTTGCCGGTAAGTGCTGCCGCCACAAGGATTCGGCCGATCGATGCGCGAGATATTCCGATCTGCTGTTCGAGCCTTCGATAAGACAGGTGTGAATCACTGCAGGCAAGAATTTGCCGGATTTGGTCTGGGATGAGTTTTTTCATCAAATTTTCCTTTTAGATGTTAAGGGAAGAATTTGATGATGTCGGATTCTGTCTCAATAAGCGTAAATCCGACCTGTGCACCCCCTTGTCTCTATGCCTGCAAAAGCAGTGTCTCAATGGGTGCAAAACACGCTAACAGTGCGAGTAAATTTCCATCCCTGTTAATCTCATCTCAAAATGAATTCTGGATGCGATGGATTTGACATTTTTTATGAACAATGTCGCCTTTTATCCGGAACTCCCGGTAACTAGTCCTTAGTTCCGGAAGATCCCCTTCGGCGGGATGACATCAAGCAGCGCGAAATACTC
>CALXQS010000025.1 GCA_944390715.1 uncultured Duodenibacillus sp. | reverse complement strand
CCAATCCGCCGTTCGTCGCGGATTTTTTTATTTCTGCCTCCGACTACAGTTTTCTGAACTTTCAAAATTCAGGTTAGGCGAAAGCAATATAAACATGACAGCAGCCGTAGTTAAGCCAAGCTCATAAACGACAAATGCAACAAGTGTACGATCAGGCAGCTCAAGAACGAAACGTAGGGCTTGATCAGTGCTCAGATGTTTAGAGATTGTTAAGAATGTTTTTTGCTGCGCAACGTCTCAAAGAACAAGCCAAATTTCGAAGAGAGGGAGCACCGATAATCTCCTTTCTCTTTAAGCTCGTTGTCTGCCCTCTGCCGATTTCTAAAACGGGAGTTTAAACACTGCTGCGAATTACTGGACGTTTATTTAAGGGAGTGATCATTTTATTGTCTTGAGGAAGCCGAATTTTAAGTGTCGACGGAATGTGAGGAAATTAGTGCTTAAAAATTATGCCATTCTTGTGTTTCGAGAAACGCGGAAGTATTCAAATATCAGAAAAGCATGCTTGCAAGAAAATCATTCAAATAAGCTTCCGAAAGCAGAATGTTGAGTTAAATGTGGGATGCAACTCCAATCTTCAATCGAAACGTTCCAGCGCCTAAGGCGACGATGAGTGTTTTTCTAGTAAAATCAGATGTGTGTGCGAGGAAAAGGACACCAACCTAATTGATAACCATCCCCATCCCTAGAAAATCCTGTGCAGGGAGGGAGTTATTCCGAGAGATACGGATATCTTTGTTGCGGAGGTGGCTATGCAACGATTCTATTCCTTGTCTCTGGCCAGTCTGGCCGTGCTGATGGCATTTCCCGCTATGGCTGCAGGTACTTTTGTCGGTTCTAATGATGATTCTGCAAATAATGTAGCTGAAGATATTACGATCAATGCTACAGACTATTGGAACTACGGATCAACAGGATACGCACTCGTCGGCATTTTTCCAAATTCGAAGTCCGTTTCTTTCACCGGCAAGAATATTGCCGTTCATGTTGAAGCAAGTGGTTTGTTACAGTCGTCAAAATCACTTCTAGGCTTCGGAATGGATGCTTATGAAGAAGCTAAAGTGATTTTGGGTGCGGCAGACAGCAATGTGGAATTTGCCATCGATAGCGATGTTGAGATCATAGGCATTCGCAGCATGCTCGGTGCTTATGTTGAGATCAATGGCGAATCGTTTGTGATGAATGCTGAGTCGTCGGGCGCAACGTGGATATACGGACTGTATGCAGTGAATGGACCAGGTGATCCAAATCTTCCAGAAGAGGAAAGAGCGACATTAATCGTCAATTCAGAAAACACGTACATTAATGTGAAATCGGCTATCGAAAAGTCAGCGGGTGCTCTGGTTGCCATGTCGCAAGGCATTCTTAAAGTAAACGGCAATCTCTATGCGACAGGAGATAGAGTCGTAGTTGCTCGCGGCGATGCAATTGTTCATATTAATGAATCGAATACAAGAACTGTTCAATTAACAGGGAATGTTGATTTTAATTATGATGAAGCAACATCCGGCACTAGAGTTGATGCAGATGTTTTAATTAATTTAACCGGTGCAGATTCATTCTGGCACGGTTCCGCTATCGTTTCATACGGTTCGGGCTCGACTTCGGACGAGATGATGAAGGTCAGCGGCCTGAAGTTGGGTATTTCTAATGGTGCGCATTGGACTCCCGTATTGGTCGAGGAATATGGGGATGACTCGTCTGGTCAAATGCAGGTGGCAATTAATGAGTTGACGTTCAATGACGGCATTATTAATTTGAACTACGGCGAGCAGCAAACTCTGCGAATTCAAAATCTCCGTGGAGCAGGCGGCACTATCAATATTGCCACAACCGCTCATGATGACGGTACGTTCAGCACGCCTATGCTATACGTCGAGACAGTCGAATCAACTCCTGATGCACAAACGACGCTGACGATGAACTACAACGGCATCACGTCCGATGATCTTTCTGCTGACGCAGCGGCAGGACTCAAGCAGCTGGCAGCTCAGAGCCTTACCCTCGGCGAGGGCGAGTCTGTTGCTCAGATTCGCCGTGTAGCGGAAGGCAATGTTCGCGGCGCTGTAGTTCAGACTGTCAGTCAGACTGGTGAAATCATTTCAACGGATGTTGCGGTCAATACCAAACTAGAGGGCTACAACATCATCAACGCGATGAGCCTTGTGCAGTGGCGCAATGAAATCAATCACCTCACGAAACGTTTGGGCGACATCCGCGCTTCCGAAGGCAACATCGGCGCCTGGGCGCGCGTCTACGGAGGTCAATCGCAGTGGGGCAGCTCCAACGAAGTCGAAATGGATCACACCACCATCCAGGTGGGCGGCGACTACCGCATCAACAATCACTGGATCGCGGGCGGAGCGTTCTCCTATACGGACTCTGACGCCGACTACAGCAACGGCCAGTCTGAAGGCGACAGCTACAGCCTTGCGGCCTATGCGACCTACATGGCCGACGGAGGCTCGTTCCTTGATTTGATTGCCCGCTACGGCTACCTCAAGAACGACATCACCGCGGGCAACATGGGCCTCGATACAAGCTCGAACGCCTTGAGCCTCTCGGCGGAGATGGGCCACACGTTCCGCTTTGTTGAAGACCACGCCTATGTGGAGCCGCAGGTTGAATTCACCTATGGCTTCGTCAGCGGCGACGACGCAACAGCCAGCAACGGCGTTCGAATCGAGCAGGACGACTTTCAGTCCTTCGTCACGCGCGTGGGCGTGCGCGCCGGCTATGACTTCCCCGAGAAGAAAGGGTCGTTTTACGGCATGGTTTCGTACTCGTATGACTGGATGGGAGACGCTGATGGAGCAGCCGCTCAGAACGGCGTTTCGGTCGACATGAACGAAGACCTCGGCGGCGGCTGGGTTACCTACGGCATCGGAGCTCAGTTCATGATGGGCGACAGCGCGTACTTCTACGGCGAACTGGAGCGCACCTCTGGCGGCGACGTCGACAATCCGTACCTTTTCAGCGCCGGCATCAGAATGACGTTCTAAGAGTGGATGGAGGGCCGGCCATTTCCGCCCTGGCAGGATGAAACATGCCTCCAGGGCTTTTTGATGTGTCGACCAGCAACGATTGAGAGTACTCTGCTGGACAGAGACTAGTTTGAATAAACCCGGTGCCAAGATTTGCGGCTTGACCGCGGAATCTAAAATTCCTAATTTTTCAGCCAATATTGAGCAATCAAACGCCCGATGAGCCCGATCCTGAAGAACCGGACCAGCCGGAAGTCCCGGTTGAGCCTGATGAGCCGGGCGGCGGTGCAGAAGGAGGCGGCGAGCATCCTATTTTGTCTCCGTCAGCGACAGCTGTTCTTGATCTTGCTGGCAGCGGCGCTCAGACCTCGCAGTTTCTCTACGGGCTTTCCGACATCAGAAAGCGCATGGGCGACATCAGGCAAAAGGCTGCCGACGGTCTCTACGCCATGGCGCACGGCGGCAAAAACCGCATCAGCGGCTGTGCTTCTACCTCGTTTAAAGATGAGTACGGGGCATTGAGCATCGGCTTTGACAGAAAGTTTGCCTCAAACTGGATGGCAGGCGCCGTGTTTGAAGCCATTGAAGGCGATCAGACTGTGCGCAGCAACGGCTATAAAGCCGAAGGCGAGAGCTCAACTCAGGCACTTAAAGGCTATCTTTCCTGGTTCGGCGAGAAGGGTTCGTACGCCGATGTCGTATTTGGCGTCTCGTACTTTGATCAGGACATCAGTACGAAGATGCTCGACGGCAGAGGCGTATCCGGCAGCTTCAGCGGCTGGGGATGGGGAACATCTGTCGAAGCAGGGCACCAGTTTTTGATGGATTAGGATCCGACTTGGTTCATCGAGCCGCAGGTGCAGCTCTCATACTTTCGCGTGCAGGGCGATAGCTTTTCGCTGACAAACGCAATGCGCGTGGACCAAGACGATGCCGACAGCCTCACAGGGCGGCTGGGCCTTGTTGTTGGAAGAACCATCCTTATGGAGTCAGGCAGCGGCTGGCAGTTTTCCGTCAAAGCCGGCCTTGCGCATGAATTTCTTGATGAGGCCGATATTCACGTCAACGGCGAGCGCTTCACAGGATCGACGCTCGGCACGAGAGGCTACTACGGCGTTGCCTTTGATTGGTACGCCAATGATGCTGTTCGCGTGTTTGGGCAGATCGAGCGCGAAGAGGGCGCTCGCTACACGAGCGAAATCAATGCCCGCATCGGCGTGAAATACTGCTTCTAGAGGGCACTGGCCCTAACCAAATCCATTTCCAGGACCAGAGCCTGAAGTTCTTCTTTTCGGTCGTAGTGTCCAATTGCCTTGTGCGTTCCGAGCAAAGGATGTTATGCGGATTTATCAAATAGCGTTCGCATCGCGAATGTTCGCTTCACGAACGTTCGCAATGCGAATAATGTTTCTCGACGTGATTCTTCTGACTTTTCTTGCGCGCCCAACAGCCGAAGCTTCAAGACGAGGCCAAAGCGAAAAGGAAGAAAACATCAACTGCCCAAAATGCCGCGGGCAAATAGTAGCGAGGCTTCAGAAGCTCGTGAGCCGCTCTGTATAATGCTTGCTCGTTGTGGATTCAAAGGACGATTCTTTGCGTCCATTATTTTTTCTTCAAGAACAACCAAAAAACCATACTCAAAATGGCATTCAAAAAATTTGTCACGATTGCCTGCGCTCTGATTGCAATGACGGGCGCCGTCTGTCAAGAGACTTTCGCGCGCGACACTTTGCGCGTCGGGCTTGAGCCCACTTTCGCTCCCTTCGAATTCATGAATACCAAGACAAGGGAATTCGTCGGCTACGACATTGACTTGATTCGTGCCGTGGCCGATAAGGCCGGCTACGACATTGAAGTCGTCAACATGGGGTTTGATGCTTTGATTCCGGCGCTTTCCACCGGCACTGTCGATGTGGTTGCCTCGGGGCTTTCCATTACCGAAGAGCGCGCTAAACGCGTGGACTTCACCAAACCCTACTACACGGCCGGACTCTCCATGCTGGTGAAGCAGCAGGATGTTGCGAAGTACCCTGACTTCAAGTCTCTTGCCAACCAGCCAATTGCCGTGCAGATCGGCACCACTGGCGCAGAAAAGGCCAAGTCGATACCTGGAGCAAAGGTGACCAGCTTTAATGGAACCAGCGAGGCGTTCATGGCGCTTTCCATTGGAAGCGCCGCTGCCGTTGTCCATGATCGTCCTGTTCTTGCCTATTTCCTGAAGACTCAGCCTCGCGCAGCTCAAGGACTGCAGCTGCAGCCTGTTGTCGAGGACGCGCAGCAGTACGGCTTTGCCGTCAAAAAGGGCAACAAAGAACTTCTCGACAAGCTCAACAAAGGCCTTGACGCTGTTCGCAAGTCGGGAGAAGACAAGAAGATTTACAGCAAGTGGTTCGCACAATAAGCTAAAGCTTTCAAGCCGGAAAAAGAAATTTCCGGCTTTTTTAGTGCCTGCGGCACGCGAGCGCTTGCCAAGCGCCTCGAATGCCCGCCGTGCCGCCGCGGGCAAAACAAAGTTTGAGCATCAATAACATCAGTTGCACGACAATTTGCGTCTGCTGCTGGCAGAAAGCTTGAACTCGGAGCACAATGAAAGCAGCAGGTGCTCAAGAGCACCAACCCGATTGCTCGAGGCCTATCGGTCAGGCAAGGTGGGCCTCGCAAGGGAAGCGTCCTTGTACGTGCAAAACTTCCTCAAGGGCGCTTGCGCCTGAAAAGTCTTTCTACGAGGAGACGCATATGCAAAACAACCACTCTCGCCGTTCCGTACTCAAGGGCTTGGCGGCTGCATCGGCTGCCGGTGCGCTGGCTCCTGCCATGGCTGCTGTTGACCCCTGCAAGATTCCAGCCAAATGGGATGTAACGACAGAAGTGCTTGTCATCGGTTCGGGCGGTGCCGGACTGGCATCGGCCGTGTCGGCCGCGCAAGGCGGCGCCAAGGTGACCGTGATGGAAAAGCTTGGCTTTGTCGGCGGCAACACGATGCTTTGCAGCGGCTACTACAACTGCGTTGATCCGAATCGCCAAAAGCCGCAGGGCATCAAGGACAGCGTCGAGCTGCACGTCCAGCAGACGCTTGCCGCAGGCGACTATCGCGCAGACCCGAAGCTTGTTGAGACGCTCTGCTCGAAAGGTCTCGAAACGCTTCAGTGGCTCGAAGGACTCGGCATGAAGATTCAGCCCAAAGTGACGCAGGTCTACGGCGCTCTTTATCCGCGTTCGCACCTTGCAACTGAATCCAAAGGCGCAGGCTACGTCAAGGCGCTCAAGACCAAGGCCGACGAACTCGGCGTCAAGTTCCTCATGAGCACCAAGATGAAGACCATCGTGCGCGAAAAGCCGCAGGCCGGCCGCGTGCTGGGCGTTGAGGCTGTGACCTCTGACGGCAAGACGATTCTGGTGCGCGCAACCAAGGGCGTGATTTTGGCCGCCGGCGGCTACGCCGCCAATCCCGAACTGCGCTCGCTCTATGATCCGCGTCTGCGCACGCTCACGACGACCAACAACACGGCCTGCTCGACGGGCGAAGTTATGCTCGCGGCCAACGCCGCCGGCGCCATGCTCATCGGCACCGACTACATCCAGTGCAATCCTGGTCCCGCGCCCGGACATCAAAACGGCGTGCGCCAGTCGCTGCACCTGGAAGTTGAAAAGTACATCTATGTCGATCAGCGCGGTCAGCGCTTCGTTGCTGAGGACGCCCGCCGCGACGTCGTTCGCGATGCCGTTCTCGCTTTGCCTGAAAAATACGGCTACGTGATTGTCGACGCCGACGGCTTCAAGGCCAATCCTCCGGCGGCCCAGCGCGACGCCAAGCGCGGGCTTGAGACGGGCGACAGCTTTACGGCCGAGACGCTCGCAGAGCTTGCCAAGAAGATCAAGATTGATCCGAAGGCGCTGCAAAAGACGATCGATGAGTTCAACGCCTGCGTTGACAAGAAGTCCGATCCGAAGTTCGGCCGCAAGCCCGCCATGCTCACAAGCAAGCTTCTCAAGGGGCCGTGGTGGGCTGCTTATTCCGCAATGGCCGTGCACCACACCATGGGCGGCGTGCGCATCGATACGCAGGCGCGCGTCATTGATCTGGCCGGCAAGGTCATTCCCGGACTCTACGCTGCTGGCGAAGTCACGGGCGGCATCCACGGCTCGAACCGCGTCGGCGGCAATGCCGTTCTCGACATCCATGTCTTCGGACGCATTGCCGGCAAGAGCGCAGCAACAGGCGCTTGAATATCGACTGGCCCTTGATGCAGCACGAGGTTGCGCGAAATTTTTTCGCACAACAGGAGTTTTAAGAAGGCGTCGTGCACCAAAACTCCCGTCTTGCTAAATCACTAATGAACTGTCCCCAGAAAGCGAGACGCTTTCTGGGGATAATTTGTGAGCTCCGCATGAGCACGATCTAACGAGTGAAAGTCCCGAGCGCAGCCGGTGGAGGGGCAGGTATGGCATACTGAATTCCCTAAAGAAAAAGGCAGTCAACTTGACTGCCCCTGATCAACCACCCCAGACACAAAAATCGAGACACTCCCCGGTCTTCAAAAATTCTTCTTTAATGGGCCTTCGTTGCAAACAGCGTATAGTCCCATCCACAGACAGCATTTTCGGGGTTGGCGCCATGCAGAAATTTTTCGTCTATTTGCTCTCACTCGGACATCTGAGCGTAGACCTTGCGCCAGGGGCGCTGCCGGCGATTCTGCCTTTTCTGGTGCTCTACAACGGGCTTTCCTACACCGAAATCGCTGGCCTCATGTTTGCCTCTTCGTGCCTGTCTTCGATCGTGCAGCCCGTCTTCGGCTTCTGGGCAGACAAAAGCTCCAAGACATGGTTCATGGCCCTGGGCATCTTGATGAGCGGCCTGGGACTGGGCTTGTCGGGACTGGCCTCAAGCTACTGGCTCATCTTCTTGGCAATTACGGTGATGGGAATCGGCAGCTCGATTTTCCATCCGGTGGCTGCGCAGACCGTCAACCGCGTGAGCGAACACAAAGCAACCGGCATGGGCATCTTTTCGGTGGGCGGCAATTTGGGCTTTGGCGTTGCGCCTTTGATTGCGGCTACGGCGCTTTCGGCTTGGCAGACGCCCGGCACCGTCGTGTTTGCCGTCTGGGGCATTCTGACGGCAGCCATGATGTTTTGGGCCGTTCCCAAAATGACGGCGGCGGCAAATCCCAAGCGCACCGGTCCGAAGGCCCAGCATGCTGCCGCAGTCGACGAGCCCAAAAACGACTGGCCGGCATTTGCGCGCTTGAGCGTCGTGATTTTGTGCAGAAGCGTGGCGATGTCGGGCACGCTTGCCTTCGTGCCCTTGTTCTGCATCGACAAGTTCGGCATCTCAGAGGCGTTTTCAAGCACGCTTCTCACCTTTTTGTGCCTTTGCGGCGCGGTCATGACGGCCGCCGGCGGCTGGCTCACCGACCGCGTGGGGCTCGTGCGCGCCTGCAAGCTCGGCTACATTTTGATGGGGCCAGCCTTTGCGCTGATGCTCGCGGCTCCCTCCGTCTGGTGGGTCTATCCCTTGATGGTCGTCTTGAGCTTTACGTTGAACGCCACTTATGCCGCGTTCGTCGTGCTCGGACAGTCGTATCTTGCAAAAAACGTGGGCTTTGCTTCGGGCGTGACGATGGGGCTGTCTTCGAGTCTGGGCGGAATGCTGGTTCCTTTGCTGGGGCTTTTGGCCGACGCCTATGGAATCGAATTCGTCATCGGGGCGCTCGCAGCGATCGGCGTGCTCTGCGCGGCAAGCTCTTTTTTTCTCACCGATCCCAAGCAAAGGCAGCCGTAGGGCGTCAATCGGTCGTCAGGGCCTTGCGAGTGATGATTTTTGTGCAAGCCTTTGCAAAATCTTGGCAAAAATGGCCCTTGCCGCGCACCCAATCATCACGAAATCCGTAGAATCTGCAGGCACGTCAAGAATTGCGGGGCTGCCGGCAGCAGCAAAAATTTAGAGCAAGCCTTGCTTGATGAAGCGAGGACTGCCGGTCGCGATGATTTTCGCTTTTGATGTCTGAAAAATTTTCTTAAAGCGCCTCGGGCCGATCAAGACCGCATTGTCTTGAGTTTTTCCGCCGACGCCCCCATATAGCACCTGACGCTTGTCAACATTTGACATTTACTTTTTTTCGCACAAGACACATACATGACTATTGAATCTGCCGTTCCCGCCGTGATCGTGGCGCCGCTGCTTCCCATCCGCGACCTTGTGGTCTTTCCCAAGATGGTGCTGCCGCTCTTCATCGGTCGCCCGAAAACGGTTCAGGCTGTCCAGCAGGCGATGGGCAGCGACCATAAAATCATTCTCGTCACGCAGCGTGACAGCAAAACCGACGACCCTTCGCTGAAGGATCTCTACACGGTCGGCACCTATGCAACCGTACTTCAGATGCTCAAGCTCCCCGACGGCACCCTCAAGGTGCTCGTCGAAGCGCACCAGCGCGTGACCATCACCGATCTCGAAGACGGCCCTGCGGGCTATGCCGCCAAGGCTCTGAGGCTTGACTCGTCCGAGGGCGATCCGAAGATGACCGAAGCCACGCGCCGCATGGTGCTCAAGCGCTTCAACGACTATGCCCGTGAAAGCAAAAAGCTCTCCGAAGACGTGGTCAACTCCGTCAACGCCGTGGCCTTGCCCGGCGAGCTTGCCGACGCCGTTGCCTGCAATCTGACGCTGCCCATCGAGCGCAAGCAGCAGCTTTTGGAGCAGACGAGCATTCTGCAGCGCTTAAACGACATCCTCACGTTCCTTGCGGGCGAGATGGACATCCTGGCCGTTGAAAAGCGCATCCAGGGGCGCGTCAAGAAGCAGATGGAGCAAAGCCAGCGCAACTACTATCTCAACGAGCAGATGAAGGCCATCCAAAAGGAGCTCGGGGGTGAAGAGGCAGCCGCTGGGGACGACTTCAACGTCTACCGCGACCGCATTGCGGCCGCCGGCATGAGCAAAGAAGCCGAAGAAAAGGCGCAGGCTGAGCTCAAAAAGCTGCGCATGATGCAGCCCATGAGCGCCGAGGCCACCGTGATTCGCGGCTACCTTGACACGCTTTTGGAACTTCCCTGGAAGAAGAAGACGGCCGTCTCGCACGATCTCAAGAAAGCCGCTCAGGTCCTCGACGCCGATCACTGGGGCTTGGAAAAGGTCAAGGAGCGCATCCTTGAGCATTTGGCCGTGCAGCGGCGCGTCGACAAGGTGAAGTCGCCCATTTTGTGCTTGGTCGGCGCTCCGGGCGTGGGCAAGACCAGTCTGGGCGAGTCGATTGCCCGCGCCACCGGCCGCAAGTTCGTGCGCATGGCCTTGGGCGGCGTGCACGACGAGAGCGAAATCCGCGGACACCGCCGCACCTACATCGGCTCGATGCCGGGCAAGATCCTGCAGTCGATCACGAAGGTGGGCGTGAGAAATCCTCTTTTCCTGCTCGACGAAATCGACAAGCTTGGACGCGACTACCGCGGAGATCCGGCGGCAGCCCTCCTTGAAGTGCTCGATCCTGAGCAAAACCGCACGTTTCAGGATCATTACGTCGATGTCGACTTTGACCTCTCGGACGTGATGTTCGTTGCCACGAGCAACTCGTACAACATTCCGCCTGCGCTTTTGGACCGCATGGAGGTCATCGGGCTTTCGGGCTACACCGAAGACGAAAAGGTGCACATTGCCGTGGAGCACCTCGTGCCCAAGCAGAAGGAATTAAACGGCTTGAAGAAGAACGAGGCCGAAATCACCGAAGAGGCGATTCGCGACATCATCCGCTACTACACGCGCGAGGCGGGCGTACGCGGACTTGAGCGCTCCATCGGCAAGATCTTCCGCAAGGTCGTCAGAAAGCACAGCGAAGCCGAAGACGACTATGCGCAGGCCGTTGAGGCCGCCAACAAGGCCGCTCAAGAGACCGGCACGCAGGCCAAGGCCGTGCGTCGCCGCGGCATGGGCAAAATCACCGTGACGGCTGAAAACTTGAGCGACTATTTGGGCGTGCGGCGCTACACCTTCGGCATGGCCAACAAGGACCCGCAGGTGGGACAGGTCAACGGACTTGCCTGGACCGAAGTCGGCGGCGACATCCTTTCGGTGGAAGCCGTGGCGTTTCCCGGCAAGGGCGTCGTCACGCGCACGGGCTCTTTGGGCGACGTGATGAAGGAATCCATTGAGGCCGCCCGCAGCGTGGTTCGCGCCCGCGCACGGCGTCTCGGCATCGACCAGGAGAGCTTCGGCAAGACCGACTGGCACATTCACTTCCCCGAAGGGGCTGTGCCCAAGGACGGTCCGAGTGCGGGTGCGGCCATTACGACGGCCATTGTCTCGGCCATGACCAACATTCCCGTTCGGCCCGATGTGGCAATGACCGGAGAGATTACGCTGCGAGGCGAAGTGCTTGAGATCGGCGGCCTTAAGGAAAAGCTGCTTGCCGCTTTAAGAGGCGGCATCCGCAAAGTGCTTATTCCGGAGTCCAACGTCAAGGATCTCGTTGAGATTCCCGACAACGTAAAGTCGGGCATGGAGATTGTTCCTGTGCGCTGGATCGACAAGGTGCTCGAGGAGGCGCTCGTCCGCATGCCTGAGCCTTTGCCCGAGCCCTCCAAGGACGCTAAAAGCGAGCCTGTGGTTGCCGCCCAGCCAGCTTCGGCTGCCGGGCAGGGTACGGGGATGATGAGTGCGCACTAAGTAGTGCGCCGACGGAGTCCAAGTGCTCAACTGAGCCGCTTTCCGCTGTGAACACAAACGGAAAGCGGCTTTTTTGCATTAGCATGACTTCAAATCTGGGATTCATGGCTCAAAGCCGAGCAATCAAACAGCATTTTCAGCGCATTGAGCTTTGCTTGATTTGGGAAAATCTCCAGGTTGGCTATACTCTTTTGCGGATCACGGTTTCGGGATCAATGAAATACGTTGCGAGTACAAACCAGGGGGCTTGTTCATATGCGCCAGTGCATGGATGCTGAAAATCTTCATCGCAGACTGAAAAAAATCATCGGCCAGTGCAATGCCATCAACAAGATGATCGATGAAGACGTCCCTTGCGAAGATATTCTCACTCAAGTCAATGCCGCCAAGAGCGCGCTCCACAAAGTTGGGCAAATCATACTCGAAGGCCATCTCAATCATTGCGTGCGCGAAGGAATCGAACATGGCGATGTTGACAAGACCATTGCCGATTTCGCCAAAGCCGTCGACCGCTTTGCCAGACTGTCGTAGTCGATGCGTTTTGCTTTTTTATAACCAGCGGATTTGACAAGACAAAGGGTTCGTCCTATGCTGTGGACAATACCTATAGGGGGTATGGGTATAGACAATAGGAAGCGAGCAGAAGATCATGCTATTTCAGATTCCGCAATGGATTGATGCTGAGGCAAGGCGAACCATCATTTTTCTCATCATTTCGGGAGCAGCGCTTGCTGCCAGCATGTTTGCTCAAGGCTGCGGGCTGCCGCTTGATCCGGCTTGGGTTGCGATCGTTTTATGCGGCATTCCGATTCTCAAAGAGGCCGCAGTCGGTCTAGTCAAGCGCTTTGACATCAAGGCTGATGTTCTTGTATCTCTGGCGCTGATTGCTTCAGTTGTGATCGGAGAGATATTCGCTGCTGGCGAAATCGCCTGGATCATGACGATCGGTTCGCTTCTGGAGGAGCTCACCGTAGAAAAGGCGCGTGCGGGCATCGCAGAACTCGTTGAGCTTTCTCCTGAGACGGCGCGCGTAGTCAAAGACGCCCGCGAAGTTGTCATTGCAGCCGATGATGTGGCCGCCGGCGATATTCTCCGCGTATTGCCGGGAGAAAAAATTCCTGCCGACGGCGTTGTTCTTGAAGGAGCTACGGCTGTCGACGAGTCCGTCATGACCGGAGAATCCATGCCGGTTGACAAAACGCCAGGGGAAGCCGTCATGAGCGGCACGATCAATCGGTTCGGAACCTTTCTCATGCGAGCAGACAAGGTAGGAAGCGAAAGTTCAGTCAAGCGCCTCATTGCGCTCGTAGAAAGCGCAGATGCCGGTCACGCCAAAATCGTGCGGCTGGCTGATCGCTGGGCTACGTGGATCGTGGTAGGGGCGCTGCTGTCGGCTGCTGCTACGTGGTTTGTGACGGGAGAAGTGGTGCGCGCCGTGACGATTCTTGTGGTGTTTTGTCCTTGTGCCCTGGTGCTTGCTACGCCTACGGCCGTCATGGCAGCCATCGGCAATGCGACGCGTCGGGGGTTTTTAGTGCGCGCAGGGGATGCTCTTGAGCGGCTGAGCTTGGTGAGGCGCGCAGCGTTTGACAAAACCGGTACGCTTACGCTTGGAAAACCGATCGTGAGCAGAGTTGAATCTGTTGAAGAGTTTGATCGCATGGAGATCTTTTCGCTTGCCGCCTCGCTTGAGTCGCTGAGCGAGCATCCTCTCGGAAAAGCGATTGCCGCGGGCTTTTTTGATAAATACGGGCGAGAGAGGATCAAACGCGTCCTGCACTTTCAAATGATCCCGGGCAAGGGCGTGACGGGAGAGGTCGATGGCCGCAGAATTGTCGTAGGCACGCTTGCTTTTGCAGATGAACGGGCAGAGGAAAACGACGAATGCAGTGCGCTTTTGCAGAAGGTTCAAAAAGAGACCGAGGCAGGCAGTACGGTTTGCTTCATTTCGGTCGACGGGCAGCTTGCAGGATTCATTGCCTTGCAAGACGAGATGAGACCCTTTGCTCAAGGCGTTGCATCAGCGCTTCGGGCGCTGGGCGTAACGCCCGTTCTTCTGACAGGCGACCATCGGGCGGCAGCCCTGCATGCGGCGCGCTTGGCCGGCATTGATGAGGTCGTCAGCGATTGTCTGCCTCAAGCCAAGCTTAAATATATCCAAGATCAGGGCCGCAGCGGGCAGAAGGTGCTGATGGTCGGCGACGGCGTCAACGATGCGCCGGCGCTCAAAAGCGCGCATGTGGGGCTTGCCATGGGAGGCGTCGGCAGCGGCATTGCGCTTGAGGCGGCCGACATCGTGGCAGTGAGCGACAAAATTGAAGAGCTCCCGCACCTCATCAAGCTCTCGAGAAGAATGATGACCGTCATCAGAATCAATCTCACGCTTGCCATGACGATCAACTTCATTGCCATCATTCTTGCCATGGGCGGCTGGATGGGGCCGGTGGTTGGGGCGCTGGTGCACAACGCGGGTTCAGTTTTAGTGATTATCCACTCGGCTTGGCTCTTGCGCTTTGGGAAAGCAAAAGCTCAGGCGCTAGAGGCCTGATCGGACGAGAAAACTCGGATTTGGGTTGCCTTCAGCTGCTGAGGCTTGCAGCTGAGGCAACGTTTTTTTTTTGCCCAAAGTTTTTCAGCATCTGCGTTTTGCGCGCATCGCTTAATTTATAGACCAGACAGCAGAATCGCTGAATTTGATCCGGTCAGGAAGTTGATTTGGCATGGGCATTTTACCGAGCCGTAATTTCCCTTATAAAAAGTCATGACTTTCATTTTGTGAAATTCTTTTTTTAGTTCCGATTCTGTTTCTCACCCCCAAATAAGTTATATGCCGCTGAGTGAGCGGATTTTAGCTGTCAAATTCATCTTGTTGTTTTGGATTTTTTTTCGAAAACATCAAACAACCAAATCATTCCTAAATGCAAGGGATTATCTTAGGGCTGCATAGTCAGATTTTTTTTATTTTGTTCCAATGGAAGATCATTTCATTAATCGACGTCGTTATATCTGCGCAACAACTACTAATCTTATGGAAAAGTTTGAGGAAAAAATCAGCCTCTGAAAAGAGAACTTGCGTAAATATCAAGGGGGGGGGGTAGTATAAACAAAAGTGTCTCTTTTGCGTCAAGTTGGTTTTTGGAGGTTTGATATGAGATTCAAGCGCACGATTCTGGCTGTCAGTGTTTTGGCAGCAATGGGGTCCGTTTCCGGCGCCGAAATTAATTTGCAAGAAACGATAAAAAGTCAAAATGGGTTTGACAATTTATCTTCTGAATTTTATGCCCTGGCAGATTCTGCAGTTACCGTCACTGTTGATGATAAATCAGCCGTAGTCCTGACATCCGGAGGCAGTTTTTCGCTGAAAGGACAAGGAAAAGTCGCGACGTTTCAGTTCACTGGAAGCCACGGTGACAATGGTGGAACGGCCATGCGTTTTGCCAACGGTGACCAGACAGCGACGATAACTTTTGATGAATTCAAGAGTTTGTCTTTTGTCGGGAATGAAGACAAGGAAAAAGTTTCCGGCTGGATTCTCGGAGGTGAAACCAACTTCGGCAGTCAGACGAATCGACTCGACAAGCTGACGTTTACTAATGTCAGTCTTGCCTCTTGGTCGGATTATGCAAAGACCGTCAACGTTTATGCTAATGAATTTTCGATCGACCAGACGATTTCTGCACCTGGTACGCTCGTGATGAATTTCTACAACTCAACCACAATCAGCAGCCAGACATTCGCCGGTGGTTTGAGTTCCGTATATAGAAACTCTGAAGGTAAAGATGTTCAAAAACACATCACGATCAACGGAGGCGATGTTTTAATCGGCTCCATCGGCACCTCTGCAAATGCCATTACGGCAGGCATTGAATCTGCGGAAGTGAACCTCAACGTTCATTCCTTGAAGACGGGAACTGATGGAAGCTCCGACGGCGGCATTTCTACGAGCGGCACGATCAATATCATAACTGATGCCAATACTAGTTCAGCCATCAATGGCTTGATCTTTGTCGGCGAGACAGGAAAATTCAACTGGGCCGAAGGCGGCAACGTCACAGTCAACGGCAACGTGAGAAGTGAAGGTTCAGTTTCTTTCGGCACTAAGGACGGAGCTAGTCTTCAAAGCTTGACAATCAACGGCACAAATCCGAACAACAATCCAACCTATCCAAACGGTTTTCTGACGGCTGAAGCAGGTACGTACATTGGGGCTGAGACGTTTGTGCTCAACGGCGCGTTTAATGTTAAGGGCACAACGGAGGTGAAGTCACAAAATGCGCAGCTTGCTGCATACGAAGGCCAAGAGGCGGTTCACCTGTATGAGAATGCGGCGCTGAATTTCCTTGACAACGGCACCGAAGGCCAGAGACTGGAAATCAAATCCCAAAGCACAATGGCCGTATCGATCAACGGCGGGAGCATGGGTGTTGCAGCTGGAAGCGTTGAAGTGACTGGCGGCGTGGGAGTCAACAATTCCGGAAAGTTGATTTTAGGAACCGCCGATGAAAGTTTGACTTCCATTGTCATCAAAAATAACAATGCGACCAAGAACACGCTCTCGTTGGGTTCAGGAGCAACGGGCAGCTTATATGCCGCAGGTGATGTTTCGCTGCAAAGTTCGGCCCAGAACGGCTACTCATCCGTGAGTCTTGCGGGTTCAGGCACCAAGCTCGATCTGCAGGCGGGCGGTACAGCTTCCTTTACTGGTGCTGTTACGATGGCTTCTTCAGCTCAGGCCGATATTTCAGCCGACAGCGTCACGATCGACGGCTATGTTCGCAATGCAAACAGCGATCTGAATCTCAAGGCCGACAACAAGATCACAATCATCACTGAGACCGATGCAGGGTACTCATACAGCGGTGTTTCTTCAAGCGGAAACACGGCTGTCCAAGCCCAAACCTTTGAGGTCTATGGTTCCTTGACTTCTGCCGGAACAGGTTCGACGTTTGACGTTGCCGCACAGAACACTGTAGTTGATGCCGGCGAGGGCAGGGCAATCGCAGTCTCAGGCGGCGGAAAGCTTGCCTTTAAGGCCGTGCAGGGCGCGCAAAACCAAAAGCTCACGCTTCGCTCATCATCGGCCGGCGCAGCCTTGATCAGCGGCACGCAGTCTGAACTGACTGTAGAGGCCGGAGCTGTTGAAGCATATGGCACTATTCAAAGCAATGGCGCAGCGATCAAACTCGGTGCTGAAGATCAAAAGCTTTCTTCTGTAGCTGTTTACGGCGATGGAAGCGCCCGTGCCATCCTGCGCAGCAATGGCGGTGATGTTTCTGTCTGGGCCGGCGACGTCACGATCGCAAATGAGGGGCAGACGGCCATCGATGCTTTTACTCTGCAGCGAGATGGGGAAAGAGAAACGAGCAGCATGCGCGTGCATGCTGACAATAATCTCGTCGTCGTCGGCGACATTGTCTCGGGCAAGGACGGCCACAGTTCTCAAAATATCTTGAAGGATTCCCTTATTGATTTGTCGGCAGACGGAACCACCCAGATTGCCGGCAATATCTACACCTTCAACGACGATTCTTATTTCAAGGACGGCGTTGAAACCGATGGAGTCACCACCAATAGAGTCAAGGTTGATATTTCCGGCGGGCAATCGCATCTGACTGGTGCAATTTATGATGTCGGCGCTTCAGCCGAGAGCGGCACCGGCACGACGCTGGCTCTCAGCGACGGGGCGGTCTGGAGTGTGACGGATCATTCTACGCTGGCAAGTCTCTCGGCCGACGACGCAGCCATCGTCACAAACGGCAAGGACGTGACGATCGACAGTCTCTCCAATACAGGAAGCGGCGCGCAGTTCGAAACATCTTCAGGCCGCAGCCAACAGATTACGGTTTCAGAGTACACGGGTGATTTTGCGGTAAATATCACCGAAGAGGGCATGAATGAAATCAACCCGAGCGACGTTGCCCAGTCCATGGCTTCCGTTGTTGATGCCAAGGCTGCCGCAGGAACTGACGGCACAATTTTGATGCATGGTGCTGAAACAGCTCTGTTGGGCGAGACCACGCTTGCCATCGACGCCAACGGCAATATTTCGTCCTACAGCGAAGCGCCCAACACTGTAAGTCAAGGGTTGCAGGACATTGCCGGCATGAACTTCCTCTTTTTCCGCACGAGCATGAATGATGTCAGCAAGCGCATGGGGGATCTGCGCACGATGCCGAAATCCGCAGGCGTTTGGGCGCGCTACTACGGCGGCAAGATGGAGTACGGCGACATGAACATGGATACGCAGTACAACACCTTGCAGATCGGCGCAGACCGCTGGTACAACAATTTCTACTACGGCATCAGCGCCAGCGTCTCGGACGGAAACGGCGATGTTGACAACGGCTCTGTCGACAACCGCAACTACAACCTCGGTTTGTACGGCGGCTGGCTTGCTGACAACGGTCAATACATCGATTTCATCATCAAGCGCCACCGCGTGGAGACCGAAGGCGCACTCTCGAACACCTCGGGCACGCGCAGCAGCTTCGACTACTACAATTGGGGCACGTCCGTTTCTCTTGAGTACGGCTGGCGCTTCAACTGCCCCAACACAGGTTTCTGGGTTGAACCTCAGGCCGAGCTCATGTACGGCCAGTTTGAGAAGACAAGCTTCAGAACGTCGCAAAATGTCAATGTCGATCAGGACACGATAAAGTCTCTTGTCGGACGTCTTGGCGCAGCTCTGGGCTACACATTTGCCGAAAACAGAGGCTCGGCCTACCTGAAGGCCTCCGTGCTGCACGACTGGAAGGGTGAGACCAACACGACGGTGTCGGCTGACGGAGCAAGCCGCTACTACGATGATGATCTGGGCGGCACCTGGGGCGAATTCGCTCTGGGCGGCACATACAACATCACCGATCGGTTCTCGGCCTACGGCGACGTGCTGACGACTACCGGCTCGCCTGTACGCTCGCCATGGGAAGTCAGCGTAGGAGTACGCTGGATGTTCTAATCTCTGCTGATTAAATCCCCGGTTTTCCCGCAAAGCCGGGGATTTTCAAATTCAAGAAGCCCAACAGGCGGCGTAAGCGTGTACAGCGCAGCGCGAGTCAGTTTTCGAGAAGGGTTTAGACGCCGCAGGGAAATGAGGCTTCTGCGTTTGCTTTTATGCTTTTCTTCAGTTCGAGAGCATTTCAAAGAGATGCTACTTTTAGTTTCCAACGGCAAAAAATCGACTTGTGAACTGGGTTTTATTCGCCTTGTTCGCGGCCCTGCGGCAAGGCGCAAAGCATTGCCCTTTCGGGCAAGAAGGAGATGCATATGAAAAGACGTGCTTTCTTAGGGCTTGGCGCAGCAGCTGCCGTATCTCCAGCAGTCTTTGCAGTGCCCGTCAATCGTCCTCAGAAGTTTGACGAATCGTATGATGTGGTGATCGTTGGAGCAGGCGGTGCCGGCCTTGCTGCAGCAACCGAAGCCGTTAAAAACAAACTGTCGGCAATCGTTCTGGAAAAAGAGTCCGTGGTGGGCGGCTCTTCTTTGATCTGCGGCGGTCAGTGGGCTGTAGGCGGCACGCAAGAGCAGGAAAAGCGCAGAATCAAGGACAGCGAAGAGCTCTTCATCAAAGACATGATGACCACCGGTCAGAACCAAAATGACCTTGACGTCGTCAAAGCCTATGTCAGGGAAACAAAAGCCCTTTACGAATGGATGACAAAGGATTTAGGCGTCAAGCCGATTTCCGTAACGCTCTCGGGCGGCATGAGCGTGCCGCGCGCACACACTTTCAAGCCAGCGGAGGTCATCAACGCATTGCGCAAGTTTGCCGTTGACGGCGGCGCCAAGGTTGTGACCCGCGCCAAGGCCGAGCGGCTGCTCTGGGATCATGAAAGAAACTGCATTGCCGGCGTGCGCGTTTCTCGCCGCGGAACGATGGTCAATATCGAAGCCAAGAAGGGCGTTGTACTTGCCGCCGGCGGCTTCTCGCGCAACCCAAAGATGCTCAAAAAATACGCGCCTTTGCTTGAAAATGCAGCCGTTATTACGGGGCTCGGCACGCAGGGCGAGGGCATCTTGATGGCGCAGGCCTATGGCGCCGACATGATCGACACCAACTACATTAAAGCCTCCTACGGCTTTACGCTCAAGCCTTCGACCATCAAGGACATGGCGCTCACGCAGTTCAAGGGCGCCATTGTGATCAACAAGACCGGCCGGCGCTTCATGGATGAGTCGATCTCCTACAAGACTCAGGCCGATATAGCCTTTGCACAGCCCGAGGGCAAGTCTTGGATGGTCTTTGACGACAATATCCGCAAGACCGCCATGAAGATGGACCCGATGCAGGACGGCATTCTCTGGAAGTCAATTGATGAAGGAAAGTGCCCGCCGTACGTCTTCATGGGCGGCACAATCGAAGAGGCTGCTCAAAAGGCCGGACTTGATCCGAAGGTCGTTGCCGAAACCGTCAAGAAGTACAACAGCTATGTTGACGCAGGCAAGGATCCTGAATTTGGCCGCGCAGGTTTGGCATCCGGCCAGGGCAAGCTGGTGCGCATTGAAAAGGCTCCGTTTTTCATTTTCCCGTCGGTCGGCGCCATGATCGGCACTTATTGCGGCGTGCGCATTACGCCTAAGGCCGAAGTAGTGGACGTCTTTGGCGAAACCATCCCGCATTTGTATGCAGCCGGCGAAATGACTGGCGGCGTGCATGGTGCTTCCTATATGACGGGCACGGCTTTCTCCAAGGCTATGTCTTTTGGCCGCATTGCAGTCAGAGCCATTTCGCAGAGAAAATAAGCTTTGCGTCTTCCTGAGCGATGCGTGTTGAACGGCATTGCCTGATGCGGACTGCCTGATGTCGTGACAGACGGACGGCAGTCTGCTTTTTGCGCGCAAGGAGGCGCTCAAAGCTCAGATAAAGCGTGCAATAAATTTTTGCGCCGTCGAATAATCGGGAAAAACTCAACGCGTTTTCCGACAGGAAGAAAGCGCAAAACTGTTCGCTTGCAATGGCATAATCGTCGCAAACGTGCGCGCACTGCGCGTTTTTCATATCTGAATTCGGGATTTGCTCATCATGAAGCTTCTTTTTGCCGTTCCTTTTTTTTCGGTTTTGATTGCCGCTTCTGTGCCGGCTTCAGCTGGATCCTTCTTTGACTCCGTCAAGGAAGCAGGCCGCAGCATCGGCCATGCCACGCGCGACGTCACCCGCGACATCGGGCACGCCACGCGCGATGCGACGCGCGATGTCGGGCACGCTTTCAGAGATGGCGTTTCCGACGCTGACAACGCTGCAAAGACCAAGGAAGGCAAGAAGAACGAGGCTGGAAAATCGTCACCAAAGAAGAAGTAAAAAGTAAAGATTCAACGCAAAGGCATGCGCTGTACGCTCATGTGCACGAAATGCAGCAGCTCTCTTGCATCGGCTCCAAGATAGGCTGCTAATTCCCGACTGCAGCCTATTTGCTGAAACAACCCATGTCATGTTGATATGCGCTCCCTGAGCCGCAGAAAAAATATGACAACACTGACGTTGACAGCAGGGACAAGAAAGTACAAAGGCTTTGTTCCTTGCAGAATAAAGGAGGCTTCGGGGATATTTGTGGGTAAAAAACCAAGACAATATACCTTTGTATGCCTTGTGGATCAGGTACTCGAGGGATATTCATCATTCGATTCAAGCGAAGCATAAAGTGTTCCGCTTTTTTCGTTTGCGCCGTACCCCTGTTAAGCGCCTTGACGGCATATCCTCGGGCCCATGCGGACATCCGTCCATTGAATAAGCAGATCAATCAATCTGATGACGAGAAAAAGCGCAAACAGATCAAAGTCCGTTACAACGAACAGAAGTCTCTGGCCAATAGCATCAAAGGCTCAACGTATGTGCAGGACAAGGCGCCGCAGAATTTGACAGTGCTACAAAGTCAGCGACTAAGTCTTATCGCGGAAAGCCTGGCCAAGCTTTACAAATCCTACAAACTCAAAGAGGAACTCCGTTTGATCTTAAAATTGCCGATCAAAAAGGCTGTGGATTGCCTGAAGCGCTGGTACTGGAGAGTAACGCACTCAAAAATTTGGGCCATCGGGGAGGTAGTGCTGAAGATCAAGCGGCACACGAATAACATCCTCAATATGCTGCGTAGCGGTTTGAGCAATGCCGAGGCCGATCAAGTTGCTGGTACGGCGCTCCTACGGCTTTCGGAATTTGCAAAACATGTTCGCCTACGTCAAGCAGATCTGTTCCAAGGTGCAAATTCCGCTGCCAAACCGTCCCTTACTCTCCCACAGGTATCCTCGAAGAGCCTCTTTTTCTCTGCAAAAAATCTTCAAATATTGAGCGGCTTTGCCAGGAGCCGTCAATTTGCAAGCGGTACGAGCCAAATACCAGCACCTGTCCAAAGGAAGCATTGTTTTTGCTTTCGACAGCTTGGCTGATATAATCCTGCGACCCTCTGGGGAGTAGCCCAGCCTGCGCGCGTTCAGCAATTCCATATGAAGCTGCGGCGCAGGTCTCGCGCGTCAACATGCTTGAGCCTTGTCTCATGGCGGCGAGCGCAGATTCTTCCTTTACCAAACGCTAAAAATAGAAAGGTTTGAAGGACTGTGCGGCAAGACCAGCGGCATACCGGCTTTGTGCAGACCCCATTTTCAACAGGAGAAGGGGGCGGCGGCCAGACAGGCAAAGTCGGCGTGTCGTTTCGTCTTGTGCAAACATCTGTCGTCCGTGCGCTGCTGTCCCCGAATTTTCAAGCATGTTTCTTGAATCTGCAGGACTTTCGACGCTTGTTGTCGCCGCTTCCGAGGTCGGCGACAAAACGCAGCTTCTGGCATTGATTCTTGCCGCACGCTTTCGTGCTCCCGTTCCCATTATTGCCGGCATTCTCGGCGCGACAATCTTCAACCATGCATTAGCGGGAATTTTCGGCGCAGCGCTCTCGAGCTTGATTGATCCTGTCTGGCTTAAATGGGCCCTGGTGATTTCATTTTTAGCTATGGCGGCCTGGATGCTTGTGCCCGATAAGGCTGATGATGACGTCGTTAAGGACAATCACCGTTTCGGTGCATTCGGCACAACGCTCATTCTCTTTTTTCTTGCCGAAATGGGCGATAAGACGCAGCTGGCCACCATTGCCCTTGCTGCTCACTACCAGGAGGCCTTCAGCGTGGTTGTAGGCACTACGCTGGGCATGCTTATTGCCGATGTGCCTGCCGTTTTTGTCGGCGAGTGGATCATGAAGCGCGTTTCGATGAAAGCGATGCGCATTGCGGCTTGCCTGATCTTCCTCGCGCTGGCCGCGCTTTCTTTTCTGACGCCGGTGCCGGAGTCTCCTGCAGTTTCCGATGAGGTTGCTCCAGCGCTGGCGCCTGAGCCATAAATAAAAAGCAATGACTCAAAGTCTATGCAGGGCAGGGAAGACGTTCGCAGTTTTCTTTGCCCATCATGAGCATGAAGCAAGACGAAATGTCAAGAGGAATTCAGCCGTTTGGCTGAGACCGAGAGCGACACGAAAAACTTTTCCTGAAGACCTTGTGTCGATAGACTGAGCTGTCGGCAGGAAGAATATTCAGGAGTTGCGCAATGCTTCAGTCTCTGAACAAAGCACCGCTGAGTTTGATTGATCGAATCAGAAGCGACATTCGAACCTACGGCGATGAGAAAACTTTTCACGCTGTCTGGCGGCAGGTCTCGCCCGAGTCGGTTGAACTTGTCGACTATTTGCCTTCAGATTCTGCTCTGGGAGCACCGAACGATATCTGTGATGTGGTTCAGGCCATGCCAGCCTGGCAGATTCTTAAGGTCTTGCAGACGCAAATGCAGCCGCATTAGGGCTTCATGCCGATTTCAAAAGAAGGGGCTTTGCATTGACGGCAATTTGCTGCAGACGTTTGCCGTCAGATGAAAAACGGCATTGTCGGGCACGGGACATCCCGAGCTCAGTCTTGTCGGTGCTCCTCTTAAATGCCACAAAGCTTGCAGAAAATCAGCAAAATTCCCCTTGATGTGCATGTATCAGGGCCAAACTAAGGTATAGTTGCGCTTTGTTAATCAACGGCCTCAAGCTAAGGGGCAAGAATAAATTCATAGGGGAAAAACCGATGAACAAGAATGATTTGGTTGAGCAGATCGCAACCGCTGCCGACATTTCCAAGGCTAAGGCCGGCATGGCCCTCGATGCTTTCGTGGAAGCTGTGACCGCTGCTCTGCAAAAGGGCGAAGATGTTTCTCTGGTCGGCTTCGGCACCTTTACGGTTTCCGAACGCGCTGCCCGCACCGGCCGCAATCCTCAGACCGGCGAAGAAATCCAGATTGCCGCGACGAACGTTCCGAAGTTCCGCGCTGGCAAAAAACTCAAGGATGCTGTAAACTAATGCCTCTTGACGTTCGATCAAGATCGTTGGTCGGACGTGCATGTGGATGCTTAGCTCAGTTGGTAGAGCGGCGCCCTTACAAGGCGTAGGTCGGGAGTTCGAGACTCTCAGCATCCACCACAGCAACTGCGCATAGCCCCGTAAAGCTCTGTTTTTACGGGGTTTTTCATTGACCAAAGACCGTAGGAATAAGAAACCCTGCGGACGCGGCGCTTTTAACGGTTGTTGACAGTACTCAATTACTGGGAAGCTTTGTTAACTTGATATTTAAACACGTGTGATTCGCCTCCTGTTGTGACGAGAATTTCCATGTAGCTAGTTTCATCGGAAACCGAAGGAGAATCCATTTCGATTTGTCCACCACATATACTTCCTGGTAGTACTGTGTTTTCTTTCAAGATAGTATTTGATAACTCATACATCGCAGATTGACTGTTTTGCATGACTGACTGCATAAGTTGTTGATTCTTTATGTCAGCTATGTCCTGAGCCATTTGGGCTTTAGCTGGGTCGTAGGTGTACCCGGAGTACGATCCAACAAAATTCCCGGAATAACTATTCATTCCGGATCTATAAATATTGCCGTAATAATTTCCTGAATACATTCCACTCTGATAGCTGTACCCTGAGTTCGCCGCTGCCATAGAGTTCCCTGCTGCAGAAATTGCGGCAGCTATTGCCATCCACATTTGTCTACTTTGTTCTTCGGCAACTAGCTCTTCGTATGTGTAAACGTGAGCGTCTTTTTCAAATTCTGTGCCGGAATTGTGCGTAGCATAAATTTTTTCAGGTGAAAACAAAAAATCAAATTCCGTTCCATTACCCATCTAAATTCGCCACAGGGAATCCGTAGGATCAAAAAATTCCTTTGAAAACATTGATTTTCGAGGTAAATTTTTTTGACAACATACGTATGTATATGATATAATAACATCCGTATCAAGAGAGGATTTTCCCCATGTCAAAACAGACGCTTCCCGAGCTCAAATCCGTTAAAAATTTTCCACTTTCAAACCGTAAAGCCCGCATCGTCAATGACCGCGGTCACCTGCGTGTTATCGAGCGCCTTTACTATTGGGACAAGGAGGCCGGCCGCGGCAAGGAAAAGCGCCTCTACATTGGCTATATCGTTGACAATGAGTACCTCACCAACGAGCAGTACAACAA
>CALXQS010000024.1 GCA_944390715.1 uncultured Duodenibacillus sp. | reverse complement strand
CCTCTTTACAACATTGCCAGAATGGGGGACGAGATAGCTCTTCCCAGAGTCGATTCGCCATTCCTACGTACGGGTACGGGAGAATTTAGATACCCACTTGCACATAGGCTCTCATTCTTGAATTTGCCTCAAACGTATAGGGAAGAGCTACTGCTACGAGGTTATCTTTTCTTGAATACAGAACTTCATGTCCGTCCTCGATAATGATTCTTTGGTTTTCTCCTGCGATTGGTGTTAAATGACCATACGTTGAACACCCGGACAGGAATACGCATGCAAAAAGAAGAAGCTTCTTCATGATTTGAAATAAAAGGAAATAAAAAGAAACACTTCGCTGATTCTATTCTGTGCGTTTGATGTACGCAAATGCCTGCACCTCTAGCACCGGTGCGACGCATGTTGCCCTGTTGTGGAAACATTTACCGCTAACGCCAGGGTGGGATATGGGTTGCCCTCGGGTGCTGATTTTTCTTTGAACTCTTGCTGGCTGCGCATGTGTTTTCGATCTTATTGTCTGGGGAAAGCCGGCACAACTGAGCGTTTGTCCGGCATATGCTGCTCAATTCCTGCAAGTTTTGCCCGAACGATGTCAAACCGCCGTTTGATGTCCCTCTGAAGCTCAGCTGCTTTGCCAAAACTCAAGCAAATCCTGGCGCCATAATCGTGTTTGAGTCAAGCACGAGGTAATACTTCAAAACTTATCAAAATTTCTCAAGCCGCTGCAGAACAGGACCACCCGGAAATGCTACTCTGTCGGCGTGTCCCTTAGCGGCACGAACAAATTTCTTTTATCAACGTCTTGATTTTTGACGTCATGTCCACTTTCGAAAAGACTGCCGGCGTGCATCGAATGCACCTGCGAATGTGATGTCTGTCATTGCACAGGCTTGGAGCTGAGAGCAATCGGAAACAAAGATTGCTTGAAGGCGATTTGAAGCCTGAAAGTCTTTTTCGTTTTTCCTTTTTTATCCACTGTTGGTGTAGATGGCGCAGTCGTGCTGCGCAACGTCAGCTTGCACGTTGCAAGACGAAAAGCAGCTGTCTCAATTGCAGACGCCGACCTCAATGAAACAAGCTCTGGCTGCCTCAGTAGCAAAAACTCAAGGAGATTATTGAAATGAACATCACACGCCGTTATGTTGTCCGCACTATTGGAAGCCTTTTGATCTGCGGCGCGATTGCTGCTGTTGCAGGCTGCGGGGAAAAGAAATCAGGCAATTCAAACGAAAAACATGTCCGGATTGGAGTCGTCGGAGACTTCAATGCTCAATGGGATCACATCAAGAGCGTGCTTGCCGCTGAAAACATCAAAATTGAGCTTGTCAAATTTTCCGACTATGCCACGCCCAACAGAGCCCTTTCGGATAAGGAGCTCGATCTCAACGCTTTTCAGCACATTGCTTTTCTTAAAAATGACGTCAAGCAGCACGGCTACAAACTCACGGCAATCGGCAACACCGTGGTCGCGCCGCTGCGCATCTACAACAATAAATCAAAGATCAGGAGCATTTCCGATATAACTGATGGAGACAAAATCGGCATTCCGGGCGATCTCACCAACGGAGGCCGTGCTTTAAAGCTCCTCGAAGCAGCCGGTCTTATTAAGGTTGATCCTGCCAAGGGTTATGTGCCGACAAAGGCAGACATCACGGAGTATGTCAAAAAAATTCAAATCATCGAGGCTGAATCCGGCATGCTGGCAAATTTGCTTCCTGATTTTTCCGCCTGCATCATCAACGGCGGCAACGCCTTTACAGCAGGCTTAAATCCTCAGGATGCAATTTTTTCTGAACAATTCGATGCAGCAGACCCGTACTTAAAGGAGCTTGCCAACGTGATCGTGGCTCGAACGGAAGATCGCGGCAATCCCATCTATAAGCGCATCGTGGAGGTCTATCAAACGCCTGAGACGGCTCGGATTATCAAAGAAGCATACAAAGGCGGGTATATTCCTGCCTGGATTAAAGACAGCCATCAATAACGACAACCAATATTTCAAGCAAGGACAATGATTGCTATGACGACGAATGTAAAAACGGATGCACGCCGAAACATTGAAGCTTTTGTGGATGCCCGTGTGGAGAGCTATAAACAGGCCGCGCTGGCGATTCATTCTCATCCTGAAACTTGCAACGAAGAGCGCTTTGCCTGCGAAACCTTGACAAAAATTCTCAAGGACGAAGGCTTTGAGGTTCAAACAGGGATTGCTGGTCATCCCACAGGATTTGACGCCCGTTTCAAGGATGAAAAACCCGGTCCCTGCATTGTTTTTTTGGCTGAGTACGATGCTCTTGCAGGGCTTGGACACGGCTGCGGACACAATCTTTTCGGGGCAACCAGCTGTCTGGCAGCAGCCGCGCTTAAAAAAGTGCTGACGCTCACCGGCGGCGAGGTTCGCGTGTATGGGACGCCTGGAGAAGAGGGCGGTCCAAACGGCAGCGCCAAAGGCAGCTTCGTTCGGGAAGGCTACTTCAAGGATGTCGATGCTGCGCTGTGCGTACATCCCGGAGCCGGACAACATCGTTTGTCGGGCAAGTCCCTTGCTTGTGCGCCGGTTGACATTGAATTCTGGGGGCGGCCTGCTCATGCGGCATCGTGTCCCGAAAAAGGCATCAATGCTCTTGATGCCTTGATCTTGGTCTACAACGCAGTCAATGCTCTGCGCCAGCAGCTGCCGCAGGGCGTGCGCATTCACGGGATCATTACGCACGGAGGAGATGCTCCCAACATCATCCCGGAATATGCGGCCGCGAAATTTTATATCCGCGCTGCATCCGCACCTGTTTTGGACTCGGTTTACCGCAAGGTAGAAAAGATTGTTGAGGGAGCTGCTCTGGCTACCGGCTGCAAAGGTTCAATGAAGCCTTATCAAAACCGGGTGGAGAATTTGGTTCCGACGCCTTCATTTGATGCTCTGTATCTGCAGCACCTGAAGGAATTCGGACAATCGGCGGATCTGTCGGAGAGAAAGTCCGTCGGGTCTTCGGACGTCGGAAATGTCTCTCAAGTTGTTCCGACCATTCAGCCGTACATCTCGATTGCCGAGGCTGCAGTTGCTCCGCACAGTCAGGGCATGGTTGAGGCGTCTTGTTCGAGCCGGGGCTTGGAGTCAATCCGGCTTGGCGCCAAGTTGCTGGCGCTCACGGCTTTGGATCTTCTGCTTGATCCCCAAACGCTTGCAGCCATCAAACTCGAGCATTCTGCCGCCGTTGCAAACCAGTGCGCTGCCTGATCAATGCCATACGTGAAAAACAGCTTTTGATCTTGATGGCTGTTGACGCTTGAAAACCTCAAACGCAACGACTGTCTGCTTCAGCTCACGCAGCTAAGCAAGGAGAGGGGAGCCGCTCCCTTCTCCTGAGCGTTTGACACAGCTAAAAATGATCGGGCATAGTGCAGACTATCCATTAGCCATGCTGTCTGAGGAGAGCGTCATGTCTATTGCAGAGGACTACGGCCGTGCATTCTATGAACCCGGCATCCGCATTGACCGCTTCTGCCGCGTTTGCTACAACACCCGCAGCTATCAAGAGCCGAGCGGTCCGGAGGGAAAGCCAACAGGTAAAGACGTTGACGAACTGTCCGACGAAGAGGTCTTTGAAGCCAAGCGGGGATTCGGACACGAAGAGTGGCTTGACAATGAGAAGGCAAGCGTGTCCAATCTTGCGGGGTTCGCTCAGGGCTTTTTGCAGAGGACGAACGTCTCCAAAGCCGACGACAAGCTCTACAACGTAGCGCTATGGGCCAAGTTTGCCGGCGGCAAGAAGAAGTTTTCCGGTCTTCCCGGTCCTTTGAACCCGCGCCGGGATCCTGCTGGCTTGTCGGGTTTATTACGCATCTTTCGTTCGTCGGAAAGGGTGCCTTGGGCACGCGTACGCTGGAAATGCCGTTTCCTGACGACTTCATTGATCCGTCAGATCCAGCCAGACGCTCCTGTTTGTTTGAACCCAATGTCATGTATCCAAAAGGATGTCTGAAGATCTTTCCGCGCGAAAAATGGATAATGGCGCCCCGTGCGATTCCCCACCGCTACATCTGGCTTATGCGTTCGAATAAAAGCCACGCGGATTTGTTTGAATGGGCTCAGAGCGTCTTCGATCAAAACATGCAGGAGCTTGCCGACGTAAAGACTGCGCGTGGAAAAAAGCCTAAAAGTTCGGCTGCCGTTCGTAAGTCTGGAATTCGCAAAGACTATTCAGACATCGAACCGGACTTGGATGGGAAGATCAGGCAGATTGAAACTCACTGCGGACGTGATCCCAAGGTGAGGCAAGCTCTGGCGGCCATGCGTACGCATCAGGCTGATTTTCGACAAGCATTGATGCTCCAGGCCGGCGGCCGCGGCATGTTGTCTGACGTTGATCGTCAGCGTCTGCTCGTTGCCTCGCATATCAAGCCGTTCAGTTTGTGCAAGGCTGCAGAAGCTTACAAGCCTGAAAACGGACTGCTGCTCGCACGCAACATCGACGCCTTGTTCGATGCATTTCTCATCTCCTTTGACTATGAGACAGGCGCTCTTTTGATGGCTTCTTCAGTCGACGACGAGCTGCTGGCGAAGTTCGGCATCAATCCATCAAAAACGAAGCTGCCTATGCGATATCGCACAAAGGAACGCTGCAAATATTTGAGGTGGCACAACGACGAACTTAGAAGAAGAAGCGGCAAACCGTGAGATTTCTTCGGCCATCTTTGCCCAGCGTACAGGGACAATCTTCAAGGATTGGTTTTTCCTGTCGAAATGCTGTGTTTTTTTTCGCCGCAGCTCCGCTTGCAGACAGCTTCAAACCATAACACCTGCGCTGATCTTGGACGTGCCGGCCAGGGCCTAGGGCAAAGGCTTCCTACCACGGAATTGCAGATGCGCAATGACATGGATCGACATTGATGCCCGTTGAAGTACTCGGAGTGTGAAATGGGCTAAAAAACAATAAATCGGAGGCCCATGTCAAGATGAGAAAGAGTACTTGCAAGTCATGAAAAGTGATGAGTCTGCTGCTGCCATCCCTGTGGATGACAACACTCCGGCTTTGATCGATCGAATGACTTGCGCAGACCTTTTCGACTGGACAGGGAAAATTGGAATTAACTACCTCAGGTTTTTGCCGACGTGCCATAAGCTAAAAACGCTCTCCGACCACATCGACCGAAGAGCGTTCAATTTCAGCGGTTCAAAACTGATTGGATTTCTATTCCTTCTTCTTCCAGTTGTTCCCGAACGTATGCTGTTCCGTCTCCACAAAGCCGCGGTGACCGTGGACGGTACAGGCGCTTAAGGCCGTTTCAAGCTGCGCGAACTCCTCGTCCGTAAGCGAGACATCGGCGGCAGCGAGGTTCTCAAGAATTCGTTCCAGATTCTTGGAGCCGGGGATTGGTATCACGTTGGGGTACTTGTGAAGCATCCAGGCAAGCGAAATCTGAGCATTGGTGGCTTTTTTGCGCTTGGAGAAGTCGGCAAGCACATCCAGAATCGGCTGGTTGGCCGCAATATTCTCCCTTTTGAGCTGCGGCACGAACTTGCGCACGTCGTCAACTTCCTCAAACTTGGTGTCAACCGTCACCTTGCCCGACAAGAAGCCGCTCGCAAGGGGAGAGAAGGGGACGAAGCCGATGTTGTGGTTAACGCAGTATGGGATGACTTCAGTTTCGCAGCCGCGCTCAACCATGGAGTAGATGTTCTGGACGGCTGAAACCGGCGTCACGGCGTGAGCTTTTGCAAGTGTTTCGACATCCACCTGCGACAGCCCCCAGCCTCGAATCAGCCCTTCGTCAATCAGGCGCCCCATGGCGGCGGCCACTTCCTCAAACGAAACCTCCTCGTTGATGCGGTGCAGGTAGTAGAGGTCGACGTAGTCGGTTGTCAAACGCTTCATTGAGGCGACAAGATGCGTCTTGACGGCATCGTATACGCTTGCGCTTGCGGCCACTTCATTGGAGCGCAGGTGCAGCTCTCACGGATGACAAAGCCTTACCGACGAGTTCCTCGTTGTGGCCCGGATAAAACACCACGTCGCCGTAAACTTCAGCTGTATCAAAAAAGTTGCACCCCGCTTCAAAAGCCTTGCGCAGGGCGTTAATGCTGTAGTCGGCTTCCGGCACCTTGCCGTATCCGTGAGAAAAACCCATGCAGCCCACGCCGATGGCGGAGACTTCTAGATTGCCTAGTTTCCTTTTTTGCATCTTTATCTTCCTTGTTCTGATTTCTGCTGCGGACTCAATGAGGCCGCAGGGAATGCGGCTGGCAGCGCGTTGGATTGTAACTGTAGTCATGAAAGCACGCCTGCCACAGGTCGGGGCAAAAATTTCACTTTTCGGAGATGGACAAAGAAGAAAGACGATTGTGGATGGGTACGAATAAACCCGGGCGCACCCCAGTTGTCCAAGTTCAATTGGTCTTCGAGAAGAGACTTTTTCACATTCACAGACGCTCAGTCTGCTTAATGGGTGGCACCGGGTGCTGAAACCGGAATTTTGAATCCCACTGGAAAACTAGCCAAGCAGAGCCGTTGAAAGCGGAGAGCATTGCTCATTGGTCAAGTTTCAAAAGCGGCTTAAGTCACTTGTGAGAGCAGCCAGCCCCGAACTGGTCGTTGGGCTTGTGCTCCGGATTCAAAACAGCCATTGGCTGGCAAAGTTTTCTCTTTTGAGAGTTGCTCAGAAGGGGACGGCCGGAACATTTTGGGCAGCTCTGAGGTGGAAAACTTCACCGTTATCCAGCTGCTTAAGCAGCCGAAACGAGGCGCAGGATGCAGGCAGTTGTTGGACTTCCCGCTGCAGATGAACTCGGCTCCGCCCACGGCCAAGGATGCGATTTCCTTATCAATTCAGATTAATGAATCAAGCTTTGTAGCTCAAGCTTTTGCATCTAGATTCTGCACCCGCATCCCTGTTCCATGGCTCCTTCAGTCGATGACAAGCTGCTGGCAAAGTTTGGCATCAATCCTTCAAACGAGGGCAGGACGAGTTTTGGCAGGATCAAAAGGTGCCGCTAGAATGATCTGATACAACTTCGGTTGCGAACTCAGGAGGAAAAATGAAACAAACTTTGATGGCGCTGCGCTTTGGCCGTCTCGTTCTTGCGGCAGCAGCAGCCTGAACTTTGGCTTCTGCTCTTTCTTCCTGCGCTGCCGACCAGGCAGGGGAAGCTTTCCTCTCGCAAAACAATAGTTTTATTGCAAAAACAGAAGGATGCTGCAGGCCGATGACGCAGGAATTGGCCGGCCTCGTCAAGACTGATCCCCAATTGAAGCGCCTGCTTGAAAAATCAATTGCCGCAGCATCTGCCGTCAATCCCGATCCGCAGACCAATCCGGCGCAGACGCTTGAGCAGTATTTTGAGTATCTTAATTGGGCGGAAACCGCAATGCCGTGGGCAATTTTGCCTAATGTGTCGAAGAACCATCCCAAGCTCTATGAGCAGATTGATCAAAGCCTGAATTATTTTTACTTCATCAACGACAGACCGCTCAAGGAACTTGAGAACAAAGAACTCTACATTCCTTCGCTGCAGTATGCCGAGCCGTATCGCTCTTGGATGATTCGCTTCGTCAAGAACTACGGAAACTATCTCTCCCAGCCTCAATCCTGGAGCGAGGAGCATCTTGCAGTCGCCCGATCCGATGCTCGGTTCGGCCTTGACAGCGGTGATTACGAAGATCCCTCGAACTGGAAAAGCTTCAACGACTTTTTCGTGCGCAGGCTTGCGGATCCTTCCAAGCGGCCGATTGCAGCCGTCAATGACGACGGAGTGCTTGCATCGCCGGCTGATGCCGTTCCGCAAGGGGTTTGGAGCATTGACGAGAACAATATGCTGATTGCGGCGAACGGTCGAAAAGTCGGGCAGCCTGATTTTGTTCCGATCAAGTCGAAAAAGTTTGCTTCAGTTCGAGAGCTGCTGGGGCCTAGCCGATATCGCGATGCTTTTGCGGGCGGCACCATGACGCACACGTTTCTCGATGTCTTTGACTACCATCGATTCCATTTTCCTGTGTCGGGAACAATCCGCGAAGTGATGAACATCCCCGGAGATGTTGCCGTCGGAGGTTACATCACTTGGGATCCTGACGCAAAGAAATACCTCCTTAATGCTGGTACGCCCGGCTGGCAGATGATTGAGCCCCGAGCTTTGGTCGTCGTGGAAACCAAGCAATTCGGGCTGGTGGCCGTTTTGCCCATCGGCATGAGTCAGATATCTTCGGTCGCGCTCAGAAAAGACCTCACAACAGGCATGAAGGTCGAAAAGGGCGATGAGCTTGGCGCCTTTCTTTTCGGCGGCAGCGACATCGTCATGCTTTTTCAGAAAGACGTGAAGCTTGATCTGCATGCGGAGCAGAAAGACGGTGCTTATTCCCATCTTCTGATGGGACAAAAATACGGGGTATTGTCAAAACAAAATCCCTAAGCAGAGGTGAACAAGCTCAATATTGCAGGCAGCCGGAGGTTTAACCTGCGCCCGACAGCTTAAGATGATCTCAGTGATTTGCCGGCGGCAGAACTTCTGGCCGCTTTGGGTTTTGAGCTGTTTCAACACTCAGGCCGACAAAAGCCGTTTTTTCGATGCTTCCCAATAAAGAAAAGAAGGATTTGTCATGATTCAATCCAAGATTGCCGTTCTTGCCATGGGCGGCACAATTGTCAGCTCCGGCAGTTCTTCGACGCAGATGACCGGATATTCGCTTCAGGGCGTCAAGCTCGAAGATATTCTTGCAAGCGTGCCGCAGGCAAGAGACATTGCGGATCTGGAAGTGCAAACCGTGCGCAATAAGCCCTCGGGGTCGCTTACGATCGGCGATTGGCTTGCTCTGGTGCAAGCCGTTGAAAAGGCTGCTGATAGAGACGACATTGCGGGCGTGGTCATCACGCACGGCACGGATACGCTCGAAGAAACAGCCTTTTTTCTCAATCTGATTGTGAAAACCGACAAGCCCATCGTGCTCACGGGCGCCATGCGGCCTTCGACGGCAATATCAGCCGACGGTCCCTTGAATTTGTTGAACGCCGTGCGCGTTGCTGCAAGCGGCAAAGCCCGCGGCAAGGGTGTTTTGATTGTCCTCAACGGCGCGATCAACGGCGCTCGCGACACAACAAAGACGCACACGCTTGCGCCCGAGACGTTCACCGGACGAGATTTCGGCAGGATGGGGTATGTGGTTGGCGACGAAGTCGACTTCTTCATGCAGAGCACGCGCCCGCATACGGCAGAAACTGAATTTTCTCTGGCCGACTTTGAAAGTGGACCGACGCTTCCTCGAGTCGACATCATCTATGCACACATCGACGACGATGCAGAGCTTGTGAAAGCGAGCCTCTCGCGCGGTGCTTTGGGCATTGTGTACGCGGGAACAGGCCACGGGTCTATTCCCGTGCAGGTCGAAGAAGTGCTCTTTGAAGCCGCTCGTTCGGGAGTTGTCGTCATGCGCGCTTCCCGCATCGGCGCCGGTCCCGTGCTTAACGGAAAAGAGAAGTGGCAGCGGGCGGGCATCATCCCCTGCGGAACGCTCAATGCTCAGAAAGCGAGAATTCTGCTGCAGCTTGCAATCAAAAAATTTGGAAGCGACTTGAGGGAAATTGAGCGCGTCTTCCGGACCTATTGAGGGTTCAACAAACTTTTTTCGGCAGGATGCAAGGAAAATAATCATGACTCATCAGGATCTGCACGGGGTTTTTTCGCGCGAGTTTGAAATCTTTCTGACGCTTGCACAGACCCGTTCCGTCAAGCAGACTGCCGAAAAATTCGGACTTTCTCTGCCATCCATTTCACGCCTGATGAACGAACTCGAAGCGCGGCTTCATGTTTCGCTTTTTGATCGATCCTGCAAGCCGATGAGGCTCACGCCGGAAGGACGCTGGCTTGTCGACGAAATCAAGCCGGGCATCCGCAGAATTGCCCAATCGCTTGAAGGCGTGCACAGCGCATCGTTTTTCAAGCCTTATCTGCGCATCGGATTCATCGATAGTTTTTCCTACGACATTGCGCCGGTTTTCATTGAGCGAATGTTGCCGCGGCTGCAGGGCGTTTCCTGCCTCACTGGCGGAGCAGACCGACTCATAGAACGACTCTACGCGCAGGAAGTCGATGTCATTCTGACAATTGATCCTTGCTTTGACATCCCTGAACTGAGGCGGCATCTGCTGCTGCGCGAGCCTTCCGTGCTTCTCTTTCCGCGCGAGGAAAAGTATTGCCGCGCAGGTTCCTGGTCCTGGCGGGAGCTGAGCGTCTGCGGACTGCCGTTCATTCGAAACTATTGCTCGAGCGGCGGCGGCAAGCTCGAGAGCGTGCACTTTACGACGCATGATCTCGACATTGTCAGCCGCGTGCATTCCGACAGCATCGGCATGCGGGAAAAACTTGTCGCCCGCGGAAACGGCTGGGCCATCGTGCGGCCGCTCTCGCTTTTGCAGCATGCCGAGCTGATTGCCCAACTGCATATTTTCCGAACGCCGCCTCCGATCATTATGCGCAATATCTACGTGCTGGCGCGTTCCATGATTTCAAGCTCTCTTTTTGCTGAAATCGTCAACGTGCTGGCCGACATCCTGCGCACGGAAACATTGCCCAAGCTGCGCTCGATCCTTGGCGCGGATGTGATCGAAGGCGCTCAGATCTTCGGTCTGAAGCAAGAGGACATGCAAAAGAATAAAAACGGCTGACGGACGATTTTCATTCGGCGACAATATAACTTTCATTAGACGAAACTTCCTTTCGGAAAATTTTGCTTCAGGCATATTTCCGAAAGAGGTTGCGGACCTTCGACAGCCTGCGGCCTCGCAATCGATCAACCCACAGGAGAATTCGTCTATGTCCATAGCTGCTTCTGTCTTGGCTGTCCTAGTGATAGTCGTCGCCGGCTGGATGGTGATTAAACGCTATCCGACCGTCATCGTCCTTTTTGCCGCTGGTTTGGTGATGATTGCCATTGCCATTATCTTCGGCGCCGAACACATTCTTCCCAAAAATGCCAAGTCGACTGGTTTGATCTGGTTCGACATGGTTGACCTTATCCGCATTGCCAGCGTCAAGCAGGTCGCGGGCATCGGCATGATCATCATGGTTGCCGGCGGCTTTGCCAAATACATGGAAACGATCGGAGCAAGCGGCGCGCTCGTGCACGCCTGCATTTCGCCCCTGAAGGCAATGAAAAGTCCGTATCTGGTGCTCTCGCTTTGCTACGTGCTGGGCGCAGCCATGTGCCCGGTGGTTCCGAGCCACGGCGGCATGGCCATGCTTTTGCTGACGACGATGTACCCGATTCTCACCAACCTGGGCGTCTCCAAGGCGGGTTCGGCCGCAGCGATCTTCTGCGCGGGCACGATCGGCATGGGGCCGGGCACCGGCACGGCGCTTTTTGCCGCCAAGGTCGCCGACATTGAGCCCATCATCTACTTCGTGCACTATCAGCTGCCTGTTGCCATTCCGATGATCATCACGATCGCCGTGCTCAATTTCTTCGTGCAGCGCTACTACGACCGCAAAAACGACGACGTCTACGAAGACTCCGTCTTTGACACCAACAAGATTCTCAAGGTGGGGCCTGCCTCCTACGCTTTCCTGCCGGTGCTGCCCATTGCGCTTTTGTGCGTGTTCTCCAAGCTCGGCTATCAGTCGATTCAGCTGACGACCGTCACGGCGCTCTTTTTGAGCTGGATCATCGGCATCATCGTTGAGCTGATCCGCGTGCGCGACGTGCACAAGGTCTTTTCCGACGCCATGGCCATGATCAAAGGCATGGGGTCGCTCTTTTCGACCATCGTGGCGCTCATCATCGGCGCAGAAGTCTTTGCCACCGGCATCAAGCTCTGCGGCGTGATCACGCTGCTGCTCGACGGTGCGCACGCCGGCGGCTTGGGCATGACCGGCATGTCGGCCGTTTTGTCGGGCCTCATTGCCATCGTTGCCTTCTTGACGGGCAGCGGCGTCGGCGCTCTGACCAGTCTGGGCTCCATCGCCACTGATGTCGCCAACGGCCTCGGAGGCGACGTCACGCAGCTGATTTCGTCGATGCAGTTTACGGCTGGCCTGGCGCGCGGCATTTCGCCCGTGGCCGGAGCCACGATCGTCGTGGCGGCCGCTGCCGGCATTACGCCCATCGCCATCATTCGCCGCACGGCCATTCCCATGCTCGGCGGCTGGGTGGTCATGATGATCGGCAACTATCTGCTTTTGAATTAGTTCACCAGGCGCTTTGCACGCAAAGGAGATCAACTTATGAATATGCAGACTCTTTACGAAGCGCTCAGGCGCGAAGCTTTGGCGATGAGCGAGGAAATCATCGCTTGGCGGCACCACCTGCACAGCCATCCGGAACTCTCGTTTAAGGAAGTTGAAACGACGCGCTTCATCGAGCAGAAGCTGCGCGAATTCGGCTACAGCGACATTCAGATCGGCTTCGGGCCGCTGCAGACCGGCCTCATGACCTCGATCGGCACGGGTGAAAAATGCGTGGCGCTGCGCGCAGACATCGATGCGCTTCCCGTCAAGGAAAACACGGGCTTGAGCTACTGCTCGCAAAACGAGGGCGTCATGCACGCCTGCGGCCATGACGCGCATGCGGCTAATCTATTGGCTGCGGCAAAGCTTCTGAAGCAGCATGAGTCCGAACTCAAGGGCAGGGTGAAGCTCATTTTTCAGCCCGCAGAAGAAACGCGCATCAAGATCTTTGAAAAGCCGCTCTCGGGCGCGGGCTATGTTGTTCGCAGCGGCGCCATCGACGACGTCGAGGCGATGTTCGGCATGCACGTCTGGGGCGTGTTTGAAAAGGGCAAGATCTTTGTGAAGAGCGGTCCCACCATGATGGCCTCGGGCCGATTCAATCTCAAGGTGATCGGCAAGTCTACGCACGGCGCAAGTCCCCATCTGGGGTGCGACCCGGTGACCACGACCTGCCGCATCGTCGACGCCATTCAGACGATCGTGGCCCGCGAAGTGAGCCCGCTTGAGCCGCGTCTGATCACCGTGGGCACCATTCACGGCGGCACGGCCACCAACATCGTCCCGCAGGAAGTGGAAATTTCCGGCACGCTGCGCGCGGCCAAGGAAGAAGTCGTGCGCTTCATGGGCAAGAGGTTGGGCGAAGTTGCGCAGAAAACAGCTGAATCGAGCCGCTGCACGACCGACTACAACCTGCTCATCAACGGGCCGGCGGTCGTCAACAACCCCGAAATGGTCGAAGTCGTGCGCACGGCCGCCCGGGGCATTGTCGGCGAGGAGCGCGTCTGCGACGTGGAAATGCTCACGGGCTCCGAAGACTTCCGCGAGTATTCATCCCGCGTGCCGGCCGCGCTCTACTTCATGGGCATGTGCTCGCCCGAAGAGGGAATCGGGCAGCCGCAGCACGCGCCCGACTTCCGGGTCAATGACGACGTGCTTGCCGAGGCTGCTGCCGTCATGACCGCCGCGGCCATGACGTATTTGGAAGAAAAGGCAAAGTAGTGCTTTTGCACTAAGCTAAAGCGCCGCATCGTGGAAACTCGCCCCATGGTGCGGCGTTTTTGCGCTGCCCATCAACAAGAAGGCTTCAAAATCGACCAACTGCTGCAGCGCATTGCCGGCAAGCAAGTCCAGATCCCGAAAGTGCATGCGGCCGCCCCGGGCATTGTCGGCAAAAACGCGCGTCTGCGCGAAGCTTTTCTAGCGGCGAAGCTTTCTTCCAAGCCCCACGACGACGCCCTCGATCTGAAAATTGTCGAATTCTCCGGGCCGAATGACGGGGTAGGCTCCCGTGTGGTTTTCCGGGTGCAGTTCGGGCACGCCCTCGACCATGACCAATCGCTTGATCGTGAAGTCGCCGTGTAAAAAGGCAAGCACAATGTCGCCGCTTCTGGGTTCCACCGAACGGTCGACGATGAGAATGTCGCCCTCGCAGATGCCCGCATCGATCATCGAGTCGCCTTGGGCCTCGACAATGAAGGTTGCATCCTGGTGCTTGACGAAATAGTCGTTGAGCGACATTTCCTCGGCCGCATAATCAAGCGCAGGGGAGGGAAAGCCGCAGGCGGCAAGCATGTCGACGAACTTCACCGGCGGGTCTGAGGCCGCCGGCCTGAGCACTTTGGGCAAAGCCTGAGAAGCGCCCGAAGCCGTCTTGGCCGCCCGCTCGATGAGCGGCCGCAGAAAGTCGGCTCCGCCCAGTCTGCGGCAGGCATCGGCCACGTCCTCAGTCACGCGCACCTGCAGATTGACCTTGTAGGGAGCCTCTCCCTTCAAGGGACGTCCGGGAGAACGGCGGCTGCGGCGAGCCTTGTTCTCAAAGTCTTCTTTTGTCTTTTCGGGCATGACTTTCTTGAAAGCATGAAAAAAAATTGATCCTGACGGATATTATTGCATGCAAAATGATTTCGTATGCAATAATATTTTGCATGCAAAAACATTTTTACTTCTAGCGATGTCTCCGATTTTTCTGCACATTGACGGCAACTCGTTTTACTGCAGCTGCGAGAGGCTCTTTAAGCCGCAGCTGCGCACGCGCCCCGTGGTTGTTCTCTCCAACAACGACGGCTGCATCGTGGCGCTCACCAAAGAGGCCAAAGCGCTGGGACTCAAGCGCGGCGTGCCGTTTTTTCAGGCCAAAGACGTGCTCCAGGAGCAGGGCGTGGCGGTGATGAGCTCCAACTACGAGCTCTATCAGTCGATTTCGGGCCGCATGCAGAGAACGATTGCGGGCATGATTCCGAAACTGGAGTCCTATTCGATCGACGAAGTTTTCGGCGATCTGACCGGAATCGAAGACGGCGACCCCGCGCGGCTGACCGCACTTGCGCAGCGCATACGCGCCCGCGTAAGACAGTGGGTGGGAATTCCGACGTGCGCGGGCATTGCGCCGAGCAAGACGCTTGCCAAACTGTGCGACCACTACGCAAAAACCTATCCGGCCTTTAACGGCGTCGTCAACTGGCTTGAGCTGACCGATGCAAGAAGGCGTCGGGCGATGGGCATGACGCCCGTGGGCGAAGTCTGGGGCATTGGTCCCAGAACCAGACAAAAGCTGCAGGCCATGGGCATTGAGACCGTGCTTGACTTTGCGTGCATGGATGCGGCTTTTGTGCGCAGGCGCTTTGGCGTCGTGCTCGAGCGCACGCACCGGGAGGTCAACGGAATGAGCTGCATTGCGCTCGAAGAAAATCTGCCCGCGCGGCAGCAAATCGTGCGCAGCAGAAGCTTCAGCAAAAGCTGCACGCAGATTGAGCCGCTTCTTGCCGCCGTTGCCGTGCACATGACCGAAGCGGTGCGCCTGCTGCGGCTGCAAAAGTGCGCGGCGCACACCGTCGGCGTCTTGTTTCATACCGATCCGTTTCGCGAAGGGGCCGCGCAGTACGGCGTTCTTGAGAGCACGCGCCTTGAAGCGGCCTGCGCCGATCTGATGACGCTCACAAGCGCCGCGCTCGGTCTGGTGCGGCGCTTTTACAAAAGCGGCTTTGCCTACAAGAAGGCAGGCGTGTTTCTGAGCGACTTCGTAGACGAGAAAAAAGCGCTTGCGCCGCTTTCGCTTTTTGACATGGAAAAGATGGACGTTCTTGCGCGTCGCGAACGCATGCAGCATTCACTTGACGGCATCGCCCGGCGCTTCGGCAAAAGGACAGTGACGGTGGCCAGCGCAAAGCTCTCCGATGAGTGGCTGATGAAGCGCGATCTGCTCTCGGCGTGTCCGACGACGAACTGGGACGACATTCTCAAAGTCAGCTGAAGGCGGCTTTTTTGCTGCCTTTGCGCTTGCGGCTCTTGACCGAAGTCCTGCGCGCGAATAGCATCCATGCAGAGCCAAAAGAACTCCGAGGCTTTGATGCAAAGCCGCGCAGGCTCAACGCTCAAAGGATTTTCTCCCTCATCAGAAAATAAACATGTCTCGCACCGACAAAATCATCACGCGCTGCCGGCAAAACGGCGAGCAGGTCGAGGTCTTCGGACGCTTGAACGCACAGGCCGAGGAGGCGCTGCTTTTCAAGAAGCCCGGCATTCTCAAGCATTTTGATGCAAAGTCGGTAGTGCTGGAGGACTTCAGCGGCTTAGAAGAAACCTATGATGTCGACGGCAAATCAGACTTTTTCAGCGAAGATCTGCTCGACTCTCTTAGAAAAGGAGACAGACGGGCTGTTTGGGAATTGTTTTTTATCGTGGTCGTCGTCGTGCTCTCGTTGCTGACGGGAGGCTTGTCGCTTTAAGCAATCTTTGCCGGACAGCAAAGCTTTGCGCGTCAACGCGCGGCAAAATTTTCTTTTCCGCATCCTCACACCTTTTTAAATTTGTCGATACACTTCGCGTCAATCAGGGTGCTCATTGCGTCTTGGGATCAACTTGGGAATTCGTCGTGCAGACAGATTCGGCTTCTTCAACATCTCTTGTCCAAAGGCTTGCCGCCGACATTGAGGCAAACGGCAGAGACAAGGTCTATTGCGGCATATGGCGTCAGGTTTCGCCAGGGCTTTACGCGCTCGTCGACTACATTGACGAGAAGTCCGTGGCCCGCCGCGTGCGCCGCGACTTAAGCGAGATGCTCGACGCCATGCCGGCATGGAAGCTCATGAAGCTGCTCAAAAGCCAGCTTGAAGAAAGGCCCAAGCACGATCCCGCAAGCGAAAGCAGCGCCGACATGCTTCCGCTTTGGTCGAAAATCAACGAGCTTCTTGCTTCAGGCCGACAGGGCGATCTGCTCGAAGAGCTTTTAAGCGACCCCGCGCCCGCCAATCCTCCGGCAAAGCAAAAAAGAAGCGAAAAATCGAGAAAAGCGCCGAGCAAACGGGCAAAGAAGCCCGCAAAGAATCTCCCCAATCCCGATCCCGGCGCTTTTGCTCTGGAAGCGGAAACCTACGCAGGGGCGTGGCCGGCCGTACGGGCTTAGCGAGCTTTGTTTGAGCCGCATCGCCCGGCCGCAAAAGCCGCTGGCAGCAAAAAGAAGTGATTGGCCTTTGCGCTGAGGAACCTCCACAAACAAGCCTTTCTTCTAAACCCAAAGCAGCCTTTCTCAAAAAAGGCGGCTAAAAAACGAAAAGCCCCAAGCGCGGATTAAAAAGCATTCTTTTTTCGCGGCTCGCGCGGTGGATGTTTTTCTGGGGGGGGGGGCAAAATACTTTTTTTTGGCGAGCGCCGCAAATGATTCTTGCCGAAAAGGCTCGCAGCAAAAAAAGGCTGTGAGAATGTCTGCGGCTAGTCAATTCAACATAAAAAGCGCATTTTTCTTTTCAAAATTCTTCTTAACGCTTTGGGTTCGAACTGATTGCAGGCAATCAACATCCTGATGTAAAAAGATGCCGGCAGCGGCCTGCGCCCGCGCTTAGGGGCAGGCGGCGGTTTTCTTTGTTGCGCATGATGTCCCAATGCCTTAAAGATCTTCCGAGCATTTCATCGTTTTTTTAACCTTGCTGCAGCGTCGGCTGTCAGGCTTCTCAGGCGGCGTTGGGTTCGTCAAAAGTTTTTCACCGCACGAGATTGTCGAAAATGCGGTCTGCTTCAGGCCGAAATTTCTTCATAATATTCTGATCAAGAGCGTTCATTAGACGAATATATTTCCGAGGAAAACAGGACGCAATTTATCGTTCATTTGCCGATGCTATTTGAAGCTTGAGCTTGAGGGATTTCGCACACCCCCGTCAAATGCAGACAGGACGGGCAAATGCCTCATCGGCAAATTCTCGACAAATTCTTAAAAGAAATCGCTCAGAATTATTTACTTTTTGCGAGCTGCTTGGCTAAAATCTCTTCGGAATAAATTTACAAGTAATACAAGTCCCAGCGCAATTCCATGTCGTTGAGAGTATGTGCGGGATAAAAATTTTGAAATACAGGAGTTGTCCAATGAATTCGAATCTGATGAAATTGATGAAGGACATCGAGCAGGATCAGGCTCGAGTCAACGCCAAGAAGGATGCCGCCAAGCGCACCGTTGTTGAAGAAATCAACAAGCTCATCGCCGCCTTTGACATCAAGGCCGGCGACCTTGATTTCGGCGCTCAGCGCCGCGGACGTCCTGCCGTGAAGGCCGAACCCGTCAAGGTCAAGCGCCCGAGAAAGAACGCCGGACGAAAGATTGAGCCCAAGTATCAGGCTCCGGACGGCACGACGTGGACTGGCCGCGGCCTCAAGCCGAAGGGAATTCAGGCGGCTCTTGACGCAGGCTTCACGCTTGAAGACATGCTCATCAAGAAGGAACCGGCTGCCGCCGAAGCTTCCTAATCGAGCATTTTTCATTCAAAAGAAGACGCTGAAAAAAAAATATATTTTCGGCGTCTTCTTTTCGTATGCAGCTTTAAGGCGCACGAAGAATAAACCGCAAAAAAATTCCCCAAAGGGTCAAAGATATGTCTGCAAAAACGCTGGTTGCCTATTTTTCCGCCTCGGGCGTCACGCGCGGCAAGGCCGCAGCGGCTGCCGCCGCTCTTGGCGCCGATCTGTATGAAATCGCGCCTGTGGTCCGATACAGCCAAGCCGATCTTGACTGGCACGACTCGTCAAGCCGCAGCTCGGTCGAAATGGCCGACAGCACCTGCCGGCCGGCGCTTGCCGAACCCGCACCCGATCTGACTGCCTACGACAGAATTCTCGTCGGCTTTCCGATCTGGTGGGGAGTTGCTCCGCGCGTGGTCGACACGTTTCTTGATCAGGCCCAAGACGCAGGCGCAAAGGTAGTGCTCTTTGCTACTTCAGGCAGCAGCACCATGCACGACGTCGTCGTCGGAGCCAAGCGCCTGCATCCAAAGCTTGAGATTGCTTCGGCCGCGCTTTTAAACGGCAAGGATGCCGCAGCGTGGGCAAAGGCGCTCTAAAGCTCATAATTTCTCGGCCTGCCGAAGGCGAGCACCCATATCCCGATTTTCAAAGCCTTGAGAATCGGGATCATTTTTACTTTTGAAATTTTGCGCTTGATTCGAGCCCTGCCGCTACAGATCTAAAACCGGAACTTCAAGCCACAAAGCTTCGGGAGCGGCATTTGCTACATATTCGCGCAGAAATGCGCGCGTGTCCTCAGCAATCACCGACGGCGTATGCCAGGCGTCATAATGATTAAAGACGAATGCAGCCAGCGGCATGCCTCGCCTTGAGAGCGCCTCAAGCGACAAGAGCGCATGGTTGATGGAGCCTAGCTTGGCATTGGCGACAAAAATCACGGGCCACTTCTGCTGCGCAGCCCAATCAATCGTGAGAAGCTCTCGGGTCAGGGGAACCATCAGGCCGCCGGCTCCCTCAACGAGCACGTACTCGTAGCGGCTTTCCAAGACGGCAAGCGAATGCTCAATGCTGTCAAAATCAATCGGGCGGCCGTCCATGCTTGAGGCAAGGTGAGGCGAAGCAGGAAACGAGAAAATCTGCGGGGATGTGAATCCGGCGGCGTCTTCGGGCAGCTGCACGCCCATGATGCGCCGGTGCATGCAGATGTCCGTCGACAGGGCAGCACCCCTTTCGGGGCCTTGACGCTCGCACGTCTGGCCCGTCTGCACGGGCTTGATGGTTGCCGCTTTTCGGCCCAGAGCAAGAAGCTCGCGGGCAATCCAGCCCGTTGCTGCGGTTTTTCCGGCATCGGTATCGATGCCGCTCACGAAGTAGGTGCCCGGGGCGAGGTCTTCTACAGTCTGTCTGCCGCCATTTTGAAGCGTTCTTTTCGTTTGAAGCGAATGCATGTTTTTTCCAATCAAAGGCTGTTTTCAGGGTCGGAGGCGAGAAACTCTTCGAGCACTTCGGCAAAGGCGCTCGTCAGGACATCAAGCTCAGCGTCGCTTACGACAAAGGGCGGCATCAGGTACAGAAGGCGCCCGATCGGCCGGATCCACACGCCGCGCTTGACGAACTCGGGCTGAAGTCTGGCTGCGCTCATCTCGCGCTCGGTCTCCACCACGCCGATGGCGCCGCACACGCGCACGTCGCGCACGCCTGCGCGGCCCGCAAAAGGAGCAAGGGCGGCTCGAAGCTTGGCTTGAATGCGGCTGACTTCCTTGAGCCAATCGCGGCCGGCATAGACGTCGAGCGCTGCGCAGGCAGCTGCGCAGGCCAAAGGATTGGCCATGAACGTCGGTCCATGCATGAATGCCCGAGGCGGGGCGCTCGAGACGGCATCGGCAACCGCGTTTGTCGTGAGCACGGCCGAAAGCGTCATGACGCCGCCCGTGAGCGCCTTGCCGACGGTCATGATGTCGGGCGTGACTTGCGCCCAGTCGCAGGCAAACGTGCGTCCCGTGCGGCCAAAGCCCGTGGCAATTTCATCGAGCACAAGCAGCACGCCGTATTCAGAACAAAGTCTGCGGGCATGCTTTAGGTACTGCGGATGATAAAAGCGCATGGCGCCGGCGGCCTGCACGATGGGCTCAAGAATGAACGCTGCGCACTGAGCGCCGTGCTTTTCAAAATAGGCCTCCAGCACGGCGGCGTCGCGCTCATCGAACTCGCCGTCAAAGCGCGACGAAGGGCTTGGCACGAAAAACCTCTTTTGCATGAGGCCGGAGAAAAGGGCATGCATGCCGCCCTCGGGGTCGCACACGCTCATGGCGTTCCAAGTGTCGCCGTGGTAGCCCGCTGCCAACGTCATGAAGCCGGTTCGATCGGGGCACGATGCGGCTCTTTGGTACTGCAGCGCCATTTTCATGGCTGCTTCAACTGCCACCGATCCCGAATCGGCATAAAAGATTTTCTCAAGCCCTTTGGGCGCAAGCTCAAGCAGCCTGCGGCCGAGTTCGACGGCCTTTTCATGCGTAAGGCCCGCAAACATCACGTGCGGCATTTTCTGCGCCTGTTCAATCACGGCCTTGACGATGTCTGGATGCCGGTGGCCGAACGAGGCGCACCACCATGAGCTGATGCCGTCGATGAGTTCACGGCCGTCGGCCAGAACAATGCGCGCATCATGAGCGCTTTCGACCATTTCAACAGCAGGCGGATTGGCTGCTGAGGCATAAGGATGCCAGAGGTGCGCGCGGTCAAAGGCCAGCGCATCGTCGTCTTCGAACCGGTAGCCGGCTTTTGCAGCGAGCTTCTTGTCGGCCTCGACGTCGGTGCCGGCGGTAGTGAGCATGTCGCCCGCAATGGCGCTGTTGATGCCTGCCTTCATGGCGGCAAGCTGCACGCTCTGGGAAAGTCTGGCGCGCCCGCCTGCGAAGCGCAGCTGCGCGCGCGGGTTGATCAGGCGAAAGAGGGCGACTGCGCGCAAAATCGCTTCATCATCAAGAAGCGGCTGGTCGGCGAGCGCAGTGCCGGCAATGGGCGAAAGAATATTGATGGGAATGGAGGGCACCTCAAGGCGGCGCAGCGCAAGCGCAAGACTTACGCGGTCGGCTTCGCTCTCTCCAAGGCCAATGATGCCGCCCGAGCAGATTTGCAGGCCGGCGCGGCGCGCCGCTTCAAGAGTTTTGACTTTGTCGGCAAACGAGTGCGTCGAGCAAAACTTTTCAAAGACGCTTTCAGCGGCCTCCAGGTTGCAGTGACAGCGAACGGCGCCGGCTTGGGCCAGAATCCGAAATTCCTTTTCGTTGAGCAGCCCCGCCGAGATGCACGCCTCCAGGTTGGTCTCCCGGCGGATGGCGCGTACAAGCTCGGCCGCTTCGCGCACTTCTCTCAAAGAGAGCTTGCGTCCGCCTGTGACCAAAGAAAAGCGGCTGCAGCCGCGCTGCTTGGCTTTGCGGGCGGCCTCAAGCGTCTTGGCTGGATCAATGAGCGGATATTGCTCAATTCGCGTCTGAAAATGCCGCGACTGCGCGCACCAGGCGCAGTTTTCCGTGCAGCGGCCGGATTTTGCGTTAACGATCGCGCACAGGTTGAATGTTCTTGCGGCAAACTGCCTGCTGACGGACTCAGAGGCATCAAGAAGCGCCTGCGTTGAAGCTGCACGCAGAGCCTGCGCACTGAATTCATCGGGGACTTCGTCGAGGGCGCGGACGGCAAAATCAATCAAGTCTTTGACGCAAAGGGATGTCACGCCGGCTTCTCCTTAATTTTGGGCTTGTTTTCGGCAAAAAGTCCGCAAACTGTAGCATGCAGATTCGTGCGTTTTTTTGCGAAGCCAAGGAATTTGTCTGCCTGCGGAACTCCTGGAAATTCGTTCGCAACCAGCTTGGCCAACATCAAGCAGGCATGAATATTTTTGCCAAACCCATGATTTTTCAGTTTTTTCTGGTGGCTATGCTCTTAAGGAATAATCGGGAAAAATAGTGTTTCCGAGTTGGTATAGTAAAATTTCCTATGGGAAAAAATACCATACGTGAAATCTACAAACTTAAGAGCGTAGCGAGATGGGCGAAAAAGTCTTCGTTTTCTGATGAAAATCTACTTTCGGCGATTTATGAGCTTGAAGCTGGTTTAGTGGATGCAGACTACGGCGAGGGCATGTTCAAAAAACGTGTTGAGATTCCGGGCAGAGGAAAATCTGCCGGTTGGAGGATTGTTCTTGCCAAGAGAGAGGTTGTGGACAATGGTCCCGAACAATTTGTTCGCTGGCTGTTGTTGCTCGGTTTCTCTAAGCATGAACAAGACAACATTAAGCAGCACGAAGTGGACAAGCTCAAAACTCTTGCTAAAGGCATTTTCGATTTGTCTGATTGTGATTTTGACAAGGCTGTCTCAAACGGATTGCTGATCAAAGTCATTGAAGGAGAAACTGCAAGTGAGGAAGAGTGAACCAAGTGCTGTGAATGAAGCAATTTGCGACATGCTCGAAGTTCTTCACTCAGCCGGAAAAATTGATTCCGAAACTTATCGGGAGCAGCTTGCGCAACACGGCGGGCTTGACCGTTTGCCACCGCAGTTAAGCGCGGCAGATTTCAAAGCAATTCGCCAGAAATTGAGCGTGAGCCAAAGGCAATTGGCAGAATTAATTCATGTTTCTTTGTCGAGCGTCGTCAAATGGGAATCGGGGAAAAACCGAGTACCGGCAACGATTGCTCTGCTCATGGGCATTCTTAATAAGAACGGTCTGGCTGTTCTTTCTGTCTAGATTTTGTTAATTTTTTTAGAACCCTTTGGTGATGCACAGTCCACGATGGGGCTAAGCGAAAAAATTGATGGCCTGCTTGATGTGGGCAAGCTGGTCGCGAACTGGTTTCCGGCAGTTTTTGGCTGCTTGCGAGCGTCTCAAGAGCAGATGGCGGAAAAAAATGCCTGCAGAGCATATTTGGTTCTGCAGGCCGTAAACAAAAGGAGAAAAATCTAACGAAACTGAGATGACGAAGATCTTCGTCTGGTAGAAGAATTGTGCCGGGCCAGTCTTAAACCATCATTAAAGAAAAGCGCCGCATGCTAAAAAACATATGTCGGCGCTTAAGCTTTGCCTCAACGGCGCGGCGGAGGCATGCCGCCCGGACCCGGCCCCCTTCCTGGACCAGGTCCTCCTCCCGCGCCAGGCCCGGGACCAGGGCCGCGGCCAGGGGCAGGACCGGGGCCGGGAGGAGGCCCGGGACGACGGTGGTGCCAGTGGCAGCCCGTCAGAAAAATTGCAGCCAGTGCCGCCGGCACAGCCAAAAGCTTGCGTTTGCTTGTCTGCATGTCGAAATCCTCCGTAATCTGAGTGTGGATGCTTGCGCTGCACGATGCACTATAGGCGCAGGCTTCGTTAAGTTGTGCAAACAAAAGAAAGGCTTTATTGAATAGACCGCAAGCTCCTGGAATTTGGACAATGCGGCGGCGTCAGCCTCGGGAGTTTCCTTGGCGGGAATCCTCAGGCATCAAAACGATCAAGTTGGCCTCTGTCATTTCAGGATCCGGCAGGAAGGCGGGCTGCGAGCCGCTTCCATACTGCTCGCGCAGCTTGCTGATCTCACCGAAGGCCAGAGCGCCGTACGGACAAGCGTCGACGCAGTCTGGATTGAGTCCTTCGTGCAGCCGGTCTTCGCAGGCGTTGCACTTGGTCATTTTGCGGGTCGTCTCATTGAGCGAGAGCGCACCGTAGGGGCAGGCTCTGGCGCACATGCCGCAGCCGATGCACTTGCTCTCATCAATCAAAACCAGTCCGTCTTCAAAGCGCTTGTCCTGAGCGCCGGTAGGGCAGGCATCGGCGCAAGAGGGCTCATCACAGTGATTGCAGCTCATCGAGACGCCGTAGGCCGTGATGTCCGTGACCCAGGCGCCAGTCATGCGGTCCTGCCGCCAGCTGCCGATCTCATAAACCTTCACGCGGCGAAAGCTGCGGCCGTCCGTGAGATTGTTTTTGGCTATGCAGGCCGCCTGACATGTGCCGCAACCTGTGCAGACTGCAGTGTTGATGAGAAATCCGTATTGCTTGCTCAATGTGTGCTCCTTTTGGGGCGTGCGGACTCTGGCCGCCAAGCGCCTTTGTCCTCTAATTGTGCGCATAAATCCTAAATTTTGAAATCCCCAAAAATGCGGATTTAAGCTTTGCTCTTGGTTGTAGATGGTCTTTGACGGACTGCATCAAAAAGGTTCCAAGATGCATTTCCCTTGACGATTCTCGCTTAAGCCAGCGCCTTTGCAGAAGACAGGCAAGAGGTATATTATTGATTCCGACAAATGTCGGAATTAACTTAAAGAACCACCGCCATGCCAAGACCTAGAAGGTGCCGTCGCGTTTGTGCTGAACCGAGCATCGCTAAATTTCTGCCGCAGCCCGACGCGGGAAGCGAACCCGTGGTGCTTCACGTCGACGAATACGAAGTGATGCGCATTGTGGACCTTGAAAAGCGTTCGCACGAAGAGTGCGCAGCGCAGATGGAAATTTCGCGCACGACGGTCACGGAGATCTATGAAAAAGCGCGCTTTAAGGTTGCCGACGCCATCGTCAACGGCAGGCCGCTTGTCATCGCGGGAGGCCACTATCGAATTTGCCTCGGGGAAAACTGCACTGACTGTCCGGGCCGGGGACGTCGGCGGCATTGTTCGGCGCAGTCAACCTGCAGGCGAGACGGAGACAGCATCATGAAAATTGCAATTCCTTTTAAAAACGACAGCATCTATCAGCACTTCGGCATGGCCGAGGTGTTCAAGGTCTACACCGTGGAGGACGACAAAATTGCTTCAACGCAATTGGTTGAGTCTGCGGGCGGCCACGGCCATGCGGGCAGACTCAATGTGCTCGTGAAAAACGGCGTCGATTGTCTGATCTGCGGCGGCATCGGACCTGGAGCCATTCAGGCTGTCGCCGATGCCGGCATCAAGCTCTATGCCGGCAACAGCGGCTCAGCCGACGAAGCTGCGGCGCAGCTTCTTGCCGGGGACCTCGCCAACGATCTGCAGACAGCGCAGGCAAAAAGCTGCGGGCATCATCGCCATGGTCATGGACATGACGAGGAACAAGGCTGCGGATGCGGCCACAAGCATGGGGAAGGCTGCGGATGCGGCCGCCATCAGGGCGAAGAATGCGGCTGCGGCCATGAACATCACGGCGAGAACTGCGGCTGCGGACACGAACATCACGGCGAGCACTGCGGCTGCGGACACGAACACGGTGAAGAGGGATGCGGCTGCCGTCACGGTCATGGCCATGTTCATGGTCACGGAGGCTGCTGCGGCGGTCACGGCGGCTGTGAACGCTGATCATGGACGGCGCTGCCTTCTCTTTCTGAGGCTTGATTTTTTCTGAGCATTGCCCTCAGCTACAGCGGCAGCGCACGCCTCAGCCTTGATGGGGGCTACTTTTTCTGCAAGGACCGGCCTTAGATAAGCCGGTCTTTTGCTTTTTTGCCTTCGAGTCGGGTGTTGGGAATTGATTTTTCCTGGAAATGCTGCTCGAAGAGAAAAATCTCTGCTTGGCCGGTTTTGGAAGCTTTAATGAGCAGCATGAGAAAACATTCCAAGCCCGCAAACGCGTGATCTCTCGCGGCAAGCGATCCTTGCTGCTCCTAAAAAACCATGCCGCTCTGCAGGCAGCGCTGCCGTCACGCATCAAATGCATGCGTTTGCCGACGCTGTTGATGAAGTGCATCCAGTGTCATTTCCTTGTTCTTTTGTCGCATTACCTGCCTGCAGTGTGCTCAATATGCGTTCTTTCGCAGTAGAGTAGAGCTCGGCGGCGTTTTTGCCGCCGACTCATTTTGCGTGACGCACCATGCGACCGTCCAACTCCGTTCTCAGTCAGCAATTCACGATTGCCGGGCAGCTCAAGTTCAGCTTCCCGCGCATGCTCATGTCGCTTTTCATCATGAGCTACATGGTGGCCGACGGCGTGCTCATCAGCCGCTACATGGGAACGGTGGCTTTGGCCTCGCTCAACATGGTCTTTCCCTTGGCCATCTGCCTGGGCGCCGTGGGCATCATGCTTTCGGCGGGCGGCGGTTCCGTCGTGTCGCGCCGTCTGGGAGCAGGGGATTCGGCGGGAGCCGATCGCGCTTTGAGCACGCTTGTCTACGCCGAATTTGTTTTCGGCTTGGTCGTCGGCCTCCTTGGGATCGCCGTGCTGCCCGCTTTGCTGGAGTTTTTGAACGTCAACGCCGAACAATACCGCTACGCGTACGACTATCAGGCCGTGTGGCTTGCCTTCATGCCGTTTTTTCTTCTGAGCTACTTGGTGCTTACGTTTTTTACGGTCGCAGGCTTTCCCAAGCTCGGTCTTGCGGTGTCGGCAGCCTCGGGCGTCACAAACGTCATTCTCGACATCGTCTTCATGGGGCCGCTGGAATGGGGTTTAACTAGCCGACAAAAAAACGAACAAATTTGTCATAACCTCAGGAAAAGGGCTCGGTAAACTCATCGTTGA
>CALXQS010000023.1 GCA_944390715.1 uncultured Duodenibacillus sp. | reverse complement strand
GGGCATCTAACTGTCATTTTGCCGGTTGATTGATTTTGATCAGTGCTTATATGAATCAGTCAACCGGGAGTTTGGGAGGATGGACAAGCACTTTTTGATTGATTTCCAAACAAACCTGTAAAACTTCGAAAGAAAACCTCGAGTTTGGTTTTCTTTGCTCGAAAACGGCCGCAAAATCAGGTCTTGGAACTTTCTTTGGAGAACAATGCAATATGCGCAAGGCTGTCATCGTCGGAGCAACTTCGGGGATTGGGTATGAGAGTGCCCTCATTCTTCTTAAAAACGGTTGGGAGCTCGGCATTGCAGGCAGGCGGCTCGAAAAACTCCAAGAGCTCAAGGCTCTTGCTCCGCAACAGGTTCATATCCGCGTCATTGATGTCAGAGACCAAGCGGCTGCAAAGGAACTTTCCGCGCTCATTGATGAGCTCGGAGGCATGGATTTGTACATCCACTCTTCAGGCATCGGCTGCCAGAACGTCATTCTCAACAGCGCCATCGAGCTTGACGCTGTTTCAACCAACGTCGAGGGCTTTGTGCGCATGATCGATGCCGCCTTTTCCTACTTTGCCAAAAAGGGAGGGGGACATATCTGCGCCATCAGTTCGATTGCCGGAACTCGAGGTCTTGGGGCAGCTGCGGCATATTCGGCATCCAAGCGGTTTCAAAATACCTATCTTGATGCACTTGAGCAGCTTTCGCATATCAGAGGATGCAGCATTTCATTTACCGACATTCGTCCCGGTTTTGTCGATACTGCTTTTTTGCATGACGGCAAAAAGTACCCAATGCTGATGTCGGCTTCTTTCGTTGCGCAAAAGCTTGTCGAGGCTGTTGAAAAGAAAAAAAGAACGGTCATCGTGGATTGGCGCTACCGTCTTCTTGTTTTTTTCTGGCGTCTGGTGCCGCAGTGCCTGTGGAAGCTTCTTCCAGTTAGAAATTAGATGGACAGGATGTGTGCATCCGCAAAACGGATGAGTCGCTGCAAAGCAAGGCGCAGGCGTTCATCATTAGAATATACCCAATTGCTTGGGTGCTTTGGCCTGGTGTCGGCATCTAGAGGAAGTTCGACGCGCGACACGACGGCAAATATGCACAGGCGTGATGCTCTGCTTGGCTTTTCGTGCGCGGCCTTCCCGCGGCGTTTGTTTTTTAGGATATTTCAGGTCAGGACTGCCAAAGACGGCTGCGGACCTATTTAGAGACATAAGGTATGAGTTGGCTCACACGAATCATTCCCAGCATTTCCTCACGCACGACTTCCGTCGAACCTAAGAAAAAAAGCCCGATCCCGGCGGGTCTTTGGATGAAGTGTCCGCACTGCGATCAGGTTCTGTATAAGGAAGAGCTGCAGGAGTCGCTGCGCGTCTGTCCCAAGTGCGGTTTTCATATGCGTTTGAGTGCGCGCGATCGTCTGCAGGCTTTTCTTGACTGGAAGGGGACGCATGAGGAGATCGGAGCCGATATCCGGCCTGTTGACTCTTTGCAGTTTGTCGATTCCAAGCGCTATCCCGACCGCATCGAGGCAGCCGAAAAGTCCACCAATGAGAGCGATGCGCTTGTGGTGATGAGAGGCGAGCTGCGTCGTCAGCCGATTGTGGCCGCGGCCTTTGAGTTCGGCTTTATGGGCGGATCGATGGGCAGCGTTGTGGGCGAGCGTTTTGTTTTGGGCGTTGAGCGTTCTCTGAAGGAACACATTCCTTTTGTTACGTTTACCAGTACGGGCGGCGCCCGCATGCAGGAAGGTCTTTTATCGCTCATGCAGATGGCCAAGACCAATGCAGCGGTCAGTCTGCTTGAGCGTGCCCGCATTCCGTACGTTTCGGTTCTGACTGATCCCACGATGGGCGGCGTCTCGGCCTCATTTGCCTTCATGGGCGATGTGGTGATCGCCGAACCGGAGGCTCTTATCGGATTTGCAGGTCCGCGCGTGATTGAGCAGACGGTGCGCGAAAAGCTCCCCGAGGGGTTTCAGCGCTCGGAAATGCTTCTGGAAAAGGGCGCCATCGACATGATTGTGGATCGTCGCGACATGCGCTCGGTTGTCTCTGAACTTGTTGCGCTTTTATGCAACAAGCCGACGCCGTCGCTTTGATGTCTTGCCAGCAACGGGAGAGGGAAATGATACAAGGTTCTTTGGTGGCGCTCGTTACGCCTATGCACGAGGACGGTACGGTTGACTATGAAGCATACGCCCGCCTCATTGAATGGCATATTGAGGCTGGCACCGACGGCATTGTCACGGTAGGAACAACGGGCGAGTCGCCGACGCTCTCCGTAGAAGAGCACAACGAGGTGGTTGCTTTTACGGTTAAAACGGCAGCTGGCCGCATCCCCATTATTGCCGGAACGGGCGGAAATTCGACGGCCGAAGCCATCGAGCTGACGAAGGCGGCCAAAGAGGCCGGCGCGGATGCATCGCTTCAGGTGGTTCCCTACTACAACAAGCCCACGCAGGAGGGACTCTATCAGCACTTCAAGGCAATTGCTGAAGCCGTGGACATCCCGATCATTCTCTACAACGTTCCCGGACGCACTGTAGCTGATCTGAAAAACGACACGGTTTTGCGGCTGGCAGCCATCGACAATATTGTGGGGCTCAAGGATGCCACGGGAGACATAGCGCGCGGCATCGATCTTTTGCGGCGCTTGCCGAAAGTTGTCGGCAGCAAGCAGTTTGCCGTGTATTCGGGAAATGATGACTCAGCTCTGGCTTTGATGCTTGTGGGGGGCTCTGGCGTGATTTCCGTAACGGCCAATCTGCTGCCGCGTGAAATGCACGAAATGGCCAGTGCTGCGGTGGCCGGCAACGCGAGCGCTGCGCGTGCGCTCAACGACCGCATGATGCCGCTGCACCAAAAGCTCTTTTGCGAACCCAACCCCGTGGCTGCCAAATGGGCGCTCTACCGCATGGGACTCATTCGCTCAGGCATCCGCCTGCCGCTGACGATGCTCTCGGAAGCAAATCGCTCGGTTGTGGAAGCGGCGATGCGCGAAGCCGGAGTGGATTTTTAAAAGAGCGAAACGCTGGTCGACAGGCTGCGCGGCGTACATGACGGGCAAGGCTCAGGCCGCCGGCTTGCCGTGTTTCAAGTTGTGAGTGAAGCAAAATTGGTGCAGACCTTTTGCTAAACTAGCGGCGCTTAGGTTTTAGCGTCGCACTCTGCAAGGGTGCTTTCGCTGAAAGCGCAAACGAATTTTAGGATTGATACGAATGGTTAAACACGCATTGCGTGCAGCCGCTGCGGCATCCGTTGCAGCTGCTTTAGCGGGCTGCTCGACTCTCGGCATTGACTTTACGAACGAAAAGGTTCAGTACGAGTCGTCGAATTCTCGTGCACCGCTTGAGATTCCCCCTGATCTTGATCAGGTCTACCGCAACGATCGCTACAACATTCCTTCTCGTCCGCAGATTGTAAGCGCCAATGCTGAAGCTGCAAAGGCGCAGATGCAGGCCGAGGCTCGAGGAGAGGCGCCCGCTCAGGTGCTTCCTGAGACGCAGATGGCCAAGGTCGTTCGCGACGGTTCCGTGCGTTATGTTCATGTGCAGGCCGAGCCTGACCGGGTCTGGCCGCTTTTGCAGGACTTCTGGGCCTCCGTCGGACTCATCGTCAAGAGCCAGGATGCTTCAACAGGCGTGATGCAGACCGAGTGGGCTGAAAACAAGGCCAATCTGCCCAAGGACATTATCCGAGCCACGCTGGGCAAGGCCATCGACTTTGTCTACGACACGGGAACGAGAGACCAATACCGTGCCCGCATGGAGCGAGCCGATGACGGCACGACCAATATCTACATTACGCACCGTCAGATGGTCGAAGTGCTCAAGGGGCGCCAGGAAGACAGCACGATCTGGCAGCCTGGGCCTTCGGATCCCGAGCTTGAGGCCGTGATGCTCACCAGGCTGGCGCAGAAACTCGAGCAGGAATTCAATCCTGCAGCCAAGCCTGAAGAGCAAAAGCAGCTCGACGAACTTGAAGCCGTCAAGTACAAGCCGATGAGCGAGGTTGTCAACAATGCTCAGGGCGAGCCGGAGGCCGTGCTCATTGATGAGCCGTTTGACAGGGCTTGGCGCCGCGTCGGAGTGGCGCTTGACCGCGCCGGCTTCGAAGTTGCCGATCGTGACCGCAGTCAGGGCATTTTCATGATCCGGTACCTCGATCCTGACTATGAGGCCAAGATGAAGTCCGAGCAGGGCTTCTTTACCAATCTCTTTTCCAAGACCAAGGCTGTCGAGCCTGTCGAGTATCGGCTGCGCTTGATGCCCGAAGGCGAAAAGACGCGTGTGACCGTGCTTTCTTCTGACGGCCACGCTGATGAGACGGGAGTTGCTCCGCGCATTATTACGCTCATCGGCGAACAGACGCGATAAAAAAGGATCTCAGGGGGTGCTCAGGTGTTTGCTTTGGGCGCTCTCGGCAAGTTGACCTTTCGCAGCGGGCAGCAGGCTCATTTGTCTGCGGCCCGTTTTTCGCAAAGCAAGAATCATTGGTGGTGGTTGATGAGCGCGATTTCAGATGCTTTGGTGCCGAGCTTTTCAGGACGCATTCCCAGACGCACGTACTGGCTGGCAATCTTTGCGTACTTCATTTTCTCCAGCGTGCTGCCGCTGACGGTTTACGGTTTGATCGAAGAGGTCATCGTTCTGTATCCCGATGCGGCCTACGGCGTGCTGTGCGTGTACCTGGTTTTGTGTTCTGTGCTTTACTTTTCGGCTCTGGTGCGCAGACTGCACGATATTGGACGAAGCGGTCTGTGGGCGCTGGTGAGCTTTATTCCTTTCATAGGGTTTCTTTTCGCCTTCATTCTGGGATGCTTGGCCAGCGCCGAGGGGGCTAATCGCTATGGTCCCAACCCGGACAATGTTGAGGCTTCGTTTGCGCAGACGCCTTTGAGCACCGTATCGGCTCTTTCCGAGTTGGAAAGAATGCTCGAAAAGGGACTCATCTCGCGCGAAGAATTCGACCGCGAAAAAGCAAAAATTTTGGGCTCAGGCGCTCAGCCCCCGGCAGCTGTCTGACGTGCATGCTCCGAATATAAAAATGATCAGCCGGCGAGTTTGTTCCGGCGCGGAAAACTTAAAGACATGGAAATAAAAAAAGATGCTCTCGTCACGATCAACGTGGCGATGTACGACCTGCAAGGCAATCTGCTTGAAGAAACCGACAAAGAGGGCGTGACGTACCTGCACGGTCACGCTGACATTTTCCCCGGTATTGAAAAAGCGCTGGAAGGCAAGAAAAAGGGCGACAGCGTCAGCGTGACGCTTGAGCCCGAGGAAAGCTTCGGAGAATTTGATCCCGAGGCAGTCTTTGTCGTTGATGTTGAAAAATTGGGTGACCCAGAACTCATCGTTCCAGGACTTGTGTTTGATCATGTGCCTGGAATTGCTGATGACGGGCGCAAGTATCGCGTCACCGACGTGGCGCAGGGAAAGGCTGTGATGGATGCCAATCATCCGCTTGCCGGCTGGACTTTGCGTTTTGACGTCAAGGTGCTTGACGTCGCGGCAGCAGAAGGGGAAGAAACGGGAAACGACGACGTGGTGGTTCCGGGCTTTCTTGGTTTTGCCGACAAGATAATTGACGATACAACTGATTAAGCCGACAGCAGGCCCTCGCTATAATTAAAAGACGGCATAAAAATGAAGAATAAGCCCGACCGTTGAGGGAACGATGCGGCAGACGCGTCGCGACAAAAGCGTTTGACGCCCGTTCTTCGGCGGGAGCTCAGCAGAAATTTAGAGGTTAAACGATGACATTGCGCCAGGATGAAACAGATGTGAATTTTCTTGACATCAAGCCCGCTGATCTGGAGCACGCAGCCGAGGTGCTGCGCGGCGAATTATCGGCCAACCGTCGTGCTTGGGAGAAAACGCACTGGGCCATTGAATACGTCAAAAAGAACTATCCGCAGGATGTTCGTCTCATTGAAGCTCTGGATACGATCCGGCATCACCTTGAACGCCGCATGTAAGGCGCAGGCAGGACCGGCATTTTTCGATTTTTTATACGCCTAGGAGACTGAGCCTTGAACCGTATTTATCCTCATCCTTTCTTTGCTCGCGAGGGCTGGCCGTTTATTGCGATCGCTTTTTTGCTGGCGTTGGTCGTGCAGCTTTTTGCCGGCGGACTGTTTGCCTTTGCGTTCTGGGTCTTGTTCGTCATCGTTGCTCAGTTTTTCCGTGATCCCGCTCGTGAAATGACGCGCGATGAGGATGCCGTTGTTGCCCCTGTCGACGGACGCGTCATCAAGATTGAAGAGACCGTTTGTCCCTACACGGGCGAGCAGACGAAGATGATCTCGATCTTCATGAATATTTTCAATGTGCACAGCCAGAAAGCCCCTGTATCGGGCCGCATTGAAAAGGTTGAGTATTTTCCTGGGAAGTTTCTCAACGCTTCCCTTGAAAAGGCCTCTGAGCTCAATGAGCGCAACGCCGTGACTGTTGCAACAAAGGCAGGAGACAGGGTCTGCTTTGTGCAGATTGCCGGTCTTGTGGCCCGACGCATTCTTTGCTACAAGCTCATCGGCGAGGACATTGAGCGCGGTGAGCGCTACGGCTTCATTCGCTTCGGTTCGCGCGTCGACGTGTATCTTCCGATGCATGCGGAAATCACTGTGACGATCGGGGAGAAAACGACCGGCGTTGAGACCGTGATCGCACGTCTGCCGAAGGCGGCATAGAATCGGACATCAGCTGCAGACAACGGGCCGTGCAATTTGGCGGGCCCGTTGGCTTTTTTACCAAAAACAAGATTAAAAACGAAAGAGGAGCAAACCACCATGGTCAAGCCTCGTACGCGGCGCCGTCCTGCGCGGCAGCGCATGATTGAAGTCGGCCGCCGCAAGATCGACACCGTGCGCACGCACGGTCTGTTCGTGCTGCCCAATCTTTTTACAACTGCTTCGCTTTTCTGCGCTTTTCTGGCCATTGTCCATTCCATGGATCAGCGCTTTGGCTTTGCTGCGCTGATGATCCTTTTGTCAATGATTTTTGACGGCATGGACGGGCGCGTTGCGCGTCTGACGCATACCCAGAGCCAGTTCGGCGAGCAGTTTGACTCTATTGCCGACATGACGGCGTTCGGCGTGGCTCCTGCGCTGGTGATGTATAAGTTCTGCCTCTGGCATCTCGGTGCTCTTGGCTGGGCTGCGGCCTTCATCTACTGCTTGTGTGCAGGCGTGAGGCTTGCTCGCTTCAACTGCAACATCGGCGTCGTCGACAAGCGCTTTTTCCAAGGACTGCCGAGCCCGGCAGCTGCTGCGCTTCTGGCTGGATTTGTGTGGCTGGTGGTTGACAATAAGATGCCGCCTTGCGTCCTTGCGCATCTGCCCGAGATTGCTTTTGTGCTCACCCTTTACTCCGGCTTGACGATGGTCTGCAATGCGCCGTTTTTCTCGGGCAAGTCCAAAGTCGGCCTGAAGAATGTGCCGTTCTGGGCAATCGTTGCGGGCTCGATTATCTTCATTCTCGTGTCGAGCAATCCGTCGCTGGCAATTTTCGTGCTGTTTTGCTTGTATGCTCTCAGCGGCTATGTCTATCAGCTCTATCTCTTTATGGCCGACAAGCCCAACCCGGTGATTCCGGGCAGCGCCAAGCTTCCTGAGCCTGTGAGCGCGTCTGTGGAAAAAGCCCAGGGATCCAAGCCGCAGGAGGCCGACGAGCAGCCTGCCGGCAGCGAGCAAAAGACGCAGCCCGAAGGCAAGCAGCCCGGTCAGCCGGAGGCTTGACCAAGAAAAGATTTGTATGGATGAATTGCGGCAGACTCCGTTTCAACGGCGGACTTCTGCCGCTTCTTTTTGGAGACGACAAAAGATGTTTGCCTTTGCTCCCAGCGCTCAGAGTGTTGTTCCGGTGGCTGGATCCCCGGACGTATTGTTTCCTGTTCACCGCATTTACTGTGTAGGCCGCAATTACGCAGAGCATGATCGTGAAATGGGAGGCACAGGCAGGGGCGTGCCTTGTTTTTTTGCCAAGCCGGCCGATGCCGTGGTGCCGATCAGTCCGAAGAAGACGGCCGAGGTGGATTTTCCTCCGATGACTGAAAATCTGCAGCATGAAGTCGAGCTGGTGATCGCTATTGGAACGAAGGCAAAGAATGTTTCGCTCGAGCAGGCTCGCGCATGCATTTGGGGCTGGGCAGTGGGCGTTGATTTGACGCGTCGCGATCTGCAGGCAGCCGCCAAAGAGATGCGCCGCCCCTGGACGACGGCCAAGGGATTTGATCAGTCCGCACCGATCTCGTTCATCAAGCCGGCCGAGCAGGCCCCCGACATGAGCAACGCCGAACTTTGGCTTTACGTCAATAATCAGGAAAAGCAGAAGGGCTCGACGGCGGACATGATTTGGTCGATTGATGAAGTGATTGCGGAAATTTCCAAGTATTGGACGCTGCAGCCCGGCGACTTGATTTTTACCGGAAGCCCTGCGGGCGTATCAAAGATTGAAAAAGGCGACGTGGTTCGCGCCGGCTGCGCAGGCGTCGGAACCATCGAATTCAAGCTTGTTTAGCACACGGGAACAAGAGTCTGAATCTAAGGGTTGTCGCTTACGTGGCAACCCTTTGTTTTATGGGATGATCTGTAAAATCCTGCGCTGTGACGTCCTCATTTTCAGGCGGCCGGCGTAGCCGAAATTGGTGATGGACGCGCAACAATAAAGCGAGCGGCTTGGCCAAGGCCAGGCTCTCGGCAGAAAGTGTTTTGAACCAAGGAGTTTTTCAATCATGCTTAGTTCACTTGAAGGCATCAATGCCGTTACAGTGATCTTTGCGAGCCTGTGCGTGTTTGCCATCGGCTACCGTTTTTACGGGCTCTTTATTGCAGCAAAGGTCCTCAATGTGAATCCTGATCGTCCGACGCCGGCAGTTAAGTACGCCGATGGTCAGGACTATGTAAAAACCGACAAGTTTGTGTTGTTCGGTCACCATTTCGCGGCAATTGCCGCGGCCGGTCCTCTGCTTGGTCCGGTGCTCGCAGCACAGTTCGGCTATCTGCCGGGATTGTTGTGGATTCTGATCGGCTGCGTGCTCGCGGGCGGCGTTCACGACATGGTCGTGCTCTTTTGTTCCGTGCGGCATAAGGGACGCTCGCTTGCTTATATCGCTTCGCGTGAAATTGATCCCACAACGGGCTTTGTCGCCAGCTGGGCAGTGCTTGCCATCTTGATCCTGACGCTTGCCGGATTGTCGATTGCCTGCGTCAATGCCATGCACGATTCTCTGTGGTCGACCTACACCGTGGCCGCCACGATTCCGATCGCCGTCATCATGGGGCTTTACATGCACACCTGGCGCAAAAATGACGTGGTCGGCGCGAGCATTCTGGGCGTGCTGCTTTTGTTTGCCTGCATTTTGACCGGTCCGTGGGTGGCTGCGCATCCGGAATATTTCGGCTTTTTGGATATCGACAAAAAGACGATGTCGATCATTATTCCGGTCTATGGCTTTCTTGCTTCCGTGCTGCCGGTATGGCTGCTGCTGCTGCCGCGCGACTATCTGTCGACATTCCTGAAGATCGGCACGATCGCTGCGCTTGCTGTCGGCATTCTTTTCGTCATGCCCGACTTCAAGATGCCGCCGATTACTGAATTCGTGCACGGCGGCGGTCCGATTGTCGGCGGTCCTGTCGTTCCCTTCATCTTCATCACGATTGCCTGCGGTGCTTTGTCCGGCTTTCATGCGACGATTGGCACCGGCACGACGCCCAAGATGCTGGGCAACGAAAAAGACGTGCTTTTTGTTGGGTACGGTGCAATGCTCACCGAAGGTTTTGTGGCCGTGATGGCGCTTGTTGCAGCCTGCGTGTTGGTGCCTGCCGACTATTTTGCCATCAACGCTTCGGCCGATAAGTTTGCCGAGCTTGGCATGAGCGTTCAGAACCTTCCGATGCTCGAAGCCGAGGTGCAGGAAAACCTTGCGGCGCGTCCCGGCGGCTCCGTCAGTCTGGCTGTCGGCATGGCCTACATTTTCAGCCGCATCCCATGGATGGAAGAGCTGATGGCCTATTGGTATCACTTTGCCATCATGTTTGAGGCAGTGTTCATTCTGACGGCTGTTGACGCCGGTACTCGAGTCGGCCGCTTCTTCCTGCAGGAAATGATCGGGCGCTACATTTCGCCCAAGTTCAACGACAAGCACTGGGTTCCCGGCATCATCATCACGTCCATCCTCTTTACTGGAAGCTGGGGCTACTTGGTCTATTCGGGCGACATCTCGAGCATATGGCCGCTCTTTGGCATCTGCAACCAGCTGCTGGCTTCTGTGACGCTGCTCATCGGCACGACGGTGCTGCTGCGGCTCAACAAAACCCGCTATTCGTGGATGACAGGCGTGCCCGGCGTCTTGATGACGATTGTGACGGTGTGGGCCGGCATTTGGCTGGTCGTCAATCAATATCTGCCCAACGGCCAGAATCTGCTGGCGTTCTTGTCGTGCTTGGTCATGATTCTGATGGGCATCGTGATTGTCGGCACGATTCGCCGCTGGCTCGTTCTTCTCAACATGAAGACGCTTGTGAAGGATGCCTACGGCGTGGAGGTCAAGCAGATCGTTGAAGAATGATGAATTCTGCTCTTTCCAGATTGTCTGTGCGTTTGCTTTGAGGGCGCGCACAGACCAAAGCCGGCGCAGTCTGAGACAATCAATGATTCTGCTCAGGCTGCGCTTGTTTTATGCAGGCCGGGCAAACAGCGGCTTGCGCTATGAGCTTGAAGCCGAGCGCAGCGTCACCTCGGCGATCAGGCCGCCGTCGGCGCGTCTTTTGTAGGAAAGATGACCGCCGTTGGCTTCTGCCAGCGACATGGAAATTGGAATGCCCAGGCCGTGTCCCGAGCCCTTTTCCGACACAAAGGGAATGGTGAGCTGCGCCAGGGCTTGTTCAGAGACGTAAGCGCCGGAGTTTTCAATCTGAACGACGACTTTGTCGCCGCAGGCCTGTGCGCAAATGCTGACTTGCGGGGAGTCTTTGCGCATGGCCGCAGCAACCGCGTTGCTGATCAAGTTGTTGAACAGCAGCTCGATTTCCAGGTAGTCGCCCAGCACCATCAAGGAGCTGTTGATGCGGATTTTGACGGCAAGTCCCTCAAGAAGCTGCTGCGATATGCTGTCGCGGGCATTATTGACGGCTTCCAGAAGGCTGATTTTTTGATCACGGTCGACGTTGCCTTTTTTGTAGCTGCGAACTTTTTCAATGATGTTGCTCACTCGCGTCAGGCCGTGATCAAGGCCGTTGAGGCAGCTGATGAGCTTGTCCTTCGTGAGCGTATCGTTTTGCAGCAAAAGCCGCAGACCGTTGCAGTACGACACTGCAGCGCCGACGGGCTGCGCCAGTTCGTGAGCAATCATGCTCGAAAGCTGGCCGACCGTGTTGGCTTTGCGAAATTGCTCCATGCGTACAAACATGCTGTTGAGTCTGCGTTCGACAGCGGCCTTTTCGGCGTTTGCCTGCGCTAGCTGTTCCGTGCGGCGGCGCACAAGGTAGCCGACGATGAAGCTGTGGCAGATCAAAAGAAGCAGGCAAAAGGCAAAGGCCATAATCCAAGGTTTGTGCGCAGCAATCCAGCGCTTGACGCTCCACTCTCGCAGATATGCATAGTGCTCAAGCTTAAGCAGTCTGTAGACGCGGTCTATGGACTGAAAGTTGGTGGCCAATCCCCAATGTTCGCCGTTTTCATCAGCAGGCATCGACAGGAGAACTTTGGCTATTTCTCGGGCGGCGCCGGCAGGAGCGTCACGCAAAACGGCGACCGTGATGCTCGGGTACGAGGCGGTTGAGCGCACGCATGCGGAGCTGTCGTCGTCGATCGGGGCGACGACTCGATAGAGGCTTCGCTTGTCTTGGGGAAGCGATTCAAGCCAGCAAGATTGAACGAATGCGACGTCAGCCTGCCCGTTGAGGACTTTCTGCGCAATAGGACCGATCCCAGGCGCATTGGAAAAGCTGACGGAAGAAAAAAACTTTTCCGGGTCGTAGCCTCGAGAGGCTATTTCCGCTAGCCCAATGCGATATCCCATGAATGCCGTCGGGTAGCTGGCCGACAGCCTTTTGCCCTGCATGTCTGCCAGAGTGCTAATCGAAGTGTTTTCTCTAGACGTAATGAAGGTGATGGCCGAGGTGTGGTTTGGGTCAGGGCTGGTGCGCGAAATCATTGTCGCAACGTCACGGGCGCCTAGCGGAATCATTCGCCAGTAAAAGCCTGAGCTTGCAATAAAGGCATCAACGCTTTTGCTTTTGATGGCTTGCTCAAGATCGCGGCTTGCGTATTGCTGGATTTCGATTTGGTAGGGAAAAAATGCTTTTCTGAGTTCCTTGACCGATCTTGCCACAAGCCCTTTGACTTTTTGCGTGTCGGAGAGCTCAATCAAGCCGATGCGAAATGCCCGATCCGGGTACAGCCGCCTGGTGGCGGCGCTCACGCCGTCTGCTGCCTGCGCTTCAGAGGCATGAATGCAGCCGCAGTACAAAAAACTCAGCAGGGCAATGCTCAGCAAATGAAATTTTGTGCGGGCAGCCGAAGACATCGTTTACGAAACCGCTAAAAGTTTTGAGCGCTCGTTCGACTCAAGCTGAGAAAGAACGTTCAGAAGACCTTCGGTGTTGTGCACGCGCAGCTTGCGGTAGATGTTGTTGCGGTAGTTTTGCACGGTTTTGAGCGTGAGATTGAGCCGCTCGGCAATCGAGCTGTTGATCAGCCCTTGCACAAGAAGCGCCGTGACCTGCTTTTCCCGCGACGAAAAGCCGCTCAGCACCTCGAGCAGAGCCCGATGGTCCAGTCCGCCCAGACGGTGGACCATGCTGAGTTTGACGGCCTCGTCGATGCTCTCAAATCAAACTTCGGGAGCAACGGGCTTTTGCAGAAAATCCACCGCACCCATCTTGAGAGTTTTGACGGCTGACTCAATGTCGGCGTGGCCCGTGAGAATGATGATCGGCAAATCAATGCCTCGCCGCTTCATCTCCTCCTGCAGTTCAATGCCCGACATGTCGGGCATGTGGATGTCCAAAATCAAGCAGCCGGGAACGCTCGGAGCGTCCGTCGTAAGAAAGTCCTTGGCCGAACGGTACGCTGCAACGTTCCAGTTCTTGGCATCAAGCAGAAAGCACAAGCCTTCAAGAAAATCCTTGTCGTCGTCAACGACGCGGATGAGTGCTTGGCTGCAGGGCTTGTCAGTCATTGTTTGTCAAGCTTCATTTTTGGCCGGAACCACCGTGACAGGCATCGCAACGCTGAAAATTGTATTGATGGTGGCACTGGTAGCAGGCCTCGACATTTGCCTTTTCCCGATTAGGATCCTTTTTCACCGGCATGGCGTGCGGCGTATGGCACGTTGTACATTCCCAAATCTGATCCATTGTGCCTGTTTTCGTGTGGGGAATGTATGTGTGCGGATTGACGGGCTTGGGGTCAGCTTCGACGGCAAGGTTTTTTGAGATGAGCTTGTCGAACGGTCCGTGACAGGCAAGGCAGTCCTGCTTCGTGGTGCCGGCGGCTTGAAGCGATGTCATGCATGCGCACAGAACGATGGCGCCGATGAGTTTTTTCATGATTGATGGGGTGCTCGAGGTTGCAAAGGAAAGAGTTCAGAGGAAAGCGCACCTCTTTTTTATGTTTGAATCGAGAGCGCCTTCCTCAATTTCAGGCAGTCAATCAGGCAGCTTTGGCCTGGGCAGCATGTTCGCCGGCCCAGCGGCCGGGAATAATGCCGCGAGGCATGCCGTTGCCGACGTAAATGCCGCCGCAGTTTTCACCGGCTGCATAAAGACCCTCGATGGGCTTGCCGACGATGTCGAGAACCTGAGCGTTGTCGTTGATCGACAGGCCGCCTGCGCAGTTGTGCAGGAAGATCACCAGACGCACGGCGTAGAACGGTCCCTGAGCGATCTTGGTCTTCAAAAGCTCGGCGGGCTTGCCGAATTCATCGTCTTTGCCGGCATCCACAAAGCCGTTGTAGCGAGCAACCTGAGCGGGCAGCTCGGGCTGCTTGGTGAGCTTGGCAAGCTCTTCGATCGTATCGGCCTTGAAGGCGTAGCCGGGCTGGCAGACGTCTTCCTTGATCGTCCAGTGATTCTTCTTGGCGGCGGCTTCATCAAAGACCGTCCAGATGACGAGATCAGGCTGCAGCAGCGCCACATCATAGAACGTGTAGCCGCCGAGATCCTTCTTGTCTTCTTCGCGCACAAAGCGCTTGCCGCTGGCGTTGGTGAAGATCACGTCGCCCCAGCGCTTGCCCTTGACGCCGATGCCGGGATGGCCGAACTTCGATCCCTTCGGGAAGCCGTAGGTGGCGGTGCCGAACATGCGGCGCATATAAGGCGTGTCTTCGCCGCGGCCGGCTTCAAACATGGCGCCGGCCTTCAGTCCAGCAATCATGGCCGAGCCGTCGTCCTCGTAATGCGGATAGCCGGTGGCGGGAATGTTGGGATTGGCAAAGCGCGGATCAATGTAGCGGCGCATGGTGATGTTGCTCTTGAAGTTGCCTCCGGCGAGCACGACGCCCTTGCGGGCGCGCACGTTGATGACCTTGCCGCCGGCTTCAACGCGAGCGCCGATGACGCGGCCCTTGGCGTTCTTGTAGACATCGGTGACCTTGTGCTCCAAGAGGATCTGCACGCCTTTTTTCTCGTAGTAGGCCTTAAGCGGCATCATCACGCCGCGGCCGCCCATGAAGCCGCCCGACGGCTGGGGCTTGCGCTTGCCGTCGCCGGGATCATCGGTGTAAACGTGCAGATAAAACTCGTGGTGCTGGCTGTCGTATTTGCCGGGCTGCGTTGCCGTGGGCAGGAACTTGACGCCGTGAGCCTCAAGCCACTCCTGAGTGGGACCGCAGTACTCAGAGTATTTCTTCAAAAGCGCCGGATTGTTCTTCTTGTATTCCGGGTTTTTGGGATCCGTCAGATGGACATAGAGGCGCTGCGGGGTGTCCTTGACGCCGTGCTCGCGCTGCCACTTGGTGCCGCCCTGCAGAGCCATGATGCCGCCGTTGATGACCGCGGCTCCGCCGTAATACTTGCCTTTTTCAAAAACGACGACCTTGGCTCCCTTGTCGACAGCGGCCGTGGCTGCGCACATGCCGGCAATGCCGGAGCCACAGACCACGACGTCAGTCGTCATGTCCCATTTCGAAGGGGTGCGCAAAAGTCCAGGAGTCGGTGCAGCAAAAGCCGGCGCTGCAAAGCCGACAAGACCGGAAGCAGCCGCACCGGCTGCGCCCGTCAAGAACAAGCGGCGAGAAACTTCCATGATTTACTCCTTTTGATGACCGGCTCGACTGAGCCGGCTTGATCTACGGAGCAGTTTCTCAAAGCGGATACCCTGGTATCTTGACGAGAATCAGCGCGGAGGCTTCTTTGGCCCAGCAGGAACAATGCTCTTATTGTTGAGCGAGCTCCTGGCTGTCGCAGGCTTCAATGGCCTCAGAGGTTTCCAGCCACTGAGCTTCGGCCTCGGAAAGAGAACTCGCCGCTTCACCGCGTTCGCGCGTTATGCGGGCAATTTCCTCCGACTGAGCGGCCGCATACCAATCAGGATCGGAAATCTTGGCATCCAGGCCGTTTACCAGCTCTGTGAGCCGAGCCATTTCCTTTTCGATTTTGGAGAGTTTGGCAAGAAGCGGTTTTTTAAGTGCCGCAATGCGGGCGCGCTGCTGCGCCTGCATCCTGCGCTCTTCTTTGCGGCTGATGCTGCTGCCGGGTTTTTCCAGGGCGGCTTTTTCGCTTCGCGCGGCATCGCGTTCGGCGGCGAGCACTGTCTTTCTATGTTCAAGAACAAGCTTGGCGTAATCGTCCAGGTCGCCGTCGTAGGCTTCGACATGCCCCTCGTGAACAAGCACGAGCTTGTCGCAGGTGCTTCGGATGAGGTGTCTGTCGTGACTGACAAGAATGAGCGCCCCCTCAAAGCTCGAAAGCGCAACGGTGAGCGCCTCGCGCGTGGCCATGTCCAGATGATTGGTTGGTTCGTCGAGCACCAGCAGATTGGGCTTGTCCCAAACGATGAGAGCCAGTGCAAGACGGGCTTTTTCGCCCCCGGAGAGCGTGCCGATTTTGTGCTCGATGAAGTCGCCCGAAAACTTGAACTTCCCCAAATGGTCGCGCAGCGTCTGCTCGCGCTCAAGCGGCGCCTTGCGGCGCATCACGTCAAGAGGCGTGTCGCGGGCATCAAGGCTCTCGAGCTGGTGCTGGGCAAAGTAGCCGATCGTCAGTCCCTGGCCGCGCAGCACGGTGCCCGACATGGGCTTGAGGGCGCCGACAATGGTTTTGATGAGCGTTGATTTGCCGGCGCCGTTGACGCCCAGTACGCCGATTCGATCGCCGGCGCGGACCGTCATCGAGACGTTATCGATGACGATGTGCTCTTCATACCCGGCGCGCACGTTCTCAAGGACGGCCAGCTGCTCGGGCGTGCGTTCGCTGGGCGTGAATTCAAAGCGCCACTGGCGCATGGCGCGCACGGGCTCGACGACTTCAAGCTTGTCGAGCATCTTGATGCGGCTTTGCGCCTGCCTGGCCTTTGTGGCTTTGTAGCGAAAGCGTTCAATAAAAGCACGCAGGTGCGCGGCTTTGGCTTCATAGCTTTTATGGGCTGCCTCCTGCAGGCGCATTTTTTCGACGCTTTGCTGCTCGTAGGCCGAATAGTTGCCGGCGTAGCGGACGATGGTGCCGTTTTCAACCGACCAAGTCGTCTGCACGGCGCGATCAAGAAATTCGCGGTCGTGACTGATGATGATGACTGTGCAGGAGAGCTTTTTGAGCCAGGCTTCAAGCCAGATGAGGCTGTCCATGTCCAAATGGTTGGTGGGCTCATCGAGCAGCAGCAGATCGGCCGGACACATCAGGGCTCGAGCCAGACTCAGGCGGTTGCGCCAGCCGCCGGAGAAAGTCTTTACTTTGCTTGCGGCGTCGCTGTTGGAAAAGCCCAAGCCTGCCATGATCGTCAAGGCCTGAGACTTCACCAAGCCTTCGTTGAGATCAGCCAAGGCGGCAATGGCGGAGGCCTCGCGCATGGTTTGTCCCGAGGCGCGCGCGGCTTCAAGCTCGGTTTTTGCCGCGGCCAGCGGCGCATGTCCGGCCATGACGTAGTCAAGAGCCGTCAGATCGGTTTCGAGCACGCTTTGAGCGACGTGCGCAATGCGCTCGGCCGCAGGCGCCTCAATTTCCCCGGTTTCGAGCGAAAGCTCGCCTAAAACGGCTGCAAAAAGCGAAGACTTGCCGCAGCCGTTTTCTCCAATCAGAGCCACGCGCTCGCCGTCGGATGCCGTGAGCGTGACATGTTCGTAGAGAACATGGGTGCCGCGCGCAAGCGCAGCGTCTAAAAGCCGCAGCATCAGACTTCCTTTAGATCTTGAGCTCTGACGACAAAGACCAGATCGTCTCCGCCGCTGGTTGTGAGCCAGGTGACGGGAAGCTGGGGCCAGATCGCTTCAAAGGCTTCGCGTCCGTCGCCGATTTCAATCACGGCCAGTCCCTGCTCAGTGAGATGCTCTTTGAGAGCAGGCATCATGCGGCGCATGACGTCCATGCCGTCTTCTCCCGCACGCAGCGCCAGTGCAGGCTCGGCGCGATACTCTCCGGGCAGCGACTGCATGGCCTCTTCGGTCACGTAGGGGGGATTGGAGATGATGAGGTCAAATTTGCGGCCTTGGAGATTTTCAAAAAGATCGCTCTGCACGAGTTCAAGATCGTCTTCAAGACCAAAGCGTTCACGGTTGACGGCGGCAACCTCGAGCGCATCAGCGCTGATGTCGGCGCCGACGACCTGGGCATTGGGAAAGGTTTGTGCGGCAAGAATCGCCAGACATCCGCTTCCCGTGCACATGTCGAGGACCGAGCCGATGCTCTCAGGATCCTCAACCCAGGGCGCGAGATCTTCTTCGAGCAATTCGGCGATAAAGCTTCTGGGAATCAGCACGCGCTCATCGACATAGAAGCACTGCTGCGAGAGCCAGCCTTCATGAATGAGGTAGGCAAGAGGCACCTTGTCCTTGACGCGCCGCTCGATGTTTTCTGTGACCTCTTCAATCTCAGAGGGCGTGAGCTTTGCATTCCAGAATGCTTCTAGCTTTTCAAAGGGCAGGCCGAGCGTGCGCATGACAAGCACCGAAGCCTCTTCCCAGTAGTCAGCCGTGCCGTGCCCGAGGCTGACGTCGTTTTTGGTCATTTCCGTCATGGCCCAGCGCGTAAAGTCGCAGATGGTGCTGAGGTTGGCGGCGCGGTGTGAAGAAGTCATATGCTGTAAAGTGAAAAAAGGTTGCTAATTCAAAAGCTGTTCGACGGTGCGCCCGTAGATGGCGACGAGTCCTTCGAGTTCATCGAGTCCGACGCACTCGTTGATGCTGTGAATGGTGGCGTTGAGCGGTCCGAATTCAACTGTTTCATCGGCAATCGTGCTGATGAAGCGCGCATCGGACGTGCCGCCGGCGGTGTTGAGTTCGGGGTGAATGCCGGTGCGTTCAAAAATTGCTTCGGACAGGGCCTGCGTCATTTTGCCCGGAGTCGTCACGAAGGGGCGCGCCGTGCTCTTCCAAGCAAACTGAGCATCAAGACCGGCTTCTGCAGCCTCCTTTTCAATGAGCTCGATGAGCTGCTCCTGCGTCCAGCACGTGTTGTAGCGGATGTTGAAGGTCACCTCGCACTGAGCAGGGATGATGTTGACGGTGCCTTGGCCTGCGTGAATGTTTGAGATTTGAAAGGAAGTCGGAGCAAAGTGCTCGGTGCCTTCGTCCCAAACGCGGCTGCAAAGCTTTGCAATAAAAGGAGCGGCGGCATGAATGGGATTGAGCGCAAGCTGCGGGTAGGCGACGTGCCCCTGCTTGCCGTGCACCGTCATCTTGCCGTTGAGCGATCCTCTGCGGCCGTTTTTGATGGTGTCGCCAAAGCGTCTGCTGCAGCTGGGTTCGCCCACGATGCACCAGTTGATGCGAACGCCTCGCCTCTTGAGCTCTTCGACGACGCGCATCGTGCCTTCATAGCCGTCGCCTTCTTCATCGCTCGTGATGAGCATCGCAAGCGTGCCCGAATGATCCGGGCTGCGGGCGACGAAGTCTCTGAAAGCAACGGCAGCGGCGGCAACCGAACCCTTCATGTCGGAGGAGCCGCGTGCATAAAGCAGGCCTTCGCGCACGGACGGCTCGAAGGCTGGCGTCGTCCAGCGCGCAGCCTCTCCAGGACTCACCACATCGACGTGGCCCGCAAAGACAAAAAGGGGAGCGCCCGCACCGTGCGTGATCCAGGCGTTGGTTGTGCCGTTGGGCGTACGCTCGACTTCGAAGGCAAAGCCCGAAGGCTTTAAAAAGTCTTCAAGCACGCCGATCGAGCCTGCCTCGTCGGGCGTCACCGACGGACAGGCGAGAAGGGCGCACGCAAGATTCAAAACATCGCTCATTGCGGGATCGGGCTTGAATTAGTCGCGCAGCAGTTCGTTGACCGAGGTCTTGGAACGGGTTCTGGCATCAACGCGCTTGACGATGACCGCGCAGTTGAGGTTGTACTTGCCGTCCTTGCTCGGCAGCGAGCCGGGAACGACAACTGAGCCTGCGGGCACGCGGCCGCGGAATATTTCTCCCGTGTTGCGGTCGTAGATCTTGGTCGACTGGCCGATGAAGCAGCCCATGGAGATGACGGAATTTTCCTCAACGACGACCCCCTCGACGATTTCGCTGCGGGCGCCGATGAAGCAGTTGTCTTCAATGATCGTGGGACCAGCCTGCACGGGTTCGAGTACGCCGCCGATGCCTACGCCGCCGGAGAGATGGCAGTTGCGGCCGACCTGCGCGCAGGAACCTACGGTGGCCCAGGTGTCGACCATCGTGCCGGAGCCCACGCGGGCGCCGATGTTGACGAAGGAGGGCATCAAAATGGCGCCCTTTTCGATGTAGGAGCCGTAGCGGGCAACAGAGCCCGGCAGCATGCGGACGCCGGCTGAGGCAATGGCCGAGCCGTCATCGCTGGAGAACTTAAGAGAAAGCTTGTCGTACCAGGTCATCGGTCCGCTGCGCATGACTTCGTTGTCAAGCAGCCGGAAGCACATCAAGACGGCCTTTTTGATCCACTGGTGCGTGACCCAGCTGCCGTCGATTTTTTCGGCAACGCGAAGCGAGCCGTCGTTCAAGCCGGCGACTACGGCCATGATGGCCTCGCGCATGTTGGCGCCGATGTTTTCAGCGTTCCAGCTCAGGCGGGATTCCCAGGCGAGATCTACGAGCTGCTGCATCTGTTCTTGGTTCATGTCGTTATCCTGAAAAAGAGGTTGAAAAGGAGGAATATGGCGTAAGCAAAAATATTTTTTAGCGCATCTTGACGAACTGAGCGATGCGCTCGGCAGCCTCAAGAGCCAGCGAGGGTTCAGCCACAAAGGCAATGCGCACGTACCCGGCGCCGGGGTTGCCGTCTTTGGTGTCGCGGGAAAGGTATGAGCCGGGCAGCACCGTCACGCCCATGTCGCGGTAGAGGTCGCGGGCAAAAATCGTGTCGTCGCCCGGCACCTTGGTCCAGAGATAAAAGCTCGCCTCAGGCATGGGAGCCTCAAGAACAGCGTTCACGACGGGCTGCGCGACGGCAAATTTTTCGCGGTACAGCCTGCGGTTTTCAACAACGTGCGCTTCGTCGCTCCAGGCCGCAATGGAGGCCGCCTGCACGGTCGGGTTCATGGCCGAGCCGTGATACGTGCGGTACAGCAGGAAGGGCTTGATGAGCGCAGCGTCTCCGGCCACAAATCCGCTTCGCATGCCGGGCGCGTTGCTTCGCTTGGAGAGACTTTGCATGATGATGAGGTTCTTGAAGTCGCCGCGGCCGAGCAGCTTTGCTGCCGTCAAGGCCCCCAGGGGTGCCTTTCCTTCTTCGAAATAGATTTCGCTGTAGCACTCGTCGCTTATGATGGCAAAGCCATATCTGTCGGACAGCTCAAAGAGCTCCTTCCAGTTCTCAAGCTTCATGACCGAGCCCGTTGGATTGCCCGGCGAGCAGACAAAGACAAGCTGCGTGCGGGCAAGCACGTCTGCAGAAATTGCGCTGAAGTCGGGCAGAAAGCCGTTTTGAGCTGAAAGCGGCATGTAGACCGGTTCGGCTCCAGCCAAAAGCGAGGCGCCTTCGTAAATCTGATAAAAGGGGCAGGGAATGAGCGCAACGGGCTTTTGCGCACCTGAAGCGTCGATGTGCGACTGCGTAAAGCTAAACAGGGCCTCTCGAGAGCCCAACACGGGCAGAATCTGCGTTGCGGCATCGAGCTCGGTCTGGTAGCGCAAAGCGCACCAGCGAGAAATCGCTTCACGCAGCGCAGCCGTGCCGGCCGTCCCCGGGTAGTGACTCATCATGTCGAGATTGTCCGTCACAGCCTTTCGGATGCACTCGGGCAGCGGATGCTGAGGCTCTCCGATTCCGAGAGAGATCGGCTTGAGCTTGCCGCCCGCAGGCTCGATGCCCTCAAAAAGCTTTTTGAGTCGTGCAAAAGGATAAGGACGGGTGAGAAGAAGTCCGGGGTTGGTCACGGCTGTTTTTCCTTTGTCAGATAGTTTCGGCCCGGCAGCATCGCCGGCCGCAAAGGGTCCTTAGATGCTTCGCATCGGATCGTTGGTTGCAAACTGAGGAAGATCAACGGTTGCTGCAGGCTCCCAGCCCGGCTTTCTATGTTCGGCGCGCACCGTGGTGTAGATGCCGCCGCGCACCCACCATCGAGCTTCCAGACGCATGAAGCGGGGATTGACCGCCTCGACAAAGTCGTCAAGGATGCGGTTTGTGATGTCCTCATGGAAGTGCCCTTCATTTCTGAAGGACCACATGTAGAGCTTGAGCGCCTTCAATTCGAGGTTTTTTTCATCGGGGATGTAGTCGAGAATCAGCGTGGCAAAGTCCGGCTGGCCGGTGAGCGGGCACAGGCAGGTGAATTCCGGAATTTCCATGTGAATGAGGTAGTCGCGCTTGGGGTTGGGATTGTCGAAAATCTCAAGATTGCGGCTGGCTGCGGAAGACATAGTTTGTGGCTTAGATGTAGGTTGAAAAAACAATCAGGAATAGGCAAGGGAGAAAAAAGACCTCAGGCAGCGATGAAGAATCTGCCTGCGAAAATACTGCAGTCTTTTCACTATAGACGGGTCATTATAGAAAAGGACCTGTGTGCGCCCAAGGTTGTCAGGGCCTGTCGTGCCTTGCCCGAAAAAATACAAGCGAAGTATATGCGACAATCAAGATCTCGGGCATGATCCTGCAGACGTCATTGTGCTTTTTGCAGCCTCAAAAAGAGCAGAGCTTCGGCATTTCTGCAAAAAATCGTTCTTTCGCAATTCGGCAAATTTGTCCGGCGTCATCCTTTCGGCTGCAAGGGCGTTTGGTTAGAATCTGCCGCATCCGTCAACCATCACAAAATACAGCTGGAACTTTTTAGCAGCAGCGAGCAGTCTTCCCGTGCGTTTAAAACAACTCAGAATCAGCGGTTTCAAGAGTTTTGCCGACACCACCGTCATTGAATTTCCCGGTGCCGTTTCCGGCATCGTCGGCCCCAACGGGTGCGGCAAGTCCAACGTTATCGACGCAATCCGCTGGGTGCTGGGCGAGGCACGCGTCTCCGAGCTGCGAGGCTCGAGCTCGATGAGCGAGCTGATCTTTGCCGGATCAACCAATCGTCCGGCGTCGTCTCGCGCATCGGTCGAAATGGTTCTTGACAATTCCGACGGCAAAATTGCAGGCGCATGGGGGCGCTACACCGAGCTTTCCATCAAGCGCATCATCACGCGCGACGGCACCAACATCTACATGATCAACAATCAGCAGGTGCGCCGGCGCGACGTGCAGGACATCTTCATGGGCACGGGACTCGGGCCGCGTTCCTACGCCATCATCAGTCAAGGCATGATCAGCAACTTCATCCGAGCCAAGCCCGAGGAGCTGCGCGTCTACCTTGAAGAAGCCGCCGGCGTGAGCAAATACAAGGAACGCCGCCGCGAAACGGAAACGGCATTGGCAAGCACGCGCGGCAATCTTGAAAAGGTGAGCCTGCTGCAGGAAAACAAGCGCGTCGAGATCGAGCGGCTCACGGGCGAGGCCGAAATTGCCCGCCAGTGGCAGGATTTGGAGGATCAGCGCATCGAGGCCGAGCTTCTATGGTACGTTTCGCAGGAAGATGACGCAGCCGCCGCCGTCAACAAGCTCAATGCGCAGATTGCCCAGAAGGAAGCGCTCATGCTCGAGAGCCGTGGTCAAGCGCAGAAGCTTCTCGTCGAGATCGAAGGCATGAAAGACGAGGCGCGAATCAAGCGCGAGGCCGCCGATGCGGCGCGTCAATCGGCTTGGCAGACGCAGTCAAGCGTCACCGAGCTTGAGGGCAACATTCGCGTCATTATCGAAAAAAAGGATTCCATCGCTCGTCAGATAGCCGGCAATCAGCAGGCTTTGCAGCGCAGAAAAGAGCAAAAGGAGCAGACCTCGGAGCGCATTGCACAGTTTCAGGAGCACAAAGAAGCGCTCGCGCAGGAGGCTGCTGAGTACGAGGAAGAGGCAGCGGCTCTGTCGGAGACCGTAGCCGAGAGGCAGCAGGACTATGAGATGCTTTCGGCTGCTTATGAGCAGGCTCGCTCCAAGTCGGTCGAAGCGCAAAACCAGATCAACGTTTTTCACGTTGAGATGCAGGCCGTCAGCCGCGAAGTTTCGGAAGTTGAGTCGCGCATTGAGGCCCTCAGGCTTGAATCGCGTCCGGCAGCTGCGCCCGACGAGGAGCGCTTTGAAGAGCTGACCGAAAAGATTGAAGAAAATACGGCGCTTTTGGAGGAGACGGCGGCTCAGTCCGAAGAGCTCTCCGAAGCCCTTGCACAGGCAAAGGAGCAGCTCGAGGCTCTGCGAGGGGATCGTCAGGCAAGGGCTCAGGAGCTTGAGCGCACAAGCGCCCGCGTGCAGACGCTGTCGGCCGTTCAGGAGCGTGCCGAGGGGCAGGGCAAGCTGCCGCAGTGGCTTGCCAAAATGGGACTTGAGAGCCTGCCGCGGCTTTTTGAAGCGCTTGACATTGATCCGGGCTGGGCTGTGGCTCTCGAAGCTGTGCTGCGCGAAAAAGCCTCGGCTCTGACAGTGGGGGACGTTCGCCGCGCTGCGGGTTTTGGCTTTGATCCGCCGCCTTCCAAATTGGTGTTTTATTCGGAGGCCAAGCCCCTGCCGGTTGATCCAATTGAGGGCTTTGAGCCATTGTTGTCGCACGTACGCACAGATCAGCCGCGCATCATGCGTGCGCTTGAGGGGTGGCTGGCGGGCGTTTACGCAGCCCCCGATCTGGCCCAGGCAGCGGCTGCCGCCGAAAAGCTTGGCGCCCGAGGCTTGTTCGTCACGCCGCAAGGTCATGTCGTTGACCGCGTGAGCATTACCTTTTGGGCTGAGGACAGCGAAGATGCGGGCATCGTTTCACGTGCTGCGCAAATTCGCGAGCTTGCGGCCAAAGAAGCTGAACTTAGGGCTCAGATTGAAGAGCTTGACGAAAAATTGATCGCCGCCAAGGCAAAGGCTGCCGATTTTGAAGTGCAGTACCGAGCCAAAGAGGCCTTTGCTTCAGAAATCCGCAATCTGACGCACGCGCTTGAAGTCGAGCACTCGGCTCTTGAAGCTGCCATTGAGGCTTGGCGCCAGCGAAGCACGCGCGTGGCGCTTGAGCTGCGCGAGCTCGAGGAGCGTCTCGAAGAGCTTCGCGTGCGGCAGGAAGAAGGCGAAAATCGTTTTGCGCAGTACGACGAAAAGCTCGCGCGCGTGCAGCAGGCTGCGGCAGATGCCCAGGCGCAGCTCGAAGAGGCCGAATCCGCTTTGACGGACCTGGAGGCTCAGCAGCGCGACATGCAAGCGCAGGCGCAAGTCGCGCGCGTGCAGCTGCGTGCCGTCGACGAGCGCATCGCCGATGCGCGCAGACAGCTTGAGACGGCCGATGAGGAAATTGAGCTGATGGCCGCTTCGCTCGAAGAGCTCGCTGCGCAGGCTGAGACGCTCGACGAAACGGCCGAGCGCGAGGGGTTGAGCCGACTGCTTGCTGAGCTCGACGAAAAAAACAAGGCTCAGGAGCTTGCTCAAAACGCAGCGCAGGAAGCTGAAAATGCACTGTCGCAAGCCTATGAGCTCCAGCGCCGCCTCAATGACGACCAAACTCCCATGCTGCAGGAGATTTCGGACCTCAAGGTAAAGCGCGAGAGCTGGGCAACGCAAAGCCGTGCGTTTACCGAGTGGCTCGATCAAAATGGCGCCGATCGACAGAGTCTGCGCGAAAAGCTCATTGCTGAAAAGCTCAAGACCACGACATTGAAAAACCGCGTGGCAAAGTTTGCTGAAGAAATTGCCGCGCTCGGTCCGGTCAACCATGCGGCGCTTGAAAATCTTGAGGCAAGCCGCCGCGCGATGCAGGAAACCGAACGGCAGGTTGCTGATCTTGAAGAAGCAATCGGCAATCTCGAGGCGACGATCCGAAAAATTGACGCCGAGACGCGAGAACTGCTGCGCACGACGTTTGCGGCGGTCAATGAGAATTTCATGGATATGTTCACCGGGCTTTTCGGCGGCGGCAGCGCTCAATTGAAGATGACCGGAGACGAGATTCTCGAGGCGGGCGTCGAAGTGATCGCTCAGCCGCCAGGCAAGAAAAACGCCAGCGTCAAGCTTTTGTCGGGCGGCGAGCAGGCGCTCACGGCAACGGCGCTCGTGTTTGCAATTTTTAAGCTCAATCCTGCCCCGTTCTGCCTGCTCGATGAGGTCGACGCTCCGCTTGATGAAGCCAATCAGGACCGGCTGGCGCGGCGTATCGTGCAGATGAGCGCCAACACGCAGTTCATGATGATTACGCACCATCGCGTGACGATGGAGCATCTGGGGCAGCTTGTGGGCGTTACGATGAAGGAGCCCGGCGTTTCGCGCGTTGTGTCGGTTGACGTTCAGGCTGCTGCGGACATGGCCGCGAGCTGAAGCTGTCGCATAAATTCCGATTCTGCGCAATAAACAGAGCGCGGCGTCGGCTCTGAGCAGTTCCGAGCCAAGAAGTTTCGCTAAACTTCCATGCTAGTCATTGAAAACGGGAGAGGCTGATGCCTGATATTCAACCCATTCATATTGGTCTTTTGATTCTGATCATTTTCGGCGCTGCCGCCTGGTATGGTTTTCGAAAGAATGCCGACGGCGACCGAGAGGCTATGAAAACTGCCGGCAAAATGAACGACAAGCCGACGCAGGAACCTGCGCCAGTTCCCAATGCCGTCCTCAATGATGAGCCTGAAGCGCCTACGCTCAAGGCCGATGATCAGGCCAGCGACATCAAGCCCGTGGCAGAAGTCGAAATCAAGCCCATCGTCGTGCAGCCTCCCGTTGAGGACGAGCCTGCGCTCAATGATGATTTTGAGGTGGATTTCGCCAAGATGGGGCGCCGCAACACCGACGTTGATCCTGCCGTCGAGGCAGTGGCCTACTTTACGCCCAAGCCTGGCCTGAGCTTTCCCATGGCGCAGCTTACGCGTTTGGGCAGAATGGTTGAGGACAACGGCTTGTCGGGGCTGGTGCGCTTTGACTTCTTTGATCAGGATGCTCAGCTGTGGCATCACGATCTGGACAATGTGCAGACCTGCACGCAGATCTACATGGCAACGCTGCTCGCAAACCGCGCCCGCAGCATTGACGACATCACGGCCTCCAAGTTCATCACGCTAGCCAACAGCATCGCCATTCAGATCGAGGCCGAGGTTTCCGTGCCTGATTCCAAGGCCATGGTTGAAGGGGCTGACCGCGTTTCGCGCATCGTCAAGGCATTTGACAATGTGCTCTCGGTCAAGATTGTGAGCGACAAGGACATCAATGAGACGGTGCTTGAGTCTGCAGCCATAGCCTGCGGCTTCGTCAAGCATGAGGGACAGTATGAAAAGACGCTTGCCGACGCAGCCGATCCAATTTTCATCCTCACTCCTTCCAAGACGCTTAAAAACGAAATCGAACTGAAATTCGACGTGCCTCTTGTGGCTGCAGCCAATGATCCCCTGTCGGCATTTTTCTCGATTGCCAATGATCTGTGCTGCAAGATTGACGCCATGATGACCGATGTTTCCGGCAACCCGCTCGGATCGGCCGCTGCCGCAATGATCGGCCAGCAGCTGCGCGAAGTGCATGCGGCAATGACTGCTCACGGCGTGCCGGCAGGCTCGGGCAGAGCTTTGAAGATTTTCTCGTTTGCCTGATCAAAGCGCTCGAAGCGATTTTCTGCAAAGATAAATCGGCAAAGTTTGCGCAGACAACATTAAAAAGGCGTACGCAGAGACTCGTGCAGGAGAATTTTGCGTACGTCTTTTTTGTACCATGAAACCCGAACAATAAACGTTCTTTTCGAAGTGAGCACCATGATGGACAAGGAAGATTTTGAAGAAGCAAAAGCCCGCAGCCGGGAGCTGGCAAAACTTCTTCATCGCTGGAATTACGAGTATTACGTGCTCGATAATCCGACGGTGCCCGATGCTGAATATGACCGGGTTTTCGCTGAGCTTGCCTCGCTCGAGGCCGCATATCCCGAGCTCAAGACGCCTGAGTCTCCCACCCAGAGAGTGGGCGGCGAGGTGCGCTCGGATTTGGCCAAAGTGCGCCATGCCGTGCCCATGCTCTCGATTCATACGGAAACCGATTTCAGCGACGAGGGGGCGCGGGCCTTTGATGCTCGGGTTAGGAAGGAGCTTGGCCTTCAAGACGGAGATCCGGAAGTCGCCTACGACTGTGAGCTGAAGTTTGACGGACTGGCAGTCAATCTGCGCTATGAAAACGGTGTGCTCGTGAGCGCGCAGACTCGCGGAGACGGCGCAGTGGGTGAAGATGTCACGGCGAATGTGCGCACGATCGGCTCGGTCCCTTTGGTGATTGATGCGATCAGCGCTCCGCGAGTCCTGGAGGTTCGCGGCGAAGTCATCATGCACAAGGCCGATTTCGAAAAACTCAATGAAAAGCAGCAGCAGGCGGCAGCCAAGCTTTTCGTCAATCCGCGCAATGCAGCTGCCGGCGCTTTGAGGCAGCTCGACAGCCGCGTGACGGCTTCAAGACCTCTGCACTTTTACGCCTACGGCGTGGGTGAAGTCAGTGACCCGGCTTTTGCAGATTCAATGACCGAACTCTTCGACAAGCTCAAGGCACTGGGCTTTCCAGTGGCAGGCATGCGAAAAACCGTTCGCGGAGCCTCCGCACTGGCAAAGTTTCACAATGATGTGGCGGCCGTGCGCGAGGAGCTTCCTTTTGAAATAGACGGAGTTGTCTACAAGCTCGATGACTTTTCCGCGCAGCGGGCGGTGGACTTTGGCGGTCGCGAGACTCGCACGGCTTGCGCGCACAAGTATCCGCCGCAAGAGGCCGTCACGCGGGTTCTGGATATCGACGTGCAGGTTGGCCGCACTGGCCGCGTAACGCCTGTGGCAAGGCTTGAGCCCGTGTTTGTCGGCGGCGTGACGGTGAGCAATGCCACGCTGCACAACGAAGACCATATCGCAGAACTGGGGCTGATGGTGGGCGACAGTGTCGTCGTGCGCCGAGCCGGGGACGTGATTCCAGAAATTGTGCGCGTGCTCGAACAAAGGCGTCCGGTGGATGCGCGCGCTTTCGTCATGCCTAAGGTTTGTCCGGCGTGCGGCTCGGCCGTGGTGCGCGACGAAGAGGAAAAAGACTCGCGCTGCACGGGCGGGTTGGTTTGCCCAGCGCAGCTCAAGCTCTCGCTGGTGCACTTCGGCTCGAGACGCGCCATGGGCATTGACGGACTGGGCGAAAAAATGGTCGATGCCCTTGTTGAAAGGGGGCTCGTGAAGCGGGCTTCGGATCTGTATGCGCTCAAGGTGCAGGATGTGGTCGCGATAGAGCGCATGGGAGAAAAGAGTGCGGCAAACCTGATTGCTGCTATTGAAAAAAGCAGGCATACGACGCTTGCGCGGTTTGTCTTTGCACTTGGCATCAGACATGTGGGCGAGGCGACGGCCAGAGATCTGGCGCTTTTTTTCAAGTCCCTTGAAGCGCTGCGCAAGGCGAGCGTCGAAAAGCTTTTGGAAGTCAATGATGTCGGAAACGTGCTGGCCGAGTCGATCGCATCGTTTTTTGCTGAAGCCCATAATGCTCAGGAAGTCGACAGGCTTCTTGCTGCCGGCATTGAATGGACGGAGCAAAAGACCTCTGCCGAGCTTGAGGCCTTTGCAGGAAAGAGCTTTGTGCTGACCGGGACGCTGCAGACGCTTACCCGCGATCAGGCCAAGGACCTCATTATCGCTGCAGGAGGCCGCGTATCTGGTTCGGTATCAAAGAAAACGGACTTCGTGGTTGCGGGCAGCGCAGCAGGTTCCAAGCTGCAGAAGGCCGAGCAGCTCGGCGTGGCGGTCATCGATGAGGAAACGTTCAAGAAGATGCTCTCGGCACGCCGGGAGAATGATGCGCGTGTTCCAGACCGCACAGATGAGAGTGAAACGCCTGATGCCGGTTCCTCAGCAAAGCGCATGCCGGAGTACGGCGCTACAGGCGAGCTTTTTTAGCGAGCCTTGTCGAGAAGTCCATGCCAGGATTGTTTTGATTGCACGAGGAGTCGGCCTCAGATGCTTCGTTGTTGGAAGCGCTGACTTTGCAGATTTTGCTTGGGCTAGGCAAAAGTGCTCTCAAGGCTTGATTTTTCAGGTGAATTCAGCGTAAAATCACGCACTTTCGGAGATGCTCCGGGCAAGGTTTTTGTTAGAGGTCCGGCGTTGTTTTCGAAAGATTGTTGAAAATTCCTGCGCCTGGTACGGGCGCTCATATAAAAGAGGAAAAATTTACCATGGTTATTATTCGTTTGTCCCGCTCGGGCTCCAAGAAGCGTCCCTTCTACAACATCGTCGTGACCGACTCCCGCAATCGCCGCGACGGCCGCTTCAACGAACGTCTGGGCTTTTACAACCCGATGATCGCCGAAGGCCCGCAGCGTTTGACCTTCAATGCCGAGCGCATTCAGCATTGGGTCAACAACGGTGCTCAGATGAGCGATACGGTTGCCCGCATCCTCAAGGCTGCTCAGAAGGCTGCTGCCTAAGATTCGGGAACGAAGCCAGAAACATCTTTAGAGAAAACAAGACTCATCGCTGGATTTGAGCGTTTCATCAGCGCGCTTCTTGTGAACCTTCCCGGCAAGTGCCGTGCCTCTCGTGTCTAAGCACACTTTGAATGCATGAGTCGGATTTCCTCTTTGCGAACGGGTTCAGTATCTACCTGAAGCAGTGCGGGAACGCATGGAAAAGTCGGCAGGCGAGTCGTTTTCAATAAGCGGATGTTTAAAAAAATGCGGTCTTCCAGGTTCTGGGAGACCGTTTTTTTAACTGATTTTTTTTCTTCAAGATGAATCCTGACGAACTTCTCACAGTCGGCCGCACCAACGGCGCATACGGCGTGCGCGGCTCAATCCGCGTTGTTCCTTTTGAGGGCGGCGAAGTGCTTGCCAATACAAAGCGTTGGTTTTTAACGAATGTGCGCGGCGTCACGACCGAACTTGCAGTCAAGTCGCTCAGAGTTCACGGCAATGCGCTGCTTGCTGAGGTCGAAGGCTGCGACAGCAAGGAAAAGGCGGACGCTTTGCGGGGACGCATCAGCGTGCGTCGGGAAGATTTCCCGGAGCTTGAAGGCGACGAACACTGGGCTGCCGATGTGATCGGATGCCGTGTCGTCAACCGCGAAGGCGTCGAGTTGGGCCGCGTGACCGATATCGGCTCCAATACTGTGCAGGACATATTCAAGGTTGAGGGCGGCCCTAAGGTCGGCGGACGTGATGCTGTTTATCTGATTCCAGATGTTGAGGACTATATCCTTGATATTGATGTCGAAGCGGGCATCGTTACGGTCGACTGGCAGCCCGAGTGGGTTTGATTTTTCTAGGGACAGCCATGCGCTTTGATGTGATTACGCTTTTTCCGGAGATTTTTGCTGCTGTAACCGAGCAGGGAATCACGTCCCGTGCGCGGCGCCGCGGTTTGTGGAACGTGCATTTCTGGAATCCCCGCGACGTGACCAGCGACGTGCACCGTACGGTCGACGACCGGCCGTTCGGGGGAGGTCCGGGCATGGTAATGATGGCCGAGCCTCTCTACAAAACGCTGCAGATGATCCGAGAAGCGGGCAATGCCGGTCCGGTTGTTGCATTCGCCCCGGGCGGCGTGCGTCTGACGGACGCACGCGTTCGAGAAATCTCGGCAGATCCCGGCATGAACCTTGTTCTTGTCTGCGGCCGATATGAGGGCATTGACGAGCGTTTTCTCGAGCACTATGTCGATGAGATCGTCAGTCTGGGTGATTTTGTTCTTTCCGGAGCAGAGCTTGCCGCCTGTGCACTTATAGACGCCGTCGTGCGTCAGCTGCCGGGAGCCATCAAGGAGCTTTCAGCGCTTGATGAATCATTTGCTACAGGGCTTATCGATGCGCCGCACTACACCAGACCCGAGGTGTGGCAGGGCGAACCGGTGCCCGAAGTGCTCATGAGCGGACATCACGCCAACATCGCGAGCTGGACAAGAGAAAAAAGTTTGGAGGCGACCTACAAAAATCGCCCGGAATTGATTACAATTGCGCGTTCCCGTGGTCAGCTCTCTGACCGGGACGAGTTGTTTTTAAAGTCGCTCGACGAAAAGTCGGGGCGCTGAAAAGACGATGAAGTCAAGCGTTGCAGTTTTTCATCTGCACGCTGTCAGTTAAAAACATCCATCCTCTGGACGGTGCATATAAATTGAAGATGCCGCCGCATGATGGTTACGGAGATAGAAATGAACATTATCCAGACTCTGGAACAAGAAGAAATTGCCCGCCTCACCGCCGGCAAGAAGATCCCTGAATTCCGCGCCGGCGACACGGTGAACGTTCTCGTCAACGTGATCGAAGGTTCCCGCAAGCGTACCCAGGCCTATGAAGGCGTGGTGATCGCCAAGCGCAACCGCGGCCTGAATTCTTCCTTCATCGTTCGCAAGATTTCGAGCGGTGAAGGCGTCGAACGTACGTTCCAGCTCTATTCGCCGATGATTGCTTCGATCGAAGTCAAGCGTCGCGGCGATGTCTGCCGTGCCAAGCTTTACTACCTGCGCAGCCGTTCCGGCAAGGCCGCCCGCATCCGCGAGTTGCTCGTCCGCAAGGACACGAACGCTGCCGCTGCCGAGTAATCTCGCACAGCAAGCAGACTTCCGTGTTTGCAGGGGCTGTCGACCTTTCGAGGTTGACGGCCTTTCTTTTTTCCAGCAAAAAAGAATGCCGCTTGAAGTTGCGGCTTCTTCAAGCGGCAAAAGTGCTTTCTGCGTCAATTGACGCTATTGCTGGGCTTCGAGATGCCGGCAAACAGCGTCTTGACATCAATGGGATCGAGTACGTAGGTCTTGCCGCAGAATTCGCATTTGACCTCAATGCGGCCTTGTTCTGCAATGATCTCAAGGGCTTCCTTTTCACCCAGATTTCTCACCATGGCCTCAATGCTCTTTTGAGAACACCGGCAGGAGAATTTGGGCTCAAGCTCTTCGAGCACAGCGGGATTGTCTTCCCAGAACAGACGGCGGGCTATTTCTCCGGCTTCAAGCGAAAGCAGTTCTTGGGACTCTACAGTGCGGACAAATGCCGAGAGATGCTCGAATCCTTCCGGATCGATTTCGCCTTGCTCGTAGCCGCCGGTTGAGGCGACATGCTGCAGCAAAACGCCGCCGCAGGCGGTGCCGTCAGCAGCCAGCTGCAGCTTCGTGCGCACCTGTTCGGATTGGGTCATGTAGCTTTCAATGGTTTCGGCAACAGTATTGCCCGTGAGCGGCACGACGCCTTGGTAGGGCTGTTCGCCGGGGGCGCGTGAGGCCATGTCAAGAATCAGTGCGCAGCGCCCGTTTCCATTTTGGTTGACCAGAGACTTGAAGTCGGCTTGTGCGTCTACAGATTCGACAGGTACGCGAAGTTGTACCGTTGCCCGCGTCAAGAGCCCGGTTCGTACTTCGACGATAGCCAGACGTACGGGGCCGTCGCCTTGAATCTGCAGCACCAGGGATCCGTCGAACTTCAGGCTTGCTGCCAGCATGACGGCCGCAGCAGATAGTTCTCCGAGCATGCTGCGGACGCTGCCGGGGAGATTTTGATTTTGCGTCATTTCCTGCCATGCGTGATCCATGTGCAGAACGACTGCACGGCAGCTTTTTTGTTTGAAATGAAGTTTGACTAATTTATCGGTCATGTAAGTTGCTGAAAAAACAATGAGATGACGGGTATATGACGTCCGAAAGGCCTCTTTTCAAGATCCCGGCGGGGCTTTTTAAGACTGATTCGGCTGTTTGTCGATGCGTCTGAGCTCGGTGCGGAAAATCTCCTTTTGCTCAGCGTAGTGCTTGGCGCTTTGCTCGAGTTCTTCGACTTCTTGATCGGTCAGAAACCGTACAAAGCGCGCAGGCGTTCCGACAACCAGGGCGCGCTCGGGAATGGTTTTGCCTTCGCTAACGAGAGCGCCTGCGCCGACCAATGCATGTTTTCCGATGACGGCGCCGTTGAGCACGACCGCTCCCATGCCGATGAGCGCGCCGTTTTCGATCGTGCAGCCGTGCAGAATTGCGCCGTGCCCTACGGTGACGTGGTCGGCGACCTTGCACGGAAAGTCATTGTCTGTATGCACAACAACATTGTCCTGCAGATTGCTGCCTTTGCCGACGGATATTTTTGCCAGATCGCCGCGCAAAACGGCGCCGGGCCAGATGCTGGCCTCATCAGCAATTTCGACGCGGCCGATGATTTGCGCGCTGTCGGAGATCTAGGCCGAATCGATAACCTGCGGAGTATGTTCGAAAAGAGCAAAAATTGCCATAATCTTTCCT
>CALXQS010000022.1 GCA_944390715.1 uncultured Duodenibacillus sp. | reverse complement strand
TTCATCGCGCGTGCAGGCGATGCCGGAAACAAGGGCTTTCTCCATCTTCGGATCTTCCTCAAAAGAAATCAGGGTGCCGCTGGCGGCTTCAATGTCAACGGGGATGTCGGGATCGGTCAGGCTCGAGAGCACGCGCAGCGGCACGTGATACTTGCCGGCAAATTCCACGCTGCGGATCTGCAGAACCTTGGAGCCGAGACTGGCAAGCTCGAGCATTTCCTCAAAGCTGATGGCGTCGAGCCTCCGGGCCTTGGGCTCGATGCGCGGATCCGTCGTATAGACGCCGTCGACGTCGGTAAAGATCAAGCATTCGCTGGCCTTGAGAGCCACGGCCAGGGCCACGCCGCTCGTGTCCGAACCTCCGCGGCCGAGCGTGGTGACGTTGCCTGCGGCATCTCGACCCTGAAAGCCCGCCACAATCACAACCTTGCCTGCGTCAAGCTCCCTGACGACGGCCTCGCTGTCGATGCTCTCAATGCGGGCTTTGCCGAAGCTCGAATCCGTGTGCACGGCAACCTGCGAGCCGTTGAAGCTCACGGCTTCCACGCCGATGGCCTTAAGCGCCATCGCCAGCAGGCCGATCGAGACCTGCTCGCCGGTGCTTGCCACCACGTCAAGCTCGCGCGGATCGGGATTGGGCTGAATTTCCTTGGCAAGGGCTATCAGACGATTGGTCTCGCCGCTCATTGCGGATACGACGACCACCATCTGATGGCCGGCGCGGTGCCACTTTGCAACACGGCGCGCAACATTCTTGATGCGCTCGGGGCTTCCCATTGAGGTGCCGCCGTACTTGTGAACAATGATCGCCATAGGTGCGGTTGTCTCCCTAAATATTCACACGAACCTGCGCTTGGCGCCGCTTAAAGCTTCTGCCTCAAAAATAAGCAAAGATTTTTTCGTTGTAGCTGCAGCTTCTTCAGAGGCCGGGCACAAGCGCGCAACTTTATGGATTTTGGCAGGAAAACATCAAAAAGGGGGCTTCAAAAGCAAAAACATGCCGCTCAGAACAAGGCTCTTGATCCGTCGCAAGCGGGCAGGGACAAACACATTAGGTAAAAAGACGTAATGAAAGGCTTGCCCGAGAGCCTCCTTTCGTAGGAGGCGCCGCCAAAAGAACTAGAGCCAATGAACGACTTGGCTCACTGTTGAGTCAACGATACAATATTGAAAATAAGAGCCGCTTTTGTTTATTAAAGCGCCGCCCTTAGTCCATTGTCGTGCGCACATTCCGTGCGCAGGGCAGCAGTCATGCACAGGGAGCACTGCATGCTGACAGTTGATTTCACACATTTTTCCCGACATTTCGGGCAATACTTGCAGGACGTGCGGCTCGGCCACTCAGTGCTGGTGGTCAGAGGCGGCGAACCGTACTGCATGCTCGTTCATCCTTCGCTGCTTGAAGACGTTGAAGCCGCCGGGTGCGAATCTGTAGCCACGACGGAAATCTACAGGCGCACCCATCAGGTCTGCCAGAACGCCGCCTCAGGACAAAAGCGCTACTGCATCATGATGCGCGGGCACGCGGCGGCCTGTCTTGTCGGAGCAGAATTTCTCAACCGCGCGCTCAGCGTCAAGTAAAGCTTCACCCTTCAGCGCGCGCATCGGCGGCAGGTCAAGCCCGAGGCGTTATCATGAGCATCAAGACAATCCTGTCGGACGAGCCGCGGCGCTCATCCCTAGCTCAAAAAGAGCTGCTGCTGCTCGAACAAAGCCTCGCCCAAGGGGGAATGCATGACCCAAATCAACGAGCTCGATACGCCGAGCCTTATTCTGGACAAGCCCAAACTCGAAAAAAACATCGCCTTTGCGCAGGCCCGGGCCCGAGAGCTCGGCGTTGTCTGGCGCCCGCATCTCAAGACGCACAAATGCATCGAAATTGCCCGCATGCAGCTTGACGGCGCCTGCGGTCCGGCAACGGTGTCGACCGTGCGGGAAGCCGAGTACTTTGCCGCAGCCGGCATCACGGACCTCATCTATGCCGTGGGAATTGCGCCGCACAAGCTCGCGCGCATCGATGCGCTCAACCGCGCCGGCGCCGACGTCAAGATCATTCTTGACAATGTGCCTGCAGCGCAGGCCGTCTCGCGCTTTTGCAGAGAAAATCAAAGCAAAATCGGCGTGCTGATCGAAATTGACTGCGACGGCCACAGATCCGGACTCAAGCCCAACGACCCGGCCATGGTTGAAGTCGCGAGCAGCCTCACCGACGGGGCGCGCTTTCTCGGCGTGCTCACGCACGCGGGAGAAAGCTACAACGCACGCACAACCCAAGAGATCGAAGCCGCCGCAGCAAGCGAATCACAGGCGCTGACTGATGCTTGCGCTCTTTTGTCTGAGGCGGGCTTTGCCTGCTCGATCGTGAGCGTCGGCTCTACGCCCACCTTTGTTCGAACCCGCAAGCGCTTCGGATCAGTGACTGAATACCGCAGCGGGGTGGGCGCGTTTTACGATCTGGTGATGGCGGGCCTGGGCGTATGCAAGGTCGAAGACATTGCGCTCTCGGTGCTTGTGAGCGTGATCGGCTGGCAGGAAGACAAGAGCTGGATCATCACCGACGGCGGCTTTCTGGCCATGAGCCGAGACCGCGGCACGGCCTCTCAGTCGGTGGACTGCGGCTACGGACTCGTGTGCGACGTTGAAGGCAATCTCATCGAGGATCTCTGGGTCAAGCAGTGCAATCAGGAGCACGGCGTCATCTGCAGGCGCGACGGCGCGCCCTTTGACGTCAAGGCGTACGCTTTGGACACGAAGCTGAGAATTCTGCCCAATCATGCCTGTCCGACAGCGGCGGCCTTTGAAGCCTACAACGTGGTGCAGGGGCAGACCGTGACGGCCGTCTGGCAGCGCTGCAACCGCTGGTAGCTTTCGGGCTGCGCCCCTGGGGCTGCCGCCAAGCGCATGAATATCCCGCTTGGGCCGCGCAGATTTCTAAAAAACTGCTCGCCGCAAGCGGGACAGGCAAAAAACTAAAAAAAGCAGAGGCCGAACTACGCTCTGCGGTCGCCGTAGAGCTCGGCGATTGCCTCGGCGTACTGGGCGCGGATTCTTGCGCGCTTGAGCTTCAAGGTGGGCGTAAGCAGCCCGTTTTCAATCGTCCAGGGCTCAGACAAGAGTCTGACGTTTCTCGGCACGCCGTAATTGGGGAAGTTGGCCGCCAGCGCCTTGATGCGTCTGAGGGCGGCCGTGCGCACTTCCTTGTCCATCAGAATGTCGGCAGCGTTCGGATCCTTGCCCAGTTCCTTGGCGAAGATTTCAAACTGCGTCGGATTGACCACGGCAAGCGCCGCGATGTAGGGACGGTCTTCGCCGACGGCCATCACCTGCTCAAAGAGCGGATCAACCTCAATGGCCTGCTCGAGGTCCGCCGGCGGAATCTTCTCGCCCGTGCTCGTGACGATGATCTCCTTGATTCGGCCCTTGATGCGGATGTGGCCGTCAGAGTAGATGTCGGCCTGATCGCCCGTCTTAAGCCACCCGTCTTCGGTAATGACCGCACGCGTATCCTCAGGACGGTTCCAGTAGCCGCTCATCAAAATGGGGCCCTTGACCATCAGCTCGTCGTTGTCGCCCAGCTTGACGTCGATGTTCACCAACGGCACCCCCACGGTGGTGGGGTGATTGCACTCGAAGCGGTTGACGGCAATCACGGGGCTTGCCTCGGTCATGCCGTAGCCCTGCAGGATGTTGACGCCCAGACCGATGAAGGTGCGGGCGATGTTGCTGCTGAGAGCGGCGCCGCCCGAGATCACTGCACGGATGCGGCCGCCGAAAACGTTGCGCACGGACTGACCGACCTTGGCCGAGAGGAAGTTCGCCACAAAGGGATCGAAAATCGACAGCGCCGAAGGCTCGACAGGCAGCCCGTTGGCGCGGCAAAAGCGCCGCCAACCGACGTCGACCGCCCAGTTGAACATGAAGTGCACGAACTTCGACTTGGGGGCAAGCCGGTCGTGAATCTTGGCGTAGATCTTTTCAAAGACGCGCGGCACGCTCATCATGATCGTCGGACGGATGATGCGCATGTCGTCCTGCAGAAGGCCGATGTTGCGGTTGAAGCCGACCAGGCACCCCATGCCGAGCGCATAGTAGTAGGTCGTGGTGCGCTCAAACGTGTGCGACAGCGGCAGGAACGAAAACCACACGTCTTCGGGTTCGGGCACGATCAGTCCCATCACGCCCCAGATGTCGCTCAAAATCGCGCGGTGCGTGAGCATCACGCCCTTGGGGCGGCCCGTCGTGCCCGAGGTGTAGACAAGCGCGGCAAGATCTGTGGGTTCGGGACCAGCCGGAAGCGGCGTCTCGCCGCCGCCCGCAAGCCAATGGTCGGCGTTGGTGAGCGTCAGTCCGCCTTCGTCTTTCGTTTCAATGGCCTCATCGGTGATGACCACGCACTGCAGATTGGGCAGGGGGCCGGTCTCGGCAATGGCCTTCCACTTCAAAAGCTTGTTGGTGACGAGAAACTTTGCACCCGAATCGTTGAGAATGTAGGCCGACGACCCCGGAGTGTCGATGGCGTGCAGAGGAACCGGCACAAGCGCACAGGTAAGCGCCGCCATGTCAAAGCACACGGCGTCGATCCCGTTGGGCAGAAGCATCGCCACGCGGTCGCCTCGCTTGAGGCCCATCGCGGCAAATGCGTGCGCCCAGCGCATCACGCGCGCGCACACTTCGCGCACGCACAGCGTCGTCCACTCCTTGGTGCGGTTGTCGTAAAACTGATATAGGGGCATCTCCGGGCGCTTTTCCAGATGGTGAAAAAGCAGTTCGGGAAGCGTGCGCAGCACCTCAATTTCAGCTGCGCGGGATTGACGGGTATCCGCTGTCTGAGTCAAGACTGATCCTTTGCTGATGTATGCAGTTCTTATTTTTTCTGCGCCCGGTGCCTGCAGGCCTGGATGATCCGAAAAATGAAGCCTCCTAAGCCGCAAAAGCCTTCTGCGCGCAGCATCGCGCACACTTTAGCGCATCTGCGCCGTCGGACACGAAACGAGGAAGGAAAAATCATCCGTACGGATGATAAAACGCGGGATATGCAAACCGAATATTTTTCCAATGCACTACTGTGGTGCAAAGATGTGAACTACATAAAATGTCTTCTGGGTTAGCACCTAAGCATTTTGTCTATGGCATAAAAACGAGCAATTTCAAGCATTGAGTCGGGGATTTCACTGTGTTAAAGTGTTTCCGTCTGCAACAAAAACAATGCGATGCTCCTCGCACCGAGAACACGATTTGGTCGTCGTGATTTTCAACTGCAGAAATTTAAAGAGCTGTCAGCGAAAAAAGGGAAACGCTGACAGCTTTTTTGCTTTTTGTGCGCTTGTAACTGGCTCAATTCCTCGAAAAAAACCGCCTGACGGCGCTCTTATCCCGCGCGCACCAGACAAACATGTCCGCTCAACAGCGTTGACGCCTGCACCAAGCTCCCTGCACGAACCAACCCCTGCAAACACGCTGCCGCCGCAGCAAGACAACGTGCGCCGCCGCACACGGCTGCCGGCCTGATGCAGATGTGCTTTTTTATGTCGTTCGCAAACGCTCTGCGCCCCTAAAATTTCTTGCTCACGAATGCAAAAGGGCGTGTTTCTTAATGCAGAATCAGTCCATAGGAAAAACAAAAGGCTGTTAACACATTGACTTATGTCAATAAAATGTAAATCTTAAGATTTTGTCGTTTCTTTCACGCAAGCACCAAAATGGTGCATATTTTGAAGCCTCAAGCGGCCGGCACTTGCGCTGCGGCATGAAAAAAAGAGCATTTTCAAGCGGCTGCCGGGGTCTTTCTGCTGCGAGCAGACTTCCAATTCTGAGGCCGTCTCATCCGCGCTTCCCCAAGTCGGATAAGGAAGGCTCTAGGAATCGTTTTTTCGTTTGCCGCAGTCTTGACAAAAGAAGGCTTCTCAAGGCAAAAAGCTTACAATTCTCGCTTTTGAACCCTGGGCAGCCCAACCAACCCGCACTTATGCAGCAAAAAACCTTCTACCTATCATCGACCTCCAACGAGCATGTCAAGCGCTGGCGCAGGCTTGGCGAGAGCACGCGCGCCGTCAAGAAATTTGGAACCACTCTTGCCGAAGGCCTGCATCTGGCTCAAGTGATCTGCGAGCGGGGCATCGCCCCGCGTGCGGTCATTTTGAGCGAAGCCTGCAGCAGACAAGCTCGAGAACTTGCGCTGGCCGCCGCAGGGCTCGAAGCCCAGGCGCGCATCTACGAACTGCCCGCTGCCGTCTACGATCAAGTCTGTCCGGTCGAAAACGGCACCGGCATCATGATTGAAGTGCCCGCCGTGCTTGCCGATCGCCCGATGCAGCCCATTGCGGCCGATGCGCTGTATCTTGACGGGGTGCAGGACGCTGGAAACGTCGGCACGCTCATTCGCACGGCCGTTGCCGCAGGCGTGCGCCACATCGCGGCAAGCCGCGATACGGCAGGATTTTGGACGCCCAAGGTTCTGCGCGCAGGCATGGGCGCGCACTTTGCCGCGCGCCTTTATGAAAACGTCGACGTCGAGGATTTGCGCAGCATGTTTGCCGCCAGACGGCTGGGTGCCGATGCGCGCGGCGGCCGCGACCTTTTCAGAACCCCGGGGTGGGAGGAGACCGCGACGGTGTGGATGATGGGAGCCGAAGGGCCGGGGCTCTCAGAAAAAGCCCTTGCCGCTGCCGATGCGCGCTTTCTGATTGACATTGAGCATGACTGCGAGTCGCTCAACGTAGGGGCGGCGGCGGCCGTCTGTCTCTTTGAGCAGAGGCGCAGAAGGCTTCTGGCCTCGCACTGACTGCGGCTTGAACTTTGAGCTGAAGGCATTTCGGCCCGCCGAACCAGCACTGGTTTGACGGGCCGAAATCTATGAGCCGGCTGCGCCTTGCGGCAGGCAATGCCTTAGATCAAGCCGGTGATGAGAACCGTAAGAATCAGAAGCGGGCAGGCGATCATGATCACCCAGCGAAAGGCGTTCATAAACGTGCTCGAGACATTGCTGCCGCAGCGGATTTCTTCCTTCATCAAATCCCAGGCCTTGACGCTTACCAGCATGCAGACCACCAGGCCGCCCACGGGCAGCGAGATGTTGCTCGTCAAGAAGTCGAAGTTGTCGAAAATCGTGCGTCCGGCAATCTTGAAGTCGGCCAGCGGCCCGAAGCTCAGGCCGCAGAAGCTGCCCACCACAAGCATGGCAAGCGAGGAGGCCGCCACGGCGCCGATGCGCGTCATGCGCCACTGCTCGACCATGAAGGCGACGACGAGCTCGAGCATGGAAACCGAACTCGTGATTGCCGCCACCACCAGGCACAGATAAAAGGCAATGGCAAAAAACTGTCCGCCGGGCAGCTGCGCAAACACCGCCGGCATCGTCAGGAAGGTCAGTCCGGGCCCTGCCGAGGGATTCAGATTAAAGGCAAAGACCGCAGGCATGATCATCAGGCCACCCAGAATGGACGCAAGCGTTGCCAAAAACGTAATCCAAGCGCAGCCGCTCAGCAGATTGCTGTCCTTGGCCAGGTACGAGCCGTAGGTGAGCATGCAGCCGCAGCCCACGCAAAGGCTGAAAAAAGTAAAGCCCATCGCGGCAAGAAGCCCCTCCCAGCTAAAGGCTTCGGGCGACCAGCTAAAGAGATATTCAAGACCCTTTTCTGCGCCCGGGATCGTCACGCCGCGCGCAATCACGATGAGCACGAGCACCAGCAGCAAAGGCATCAGCACCTTGCTGATGCGCTCAATTCCCTTGCTGATGTCGTAGGCCACGACCCAGGCAGTGAGGAAAAGAAAGAGCGCCTGATAGCCGATGGCGATGTAGGGGTTGGAGACAAGGGCGCCGAAATGCGCGTTGAGCTCGTCTTGATTTGTCACCAAGCCGTTGCCGAGAAAGGCGTCGACCGTGTATGAAAGCGTCCAGCCGCCGATGGCCGAATAAAAGCACAGCACGCAAAAGCCGGTCAGTACGCCGATATACCCCCAGATGGTCCAGCCCTTGCCGCCGATGCGGCCATAGGCCGTCACGATGTCGCCTTTGCCCGTGCGGCCGATGGCGATTTCAGCAATGAGCAGCGCCAGCCCGATCGTAAAAGAGATGATGATGTAGGGGAACATGAAGACGCTTCCCCCGTTGGAGCCGGCCAGATAAGGAAACTTCCAAATCGCGCCCAGCCCTACGGCCGCGCCTGCGCTGGCCAGAATGAAGCCCAGACGGCTTTTCCAGTTTGATCTTTGCTGCTGCATGAGCAAACCTCCCTGTTTGCTGCGCTTTCTTGTTGAAAAAAATCGGCTTTGCTGCAAAGCAAAAGGCCGCAGGCTGTCTGCTTGCGCTTGACGCAGCTGCTCTGCGGCCTCTGGCCTCGGACGGGCGTCCGTCGCTTATATTTTGAGCTTGCTCAGATGCCCGTGACGATCACGACGACCACCAGTGCCGGAGCGAGAATTCTAAGCGAGAACCGAATAAAGCGATTGACTCCTTCGGAGTATTGACGCACGAGGTTGATCTGGCTGCGGGTGCGCTCCCAGGCAATCCAGCCTGCAAGAACCGCCACCGTGAGGCCTCCCAGAGGCATCGTCACGTTCGTGCAGATGTAGTCGAGAAAATCGAAAAGAACCCTGCCGCCGATCTTGATGTCGGCCAGCGGCCCGAAGGAAAACGCCGAAACGCCGCCCACGAAGAAAAGCGTCACGTAGCAGAGCATGGTCGACTTCAAGCGCGACATGTGCCACTCGTTCTGCATGTAGGCCACCACCACTTCAAGCAGCGAGACGGCGCTCGTCAACGCAGCCACGAGCAGACACACGTTGAAGAGAACGGCAAAAAGCTCTCCCATCGGAATCTGCGAGAAGACCAGCGGAATCGTCACGAACACCAGACCCGGACCCGCATTGGGATCCTGGCCGAGCGCAAACACCGCAGGCATGATCATCAAGCCTGCCAAAACCGCCGTCTGCACGGCAAGATATGAAATCCACAGCGAGGAGTTGGGAATATCGGTGTTGTTCTTGAGATAGGCGCCGTAGGTGATCATGATGCCCGAGCCGATCGACAGCGAAAAGAACGTAAAGCCCATGGCGTTGAGAATATTGCCCAGCGTCACGGTACTCAGGTCGAACTTAAAGAGAAACTCCACGCCCTGCATGGCGCCCGGCAGCGTGAGCGAGCGCAGGATGATGAAGATCATCAGCAGGAAAAGGGTAGGCATCAGGTACTTCGAGAGCCGCTCGATGCCGTGCACGACGCCCAGAGCGATCACGCCGCAGGTAATCGACAAAAACACAAAGTGCCAGGCCAGATTGACCGGTCCGTTGGTGACGAGCGCTTCAAAGTTTGCCGCCAAGAGCTTCGGATCATTGCTCACCAAGTTGCCGAGCACGCTGTCGACGAGGTACTTCACGCACCAGCCGCCCACCACGCTGTAGTACGACAAGATGATGTAGCTGCTTAAAACCGTCAGCGCGCCGAGCACGGCAAAGACCGGACCGCCGGCGACCTTGAGCGCGTGCATGGCCGAGCCGCGGCCGGCTCGTCCCACCGTGAGCTCGGCAATGAGCAGCACGATGCCGATCGTAAAGGTAAAGAAGATGTAGGGAATGATGAATGCCGCGCCCCCGTTTGTGCCTGCCCAAAACGGAAACTTCCAGATGGCGCCGAGTCCAATGGCCGATCCGGCCCCGGCCAGAATGAAGCCGATGCGCGAACCCCACTGCGTATTGTTGTTTGTCGACATAGGTACTGCTTTGATGGTTGCCTGTGTTTTTTTATTTCGCCGTGCACATTCTTGCCGCCCGGCTTTGGCAAGAACCAAGCCGCTGCGCGCGCTGCCGTTTTCTAGAGAGAAATTTTTAGGCGCAAAAAGGCAAATTTAGAATGAAAGGCGAAAGCTTAACAGGTCTGCAAAAAAGCGCAAGCCGATCGGCGGGTACAGCAAAATGCCTAGCATTTTCTGCCTAGCGGATTTGAGTTAAGAAAAAAGATATTAAAAAACATAGCGGCAAGCTGCTCTGCGTGCGGTCATGCGGCTTCGCGACGGCAGCTTTTTTTGCTACATTGGTCGAATGCCGCGATTTCTATGCATACCAAGGCGCGCGGCATCCCTTCGGGTGCTGTCTGTTACCGCAGGCAGTTGCGGCGAACGGCTCAGCCACGGAAATATGCAGTATTTTTTCCGCGTCACTGCGACCCTCTGCTGCAAGTCGAACTCTCTTCTGCGAACATCATCGCATTCCACCATCCACCGGGCAGAAAATCTTGGGATTCGCGACCAGAGGAATCCAGCTTCATGCAAACGAGCGAACCGTCGAGCGCAGCTCCTGAAATGACAGGCGCGCGCATCGTCATCGAAGCACTTCATGCCGAGGGCGTCAAGCACGTCTTCGGCTATCCCGGCGGCTCTGTTCTGCCGCTGTACGATGAAATCTACCGACAAGACTATTTCGAGCACATTCTGGTGCGCCACGAACAGGCGGCCGTGCACGCGGCCGATGCGTACGCGCGATGCACGGGGCTGCCGGGCGTAGCCGTCGTGACGTCCGGTCCCGGCGCCACCAATGCCGTCACGGGCATTGCAACGGCCTATGCCGACAGCATTCCGATCATTGTCTTTTCGGGCCAGGTCGGCACGGGCCTCATCGGCACCGATGCCTTTCAGGAGTGCGATACGGTCGGCATTACGCGTCCCTGCGTCAAGCACAACTTCCTCGTCAAGGACGTGCGCGAACTGCCCCTGGTGATCAAGAAGGCCTTCTACATCGCCTGCTCGGGGCGTCCCGGTCCCGTGCTCATTGATCTGCCCAAGGACGTGCAGTGTGCCAAAGCCGCGTTCTGCTACCCTGAAGATGTGGACATCCCAAGCTATCGGCCGGTTCTGCGCGGACACACGGGGCAGATCAAGAAGGCGCTGCACGTGCTGCTTGCCTCCAAGCGACCGATTCTGTACGTCGGCGGCGGCGCCGTGAGCGCAGATGCCTCCGAGCTCGTCAATCAGTTTGCCGAGCTTTTGCAGTACCCGGTCGTGTGCACGCTCATGGGCCTTGGCGCGTTCAAGGGAACCGATCCCAAGTTCCTCGGCATGGTGGGCATGCACGGCACGTACGAGGCCAACATGGCCATGCAGCAAAGCGACTGCGTGATGACCATCGGCGCGCGCTTTGACGATCGGGTTGTCGGCAATCCGAAGGACTTCGAGCGCATCGCGCGCCAAGTCATTCAAATCGACGTTGATCCGAGCTCCATTTCCAAGTGCGTGCGCACGACGATTCCCATCGTGGGCGACGTCAAGGAGGTGCTCACCGAGTTTGTGCGCCTGATGACGGAAACCGGCGAGCGGCCCGATCCCGCCAACACCGAAGCCTGGAGGGCGCAGATTGCCAAGTGGCGCGCCAAGAACTGTCTGGCCTACCGCATTGATCCGGCAGCGCCCATCAAACCGCAGGCCGTCATCGAGCGCGTGCAGGCCCGAGCGGGCAAAGGCGCCTACTTTACGACCGACGTGGGCGAGCACCAGATGTGGGCCGCGCAGTACCTTAAGCTTGACGAGCCGCGTCATTGGATGACGAGCGGAGGACTGGGCACCATGGGCTACGGCTTTCCGGCTGCATGCGGCGCCTGCGTGGCGCACCCCGGAGCACCGGTTGTGTGCTTTACGGGCGACGGCTCGATTCAGATGAACATTCAGGAGCTCGGCACCGCCAAGCAGTTTGGCCTCAATCCGAAGATTTTCCTTTTCAACAATGCCTATCTCGGCATGGTGGCCGTCTGGCAGCGGGCCTACTACGGCGGGCGGATGTCGCAGTCGGTGATGGACGTGCAGCCGGACTTCATCAAGCTCGTCGAGAGCTACGGCCACATCGGCCTGCGGGCGAGCACCTACGAAGAGCTCGACCGCGCCATCGAGCTCGCCTTCGGCAAGTACAAAGACGAGCTTGTCTTTGTCGACGTGCACATTGAGCGCACCGAGCCGGTGCTGCCGATGGTCGGTCCCGGGCAGGGACTCACGGAAATGGTTCTGGCCGAGGAGGATTGATCAAGATGGCATCCAGACACATTCTTTCGGTTCTCATCGAGAACGCATCCGGAGCGCTGAGCCGCGTCGTCGGCCTTTTCTCGGCGCGAGGCTACAACATCGAATCGCTGACCGTGGCGCCGACGGAAAATGAGGGCATCTCGCGCATGACCATCGTGAGCTTTGCCGACGACGTAACGATGGAGCAGATCACCAAGCACCTCAACCGCCTCATCGAGGTCGTCAAAGTCTACGACTTGATGGAAAACGACTACGTCGAGCGCGAGCTGATGCTTGTCAAGGTGCGGGCCATCAGCCGCGACCGCGACGAGATGCTGCGCGTCTCGGAAATCTTCCGCGCCCGCGTCGTCGACGTCAATGACAAGAGCTACACGATCGAGGTCACGGGCGATCGATCCAAGCTCGACGCGTTTCTTGCCGCCATCGACCGCACCCTCATTCTCGAGACCGTGCGCACAGGCGCAAGCGGCATTGCCCGCGGCGAGCGCATTCTGAGGCCTTGAAAAAACCAGGCTTGAACAGATTTTTAGTTTTGTTGTTTAACCACCGTCAGCCGCATCTACGCGTGCGGCACATTCATCAAGAGGATAAAAATGAAAGTTTTCTATGACAAGGATGCCGATCTTTCTTTGATCAAGGGCAAGAAGGTCGCCATCATCGGCTATGGCAGCCAGGGTCATGCACATGCGCTCAACCTGCGCGATTCGGGCTGCAACGTCGTCGTCGGCCTGCGCAAGGGCGGCGCTTCCTGGGCCAAGGCCGAGGCCGCAGGCCTTGCGGTTGCCACGATTGAAGAGGCCACGCAGGGCGCCGATGTCGTCATGATTCTTGTTCCCGATGAAAACATCGCCAAGGTCTATCGCGAGCAGGTCGAACCCAACCTCAAGCAGGGTGCGGCTCTTGCCTTTGCCCACGGCTTCAACATTCACTACGGCCAGGTGGCCCCGCGCGCCGATCTCGACGTGATCATGATCGCTCCGAAGGCTCCCGGCCACACGGTGCGCTCGACGTTCGTCGCCGGCGCCGGCGTCCCGCAGCTCATTGCCGTCTATCAGGACGTCTCGGGCCAGGCTCACGACATCGCGCTTTCCTACGCCTGCGCCAACGGCGGCGGCAAGGCCGGCGTCATTGAAACCACGTTCCGCGACGAAACCGAAACCGACCTCTTCGGTGAACAGGCCGTGCTCTGCGGCGGCATCGTTGAACTGATCAAGACGGGCTTTGAGACGCTTGTCGAAGCCGGCTACGCTCCGGAAATGGCTTACTTCGAGTGCTGCCACGAAATGAAGCTCATCGTCGATCTGATCTACGAAGGCGGCATCGCCACGATGGACTACTCGGTGTCGAACAACGCCGAATACGGCCAGTACTACACCGGCCCGAAGGTCATCAACGACAAGAGCCGCGAAGCCATGCGCGAATGCCTCAAGCAGATTCAAAACGGCACCTACGCCAAGAGCTTCCTTGCTGAATGCGCTCTGGGCTATCCGCAGTTGAGAAGCGAACGGCGCATGACGGCCGAGCATTCGATCGAAAAGACCGGCGCTCAGCTGCGCGCCATGATGCCCTGGATTGCCGCCAACAAGCTCGTCGACAAGTCCAAGAACTAATCGCGCACGCAGACAGCTTCGGCTGTCTGTGACATAAAAGCCGCCGACTCCTTCTAAGGAAATCGGCGGCTTTGTTGTTTTTATCGCAAACGCAGGTTTTGGCTATTGATTGATGCCAAATCAGGGCTGTTGCAGCGCTTTTCCAAAGCTGCTGAAGAGGCTTGCGCTATTAGAAAGAAGCGCGGCCACATACGGGACAACCTTGCGGTCGTACTCTCGATTGAGAAAGAGCGTGAGGTCGTCGACCGGCACCAGTCCCACGGCCTGGCTCTCCCAGCCGGCAAGCACGGGCGAGCCCGTAATGCGAAGCGCCAAATAAAAGCGCGTCACCACATGGCGCCTGACGATGTCGCACAAGAAATGCACGGGCCGCACCAGCAGTCCAGACTCCTCCCATGTCTCCTTGGCGGCATTCTGCGCAAGCGACAAAACGGGCTCGAGCCTGCCTTTGGGAAAAGAGCAGACGACGCCCCCGAAGGCATTGGTGGGGTAGACAACCCAGGCTCGCTGATCGGGCTCGACGACGACGCAGCCCGAGGTTGCCCGAAAGCCGGGCGGCAGCACGAAATCGGGCTCGCCTTCAACGACGTCCGGGCACAAATTGAACCAAGGCTCGGGGCTGTCGGCAATGGAAAAGTCTTCATCAAAAGCAACTTCGTTTAATGCTGCCGGCAGCTGCGGCGCATCGGTGCGCGAAGCAATGGCCGAGCGCCTTGCATCAAGCCAGGTCTTGAGCGAAGTCGATTCCGTTGGATTCTTCACGAGCACCCGCTCGCCGTTTTCATCAAGACAGGGATGAAAGATTTTCTTTTTCGTCATGCTCTTGGCCCAAAAACACAAACCAGAACTTCTTAGAGAAAGACGCTAGAACACGTACTCCGCACGGGCTCCGAAGGAGTGCATCTTGTAGCCGTCGGCGCCGTCAAGATACCGGTAGGAGAGGCCGAACACGCCGTGCTCGCCGCGTGCGCTGATTCCCAGAGCTGCTCTCCAATACGTGCCGTCGCTGTAAAACGATTCGTCATAGCGCTCGCCCGCGTACTTTCCTTCTGCCTTGGTGTCGCCGGCCGTGGGAATGACGGCAAGATCAACCACAGGGGTGAGCTCCCAGCCTGCTGCCTCAAACGTCCATGCAGCATTGACGCCCACCGGGAACTGATAAAAGCGCAGATTGTCGGGCTCGCCGAAGGCGTAGTTGTCGGGCGCCAAGTAGGTGAGTTCAGCTTTGGCATAAGGAACCAGCGAAAGCGCGCCGAACGAGGCCGTGCCCCGCACGCCGATGTCGGCCGTCCACACGTCGCCGTGCATGTCGTCGTCGATCTCTGCGGCCAGATCGCCGCCCGCAGAAGCGTACTTCACGTCGCCTCTGGCGTGCAGCCAGCCAAGAGAACCGAAGATGCCCACGGAACCGAACTTCTGCTCGCCGAAGATCGTCACGCCGAAGAAATCCGTCTCGGTTTGAGCCTTGTAGCTCGAGTAGGGCGTATGAAGCGACGAATCGCCGTCGGAATTTGCGTAGGTGTAGACGACGCCGAAAAATGTGTCGCCCTTTTTGATGTCGGCTCCAAGGTTGACGGCATAAATGTCGTTGTCCCAACCCATCACGCCGCCGACGGCAGTATCAGACTCCGAGGTCGCGCCCTTCAAGTCAAGCCAGATGCTGCCGCCGTCTTCGCGAGTGCCGCGCATGTGTTCTACAGCACGTTCATCGACGCTTTCGCGCACAAGCTTCGAGACGTCGACAAAAGACGCGGCCGCGCCGCTCAAAACCCATGATTCCGCCTGCGCAGAAAAGCTCGCAAGCGCAGCTCCGACGGCGCCAAAAGCCGCTGCGATATGTTTACCGGACATAATTCTTTCGTTTTTTTCGTTGGTTTTCGTTTTTTAATGGCCCGGCAGATTGTCATCTGCTCGCGCGCATCAATGTGCGCCGGCCGAATGCGCTAATTGTACTCAAAGCCGCAACAACCCCTGAAGCTTGACGGCGCAAAGAGCTCAATGGTCGTGTTTGTCCTATCCTGCGGGACTTTCTGTCAGCATGGCGGGTGCTATCGTTTGCCTTGTGCGTGCGCAGCGCACGCGGCCGCGTGCATTTTTGCGCACTCTGCCGGCAGGCCGGCGCCGTTTTTTCAAGCAAAGCCCGAGGGCTGCATCGGCCTCGTGCCGGTTGTACACTTTTGGCCATGATCAATGCAACTTTATATTGGATCTTTCTTGTCGCCTCGGTGAGCACCATCATGGCGCCTGGCCCGGGCGTGCTGCTGGTCGTCACAAATGCCATTCGCTGGGGCATCAGACGGGCGCTTCCGGGCGTGGCTGGGTGCGCAGTCGGCACGCTTGTCGTGGCGGCCGTCTCGGTAACAGGCTTGGGCGTTCTGATTGCTACGTCGCCGACAATTTACGGCGTCGTAAAGGCCTGCGGCATTTTGTTCTTGGTTTATCTTGGCTGGAAAAAATTCCGCGCCAAACCCTTTGTCTTTAAGGTGCTTGACGCACACATCAAGGAAGGCGCCGACAAGATAGCCCGCGGCCGGCAGCTTGACGATGCCCCGAGCGGCCTGCGTCTTTTTGTCGAAGGCATCGTGCTGCAGATCTCAAACCCGGCGCTCATCATTTTTTATTTGTCGCTTTTTCCGCAGTGCATTGATCCTGCGCTTGCCTATTGGCCTCAGGTAGTTCTGCTGTCGGTGAACTACTCGCTGATTCTTCTCGTTGTGCACACCATCTACGGCACAATGGCCTCGAGCGCAGCCGAGCGTTTTTTGAGCGAGTCCGCTTCGGTTTGGATAAACCGCGTCTCAGGCGCTGCCTACTGGCTGCTTGCTCTTGGCTTCGGCATCCCGATGATGCTCGGCGCGATTTGATCCGCGTTTGATTTGGAGCTTGACTTATGCCTGCCGCTAGCCCTGCCGCCATTGTTGCTTCAACATTAATTTTGACCATAAACGGCCAGAGCTTTGAAGCCGCAACTGCCGATACGCCCGCTACGCGCGAATTGGCCGCCCGCGCGCCATTTGAACTCAACATGCAGGAACTCAACGGCAACGAGAAGTACGCAAGCCTAGACAGGGCGCTGCCTGCCGCTGCTCAAAGCGTCGGGAGAATTGAAGCCGGCGACGTCATGCTCTGGGGACGCGACTGTCTGGTGCTTTTTTATGCGTCCTTCAACACGCCGTATCGCTACACGCGCATTGCAAAAATCACGGATCCTCGCGGCCTTGCCCGGGCTGCAGGATCGGGCTCGGTCACCGTTCGGTTTTCGCTCAACACGAAAAATTAGACTTCAGCAGTTTTGTCTGCGCGCTTCTGCGCCAGGTCTTCAAGAGCACTTTCGTCCAGCCTGCAGATCCACCAGTCTTTGAGAATGCGCGCGCCAAGCTTGCGGTAGAAATTCTGAGCAGACGCATTCCAGTCAAGCACGACCCACTCAAACCGCCCGCAGTTTTCTTTGCGGGCGATTTCCCCCAAACGCTCAATCATCCGCGTGCCCAAGCCTTTTCCTCGCGCCTGCGGCACAACAAAGAGATCTTCGAGATATAGACCCTTTTTGGCCACGAAGGTCGAAAAGTTGAAAAAGTACAAGGCAAAGGCCGCCGGCTTTCTCGTCTGCAGCTCTTCGTCAACTTCCCATGCAAGAAGGCAGTGCGCCGCAGGCGCTGCGCCAAACAGCGCCAGGCGAATTTTCTCAGGCGTTGCTTCGCATTGATCGGCAAGCTTTTCGAACTGCGCCAGCGCATGAATCAGCTCGGAAATGACGGCGCAGTCTTCGATGCGGGCAGGGACGATGTCGTAGTGCATGAAAGGCTTCCTCGTATTTTCAGACCCTGCAGCGGCGGGCTTTTCACTCTGCGTCATTGTCAGAGGCGCCAAGCAGGAAGAAGATCGGTGCAATAGCTTAACGCATGGTTCATCGAAAAAAGAATGCGGCGCCGGCAAACGGCGGCAAATGCGTCAAAATCTGTTGACGCAGACAAGAGCTTGTTTGAAAATCCCACTTCAAGAGCAGCAAAATGCCGCTTGCTTTTTGGGAATTCATCGAAGGAGCGCATCATGTCGTCAAAGGTTTTCTTTACCTCAACAATCACGCCCGAAAAAGTTGTTGAGCTCTACAACGCTTTGGGCGTCACTTTAGTCGGCAAGGTCGCCGTCAAAGTGCATTCGGGCGAAAAGGGCAATCAAAATTTTCTCAGACCCGAATTTTGGAAGCCGATGGTCGACGCGGTTCGCGGCACGATCGTTGAGTGCAACACGGCCTACGGCGACGCTTTCGGAGGCGTGCGCGATCATACCGAGTCTCACTTGAAGCTTTTCGAAGAGCACGGCTGGACGAAGTATTTCGATGTCGACCTCATGGATGCAGACGGCCCCGATTTGGTTTGGCCCGTGCCGAACGGCAAGATTTTGAAAGAAAACCACGTCGGCAAAAACATCGTCAATTACGACTCCATGCTTGTTCTTGCGCACTTCAAAGGACATCCGATGGGCGGCTACGGCGGAGCCCTCAAGCAGCTTGCCATCGGCTGCGCCTCACGCGCGGGCAAGGCGCTGATTCACTCTGGAGGCATCTCTGACGACCGCTACGAGACCTGGAAGTACCACGCCGACAGCGTCGCGTTCCCAGAGGCGATGGCCGATGCCGCCTCCAGCATTACGGCGCACTTCAAAAACAAAATTGCCTTCATCAACGTCATGAAGAATCTCTCGGTAGACTGCGACTGCTGCGTTGTTGCCGAAGATCCCTGCATGAAGGACATCGGCATGCTCGCTTCGCTTGATCCCGTGGCCATCGACCAGGCGTGCATTGATCTCGTCATGAAGTCCAACGATCCAGGACGCGAACACTTCATGGAGCGCGTCACAAGCCGCAACGGCATTCACACGATTGAGGCCGCAGCCGAGCTCGGCATGGGTTCCCGCGAGTACGAACTCGTTGAACTCTAGAGGCTGAAACCCGAATGGCTGCCGCCGCAGAGCAGGGCGGCAGCTTCAAAACATCACTTAGACGATTGAAGCTCTTTTTTAAAAATCAGCACAAAAAACGCATTTGGCTGAACATGTTTGAAACCGACTTTCCGCACGTTTTGGCAGAAGACTTTACAAAGCAGTTTTCCTTATATACAATGCGCAGTCTGTTGCAGAAAAAACAGTTTGCTGCAGCTTCAAGAAAACCAGATGCGGAAGGGTGGCAGAGTGGTTGAATGTACCGCCCTGGAAAGGCGGCGTGTCCAATAGGGCACCGAGGGTTCGAATCCCTCCCCTTCCGCCAGAGAATTCAAGCCTCGAAGGTTCAATAGGCCTTCGAGGTTTTTTGTATCCATTCCAAATTGCAGCGGCATGGATTTTTGGACGCTAGGCGTCCAAAGAATGCATCACATGCCGCAAGAGATCCCGCAGCAAGCCTGCAAAGACTTTTGCATTTTGAGACGGTGTTAACATCCTCGGTGCGGAGCTCGTGCAGCTTTGCGCTTAGAGGTGCAGGAGCGCCGCCAAACAGCACAACTCCACTAGACGGAGGAGTTCTGCTGCTGTTTGTCGTTCTCAACTTGTAGGAGACTCGCATGCTCTCTCGTCGACAGATGCTTGCAAGCGCCGCTGCACTTGGCGCCACCTCTGGCATTTCGCCTGTCTTTGCCTCCAGCGACTTTAAATTGGATCAGTTTATTGCTGAACTCAAGGAGCTCGTCAGCATTGATTCAAAAACCGGGCACGAAGAAGGCGTCAACAAAATCATTTCCATTTTTGAGAAGAGATTTCGTTCAATCGGCTGGACGGTCTCGCTGCATCCGTGTCCGGGGAGGGGCAATGCGCTGGTTGCAACCTCCAAGCCCGATCAATCCAAATATGACGTGGTTCTTTGCGCGCACGCCGACACCGTTCAGCCAGTAGGCTACGCGCAAAAGTATCCGTTCACTCTCAAAGGTTCCATCGCACACGGTGCCGGCGTCGGCGACGACAAAAGCTCTTTGCTGGCAGTCTGGTGGATCTGCAAGAGCTTGCCTAAGAGCGTCACCGACAAACTTAATGTAGCCGTGCTCATCAACCCAGGCGAAGAAACGAGCAATCCTGCAACGCTCAAATTCTTTGAAGAGCAGGGAAAGAAAACGCCGCTTGCCTTGGTTTACGAGCCTGGGAGAGGCGAAGTAAAAGGCGGCGGGTTCGTCAAGGTACGAAAAGGATCGACTCGTCTCAACATCAAATTCCATGGCCGAGCTGCACATTCCGGCAACAATCCGCAGGACGGCCGCAATGCCATTTATGCAATGGCGCTTGCCATTCCGCAGATCACGGCGATTCAAAAGAAGTATCCGGGCGCTACGATCAACGGCAACGTAACGAAAGGCGGCACTGCAGTCAACACCATTGCTGCAGAAGCCGAAGTGACTTTCGATTTCCGCTTCACGAACGACGCCACGCGCGACAAGGTCGTTGCTGAAGTTCGCGCCATGTGCGAGAAGGGGTTCATGGACGGGGTCAAGAGCGAGCTCGTCATCAATCGTCTGGGCACGGCATTGCCCGAAACGGAACGGTCCAGAAAATTGATGGCCGTTGTTGACAAGGCCGCTGCTCAGATCGGGCAGCCAAAGCCGCAATGGCTGGCTGTCGGCGGCGCTTCGGACGGCAACAAGCTTGCCGCCCAAGGCGCCGCAGTGGTGTGTGCAATGGGCGTGGTCAGTGGCAATCTGCACGACCCGGAAAAGGAATGGACCGACTTGTCCACCGCACGGCCGCGCATTGAATTGAGCCTCAAAGTGCTTGAACTCTTGGCTTCTAAAAAATAATTAAGAAAACCTCCTCGCCTGAATTTTCTTGATTCGGGCGAGGATCTCAAAACGCCTTCGAACTACGGCCCATTAAGAAAGCTGGGCACCCGCAAGGTCAGTTGTCTTTGGTATCTTTGATGGAACATAATGCCTTCGAAGCTTTGAAAAAAAGCGAGTGATTGCTGACTCTGCGGCTTCACTTGGCATGGAGGACTTATATGCTTAATCAAAAAAAGACTGTTTTTATCACCGGAGGCTCCACGGGCATTGGGGCGGCCAGTGTCCGTAAATTTGCAGAATGCGGCTGGAACGTTGCTTTTATGGACATCAACGTGAAGGATGGGCAATCTGTTGCTGATGAAACAGGAGCATTGTTTATCGAAGGCAATACCCGAAATCGCAAAGACATCGAGAACGCAGTACAGTCAGCAATTGAAAAGTACGGAGAATTAGATTGCGTTGTTGCCAACGCCGGGATCCATCGCTGCAATACGATGCTCACGATTAGTGAAGAAGAGCTTGATTTGATGATTGATACCAACATCAAAGGCACAGTCCGCACGTTGCAGGCTGCGGTGCCGAGCATTTTGAGAAAAGGGGGAGGCTCGGTGGTTATCAACGCTTCGGATCAATCCTACATCGGAAAAGCCAATAGTTTTGGCTATGGACTCACCAAGGGAGCGCTTGGGCAAATTACAAAAAGCCTGGCCATTGACCTTGGACGGCAGAATGTCCGCGTCAATGCCGTTTGCGCTGCAACGATTCGCACGCCGCTGGCGATCAACCTGTTCCAGAAATTTGCAGACATTACTCACAATGGAGACGCGAGTGCCTACTGGAAAGCAGAGGCAGATCTTTATCCTCTCGGCAGAGTCGGAGAAGCCCCGGAAGTTGCTGAACTCATCTACTTTTTAGCGTCGGATTCAGCCAGCTTCATTACCGGCGGGCTGTATTTGATTGACGGCGGACTTGTCGCCGGCTAATCAAACGACTTCTCGGCATTGGTCCTGCCCTGCAAAAGGAAGGAAAGCCCAAGTTCGCGCCCTCGGCCAAACATTTTTCAACATCATGCCGCGCAATTCCTCACGCATAAGCGTAGGGAAGGATGGCGGCATCTTGTTAAAAACTTAGCCGCGATGCATTGGCGGCAGTCCGTTGGGCGCACTGTCGGAGCTCTGAGCAAGCAAGACATGCTCATAGAAAACATCGAAAGCAAGCACTAAGACTTCAAGGAATTCACGCATGCCATCTCGTTTCACTGGTCTGGCCGCTGCTGTTGCAGCTGCTTTTTCTTTGGCAGGCCCAGCTTTGGCGGTCCCCATTGATTTCGAAGGCGAGGAGTACCACGAAAGCGGAGCGCTTGAGGTCATCAACGCTTCTGATGCCTATGCCTTGGGCTACACAGGAAAAGGGCAGACCATAGGCATTCTCGACACCGCCGTGCGCATCGATCATCCTGAGCTCGCCGGCAAAGCCGAGACGATGCCTTTGTACGTCAATGGTCAAGCCGTGGATCCGGTCTGGGACAGCAATACCATGCACGGCTCACACGTGGCGGGCATTGCAGCAGCCAAGCGCGACGACAGCGGCATGCACGGCGTCGCTTTTGACGCTGACATTTGGGCGGGAGCGTTACTAGGCGACTACGACCACATCGATTTGCCGCAGTATTTTGCGGCCTGTCCCGAAGCGCGCATTTTCAACAACAGCTGGGCAAGCACCACGTATAATGCCTCGTTTGATGCGAGCGGCAATGAGGTCAGCGTCGAGAGCTTTATTTCAAACATTCTGCTGCAGGACCAGGAAACAACGTATATTGCTCGGTACGCCCAAGCGCATCCTCAAAGCGTTTTTGTCTTTGCCGCCGGCAACAACGGGCAGATGGCGCCCAACTTTTCAGCAGTTACGCCAAGGTTTCTGGGCGTAGGAAATCTTGCGAACTGGATCAGTGTGGGAGCCATCAACGCAAACAACGGCTGCATCGTCAAAAAAGAAGACGGAACGCTTCTTGTAAAAGAAGCCGTTGTTCCATGGTTTACCAACCTTGCCAAGGGATCCGAACTCTTCACGGTAATGGCTCCCGGCAGCAACATTTATTCGCTGAAAGCCGACACCAACGGCTACATGCTCGACTCCGGCACCAGCATGGCAGCCCCTGTCGTGAGCGGAGCGCTGGCGCTGGTTGCTCAAGCCTATCCCTGGATGAGCGGCAAACAGCTGGCCGATGCGGTGCTCACCACGGCAAACATGAATTTTGAAGCTCCGTCATACACAGTTGCCTACAGCATCGACGACTTCAATCCCTACCAAGGCCGCTTTGGAACTGTGCGTCTGGTGATCATAGCCGAGGACAAACAACAAGCCGAAAAAATCAAAGAGAGCGGATCAGCAACGATTGACGGCAAAGAAGTTCATCTAAATGCCGAGGCCAACAATGCTGAAGACCTGCGCGAGCTTTTGCAAAAACAAATTGAGCAGGATCCCTCAGCATGGATAGGCGGCGACAGGTACGCCCTGCAGGCATTGGAACAAGGGGCTTTTGCCATAGAAGTGCTCACCAAAGAAGAAGTCTTCGGTCAAGGCATTCTGGACGTCGGAAAAGCCGTGCACGGCATCGCAAGGCTTGACGCCAACCGGCTTGCTGCCGACAACGTTGTGTTTGTCGACGAACTTAATGAATACGGCGCAATTGAAGCATTCGACACCAAGAGTTTGAGCGCAGAGTTTTCAAACGATATTTCAGAGAGAAGGTGGGATGACGATTACCACCACTCAGCATATCGAACCGATGGAGCATTCAGCAGCAATGCCGCAGCGCTCAAAGACCAAAAGCTTGGACTGCTCAAAGCGGGCGGCGGCACATTGATCCTGAGCGGCACCAATACCTATGCGGGCGCCACGATTGTTGAAGGCGGGGTGCTGGCCGTTGCCAAAAGAGAGGACGAAACGGGAGGCGTGCTCAAAAACAGCAATGTCGTCGTTCGCCGATCCGGCACGCTCATGGGCGACGGCGCCATCGACAACAAGCTCGTCAACAACGGCACGGTTTTGCCGGGCTGGCGGGGCGACACCCTCACTGTCGGCAGCTACGAGCAAGGCGAACATGCCGTGCTTGGGATCATCTTTGATGCACAAGGCGGTCACGCTGCGCTTGCGGTGACGGGGACCGCCCGGCTTGACGGTACGCTGAGCTATATGCCGCAGAGAAATGTCTTCTACAAAAGCGGCCGGTACGCACTCAAGAGCGAAGCGCTCACGGCAGCCCAAACCGAAGGAAATTTCAGCAGACTCACGGCTCAGACGAATTCTCCAACGCTGACGGCGACATTGGTCGATGCAGGCGATGCAGCGCTCGGCTCCGGCGCCGTGATTGAAATCGATCGAGCTGCAAATGCCTACAGCAAATGGGCGCAAACCTCGACGCAGGCCTCTGTGGGAAGCGCTCTGGCAGCGATTGCCCAAACGAGCGGCCAAGACATGCAGCAATTGATTTCGGTGCTCGATTGGTCAGATGCCGACGGCCGCAGCGTCGCAAATGCACTGCGCGTGCTCGGACCCGATGCCTATGCCAGAGCCGGTCAAACGGACTTGATCGAACAAAACGAATTGAATGCCTCGATCCTCTCGCATATGCTCGGCGGCAGACTTGAGGCCTTGCGGCATCGGACTGAGCAGGACGCTCTCTGGGTCAAGCCATTTCGAACAGACTCCCGCCAAGGCATCACGAGCATCGGTCTGATGGCAGGGTTTGACCGCACGGTGCAGGAAGGACTCACGCTTGGGGCGCACTTTGCTGCTTCAGAGCGCAAGACCGAAGTCGAGACTTTAGGCAGCACGGAGTCTGAAAGCCGCGGAGCTTTTGTCGGCGCGCAGGCTCTGTACGGGCCGCAGGACTGGAACGGGGCATATGTCGCCAGCGGCCTTCGCCTGGGCCTGCAGGACGTAGAAATGCAGCGCGAAGCGTCTTTTGCCGGATATGCGGCGAACTTCAAAAGCGATTGGACGCAGGTCTCGGGCAGCGCATTTTTCGCTGCAGGAAAAGACTGGGCAAAGACCTCAGAGAAGGCTGCCGCACTGTTCGGGCCGATTGCATGGGCAGAATATGCCTTTGCCAAGCGCCCTGAGGTCAAGGAAAGCGGAGCAGGGGCTGCCGCCCTGCATGCGCAGGCAGAAACTTACGATTCGCTCATTGTTTCAGCGGGCCTGCGAGCTGCCGTGCGCGCCGATTTGGACGATCAAGGCTCGAGAGCCTCCGTCGAACTGCTGACGGCCTGGCGCCACGAGCTGCTCGATGACGCCTATCGGACGCAAGCGTGCTTTGCTGGCTATGGAGCTCACCCGTTCTCCGGCCAATCGTACTTTCAAGACCGCGACGCGCTTATGGTGCAGACGGGAGTGCTGCTCGCCGTACCGAACAATTTCCGACTCAGGCTTGATGTCGGCGGGGAATTTTTCAGAGACGACAGCTCGGGCGTAAACTTCGGGCTGACGCTGGGCTGGGCCTACTAAGTCAAGCTCCATGCTGGCGTTTTAAGAATGTCGGCGCGCGCAAAAGAAAATCCCGGCATTGCCGAAAAAGACAGCCGGGATCCTGCAGACAGGCGATTGAATCATCGCCAAGCGGTCATCACTTCACAAAGCCGTACTTCCACTGCAGCGTGCCGTAGGCGTTGTAGACGTTCTTGTAGCCGGACTCAATGAGCATCTTGGCGGCACGTTCCGCGCGCACGCCCGAGCGGCACTGCACGAGAACCTTGTCGTTGAGGTTGGGCACTGCTTCGAGCTTCATGCCGGGCTTGAAAACGGACAAGGGCACGTTGATCGCTCCCTTGACATGGCCTTCGGCAAATTCCTTGGGTTCGCGGACGTCAATGAGCACAACGCCTTCTTCCATCATCTTCTTGGCGACTTCAGGCACTACTTTGTGGTAGCTCGCGTTGACGTAGGTGAGAGGCTGCGCAGGCTGCGGATCGACGGGCTCCTTGGCAAAGGCAACGCCTGCACACAGAACAGCGCTCATCACGGCGCTCATGCCGAGTTTGAAAAGATTCATTTTTGTGCTCCGAAAAAATTTTCAATGAAGCCCGACAGCGCTGCCGCAAGCCCGCTGACCGGCCAACGACTTGATTTTGATCGACGATTGATTCCCGCGCAAGGCGCAGTTTCAGCCATGAGCAAATGCTGAGCCGCTCTTGTTTTTATAGCAGCTATCAATAAGGAAACTACACAAGGAAATCAGGATGCCAGCCAAGCCAGCAGCGACATCCAAGCCGGGATGGTCGCCAGCGAAGCAATGACCTCAACCGAGGTCAGATCGCTTACCACCGGTCCGTTTCCGCCCATGCGCACGGCCATGATGTAGCACGAGTTTGCCGTCGGCACGACGGCGTAGCACATCAATGCACCCAGCTCCACATCGTTGAACTGCAGCACCAAGCCCACGATGCAGGCGACTGCCGGCAGCACGATCAGGCGCTGAACCGTCGAGAGGGCAATGAGCTTGGCGTAGCGCCGGAAGTCCTCAACAGCAAGGCCTGCGCCGATGGCCATCAGCGCCGTTGCCACCGAGGCTGAGCCCAGAGAACCAAAAAGATCCATGACGAACTCAGGCATCTTGAAGCCGTAGAAAGTGCCGGCAAGGTTGGCCGCAAGGCCTCCCAGCGTGCCAACAATCAATGGGTTCTTGCAGATTGAGGCGATGACCTCAAGGGGACCGGCCTTATGACCTTTGTCTGCACCCGACTTGACGAGATCGGCTACGGCCAGAGCATTGGAAATCGGCACCCAAAAGCCGGTCAGAAGCGCCACAAGCGCAAGTCCATCGGTGCCGTAGATTGACAGCGCAATTGCAAAGCAGATGTAGGAGTTGAACCGATAGCCGGTCTGCCGCACGGAAGCGTCGGTCATCGGATCGGCCGGAGCCAGACGCGAAACGACGTGAGCCATATAAACGCCCGTAGCCATGGCAAAGATGCCGCCGGCCAGAAAAATTCCCGTTTCACTGAGCACGAAGTCGGCCTTGGCGACGCTCGTAAACAAAAGCGGCGGAAAGAGAACGTAGTACACAAGCTTCTCGACCCCGTCCCAGAGCGTTCGGGGGAAAAGCGGCAGATGCACCAGCACAAAGCCCAAGGCGATCAGGCAAAAAGGCTGCAAGATGGCCGCAATCGTATCCATATGCGTGTCCTGAAAAACAGTTTTCTCTAAGGCGTTTTATGTATGCTCAGGTTCATCATAGACCGCATTCGCGCAGAATATGCCTCCCAGGCAGTGAAAACTCCGATGTCTGCCGTCAAAATCAAAGCCGCCTTTGCACCTCAACGCCCGTGCCCGAGGCAATGTTTGCATTCGACAGGCGCGAGGTCGGCGCATCCGTGATCAGCACGTTTGCCGCCGAACCGCGATCGAGCGTCTCGTCTTCTGGATCAGGATCAAACCAGGCGCCGTGTTCGAGCACGACGACGCCTTGGCGCACCTCGCTGGTGACCAGCGCCCGCGCAAGCACGCGGCCGAGGCTGTTGAAGACAACCACTTCGTCACCCGAACCGATGCCACGCACGGCCGCGTCCTGAGGATGCAGGCGGCAGGGCTCGAGCACTCTCTCAGAGGACCGGGCGAGGGCGGCTGGAGCAAGCTGCGAGTGCAGCCGCTGCGCGCTTTTAATGCTCAAAAGCGTCAGCGGGTAGTGCCGCGCATCGGGCAGATCGCATGCCAAATATGCCGGGTGCGGCGGCACGTCGCTGCAGCCCAAGGCAGCGAGCCGAGCGCTTGAGAGCTCGATTTTGCCGCTTGGCGTCGGCAGCGGATCCCTTGCCGGGTCCTGGGCAAAACGACGCCAAAAGCTTGCCGCCGGATCTGGGTTTCGGGGTTCAGACAAGACAACGCCCTCGCGCCAGAAATCATCAAAGTCGGGCAGACTCGCAGAGCAAAGCTGCTGCGCGCAGGCATAAAAGCGCCTGATCCAGCCCTCTTCGTCAAGGCCCTCGTCAAAGGCCTGCCTAAGGCCAAGCTCCTGGGCAAGCGCCGAGAAAATCGCAAAGTCGCTTCTGGCTTTGCCGATGGGATTGATCGCCTGATGCATGGCCGCCAGCCCCATGCGCGAATAGGTCCCGATCGGGGTGATGTCGCTGCGCTCAAAAGAGGAGGCCGCCGGCAGCACGATGTCGGCGTGGCGCGCCGCAGCGCTCCAGTGCGTGTCGGCCACGATCACTGCCGACGGGCGCCTGAAGCCCTTTTGCAGCAGCAGCGCATTGGGCTGATGAGAAAAGGGATTGCCGCCTGCCCAAACAATCAAGTCGATGTCCGGATAGACGATCGTGCGGCCGTTGTGCTCAATTGCTTTTCCCGGATGGGCAAGAAGGTCTGCCAGACGCGCCACCGGAATCGGCCTCATGCCCTCAACGCTTGAAGCGGCGTGCGGCCGCTCAGCCGGCCTGAGGCTTGAGACGGCGTCGATCGCGGGCCCTGTAAAAAGAGCAGCGCCCCCGTCGCTGTAGTGATGGTGCGTGGAGATGCCGCAGCCAGGCCTTCCGATGTGCCCCAAAAAGAGGGCAAGCGCATAGCCCATGAAGTGAAACTGCTCGCCAAAGCGCGCTCTCTGCGGCCCCCAGCCCAGACAAAGCATGGTCTTTTCGCGGGCGAGCTCAAGCGCAAGGCGCTCAATGACCTGCGCCTCAATGCCCGTGACGGTCTCGGCCCAAAGCGGCGTCTTCGGCACGCCGTCTTCGCGGCCGAGGACGTAGTCGACAAAGGCGTCTACGCCCACGGCAAACCGGCGGCATTGCTCAAGGTCGGCTCGCTTTTGATCAACAAGCACATAGATCATCGCCAGCATCAAGGCGCAGTCCGTCCCGGGCCGCACGGCTAGCCAGCGGCTTGCAAGAAGCTTGGCCGTCAGCCCCTTGACCGGATTGATGAAGATGGTGGGCGTGCCTTTTTGCTTGAGGCGCAATAGGGCGGCCTTGGAAGCGTGCAGCGTTGAAAACCAGTCGACATCGTTGGTAATGAGAGGGTCTGCGCCCCAAAACACCACGCGCGAGGCGTTTTCGATCACTTCGCTCCAAGGCTCGGCGGGCGGATCGCTCATGCCGACGACATAGGGCAGAATTGCTGAGACGGCTCCGGTCGAATAAGTGCCTGAGACCGGCACGAAACCGCCGCACAGATTCAAAAGCCGGCGCACGAGGTGAATGGGCGAATGCAAAAGACCGCAGGACTTCCAGCCTGAGGTTTTGCCGTAGACCGCCGCAGCTCCTCGATCTTCGTAGACGCGGGCAATATGTTGAGCAGCAAGCCCCAGCGCCCGTTCCCAAGAGACCTCTACAAAATCATCCCGGCCGCGTCCGGCGCGCGTCGAGCTTCCCTTTTCCAAAAATCCCCGACGCACGCACGGCGCAGCGATGCGCCGCTTGGCATTGACCCAAGCGGCCAGCCGCGAAAGATTGGGCGACGGCATGAAGTCTCCCTCAAAGGGAAGAACATCTCGAAGAACTCCCGCCTCAACAACCGGCCGGCACAGGCCCCAGTGCGTGGCCGACATCATCTTCTGCGGACAAGCAAGCGTCATAACACTTCCAGGAAAAAAGCTCAGTAGGAAAAAAGCAGGCAAGGCGCCGCAAAAACAGCCTGCGTTTGCGGCAAAATACGCTTCCCGTAAACACACGCATTTTGCCCTGCACAATCGGCTTTTGAGCTTAAGGCTTTTGCGCTTGTTGTGCGCAAGCCTGCTCGGCATTCTCTGTCAGGGCGCAGACATATAGTTGTTTTCTATTCAATAAACGTCATGCAACGCACGCTTATCACAAAAGCAGCAGGCGCCGAAAATGAAAAGGCTATCGTTCTTTTCAGCGGCGGCCAAGACTCCGCAACATGTCTGGCCTGGGCGCTCAGACGCTACAAGAGCGTTGAAACGGCAGGATTTGACTACGGGCAGCGCCACAGCGTCGAGCTTGAGTGCCGCAAAGCCTTTCTGCAGAAGCTGCGAGAACTGGATGCCGAATTCAACGCCAAGCTCGGACCCGATCATATGATCGACATGAGCTCCTTGGGACAGATCAGCGACTGTGCGCTCACGAAAGACAAGGCCATTGCCTTTGAAAAAAACGGCGTGCCCAACACCTTTGTGCCCGCGCGCAACCTGCTTTTCTTTACCTATGCCGCCGCCGTCGCCTACAGAAGAGGCGCCTCGGTGCTTGTGGGCGGCATGTGCGAGACCGACTATTCGGGCTACGCCGACTGCCGCGACAACACGCTCAAAAGCCTGCAGGTGTCGCTCTCGCTGGGGCTCGACGAGCCGATCGTCATTGAAACGCCCTTGATGCGCCTTGACAAGGCCCAGACGTGGGAGCTTGCCGAAGCCCTCGGCGGCAAAGAACTCGTTGAGCTCATCCGCCGCGAAACGCACACCTGCTATCTGGGCGTGCGCGACGAGCTGCACGACTGGGGATACGGATGCGGCAAGTGTCCTGCCTGCAGGCTTCGCGCACGAGGCTGGAGCGCATACAAAAACCAGGCATAGCTCTTCTCGCAGGCTGCCGCTGAACCACCAAAAACATTTTTGAAGCGACGATGTTTTTTACTTCACAAGGCATACACGGCTACGAGTCGTTTCTAATCGCGGCCGTCATCTTTGCCATGACGCCGGGTCTGGATACGATCTTTGTTCTCAACAAAGCCTTCAGCAAAGGGCGCAGAGCCGCCGTCGTGGGCGCGCTCGGCGTCAACGCCGGCGTCATGGTGCATACGCTTGCAGCGGCCTTCGGCCTATCGGTGATTCTCTCGCAGTCTGCCGCGGCCTTTACGATCGTCAAATGGGCCGGAGCGGCGTACTTGTGCTGGCTGGGCCTGCGCTCGATCACCTCCAAGCCCATGAACTTTGCGGCGCTCAGAGACTTCAATTCTCAGGAGTCGATTCTCACGAGCTTTCGCACGGGCTTGATTGCCAACGTGCTCAACCCCAAAGTTGCGCTTTTTGTTCTGGCCTTTTTCCCGCAGTTCATCAACGCCGATGCAGCAGGGCAGGCGCAGCCCTTTTTCGTTTTGGGACTGACCTATGCCGCCATCGGCACCATCTGGTACATCATTCTTGCCTGGTTTGCCGCCACGCTCGGCAGCATGCTCATCACGACGCCGAGCGCCTCGCGCTGGATGAACCGCGCCAGCGGCCTCATCTTCATTCTTCTGGGCGCCAGAATCGCCATGACCGAAAAGTAGGGCGCCCGGCGTCAAGGGACACGCGCGTGCTGATAGCGCCTCTGCGCAGAGCACAGAAAGTTTCGGCGCCGCGAGCCGGCGCGGCTAGCGCTTTTTGTGCGCTCCCTGCTTGAGCTTGGCGGTAAGCTCATCAAAATCGGCCCGCAGATTCTTGTCGTAGAACGCTTCGAGCTTGGGCGGCTCGAATTCAAAGATGCTCTGCAGATCCTTTTCGCCGGCGCGGATCACGTCGACGAGCTCGCCTCCGACCTTGACCGTACGGAAGGTGTTGCGCGCGAGCTCATAGTTGATCTTCATCTCGGCCGAGAGCCGCTCGAGATCTTCCAAGCGGCGCTGCAGGTGCTTTTCGTAGAGATCGGCAAGATCAATCGTGCGGGAATTCAAGTCGAGGTTGTTCATGGCCGCGGCGCTTCTGCCGCTGCCGAGGCTCTGGCGCAGGGCGTCGGCCTGAAGCATCTGGCTTGTGGCCTCCTTGATGATGTCCTCAAGACGCTTGACGTAGACCTCGGAGATCATCTTGCGGGCGCGCTCAATGGCTGCCAGATATACCCGGTAGCACATCATGACGTAGCCCGTGTAGGCGCGCACCTGCGCAGCGCTCGCCTCCGGCCCCTGCAGCTGCTCGCTCAGATTGACCTCGATCATGCGGATGTTTTCGGCAACGGCCATCACCTGGGCAAGATCGCTGCCCTCGGCCGAGTACAAAAGTCCGTCGAGCTGCTCGGGCCGCATGGCTAGTCCCTGGCCCGCCATCTTGGCAAGCGTCTCGCGCTTGAGGCACTCGATGCGCTCTTCTTCCTGACGGATGGCTTCGCGCTCGCGCGCAATGCGCCGCCCCAGGCTTGCCCGGGTCTTTTTCAGGGGCATCAAGGAAGTGGCCGGTGCCGAAATCGTCGCGAGCTTCCAGACATTGATCTGCTCGCGGCGCTCGTTGATGCCGTCTTGAATTTTCTGAACCTGATCAATCAAGGCGAGCACATCTGAGTGCATAAACTCCTTCAGGCACCCGTCGATGATGCGGGTGATTTCAGGATCACGGAACGTAATGGCCTCAAGAAGCGTTTTTTCCGCCTTCAGTCCTTCGTCGCCATGCTTGTCGATGTAGCTCACGCCTTCGTCGAGCCTTGACGAAACACGCTTCCAGAACGCCGCGAAGGTCTTGGCTGCAAGCGTATGCGACGCCGTCAAGGCAACGGCTTCAATAATGGCTTTGGCGACAAAAGATTTCATAAAAAAATTTCCCAACTTTTCCCTGATCTGCAGAGACTGCGGCAAGCAGCGCCCGCACAGCCGCAGCAACTTGCAATGCTAGCGCAAAAGCCCGCTGCTCTGGCTTAAGGCCGTGCCCGCAAGAGCGGATTCTTCAACCAGCGACTGCATCTGCGCCTCGTTTTCAATAAGCGAAATCGTCATTTCGCAGGCTCGGCAGTCAAAGCGCGCAACGAGCCTTCGGCCCTTGTCGTTGACGAGAATCAAGGGCAAAGGCTTGAGCCTGCCGCCGTTGGCGCGCTTAAACGCTTCCTTTTTAGCTGGATCGCCCTTGACGGTCTTCGGGCAGATGCCAAGCACATGCCGCACGCAGTGCCGGCAGCGCATGAGTTCGACCTTTGAGAGATCGGCTGCGGCCCGGTCGAGCTCAAAGGCAAGCGGCGCGCCCTCGCAGCCAAGCCTGCGCAGAAGCTCCCGGGCAGAGCGGTTTGCCGCGTTGGCGCCAAATCCGACAAGTCCGCACAAGGGAGCAGCTCGGCGCGCCCGCTCCCAGTCGGGCTCGCGCAGCGTGCCCTGCGGGTGGGTTGCCGAAATGCGCTCGGCAAGAGCCTCGAGCACTTCGCGCCTGAGGCCGTTGAGCAAGGAAACCGGCACAAAGGGAGGCTGCTCGCGGCTAAAGCCGCTTCCCTCAATCTCGAGCGACGCAAAGGAAAACTCAGTCTCGCCCGTCTTGCCAAGGGCGCTCTCAAGCGAAGCAAGTCCGCGCACGGGATCTTTGGCGCGCTGCAGCGCAAACTCTGCCTCAACGCAAGCCTCAAGCCCCAAAGCCCGCGCGCGCAGCTCCAGGCCTCCTTCGCGCGCCTTGAGCACAAACTGCACCGCAATGCTGCGCCGGCAGCTTTTGCCCGAAAGAAGCTTGGCAAAGGCTCGGTCCTTGTTGCGTCTGATTTCCACGCCGGCACGAAGATCCGAGCGGAGCATGATGGCCTCATGCACGAAAACGCGCACCACGTTTTCCGAAAGCCTCTCGGCGCGGTTGACGTTGAGTCCGCAAAGCCTTCCAGCGGCATCAAAATAAATGAGCCCGTCGCCGTTTGCAATGTCCTTGCGGGTGCGGACGTCCAGATGCTGCGGGCTGTCGGCCGAGACCGCCAGCACCGTGCCGATGCGCTCGCCCGTGCTCTTGGGCGTATCGAGCGAAGCGATCATCAGGCGCCTGCCGTTGACGAAATAGTCGGTCGCGTCGCGGTGAAAGGTCTTTTGGGGATCAGGCGCAAAGAAAAACTGCGTGCGTCCGGCCGACTGCGCATGAAAGCGCCCGCCGCTGCCTTCGATGAGCGCGTCGAGCTTTTGCCGGTAGTAGGCCGTGATGTTCTTGACGTATTCGGCGTCCTTGAGGCGCCCCTCGATTTTGAAGCTCGAGACGCCCGCGGCAGCCAAAGCGGCCAGATTGGCGCTCTGATCGTTGTCCTTGAGGCTGAGGACATGCTTGGCGCGGACAATTTCCCTGCCTCTGAGATCAAACACGTCGTAGGGCAGGCGGCAGGGCTGCGCGCACTCGCCTCGATTGGCCGAGCGCGAGGTCTGAGCGCAAGACAGATAACAGCGCCCCGAGTAGCTCACGCACAGCGCTCCGTGCACGAAAAATTCAATGCGCGCGCGCGGCATGGCGCGCCGGCAGGCTGCAATTTCTTCAAGCGTCATCTCGCGGGCGAGCACGACCTGAGAAAAACCCAAAGCGTCCATGAGCGCCGCCTTCTGGGGCGTACGAATGTCGCACTGGGTGGAGGCGTGAATTTCAATGGGCGGCAGTCCCGCTTGCAAAAGTCCCAGATCCTGCACGATGAGCGCATCGACCCCAGCCTCGTAGGCCTGACGGGCCACATTGAGCGCCGCCTCAAGCTCGTCGTCGTAGACAATCGTGTTGAGCGTAAGAAAGACCCGGGCGCGCAGCCGATGCGCGCTTTTGACGAGCTTTTCAACGTCGGCCATGGAGTTGCCGGCTGCCGCGCGCGCCCCGAAGCCCGGTCCGCCGATATAGACGGCGTCGGCGCCGTGGCTGAGCGCGGCGAGCCCCACCTCGAGGTCGCGGGCAGGGGCCAGAA
>CALXQS010000021.1 GCA_944390715.1 uncultured Duodenibacillus sp. | reverse complement strand
TGCTTGGGTTGTGCGTACAGCTACGAAAAAGCAGCGCGATATGCTCGCGCTGCTGGGTTTGAAGCTCCCGCCTAAGGTCCTTCGCTGTTAGGAATCAGTTAACCGGGAGTTTGGGCATCCTGCGAGCGGGAAATCTCGCCAAAGCATTCGGCAGCTGCGCTTATTCAGAACGAAAGCAATCAGACCATTTGCAGAACATGACGAAAAAGGGAGCATGCGCAGCGCATGCTCCCGTCGTTTCTTAAGCTTGAACAAGTTGGCTTTACTTGGCGCAGCAGCGCTTCTGCATGGCCTTCAGGAACCAAATGTTCTTGGCGTACTTGGCAAGATAGTCTTCAAATTGCGAGACCAGCAGGTAGTCGCCGAATTCGTCCGCACCATTGCGGATTTCCTGGGCCAGAGACTGCATCTTGAGCATGTCTTCGAGCAGGATGTCGACCACTTCATGCACCGGAAAATCGCGGGCATCAAGCTCTTCAATCGTCGCCAGCTCAAGGTACTCGGTCAGACGCACCGGCGGGAACTTGCCGCGCATCTTGGAGGCTTCGGCAACGGCATCGAACTGATCGTTGACCTCATCGTAGAGGCTCTCGGTAAATTCGTGGACCTGAATGAAAGCGCCGCCCACAACATTCCAGTGCAGATTGTGAAGCTTGGCGTTCCAGACTGCGAGATTGGCAAGATAAACCTTGAAGGGGCAAGCAGCCGACTTCATTTCACATGCGCCGACAGCGGCATTCTTTTCACAGCAGGACATAATGTTCTCCTTTTAAAACTCGTTGATCAAAACTATTTGATCTTGTTGTCAGGCAGTTTACAGAGAACCCTCGACATAGTCCAATACTATTTAATTTTGTTGTTGATAGTGAAATTCTATTAAATGCCCCAAATCTGCCAGTCTGCTGCAATAAAAAACACGAGCCTGGCGCCTTATCATTTCGCCTTCAATTCTTTCTTGAGTACTTTGCTTTGGTATTAATGCCCCACCGCTGTTTATCAAGCCTTGAACTGACTGCCGCTCCGATGGAGGGGCTCACAACGGTTGTCTTTCGAAAAATTCATGCAGAATTTTTCGGTGCGGCTGACCGCTACTACCTGCCGTTCGTCACGCCTACCATTGAACCAAGGTTTACAGAGCGGCAGATGCGCGAGCTCTCGCCCCAAGCCAATGCCGGCATCAAAGCCATCCCGCAGCTGCTCACGCGCCGAGCTGAGGATTTTTTGTGGGCTGCGCACGCTCTTGCCGAGCTGGGTTATGACGAAGTTAATCTCAATTTAGGGTGTCCTGCCGGTACGGTGGTTGCCAAGGGCAAGGGAGCAGGATTTCTCGGCGACCCGATCGGTCTCAGAGAGTTTTTTGATCGCATTTTTGCCGAAGTGCTGCCCATCAAGGTCTCGGTCAAAACACGGCTGGGATTGAAAAATCCAGAGGAATTTCCCGGACTGGTTGAGCTCTACAACCTCTATCCCATTTCGCGTCTCATTGTTCACCCGCGCATCAAAACGGATTTATACAAAGGCGATGCACGGCGTGAAGTTTTACTCACCGAACTGCCGAACATCAAGCCTGCTCTGGGATACAACGGCGATATTGTGACGCTCTCAGACCTCTGCTCGTGCGCGCAGAACTTTTCAGGCGCTCCCGGCGGACTCGTCGAACTGATGGTGGGACGCGCTCTGATGGCTGATCCAGCACTTTTTAGAAAAGCGCGCGGAAAAGAGCCTGCCGGCAGAGATGAAATTCTTGCTTTTCACAATGCGCTTTTTGATGCTTACGCAGCACTCTTTGGCAGCCGCAAAAACGCAATGATGAGAATGAAGGAATACTGGTTCTTCCAGCTCAACCTTTTTGGCGAAAATGACGAGATTTCTGCGTTGCAAAAGTCCGCAAAAGAGCTTTTCCGAACTCGTGAGATTGATCAATTTCAACGATGCATTCGCAGCATCATTGACTCATACGCATTATTGTCCGAAACCAGATACGGCTGGAGAAAGACTTTATAGCGGCTCACATATAGACCTTTACAAAAAGTGAAAGCAGAAGTTCTTCACTATCCATTAAAATAGTTTGGATTTGGTTTGGTTCTCTACGGACTTGCACGACATGCAGTTTCTCATCATTGACGACCATGCGCTGATTGTTCAGGCACTGGGACTACTCTTGAAAACAAAGTTTCCTGATGCGGTGGTCCTTACAGGATCGACTGCAGACGACGCAAGAAGGCTGGTGGCCGAACACGGCGAAAACACCGATCTGCTGATTCTTGATCTGAATGTCCCGGGAGTGCAGACGCCTACTAGCCTGCTCGAAGAGCTCGTGCGCACAAATTCCGCGCTCAAAATTCTTGTTCTCTCGGGCATCGTCGACCAGCAAAACATCATGCGCGTGCTGCAGCTTGGAGCAGCCGGCTTTGTTCCCAAATCGCTTGACACGGACATGCTTACCCACGCCATCGACTTCGTGCTGCAAGGCGGCGTGTATATTCCGACGCGGCTCTTGAGCGAAAGTCAAAAAGCAGGCTTTCTTACGCAGGCTGCTGTTGAACTCGCACAAAAGTCAAGCAGCGACGTGCATCTGACTCAGCGCCAGATCGACGTTCTCAAAACATTGGCTCGAGGTCTGCCCATTAAACGCATTTGCCGAGAGCTTGGCTTGTCTGAAGGTACGGTCAAAACACACGTCTCAGCCATCTATCGAGCCTTTGGCGCAACCAACCGAACGGAAGCGCTCATTGCCGCACGCCGTGCGGGCTTTGACATCACTCTCTAAAAGAACAGACGCGCCTCGACCGCCCGCTCAGTCTGCCTGAGACGGGCGGTTTTCAGCTACAGCCCTGCGCAGAGCAGAAGCCAAAGTATCTGCCGCGGCCGGCTTTTGCAAAATGACCGGCATGGCCTGACCTTCATTGTCCGGATTCAGGCACAAGCCTCGATAGGCGCGGCGAATTTCATCTTCGCTCACAGCTGTGAGCAGCACGCAGGGAAAATTCCTCCCCGCCCCTATGCGGACCATGAAGATCACCTCAAGCCCCGTGCTTACCGATTCGCCCAGGTTGTAGTCGGAAATCAAAGCCGAAAGGTTGCCGTCTTCGGCTTCGACGATCATGCGCTCAATAAAGGCCTTTGACGGCTCCTTAGAGCTCACCACCGTCGCTCCCCAGCTCTTAAGAATCGTGGTCACAGCATTGCGAACAATGTCGTTGTCTTCCAAAAGGCCCACCACGCCTCTCATATTGAGGTCGCTGACAAGCTGCAGCGCACTTCCCGCCCGATGTCCGACAGCCTGTTCATAGGAATCGAATTCCAAACGAAAAACCGAACCGCGCCCCGGCTTGCTGCCGACCGTAAGACCAATGCCCAGCCTTTTGGCCAAGCCTGCGACAATCGACAGTCCCAATCCAAAGCCACCCTCGCTCGCACGCCCGGCTTCGCCTCGATAAAACGCTTCAAAAATGCGCTTGCGTTCGCTGCGCTCAATGCCGGGGCCTTCGTCATACACGCCGATCGTAATGCGCGAGGCGCCTACCTTTCTGGCTGCGAGCACAATATGCGCTCCTGGCTTTGTGGTATAGCGAATGGCATTGGTGATCAGATTGCGCAGAATGCGGTTGACCAAAAGCGGATCTGTTTTGACGGATACCTCCAGTGGTCTTATGCTGAAAACAAGCCCCTTGACAGCCGCCACCGGCTCAAATTCTCCGGCAAGATCACGAAAGAGCTCATCAATGCGCACGTCTTCAATCTTGACCTCGAGCTTGCCTGTTTCAATACGGCTGACTTCCAAAAGCTGCTCAACGAGCGTGGAAATGTTTTTGGCTGTGGCGTCAAGCTGCGCAATGATTTCTCGATTTGCTTCGTTGGCCTGCATTTGCAGAATCTGCAGGTAAATGCCCATTGCCTGCAGCGGCTGGCGAAGGTCATGGTTGGCGCCGGCAAAAAACTTCGCTCGTCGTTCGCTTGCCTGAATGGTCGCCTTTCTTTCACTTTCTGCCAGAGCTTTTTCACTTCTTAATCGCGCAACCAACCGTTCGTTCTGCACCTCGCGAATCACTGCCGTGACCACAATTTCATTGAGTCTGCGGCCGCAGTAGAGCACAAAGCAGACGACCACCAAAAGCACGAGGCCGATGGCGGCTCGTCCCAACTCGAAAGCGCTGGCCAGCGCAAGCATCATTGGGGCAAGCGCACACACGACCATGGTCGTCAGGCTTGGCATCCAGCAGGAAAAAACAGGCCATGAAGCAAAAACGACGGCCACAATAACGGCCACCAAAATAACGACGTCAATGACTTCATGGGTCATCAAAAAAGCCGCGCCGGCAAAACCCCATACAACGCCGATCGTCACCGTATGCATCATCCAGCGATGCAGCCACTCGCGTATGTGCGCTCCACGTTGAGCATCTGCCATAAAGCGCCGGTGGAACAACCCCCATGTCCAGACGGCTGCCAATACGCAAAGCGCCCAGATAATCAAAAGCGCATGGCTGGCCGCATCCCAAAAGCGCGCAACGATGGCCGCCATGCCGATCACCTGACAGGCAATCGATACGGGCTGCAGCCTCAGAGATGTGTTGATCTGTTCGACGAGCACGCGCGAAGTTCTGCGCAAGTCGCTTCCAAGGAAAAAATTCTGAAGGCGCTCGATGAATTGCGCCGCCATCAACCTCATCATCACAACTACACCCACCAAAGAGGCGCCCTTGCGCTCTGCGCTCCCGGATACTCAGCCGGCACGGGCGGCGCGTCAAACTCAAGGTGCAGACATCCATCAGCACAGGCTGCCCGAACCTGTGCTCCAACAGGAATCGTGAGCGTATCGGGCTTGTGTCCATAGTCAAGACCGCGAACAACAGGTATTGACGCCTCTTTGGAAATGTACTCGAGCACATCTTCAAGAGAAAGTCCTGAATTGGGGCCTCCCAATCCCGCATCGTGGCCGGAAACATCACCAACAATCAAAGCCTTTTGCCTTGCCAAAATGCCGCTTTGCAGCAACTGCACAAGCATGCGCTCGAAGCGCCAGGCCGTCACATAGACGTCTTCGAGTACAAGAATGCCGCCCTCAATGTGCGGAAACCAAGGCGTACCCAAAAGGCTGAGCAAAATCGTGAGGTTGCCGCCCCAAAAAAGGCCCTGCACATCAAAATCGTCGCCCTCAACGCGACTGTCGAGCACAAAAGACGAGTGCGTCATCGCCCGCATGAAGCGTTCGTTGTAGAGATGATTGCAGCGTGCAAAAGCTCTCGCTGTCGGTCCCTGCCAGCTCGCACGGCCGCATTTGGCGTAAAGGGCAAGGTTGAATGCCGTCAAATCAGACAGCCCAGCAAACACAGCCTCGCTTTTGCCAATCTTCTCCCAATCAAGAAAAGGCAGCAGGCGCGCCGTTCCATACCCCCCGCGCAAAGCGAGCACGACATCGACCTCGGGATCCGCAAAGCCATCCATCAGGGCTTGCGCACGCTCCTTATCGCTTCCGGCAAAGCCGTGATCGAGCTTGCGAATGTTTGCGGACTCCTTGACCCGCCAGCCCAAGGCGCGAATCTCGTGAAAGGATTTTTCAATCAGCGCATTGTCGATTTCGTTGCCTTCTTGGCCTGTGACGCAGGCGCGAGCCGGAGCGCAAACATAAATCGTGGGGGCTGCAACATCACGCACGAACATTCCTCCAATTTCCGTCCACCGAAGACTGAAGCCGTCGGCAAAACGCTCAAAACAGCAAGACGTCAGTCGCCCTGCACGGGGCCCTTGCGCAGGGAGCTGCGCTTTTCTTCAAAAAACTTCTTGAGAATTCTCTCGCAATCGGCCCTAAGCACGCCTGGCGTCATCATCACGCGATGATTCATACGTGCACGCTCGATGACATTGAGCGCCCCTCTCATGCCGCCGCTCATAGGATCGTCTGCTCCCCAGACGACACGAGAGACGCGCGCGAGAGACATGGCGGCCGAGCACATGGCGCACGGCTCGAGCGTGACATAGAGCACGGCGCCGTTGAGCCTCTCGGAGCCCTGCAGCGCTGCGGCCTTTCGCAGCACAAGCATCTCCGCGTGCGCCGTCGGATCGTGGCGGGCGATGACCTCATTGCCCGCCTCTGCAACAATATTGCCCTCGACGGCAAGCACAGCACCGACGGGCACTTCGCCCGCCTCATAGGCTTTTTGTGCCATTCTCAGGGCATGATGCATGAGTTCGGCATCCAGCTCCGGGTCGATTTTCGGAGCCGGCAGCGCATTGACGGCGCGGTTTTTGGCCTGCAGCAGCGCTCGCATCTTGCTTCTGCGGCGCACGCGCGCTTCGTCAAAATGCGCCCAAGCGGCAAGCACCTTGGATACATTGCCGACAGGCTCGCAGACTTCGAGCTTCCAGACACACTCTCCGTTTTGCTCTCCGACGAACCCGCAGCCGCACATGGCCTCATAGACATCCATCGGCCGGGCCTTCAGCCAGCGGGCGTGAGCGGACAAAAATTCTGTGAGCCGCTCAATAAAAGCCTCCTTTTGCAGCGAGGTGAAAGCTCCCGCCTCCGAAATGAAAAACACTGCCGTGCGGAAAAACACCTCGAGATCCCGCGGCTCGCGCCCGAGACCGGCCAGAGAAACGCCATTTCTCAGCGTAAGGTGATTAAAGTGCTTGACCACTTGCAGATCAAACACATTTGCGCCGCCTTGTTCAATTCCCGTCATGAGCCTAACGCAACATCCATGCGCCCTCAGCGGGCGTTGACCAAAATCGCTTCAACGTCCTGCGCATTGAGCGCCTTGAAATGTCCCAGCGTTGCGCCGCCGACGCTGGCTTGCGCAATTTCCTTGATGGGCACTTCGCGTTCGGTAAGCTGTGAAAGCTTCGTCGGCAGATTCATTTGAATCAAAAACGAGCAGAACTTGGCAATGGCAAGCTTGATGGTGGTTTCGTCATCCTGATCGCCGCTCACGCCGAAGACTTCGCGGGCAAAGCGCACGAAACGCGCAGGATTGACAGGCCACACATAGCTCATCCATGAAGGAATGACGACGGCAAGTCCTTCACCATGAACGATGCGATCATCCCACCCCGAGAGCGCATGCTCAATGCCGTGACAGGCCCAGTCCTCTTCGTGACCCAGACCGAAGTAGCCGTTGTGCGCAAAGCTTCCGGCAAGACCCACCTCGCACCAAGCCTCATAGTCGTCAATTTTTTGCATCAGCTTCAAGCCGTTGCGCATGATCACGCGCAGCGCCGCCTCGGCCTGAGCGCTCGTATAGTCCACGCCCGGCGTATTGGTGAAGTAGCGCTCCATAATATGGCTCATCATATCGATGATGCCGGCAGAAACCTGGCGCTGCGGCAGCGTAAAGAAAAGTTCCGGATTGACGATGGACAGCTTCGGACGCACCAGCGCATTGCCTGCACCCGCCTTGACTTTTCCATTGGAAATGACCGTGCGGATGCTCTGCTCGGAGCCTGCGGCAGGAATCGTCAGAACGGTACAGACAGGCAGCGCCTCGTGAGGCTGCGCCTTGCCGCAGAAGAAGTCCCACACGTCGCCTTCATAGCCGACGCCAAGCGCTGCAGCCTTTGCCGTATCGATGACGCTGCCGCCTCCGACGGCAAGAAACACATCAACTTTTTCAGCACGTGCAAAGTCGATGCACTCGCGCACAAACTCCACTGTCGGATTCGGCCGCACGCCGCCCTTGACGACAACCAGAAGTCCGGCCTTCTCGCAGCTTTCGACAACGGAGGCAAGCAAGCCCGAGCGAACGGCCGAACCGCCGCCGTAGACGACCATGATTTTTTTTGCTTCAGGCAGCACGCGGACAATATGGCTGCCCGTGTGCAGATGCGTATCTTTACCAAATACAAGCTCGGTCGGATTGCAATATGTAAAGTTGTTCATAAAAGCCTTCGTTACTTCTGTTTTATTTATTGAACAAGTTTATCTGCGAGTTTGTGCCTCGCTTAGGGAGTTTGAGCACCAGCTGAAGCCTGCGCGGCGGCCTCTCCTCTCTTCAAATTGACAGGAATAAGCGCCAACAAGCCAAAAACAAAGAAAAAACCGACGGCGATGATCGCCAGCCTCTGATCGTTGCCTGTAGCCCAAGTAACGGCTCCATACGTGATGGGACCAACAATCGCCGACAGCCAAAGCGCCATATTCCAGAAACTATAGAACTGAGCAAGCCTTCCAGGCGGGGCCAATACTGCCACCATCGCGCGCCCAGCCGACTGGCTTGATCCCATGGCAAGCCCGGCCAGATTGGCGGCAACCCAAAATACCGCCGCATTCTGCGCGCTTGCCGCTGTGGCGACCATGGCAATCCACACGACAAGCGTCGCTGCCAGTGCGCTCTTGTGTCCAAGCCGGTCTTGCACGTATCCAAACCCAAAGGCGCCCAGAGCTGCCGTGATGTTGACGACAAGCACCATGACCAAGGTTTCAATGAGTCCGAACCCCATGACAGAAGAAGCATACACAGCTGCAAGCGTAATGACTGTCGCAATCCCGCATTGATACAAAAAGCCACAGACGACCAGCCGAGCAAAATCTACATACCTCGACAAAAGAGCCCAGGTATCTTTAAGTTGAACAACAGAGTCGCGCCAGGCCTCTGCCCAAGCTGCATCTTGCACCTGCGCCTTGCTGCGCTCCTTTAGAAAAACAATCGAAGGAATGGCAAGAACAAAAAATACAACTGCCGTGATGAGGCAGCTTGCTGCGACCAGCGCATCGTTGCTAAAGCCTGCCTTTTCTCCAACGAGCACCACCGTCAAGCACAATGCAAGCGTAAAAAGCCCTCCGACATAACCCAGCGACCAACCCCAGCCAGACACCTTGCCCACAGCCTCTGGCCGAGCAATTTCAGGCAGGAAAGCTGAATTGAGCGTTTCTCCAACGTTAAACCCCAAGCAGCTCGCCACAATCATGCTGATGGCCAAGGCATAGGTTTGCGAACCGCAAAAAGCAAGCAGCGCGGTCGCTGCAACACACAAAAGCGTTGCCGCAGCAAGCCATTTCTTTTTAGAAGCCTTCAAATCCGCCATGCGTCCGATGACGGGCATCAAAAGCATGGACGCCGCATTGCCGCAGGCCACCGTCGCACTCCATGCAAATGTCGCCCACTCAGCATCCGCACAAATGGTCGAAACAAAATATGCATTAAACACAGCCGTGAGCACGACCGTGCTGTAGCCGGAATTTGCAGCATCAAAAAGCGCCCAAGAAAAACATTCCCTAGGCTCAACTCCGGGTTTCAGTGCAGAGCGTTCAAAGAACTTCATTATCGGCTCAGCTTAGTTTACGGCGCCGTCAAAAATGGGGGCTCCCACCATCAGCGCAGACCAAAACTGCACCATGCGTACGCAGGGCTCTGCATTTTCGATGCCGTCAAACGGAACTCCCTGCACGGCCAGCGAATGCAGCGTTGCGTAGACGTCGCTCAAAAAAATGCCCGCAGCCGTATAAATCACTTCTTCGTCATCGTCTGGAATCGTGTTGACGGCTGCCTTGAGGCTGTCGGGCATTTCCTCACGCATATACTGCGCCAATCCGCGCGGATTCCAGTCCTCGGCCGACTGAAAATGAGGATTGCCTCCAGCAAACGTCAAGCCCAGCCAGTCGACAAGCTTCTGGTTGGCCTCTGTGAGCTCTTCTCGGCTCATCTCCCCGCGGGCAGCCATCTCGGCGCGCTTGGCAGTGTTCTTGAGGGCCTGCAGCAAAAGCTTTTCGACAACATCAATTGCCGCCAGACTCGGAAGCTGCTCGGCTCGACTGGAAAAATCCCGACATCCTCCTCCAGAAAAACAGGAACTGCACCGGCTCATAATTCATCCTTTTCTATCCGCACTAAGGCAATACTATGAAAATATTTGCGTCGACATCAAGCGGCTTTGTGCGCTGCAGGCATCGCTGCAAGCGCATATTTGTCGACGACCTGCGCCATTGCCTTGCGAACTGACTGCTGCGTTGCTCCTTCAAGCACAATTTCCTGACGGATCACGCTGTAAATTGCACGATAAAACACCGTCGCCGCCTGTACCATCAAAACGCGGGGATTGTCGGGCTGCGCATTGTCTGCACCAAAAAGCTGCGAAAAAGAATGTTCATCGACCGCAGCAAGACTTCTCGCACAAGGCCAGCCGCTCCATCCGCGAGCAGGGGCAAATTCTGGATTTTCACCCATCAAGGCACGAGCCAAATGCTTAGCAAGCGCATCGTCCATATCACGGGCCCTGTCAGCGGTCATCTTTCCTGAAGAGACACTAACCAACCGAAAAAGAACCTCTTCGGCCGCCATTTCAAAAAGTTCCCGGACAACTTTTGGATCTGCCATGGACGGCTTTGCAATCTGTTTTTCTGAACTCATGGGCAATCTCTTTAGGCCCCCTCGATCTCAGGAGCCGCTCCAAGCAAAAACGAGTTGACCACCTCTACGGGCAGCTCCGCAGAATCATTCGAGAAAAATTCCGACCACTTCACGCAAAGCTTGGAAATTTCAAGTTTTGCTTTGTCCATCAGCACATCCTTGTCTGAGCATTCTTCGCTGGGCAGGCATTGCATCGTCATATTGAGCGCATTTTGGACAAACAGACCGGCAACAGCATAGACAGCCAGGAGATCATCGTTGGCAAGCTCTTCGGAATCGCCGTAAATCGAAAAAAGTTCCATGGCAAAAATGCTTCTGAGCTTTCTGCCCAAGGCATCCGCACTGAGAATCGAGTCTTGCTGGAGATCCTCATGTTCACGGGCAACAAGAACATCACCGAGCAAGCTGGTAAATGTCGAAAACAATTCTTCCAAAGCTTCGTCAGTCTCATGCTCCGGCGCATCCTCACTCAGAATTTCCAGCACTTCCGAGAAAATGCGCACTGAGACATTGATCAGAAGCGTATACACATCAACGCGGCTTCCAAGATTTAAAGACTGAAAGTCCGACTGCTTCCTGCGTTTCTTCTTCATTTTCTTCATAAAAAAGATTTAAGCGGCTCATTGTGCTGCCGACATATTGCAATTTTGCTCTGTCTGCAAACTGCCTTTTTCTAATCGGATGCCGTCGGCTGCGGCAGCGGCTCAGATGAATTTGAGAGAATTTCAGACCATTTCGAGCAGAACTCGTGCACCTTTCTGCCCTGCATCTCCAAGTCTTCTTCATCTTGGCGAAAAAGCAGCAAGGCAAGCGCACGCATCTCGCTGACCATCTGGATCATGCCGAAGTACACAACCATTTCATCTTCAGCAAAAAGCTCGGCATCCTCAGCACTAAGCGAAAGAAGCTGCATGGCAAAGCGCGCGCGCAGATGCCGACCCAGCGCAGCTCCGTTCCAGTTTGGGCTAGGAATCGTCATTTGCGAATCAGCCCCGGTAAAGACCGCATTAAGTTGCGCGGCAACAACGGCATCGTGTTCGGCCACTGACTCATACGGGAACTCATCGTCTTCATCAGCCGCAATCAGCATCGAAGCCGTTTGCTCAACATAATTGTCAAAGTACGCCATCAAAAGAGCGTACACATCCACTCTGCTGGTGAGATCAGCCTTTTTGATTTTTTTCTGCCTGCGGTTGCTTTTCACGATGCTCGTCCTTTATAGATCAAACAAGAAGCCCGTCTACGAAGCGGACTGGGAGGGTGCGCGCGGCACGGCGCTCTTCTGAGAACTCTGCGTTCCCTTGACGATCGTCATGGCCGACGTCACAAGACTGGTGATGTCGCCCAGATTTGCCGGCACCACCAGCGTATTGCCCTGCTTGGCAAGCTGGCCGAAAGCCTCCACGTATTTCTCGGCCACCTGCAGATTGACAGCATTCATGCCGCCGGGAGCATTGGTTGCCTCTGCCACCATGCGAAGCGCTTCGGCCGTTGCCTGAGCGATGGCAAGCGTAGCAGCCGCCTGCCCCTGAGCCTTGTTGATTTCTGCTTGCTTTTCGCCTTCGGATTGAGCAATAGCAGCCTCTCTTGCACCAGTGGCCAAATTGATTTGCTCGAGCTTTTTGCCTTCAGAGGCGGCAACAACGGCTCTTTTCTCGCGCTCGGCCGTAATCTGCTGCTGCATGGCCTGAAGAATCACCGCAGGAGGCGTCAAATCCTTGATTTCGTAGCGCAGCACCTTCACGCCCCAGTTGAGCGCTGCTTCGTCAATGGCCGAGACCACCGAACGATTGATCATGTCGCGCTCTTCAAAAGTCTTGTCAAGCTCCATGCGGCCCACAACACTTCTTAAAGTTGTCTGAGCCAGCTGCGTGATGGCGATGATGTAGTTGCTCGTTCCATAGCTCGCGCGGCGCGGATCCGTAACCTGGAAAAAGAGAACGCCGTCAACAGTCAGCTGCGTATTGTCCTTGGTAATGCACACCTGACTCGGCGTATCAAGCGGCACCTCCTTGAGACTGTGCTTGTAGGCCACGCGATCAATAAAAGGAATGATGATGTTGAGTCCCGGATTCAAAACGCTGTGAAACTTGCCCAGGCGCTCCACAACCCAAGCGTTTTGCTGCGGAACAACTTTGACGCACTGCGTAAGAAATACAGCCGCAAGCACGACGAAGACAACCGAAAAAATCAAAAAATTCGACATGTTGCTCTTTCCTTTATTTCGAGAAGCCCTAGTTCTCTTTCTTTGCTGAAAACTCTCCGCTTGCCCTTAAGAATTGACTGCGCGCACGACGAGTCTTGATCCATCTACGCGGACAATCTCATAAACGCCTGCCTGCTGAGCGTGGCCAGACTCTGAAACAACGCGCCACTGCGCACCGCGATAATTGACAAGAGCCGAACCATCGCTTTCCCATTGCTCGACATTGACTCGCTGGCCCACATCAGCGTTTTGAAGCTTATCAGCTTCATGCTCAGCAAGCTCGCTGCCCAGCTTCAAGCGGCGCACCAAAAGCCCTCCAGCAATCATGGCTGCGGCAAAGACGCTCAGCTGCCAGCCTGCCGACAAGTCTGCCCAGGCGGCAGCCGCCGCCAGCAGACACGCAACTGCAGCCACAAGCAGGTAAAAGGTCCCCACAAGAATCTCAGCCGCGCCGAGAATCAGCCCGACGACAAGCCAAAGAACCTCTGGAGAAACAAAAGAAAAAACGTCTTGCATGATCAGCATCCATTGACAAACATAGTTTGGGACGATCTCTAGTGCGCGCTGACGGCCGCGGCAGCCTCCTTGTCTTCCTCTTCCTCGTCCGGCCTATAAGCATTCACAATTCTGGCTGAAATAAAGTTGGAAATGCTCTCGGCATCATTCCATACATTCGTGATGCCCTCTTTTCTGAGATGCTCGGCTTCAGCCGTGGAACTTGCACGAACGAAAATCTGCACCTCTGGATTAAGTTGTCTTGCCATATCTACGGCCTTGAGAGCCTTGACTGCATCAAGATCGGTGATCACGAGAATGGAGGCCGTAACAATGTGCGCCTGTACCAGAACCATGGGATCGGTGGGGTCTCCGCTGATGACCGCCATGCCGGCTTTGCGCATGTCTTCAACAACGCTCGGATCTTCAACAATCGACACCATCGGGATGTCCTGCGCCTTCAAATCCCTAACCACGCGCTTGGTGACAGAGCCTGATCCTACGAGAATCGTCTGCCCGGCCAAAACGCGTCTTGACGTTTCCTTCGGAAGCACCGAGTACGGATCGGTAACCATGGCAGCTGCTCGGGCCCAAGCAAAATAGCGTACGGCAAGCCTTCTTACCGTCGGGATCATGGCAAACATGAAGGGGTTGAAGGCAATCGACAAGATCGAAGCCGCCACGATCATGCTGAGCACAACGTCGTCGACCATGCCAAGTGCAATGCCCTGAGCCGCAAGAATGAACGAGAATTCGCCGATCTGCGCCAAAGCTGCGCCGACATTGAGCGAAGTGTGCAGCGGATAGCGCAGACAGTGCACCAGCACGAAAGCCGTGATCGACTTGCCGAACATGATAATGGCAAGCATTGTCAGAATGCCCAAAGGCTCGTTGATGAGCACATGCCAGTCAAGCATCATCCCGACGCCCACGAAAAAGAGCACGGAAAATGCATCCTGCAGCGGCAGCGAATCATGAGCTGCTCTGCGGGCGTAAGGACTTTCGCGCAGCACCATGCCGGCAAAAAAGGCACCCAGAGCAAAACTCACTTCAAACACCACCGCAGCGCCAAAGGCAATGCCGATGCTTGCAAAGAGCACAAAAAGAGTAAATAGTTCACGCGAGCCAGTCTTTGCCACCTTCCAGAGCGCCCACGGAATGAGCTTGCGGCCAACTAAAAGCATGACCGCGACAAAAGCTACAACACGCAGCAGCGTTGAACCAATCACGTAGAGCATCTGAGCAACCGACATGGGCTCAGGAGGCTGGGTGGGATCGGCACCCACGCCGAGGATCGCGGCAATCGGAGGCAGCAGCACGAGAATGAGCACGGTGGCGATGTCTTCAACCACAAGCCAGCCTACGGAGATCTGTCCGTCTACTGTGTTGAGATGTCCGTGCAGTTCCAAAGCCTTGAGCAGCACGACGGTTGAAGCGCAAGACAAGCACAAGCCGAAAATGAGCGCAGCGCTCAGCTCCCAGTGCCAGACATACATGGCAAAGAACAGCCCCAGCACCGTCGCAATCGTCATCTGCAAAACAGCTCCAGGAATGGCAATGTGCCGAACTTTGAGCAGATCCTGGATGGAAAAATGCAGCCCTACGCCGAACATCAAAAGTATGACGCCGAGCTCCGAGAGCTGGCTTGCGAGCTCCATATCGGCCACCGGACCGGGCGTATGAGCGCTGCACAGCACGCCGGCAAAAAGGTATCCCACAAGCGCAGGAAAACGCAATCGTTCAGCGAAATAGCCAAAAACAAGAGCCAGACCGAAAGCGAGTGCTAAAGTGGAAATAAGCGGCAGCGTGTGGTCCATACGCAACTAATAGAGCAAAAGTAAGGGAGCATTTTCGAATCTGCCTTAGTTTACTATCGCATGTGTGCATTGTGCTGTCTTTTGTCGCCAAAATTTTCGATCTGACAGGGAAAAACCAAAATTTTTCTTTTTCTGACCTTCAAAAGACGGCGCAGCGCACCCGATGGAAATCGAGTGCGCTGCGCCGACACCATGCAAGCAATAGGTTCAAAGCTCTTGAGATTCAGAGCTCCAGCGACAGCTGTATCTCACCTTCTGCATATTTTTCAATCGAACGTCGAGATTTTTTACTAAAACAGATATGTCGCTCGACCTGACACAAACCAGGTGTCCGCAACATTGCTTCCAGAACTCTTTTCGACATCAAGCTGAATGCTGAGGCGGTCAGTCCAGTTGAAGTAACCGCCGACGCCGTAGTTGGCCCACGTATCAGCATCGCCCCAGACAAGTCCCAAACGGTGAGCATCGTTGTCGCTGAGTTCAGCGTGCTGCCCGTCCGTAAACTGATGCAGCATGTCGGCTCTGACGTAAATTTCTCCAGCGCTTGCCTGCGAACGGATCGTCTTGCCCAAACGCAAACCTATGCGGCCGATCAAGCTTGAGTCTTGCTCGACTTCCATGCGCATGCCGCGTTGAACGCGATAGTCATACCCGCCAAGATAGGCTCCTTGAACCTGAAGCTGAGGCTCAATAAAAATCCCCGCTGGAGCATCAAATTTATATCCATATTCAGCAGAAACCGCAGCATAGTTCTGCCCGAAGCTGCCCGATGTCGGACGGTTTCCCAGTGCATTGTTCAGCGAAAACTCATTGCTGACGTGCCCCATACGGGCAACTATGTCAACGTAATGGCCGCCATTTTCGTACGTCCCGTAAAGAGCGGCTTCGTAGCGCTCCATGTCGCTTGAGCCATTGACGTCATTGAAATCAGCTTCTCCGTCCATAAAGGAGAAGCTTGCTCCAAGACGCAGGCTGTCGGTTAAGGCCCCCTCTGCTCCCACATAGACCGTATTGACGTCTGATGTATAGCTGCCCTTGGCTCCGAGCTGCCCGTGCTGGTATCGGACCCATAAGCCGCCATGACTGCGGTCGTCGGCAAACACAGCCTCGCGCAAACGGCGATCATGGCGATCGAGCTGAATGGCTGCGTCATAGCTTGCGTAGCCGGCAGAACGCATGCCGACGGTTGATGCAGATTCAGACAAGGTGACGCGTTCAACAAACCAATATCTGCTATTGAGCAAATCAAACTGATCGAGAACTTGGCTCGCTTTCTCCTTGCCAAAGGAAAGATCTGTTTTGTTGTATTCGCTCTCAGCAAATTGCTTCGCCTGTTCTTCTGTTGTTATTTCAGCCGAATTGATTTGCAGCTCATAGTCATACAGAGTTTCCCCATAAAAATTCATTTTGTCCGCAAAAGTAATATTTGCGGCGTCCTTGCCAGTCCAAGCAAAAGTCAGCGTATTGTCTTTGCTGATATTTTCGAGATTCTGCAGATTGTAGGGCTCAATGTAATGAACCCTCTTTTCAGTTTCAGATGTGGATTCTATATAAATCATGTCGCTGTTGTTTTTGTTGTCCACATCCAAATCAAGTCTAAAGATGCCTCCATTGCCCTTCAGATTGCCGATTCTTACATAATCATGCAAAATCAGATTATCGCCTATCAACGTATCCTTAAGCCCGATTTTTTGCCAAGCATCCTCAATATCTTTATCAAAAAGATTTACGATCCCGCCGTTTAACGTTATAGAGCTTATTCTTTTTTGAATGACCGCCCCATTGAGCCCAGACACAGGCTCTTCTTGCTGAATCTGCCCGAAATATGTCCATTGAGCTCCATCAGTAAACGTCAGATCCAAAGGCATGGAATCTTGATCCGGCTGCTTGAAATTTTTAATTGATTGAACGTATTTTTCACCAACCAAATTCTCCAAAAAGCCTTCAATTGTATCGGTTATGTTTGAATCCTCGATGCTCAAAAGCTTATTGAAAATAGACATATAGTCATTAAACATAGCTGAAGAAGGAAACGTCTCTAAAGGGCTGATCGCTTCGGATAATTCAGGGTTATTGGGAAAAAGAAGCTTCAAACCATTGCACATTATCTTGACATTACGAAGAAACTGATCATCTACCTGCACATAAAAATTTTCAAAGCTCTGATCATCCCCATACCAATATGATTCATCTCCCACAAAGTTGGCTTCAACTTTTGTTCCTGAAACCACGAGGTTGTTGCGATCCAAAAAGTCGATATTGCCTACAATTTTGTTGTTTGTGGATCGAATATTGACAACCCCTCCATTCTTAGCACTCACGACATCCGGCTTTCCGGCCACCGCCCAAGCCAAAGTATTTCCACCTTCATGCCCTACTTCTATTTTCCCGCCGTTATCTGCATAAAAAAGATTTGCTCCGATCGTTTCCTTCTGCTTCTCAGGGTCAAGATCATGTTCAGTCACAACATTCACGTTTCCATTTAATTCAAGCAAAGAGTCTTCTCCTGACACACGAAAAACATATGTACCAGGATCCCCATTGCCTGTATCTTTAGAGTCTTCGTGTCCGTCTGAAACCGACGAAATCCTAGTATCGCCGTCTATGCGGATGCTCCGCCCTCCCTCAATGTTGATGAAAAACTGACTGCCGGAAATGGTCGGCGTAATATCAGCTTCTATTCCGTCAAAAACTTCCACTCCTTCCTTGACTTCGTAGGAATTCTTATCTTTCCATCCGTTATATGGATACTCTGCAACATCCTGCGGCGGCGTCAGCACGGCTGCCTCAGCAGGCACTGCAAACAATCCTGCCACCATCAAACTCACGGTTTTCAATTTAAGCGCATTTGCATTTCTGTTTTTCTCGGCACGCTGAAAAATTCTTGTTTTCATGTTATTCCTTCTTCAAAAAGTTTCTGACGAGACAGCACAACACAATCCATTCAGTTTGATTTTTCGTTGCTCTCATCAACGTGCCTGAGGTTTAGCAAATTTACGAAATGTTTTATAAGCACTCCCCCATTTGCATGATGCACTATTTACAACACATCGTAATTTCACTAACAGAGTATTTACCACCCTCCCTGCATTCAAATTCAAAGCCGCGCAAAAAAAATCGAGCAGCTCAAAGATCTTTGGATCCTCAAACCGCCCGACGGCTTCGGCTGAATATTTTCAGACAATATTTAATATTTTTAATTTAGTTGATTTGATACTTGCAAATAATCGCGCAACCTTTCCTGGAACTCAGGGCTGCGAAGCTTGCGGATGGCAGCACTTTCAATCTGACGCACACGTTCTCTGGTCAGTCCCATGGCCTGACCAACTTCTTCGAGCGTATGGTCATGGTTTGTGCCGATGCCGTAACGCAGTCGCAGAACCTGAGCTTCTCGCGGCTGGAGCTCGCTCAGACTGCGCTTAATTTCTTCTTCCATTGCTGTTCTCAGGAAGCGCTTCTGCGGATCATCAGATTCATCGCCCTTCACAAAATCCAGGCGCGTTGCGTCTTCATCGTCGCCAATCGGGGCATCGATGGATTCAACGCCGCGCATGGCCTGCGTGAGCAGCTGCACCTTGGCAAGCGGCACGCCCGACAATTCGCTCAGCTCGGCATCCGTGGGATTGCGGCCGCGCTCCTGAAGAATCTTCTGACGCACGCGGCGAATCTTGTTGTATGACTCAGTCATGTGCACAGGAATGCGGATCGTATTGCCGTAATCAGCAACAGCTCGGGTCACCGACTGACGAACCCACCAAGTGGCATAGGTTGAGAACTTGTAGCCGCGACGGTATTCGAACTTGTCGACCGCCTTCATCAGGCCCAGATTGCCCTCCTGAATCAAATCAGTCATAGCCAAACCGCGGTTGACATATCCCTTGGCAATGGAGATCACAAGACGCAGGTTCGCTTCGATCATTTTTGCCTTAGCGCTTGCAAGATTGCTCTGAGCGAGCTTTACTTGACGAGCCAGATCTCTTTGATCAGCAATAGACAACAATGCGCGAAGCTCGGCCTCCCTGAGCTCATTTTGCAAATGATCCAAAAGTGCTCGGTTGTCCGCAATGCGCTGGCTGTACGGCTTGTTTTCAGCAACAAGCTCATCGAGCCACGCTGCATCGGTCAGTCGAGAATTGACTTGTGCCAAAAACAGATCAAGCGGCACGCTGCAGCGCTCAACCATCAGCGAACGCAGACGACGAATCGTATCGTTGACGGCATCCATATGCTTTCCGATGTGTTCGGCAAGCTGAGTAACGCACTTGACCGCAAAACGAGCAGGAGCAAGCTCCTTGGCGATCATCTCGCGCGCGGCCTTGTATTCTTCCGTGCGCGAGGGCTGGTCGAATGTTTCGCGAATGATGTCGAGATACATGCTGCAGTCTTCAAAGAGCTTCAGCGCCCTCTGCTTCATTTCCTGCAGCTGCTCGGTCGTCATGGCTGCAGCACCGATGTCGGTTGCGACCTCGTCGCTGCTGATGTCGTCTTCCTCTCCCATGTCGGCCAGAGCCTGAGAATCCGTAAAGCCGTCGATGACTTGATCAATAGCTGCATCATCATTTTTAAGCACTTCAGCCATTTTGATGAGCTCTTCAACAGCCATCGGGTGCTGAATGATCGCCGACAAGAGCTTGGCCGTATACTGCTCAATGGATTTGGCAACTTCAATTTCCCCAGCGCGGGTAAGAAGCTTGTGAGAGCCGACGCCGCGCAGATATGCGCGAAGCGGATCCTTTGAAAGACCGACGCTTTCTTCAGGCGTGAGCATCGCAACGGCATCCTCTTCACTGATGTCGTCGTCGTCGCTCACCGCCTCATTCATGATGATGTCGTCTTCGCTCGGCGGCGTCTCAAAAACCTGAATGCCCAATCGATGGAGCTGTTCGGTGATTTCAGAAAGCGCCTCTTCATTGCGGATGGCGTTGTCGGGCAAATGATCGTTGATTTCTGAAACCGTCACCCAGCCGCGCTGACGTCCCAGGCGCACCAACGAACTATATCCGTTGGTCGGAGCCTGACTTTCCTCATCTTCACCGGAAGCTGTCTCGGTCGATTCACCCATGGATTCAAAGCGGTCAATGTCTTCCAGATCGGCCAAATCCTCACCGTCGGCATCATCCGGATCGAGATCCAGATCAATGACCTCGCCCTCTTCCTCGTCAATGACCGCCTTGGCCTTGCGACCCGGCTTTTTCTTTTCCTTGGCAGGCTTGGCTTCAGCCTTTTTGCGCGTCGTGCTCTTTTTGACTTTGGGCTCGGCTTCTTCAACCGCCGGCGCTTCCGGTGCAGCGGTCTCAGCCGAATCCGATTCTTGAACTTGCGGCTTCTTTACAGCGGCAGACTTCTTCGTTTTTCTAGCAGGCTTGGCCGCGGGCTTAGACTGCTCGGCCGACTCTTCTTGCAGAGCCTGCTCGATTGCCTCAGTCTTCGACTCAGCCTTTGCCCTCGTTTTTCTTGTGCGGGGAGCCTTTGCCGCAGGCTTGTCGTCTGCTGCAGCTTTCTCTGCTTCAGCTTGAGCCGAGACGTTTTTGGCTGTCCGAGAGGTTGTCTTTTTTGCCGGCTTGACCTCCTCTGAAGACTTCGCGGCTTCCTTCGCTTCGCTCTTCTTGACTGCGCCGGAATCCTTGGCCGTCTTAGACGCTTTGGTCTTTGAAGTTTGAGCGCTCTTGCGGGACGACTTGCTGGCAGTCGTCTTCTTGGGAGCTGCGGCATCCTCAACCACCGTCACATCGCCGGCTACCAACCCCGCGTCATGCTCGCGGAGCCACTGGCCAGCTGCGTCGTTTTCATCCTCAAAATCAGCCTTCGTCGTTTTTTTAGCCATTGTTATGATGCTTTTCATCTATGTTTATCATGCAGGCAAAGCAGGCGGAAAGGCAAAACCTTGCCAAGAATCGGCCTTATCCTTTATTTCTTGAGAAATTCTTTTCCCTTGCACGAAGAGAATTCGAAACGCTCAGACACGCTCAAGCGTCCTCGAAAACCGTCCGCTGCGAACTTATCAAGGAAAAATGAAAAAAACCGAATCGGAGAATTTCAGCCCTTTGCTGCACCACTTTAACCACGGTTTCCTGTCAAACCGCGTCCTTCCGGATGCATTATTGCAATAGGTTCTGCAAGCGACGCAAACACCTATCGAAAAATAAAGGCGTTGCGTTTCTGCAAAACGCCGTGCGCAATCGGCTGGCTAAAGAGCTTGTCTGACGTGCCCTCAGTCCTGCAGACTCGCGGCACAGATTGAAAATTGTTCGCGCACGATGATCCCGCCTCCCCTCGCCTCCGACAAACTTGTCTCCTGGGCGTGTTCATTTCATCCGGCATATGAACATGGGAACGCAGATTTTTGATTTTATTCTGTCATCCTTCTTTTTTCAAGATTTTTTGCAGAAGCCGGAAGCAAAAAAGTCGGCATTCGACACCTTCAAGTTTCGGCCTGTGCAAACTGCACATGTTGACGAGCGGATTCTTCAATACGCTCACGAAGCTCCTTTTGCAGCTTACTCAAACGCGAAACCTTCTCAAAATCAGGACGAGCAACGTTGACGGCATCCGTCAGCATCTGCGTAATTCGCTTGAGCTCAAGCCTATCGAAGGCAATTTCAAGTTCTTGTCTTGCTGCCTCTTCCGGCGTTTGAATAACCAGTTCCTGCGCAAGAAGGTCGCTGTAGTGCGCATAGTGTTCACTTTGCACAAGACTCTCAAGAAGCATCTGAGACTGCGTCAGCACAGTTTCCGACTTGGCGGCAGCTCGCCACACTTCAAGGATTTCACGCGAGACGGCATCATCAAGCCCAATGAACTCATCTTCGATCTGAGACGTAAACTCTGAGGCAAGCACCGGATAATTCAGAAGATTCTGCAAAATGCGCTCACGCATATCCGAAGCCTCAATCGGATCAATGCGTACACGTGGGCGGACTTCACCTCTTGGACCACTACCGAAACGAGACTGCGGCCGCCGCAACCCCATCCCTGCTGCGCCAGACGAAAATCGACGGGACAAACTCGGATTCATCTGCGCCGCAGGAAGTCTGTGCGCAATGCCGAAGGCACGATGAAGTTCGTCAGGATTCATGCGGGCGTGCATGGCAAGCTCAGCCACGAGCTGATCGCGCAGAATCGGAGCAGCATTCATTGCAATCACCAAAGGCTTGCTTTCCGACAAAAAGCGGCTTCGCCCCTCGGCGGTGTAAAGATCCTTGCCCTCGGTCACGGTCTTTACGAAGTACTGCGTGAGCGTCAGACTTTTTTCCAGCTCCTCTTCAAAGGCATGTGCGCCTTTTTCCTTGATGAGGCTGTCCGGATCATGCTCTTTGGGCAAAACCACAAAGCGAATTTCGTGTTCGTCTCCAACGGCCGGAAGCGAAGCTTCCATTGCTCGCCGCAGCGCATGCTGCCCCGCTTCATCGCCGTCAAAGCAAAAATAAATCTTCTGCACAAGCCTCAGCAGCTTTCGCACATGATCAGCAGTGACAGCCGTTCCCAAAGCTGCGCATGACTCCTTGAAGCCTGCCTGCGAGAGCTGAATCACGTCCATATATCCTTCGCAGACAATAGCTCGCCCGCTTTGACGAATCGCGTGAGAGGCTTCGTACAGTCCGTAAATTTCGTTGCCCTTGCGGTAGATCGCAGTCTCAGGACTATTTAGATACTTTGGATGCTCGTCGCCGTTTAGCGTTCTAGCGCCAAAAGCAATGACCTGACCACGAGGATTGCGGATGGGAAACATCAGTCGGCCACGGAAGCGGTCATAACGGTGTCCGCTTTCGTTTTTGATCACCAGACCGCAACCCTGGTCCTCAAGCTCTTGACTTTCGTAGAGCTTCCCGAAGACATCCTGCAGCCCCTGCCATGCATCCGGAGAATAACCCAGCCCGTAGAGGGCTGCAGTTTCACCTGAAATAGCCCTGCTCTTCAAGTAATCGATAACTCTGGGATTGTCCCTGAGGCACTGCGTATAAAAATTTGCCGCTTCCTGCATGTAGTCAGTAAGCGTTCGAGCCCTGGCGCGACGCTCCTGACCGCGGGAATCTTCAGGGACTGTCATGCCGACAGACTCAGCAAGACGCCTGACGGCGTCAACATAGCTCAGCCCTTCATACTTCATCACGAACGTAATGGCACTGCCGGCGGCCCCGCATCCAAAGCATTTGTAAAACTGCTTCTGCGGGCTCACCGAAAACGAAGGCGTTTTTTCCCTGTGAAAGGGACAGCAGGCCATGTAGTTCTTGCCGGTTCTCTTAAGCGGCACAACCTTGTTGATGACCTCAACAATATCAATGCGGCTTAAGAGCTCCTGTATGAAGCTCTCTGGGATCATGAACTGGGAAGTCCTCGCCGCTTATGCAGACAAAGCAGCCTTCACAAGGGCGGAGACTCGGCCCATATCAGCCTTGCCTGCGCACTTGCCCTTGACAACACCCATGACTTTGCCCATTGCAGCCATGCCGCTTGCGCCGGTCTGCGCAATCGCATCCTTCACGATGGCGGCAATTTCTTCGTCGCTCATCTGCTTGGGCATGTAGACCGAGAGCACGTCGATTTCGAACTGTTCCTTCTGTGCCAGATCGGTGCGGCCAGCGTCGCTGTACTGCTTGACGGAGTCACGACGCTGCTTAATGAGCTTGGAGATCACGCCTCCAACGAGCTCATCGGTGGCTTCGACACGATCGTCAACCTCGCGCTGCTTGATCGCAGCCAGAAGCAGACGCAGTGCGGAAAGACGGGGGGCATCGTGCGCCTTCATGGCCGCTTTCATATCCTGCATGATTTGTGCTTTGATCGTCATTTTTATCTCCCAATGAAAAAAGCGACCGAACCTCTCAATGAAGTCGGCCGCTCTTCGGCTTATCAAGCTGGCTTTATATGAGCCTACCAGAGCTCCCTTATATTAATAGAGCTTCTTGGGCAGCATCATGCTGCGAAGACGCTTGTAGTGACGCTTAATAGCGGCAGCCTTCTTGCGCTTACGTTCAGCAGTCGGCTTTTCGTAGAACTCACGAGCGCGAAGCTCAGTGAGCAGGCCTGACTTTTCGATAGTGCGCTTGAAGCGACGCAGCGCAACCTCAAACGGTTCGTTTTCCTTAACGCGAATGGTGGGCATTGATAAGCACCTAATCCTAAATGGTGAAATGGTTAATGGCATCGAGTCGTGCTTCCCTACCCTAAGGGCGCAGTCATCCCCGACGCAGAAAAATTTTGCGAAACCGCATTGTTGCACAAAATGAAGCTAAAGTAAACCCCAAAAAGTGAATTTTTTCAGCGCTCTAGCCTGCTTTAGTACTTGTCTTGCAACCATGATGCATATGAACTTGCTCAATCATGGAACTGCACCAGACATACTTTCCTTTCACAAGAATACGTAACCACGTTTGCTCTGCGGTGCACGTGTTGACGATCCGTTCAAAAACTTGGAGTGCCGTGCCGATGTCGCCATCGATGACGGCCGAAAAACTGCTGCCGGTCAGAACATTTCAGGACCGAACACAAGAAGCAAAAGACTGCACAAGCTTTTTCGTTATCCCAACGGATCGAACTAACGGCGCGCTTGATTTGCGTATTGATCTCACCGGTTTTCTTATTTGTCCACCTTTTTGGATATTGCACGATACGACCATCTTCGAGACCAATCCATCGATCAAGCATTTTTCGGAGCAACAACAAGGCAGGTAGAACATCAATGACACGTTCTTAATGCGTCCTTGATTAAGTTCCGTTTCTAGAGCCAAATGCTTGATCTCCACTAGCTACTTGTTGTCTTCAGCATTAAGTGCTGCAGTACATGCGGAGTCAATGGTGTGGCTGACAGCCTTTGCGTTGTCCTTGACAGGAATGCAGTAGTCGACTTGCTTGTTCACAATGGCAGCAAACATCTTTTTCTTCGAAAACAAAGCATCGGCCGTGACCAGAGTGCCTTCCAAATCAAAATGTTCAAAATGTTCCAACATTCCAACAACTCGTCGGTGCTGCTGATTTCGCCTTTTTTGCTTTCAATCAGGCATTGCCTCATGAAACTGTGTTCAGTGCAGTTGTACAGGTTGAGAATGTGCCCGCACTTTTGTCCGTCAATGCGTGAAGCTCTGACTGATTGACCATCGATAGCCATAATGACAGGCAGCTTGTCGGAGCACTCCAATGAAACGGTTTCCTCATGATTAGACCTTTTCCTGCATATAAGCCTACCGTCCTTAAGCTCACTCCTGGGCAACTCGCCGAGGAAAACAATGGTCTTGAAGGCAAATATTGCCAATGGCATTAACACAAAATTGGCAATAATGTGAGAAAAAATACCTGCCAACCCCCAGAAAACATAAGGCCTGGCTGCTATTCGAGCTCTCAACTTAAAATTTATTCATAAGGACGTCCTGCACATTCCTCGACAATGCGATTCCGTCAATTGGATTTTGCTATTGCGTTCTCGAAAACTTTTATGTAAGATGCGGTGCTCAGCTGACATAAGAGCTTCCGTTGAGACAGACGGAAGTGAATCAGCCGGAGAAGTGGCCGAGTGGCTGAAGGCACGCCCCTGCTAAGGGCGCAGATCAAATATACCTGGTCTCGAGGGTTCGAATCCCTCCTTCTCCGCCAATGATTACAAAAACTGCAGTTTTGTAATTAGTGATAAGCACTTGAAACTGCAGAGGATTAAAGGCTTGAAGCGATTGAGTTTCAAGCCTTTTTTCTTACATGTGGAAATTTTACAACACGCTTACAAAATTACTAAACAGAACCTTTTGTAACCGTACAAAACCTTACAGGACCTGCATTTTTGGTGGCCCTTTTGGTGACCCTCTGAAGCTCGATAAGATCGGATTTAGCGCAGTTTTCGTCGTTTTTGAACCTTTTCGACCATGCCTAAATTCGTCACTCCGATGCCGCTCGTCATCTTCCGGCAACTCAAGTCACCGGGCTTTTATCCGCTCGGCGGTGCCCAGGGGCTCTACCTCCGCATTCGCGGAGCCTCAGAAAGCTACATCCGGTATCAAGACACATTCGGCAAGCGGCGCAGCATGTCTCTCGGACTCCGTCGCTCCATGTCGCTTTCCGAAGCTCGCACTAAAGCTACGGAAATCAGGGCGCGCCTGTCTGAGGGCATCAATCCAACACCCACACGCGCAACTCGTCGGCAGGCAAAGACTCAGCAATCGTCTTCAAAGACCGCTCCCACCTCCAAAACTTTCGCGGAGGTCATGGATTTGTGGCTGAAATACCGCGTGGAAAACAACTACTGGGTAAACGACCGGAAAGAGCCTTACGCCACGTCCAACCTTCTTGCCAGGCATGTGCTACCTCGCCTCGATGACATCGGTATCAACGCAATTACCGTTGAAGACATCCGTGACGTCCTTGCCCCGATTTGGACTACAAAAACCATCACTGCGAAGAAAGCGTTGCGGAACATCAGAGCGATTCTGAACTGGGCCCGAGCGATGAACTACAGCTCATCAGCTGAAGATTTGTGTTCTCTACAAGGCCCTCTCGGCGTTCTCATGGAAGGCGCTCGTAAGAACGCCGTCCGCAAAGAAAATTTCGCAGCTCTCCCCTACGATAGGATTCCTTCGTTCATTCAAGCGCTTTACCACCTGGAAGGTACGAGTCGCTGGATGATGATGTTCGCCATCCTTACAGCAAGCCGCATGAAGGCTGTTCGCCTAGCCACCTGGGGCGAAATTGACGTTGAGAAGCGAATCTGGGAAATTCCGCCCGAGCACGACAAAATCAAGGACCCCAAGCGAGACCGTACTATCTATCTGTCGCAGCAAGCGATCGAGGTTTTGGAAAAGGTTCGCCCAAACCTACCTAGGGCGGACGAATTGATCTTCAAGGCCGACAATGGCGGTAGCTTTTCCGACACAGCAACAACTGCCTTGATCCGCAGAATGCACGCCAGACAAAAAGCGCTAGATGGAACCGGGTGGATTGACCCGGACAAGTCCAAGCGCGAAGGCAAGATTTGCATCGTCACGGCACACGGTACTGCACGCAGCGGCTTTCGCACGTGGGCCAAGGACGACCGTCTCGGCAACAACCGCCGGTACGATCAGGAAGCGACTGAGCTTTGCCTGTTGCACTGTAAAGCTTCTGACGACTACCACGGAGCCTACGACCGAGCTCGCCTAAGCACGGAGAGACAGCGATTGATGAATGACTGGGGGAAGTTTTGCTTTTCGCTCGTCACAGACAAGTGCTAAGGATTTCTTTGATGCACGAGGCAAAGCCATTGCAAAGCGGCAACTTATTCCAAAATGGAACTCCTAATTTTGACAGTTTTCAAGTCAAAAACGCTTGGGATCCCTTGGAACAGCAGGGAACCCAAGCACAGGGAGCTCGTTCGAAGCGTGTTATAACGTCTTAACCTTCAGCGCAGCTTTCAATTCCGTCTCTTTTGAAATTCTGGGAATCTCACCAAGTCCCACGGCTCTGCAGATCGTTGCAAAGTCGCCTTCCGTTTGCGATTTTGCGTACACCACTTCGTCAGGGCTCAGTTGAATCTTCGTCACCATCGCGCCCTGAAGCGCTTCGAAGATCCGTTCGGAGGTCAGCTCCTGTCCACACTTTGCCAATTCCAGTTCCAGCAGCCGGTGCAGCGTCAGCGCTAGGTAGCAGATCAAGAAATGCCCGCGAATGCGCTTTTCCTTCCAGTGAAAGCATGGCCGTGCATTCAACAGCGACTTGGCAATTCGAAACGACTCTTCAATTTTCCAGAGGCTGTGGTGAGTGCTCAGCACTTGCTCAGGAGTCATTGTCGAGTCCGAGTACACGATGCCGTAGTACCCGTCCCAAAATTCAGCACTCTCAATTTTGGCTTGATCCACTTCGGCCGATACACCGTCGGCACGAATGTTGAGAAAAGATCTTCCGCCGCGCTTGAGTTCGCTGCACAGCAACGCTGGATGATCGGCAAGCCGTTGAGCTTTGGCAATCAGGCGTTCACGGTCGTGTCGATCTTTGCGGGCCCGCTTGGCTGAGTAGTTGATCAGCAGGTGGCTGCGAATCTCAACCGTGCGCTTTTCTCCGTTCTCTTCGATGACGACCTTGCGCGCTTCATCGGTGAGCTTGAACTTTGCGATATCGCTCAGGCTGTCTGAGCGTCGGTGAATCCATCCTGCATCATCCTCGATCAGCTTCTTGATGCGGCAGCCAGCGTTGCGGAGTCGGTACGCAATGACGTAGTCCATCTGCTCTTCTTTGAGTTCATAGAGGTTGGATGCACTGTTGAGACCTCGGTCGGCAACGACTATCAATTTCTTCACGCGATAGCGGCTTTTGAGCTTTTTGAGAATGGGAAGCATGGTCCCGAATTCGTTTTGATTTCCCAGGAACAACTCATAGTCAATGGGGACTCCGTTTTGGTCGATCAGCAGCCCCATGACCACTTGTACCTGGTTGACCTTGTTGTCTTTAGAAAACCCGAAATTGCGAAGCGTGTCCGCATCCTGGCTTTCAAAGAAATAGGTTGTGACGTCGTAAAGCGCGACCGTGATTTCGCGCTGGTAGGCCTGGGACACCTTTCGATTCAGATATGCAAGCAGCGCCTCTTTGTGGTCCTGCAGAAAGTCCAACGAACGGTAGAGGTCCTGGAGCTTGAGTTCCTGGGCGCCGCTGAGAATCTGACAGCGTTTTTTCCACTGGGCCAGCTTTGAATCCGGCATCAGGCATCGCGCGGCCGTCATAAAGAAAGCCGCCTTCGGAATGTCGACAGACAAATTCGTCGTTTTCTGAAGATCTCGAAGCTTGCGGGACAGTGCAAGCTTGTCCCACAGCCGTTTGATCACATAAGCGCCGAGCATCGTGCAACGGTTGTCGGCTTGCGCGTTCGAGCCTCGCAGGACGTCCATCTTGACGCACTTGGCGAGCTCGGCGACCTTGCGTTCTTTGCTGGCCAAACGATCGGATCGCAAGGCAGCCATTTCTTTTTCAAGGTCTTCAAGAAAATGCGGATTCTGCTTGAGCAGATCCTCCAAGTTGCCATAGCTCTTGACGTTTCGGCTTGAGTACTTTTTTCGAACCGGGTCCCAGAACGACTCACGAATGTAGACGTAAGTTTTGCCGCGGATTTTCTGCTTGACGATGTTCATAATGATCAATCCGAAGAGTATGCATAATTATACCATATTTCGGACGAAAAATTTTCTCGGAAAACCTTGAAAAATCAAGGCATTTCGGGAAAATCAGTCGCTTTTAGCTGTCAAAGACAGGAGATTCATTCAGTCGGTTTCTGTCGGGAGAAACTCTTCTCAACAACCGAGAAAATCATCCATCAAAAAGAAGCTACCAAACCAATAACATATAATTATCGTGGGCGATTTCTTTTCGACTGTCAGATACGATTTGAATTTCGTTGCGGAGATGCATATGAAAAAAAAACGATATGTCATACCTGCAGTCTGTCTTTTGTGCGCATGTCAGATGACTGCGGCAAAGGCCGAAGGTTTTTCCCTGACGCAATGGAGCACGAGAGGCCTGTCTCTGGCAGGAGGCATGGTGGGACGTGCGGACGATCCCTCGGCCATCGCCTACAACGCTGCCGGCATTACCCGTTTACCCGGTACGCACGTCATGGTCGGTTATGCCGCCGTTGTTCCCAAGAGCACGTTCGATTTATACGAAAAAGACGGCAGCCTCTCGTCTACGACCACAGGGTCCCATGTTCTGTCCGCACCTTACGCCTACCTAACCCATCAACTCAACGAGCATTTGTGGCTGGGCCTGGGGCTGTTCTCGCGCTTCGGCCTTGACAATGAGTTTCCTGACAATTGGCCGGGACGTTACGACCTGACCGACATCAAATTCCAGACGTTTTCCTTCGTGCCCACGCTGGCTGTGAAGGTCAACGATGCCCTGTCTCTTTCCGCCGGCGTAGAAATCATGCACGCCAGCTTGACCATGGGAAAGCAGATTCAATGCTTCCAACTCTCAGGGTTCTTCCCAGCAAAGGCTGAGGACATCAAGATGACGCTTGACGGCTCGCACTGGGGAGTTGGGGTGCACTTGGGCATTCACATCCGCATGACGGACAAGCTCTCTCTGGGTCTTGCCTACAAGAGCCCTGTGACGCTCCGTATTGATGGCTCAGCCGATTTTTCCCGCGAAGAAGAAAATCTGTTGGCTGAAATGAATCAAGTACCGCATGCTGCCGATACCGGCGTACATGGCAGGGTGCGTCTGCCTGACTCCCTTGCCGTGGGCCTGACCTACTATCCGTTGGACAATCTCAGCTTCGAAATAGGAACCGTCTTTACCCGTTGGTCAACTTTTGATTCCCTGAACATCAGATTTGATTCCAATTTTGAGTCCAACTCCGCCAAAAAATGGCGCAACGGATGGAACTTCAATGCCAGTGTGGAATACGAACCCATGGACTGGCTTGCCCTGCGCGCAGGCGTTTGGCACGAAACACCGGTCACAAACGAAGCCCACGCAGACTTCATGGTCCCGGGACACGGCCGTACGGGCGTCAGTTTGGGCACCGGCCTGCGATGGGAAAACTGGAATCTTGACATTGGCTATGCCCATCTATGGATGCGCGGGCAGGACTATTCAAGTTTTGAGGGCTCCGACTTGGAAAACGGCAAGAGCCATGATCTGTCGGCCAATATTTATTCCGTCTCCATCGGCTATACGTTCTGACATTCAGACGGAATTGAACTAAAAGTGAAGCGGTTGCAGTCTATTGACCACAACCACTTCACTTTGGCTCCGGGACAGGTTGTTCACTAAAGCTTCCAATGATCGAATGGTTTGAACTCATCGACCTGAACTTCAATGTTCCTAGCGTTCAAACTTACTGCGACTGTTCGGGCATTTTCTGATTGAAGTTGACATGGCAGTCAAGACAATAACTCTTGGTCTGCGCATGCCCAGCATGGCATTTTGAACATGACAACTTGCCCTGGTGACTGGCATGCGGATTCTGCTCCTTGACAGTCGGCATGGTCCGTTGAGAAATTTGCTCCTGTGACCCATGACAAGATTCACACTGGGTCACTACTGTCCAAAGCGGGTCAATTTTGACGTCCGCCAACAACTGCCACATCTTGCTTCGAACCATCGGTTATGACGGACGGCGTTTTCACGTTGACAACACTCGCCGCGAGGAAATGCGCGAACATTTCGCCGTATGTTTGCGCGAACAAGGCATCGAGGCCAACGCTACGCAGCGTTGGCAGCGCGGCGTGACACGCCGTTCACTTGGACAACCTGAGTTTCACAACGCGCGAAAGGTGCAAACCGACAAGGAACGCACCCGCAAGCACGCCATTGCACGAAAAAAGAAGACCCTACTGCTCAAGACCATGCAAAACCGGCTGATGGACGTCGAATGCTCCGTTCGGAGTGGGAAGCCTATCCCCGATCCGCCGGGTATCGTCAAAGCGAAAGCAAAACGTCAGGAGTTGACCGATCTCCTGAACGACGTAATCAACGAGCTGAACGCCGGTTCGAGTCAGGACAAGATGCTCGTCCGCGCTACGAAGGAGCACCTGCAGAAACTTCCGCCCGTCAAATCTGCTGTACAAGAAGCCGTCAATTCATTGACTGACAAAGCCAGACTTCAGAAGCGAGCAGAGGTTAAGCGAACTACCACAAAGAACCGCTGAAAGCCTATTCCCTCCCCAATATTGTCAAGGCAAAAACCTTTGTCCACACTGCGGCAAATAGAATGGCTTTGGGCAAATCAAGGCCAACAAGTATTTTCTGCGGCACATGCACTCGGCAATCGATGAGAACCACTACGAAGACATTTGCCGTCTTCCAGCTGACGCGCTTCTGTCCCACGACACGAGCGCCGTGGAGTACTGCATCCGCACTTTTTCGGTAGGCCATCGGAGTCCATTCTTTTATTGGAAGCACTCATGAAGCTGCGCACGTGCCTTCACACACAGAGGAACACTCGCCAAATCCAGAAACGTTTACAGGCCAAAATTGGAAGCAATTTTTGTCCAAATCAAGAAGCTGAACTTGGCCAAATAAGGATATAATTTTTGGCCGAATGAGGAAACACGTTGTCGCATCAACGTGGATGCCACTTAAGATTTCTGGGAAAGTCATATGGTTAACTATCAACCTCGCGTTGTCGATTCTCTGCTCCGAAGAAAGCTGCAAACCATTGGCGCCGTGCTGATAGAGGGCCCGAAGCTTTGCGGCAAATCGACTACCGCAACGATGCAGGCCAAGAGCGTTCTCTTCATGGAACCCGGTCGAACTCTACAGATCGCTGCGCTGAACCCGAAGCTGCTTCTCGAAGGAGACGTCCCGCGTCTGATCGACGAGTGGCAGCTTGCTCCGCAGCTTTGGGATGCCATACGCCGCGAGGTCGATCGCCGAGAGGGCATCCCAGGACAATTTATCCTTACAGGATCGGCAGTTCCCGCAGATAAAAGCGGCATCATGCACACCGGCACCGGACGATTCGGCTGGTTGAAAATGCGGCCGATGACACTTTTCGAGTCTAAAGAATCAAACGGCTCGGTGAGCCTCGGCGCTCTCTTTGACGGCGATCTTAATATCGCGTGCACCAGTTCTCTTTCGCTTGAGAATGTCGCTTTTGCCGCTTGTCGCGGTGGCTGGCCAACCGCGCTCAGACAGACGGGCGAACTGGCCTTGGCCCATGCATTCGACTATTTTGATGCGATTGTCCGAGAGGATATTTCACGTGTAGACGGAACGCGTCGGAATCAGGAGACGACTCGCAAGCTTCTGCGTTCCTACGCACGCGTCCAAGGCTCACAAATTTCGCTGAGCGAAATTGCAAAGGATGTTGGGCAGCAGGCCTCTGAGAAAACGATCGGAACTTATCTCTCGGCACTGCGCCAGATTTTCGTCATTGAGGACATGCCTGCATGGAGCCCGAATCTGCGCTCCAAAACGGCTATCCGAACCTCCGATACGCGGTACTTCATCGATCCGTCTATTGCTACAGCGGCGCTCGGTGTCGGTCCGCGCGACCTGCTTCTGAATCCAGAAACTTTCGGCTTCATATTCGAGACGCTGTGCATGCGCGACCTTCGCGTCTACGCGGAAGCACTGGACGGATCCGTCAGCCATTTCCGAGACAAGAACGGGCTCGAGTGCGATGCCGTCCTGCATCGCCGCGACGGTCGCTACGGGCTGATTGAAATCAAGCTCGGAAGCGAGAAAGGCATCGATGACGGCGTCAAGACCCTGACGACGTTCTCTAAGAAAATCGATACGGATGCCATGCGCTCCCCTTCTTTTCTTATGATTTTGACCGCCTCAGGCGATTTTGCTTATCGCCGAGACGACGGGATCTTGGTTGTGCCTATCGGTTGCCTAAAGCCTTGAGCGAGACTGGACGACGGTAGGTGTGAGGCTGGTTCAGCAAATAATCTTATTACTGGGGACCAGCGCGCCGGCTTACTCGAACGTGGGCACATAGGCGCAACAAAGATACTTACCGCTGCACAATTCACAGAGCGCTACTTGGGATGGCATGCTCAACGATCGTAAGCTTCACAGAAGATCGGCTCCATCGATAGCTGGCAGGATTGACTGCTGCCCATTTGCAATAAAATCTATCGATCAATCCATAACATGTAATAGCCAATTCTTCGAGAATTTTTTGGTGACCTTTTTGGTGACCCTATGCAATTTTTACTAAAATACGGAACGCTAAGTCTTTGATTTTATTGGCGTCAGGGAAAAAGTCCGAATCCCCCCTTCTCCGCCATCCTTGCTCTAAACCCTTGATTTCCAAGGGTTTTTACTATCCAAGGGGGGGGGGCTCTTCAGGAATAATGGGGAAAAGCTAGGGTTTCCCTAACTCCATTCCAAACAAGTTCCAAACCTCGCCTTGCGAGCTACTGCTTGTAGTGAATGCCGAGGAAAGCTCCCAACAATTTCAGGGCGAAATACTCGAAGTCTCTGAAGCCATAGGCGACTCGCTTGATCACCTTGGTGGTGTTGTTTGCGCCTTCAAGGATATTGGTTCCGAACTTCACCACGCAAGCCGCCGTGATGCCTTCAGCACGTCGACGCAGCATCCTGCCGAATTTGCGGACATCGTCAAAGCCATGTTCGTCGGCAATGGCCTCGCATAGTTCAATGCACTCGTTGAGCACGCTCAATGCGCTCTGCTCACTGCAGGCTCTCCAGACCGTCTTAAGTTTGGCGGTGACGGCGTAGAGGTCGGCAAACAGTTGGTTGTTTTCGCGCAGCAGCCGTAAACGTTCCTGCCTGTCTGGAGAAAGAAGATCCTGATCAGTTATGACCAGCCATTCGGCGTTCTTAACGCACTGAACTGCGACAGCCCTTGCCCTTTTGTGTTGGGGGAGCTTACGTTGCTTGGCTGGAAGGTTTCGGTACGTCATCAGTGCTTTCTTGATGGAAAACACCTTCGCGGCAGCCAACACCTGCTTGTTGAGCTGCTGCATCACATGGAAGCGGTCGTAGGCAATCTTCGCGTGAGGCAGATTCTCTTTGATCAGTTTTGGGTAGGCGGCATTCATGTCCACCGAAACCGACTCAATCTGCTTATCGATTCCGAGCTCTTGGAGTCGATCAAAGAACGGTTGCAAATCAACTTGCCGTTTTCCTTCGACAACGTGAATAATGGCTCGCTCATCAAGATCCATCACGACCGTCGCATATTTGTGCCCTTTGTGAATACTGATCTCATCAATAGCCAGACGTCGAATCCGGCTCAAGTCCTTTTGCCCTCCATGAGCAAGCTGCAGCGCGGCTTTGTCGAGATCCTTGATCAGGGCCCAGTCGAGGCCGGTGATGCGCGAAACGTCCTCAATGCTGATTCGGTGCCTCAGAAGCTTTTGAACAAAAGCCCCCAACTGCTTGATGACCAGGTGACCAGGAAGAACCCATTGAGGACGATCTTCGGTTTTGGTACAGCCGCATCGACAGCGCAGCCTTCTGGACGGCACCACTACCTTGATGCAGCCGCCGGCGGCAATATCCCAGTCGTTGATCAACAGCTTGCGATCTTTATCTTTCCAGCGATTGCAATAGGCGCCGCATCGAGGACACACCACGCCGTCAAGCAACGGCTCAAGCACAAGCACGCTCAGCGACTTCGTTTGTTCATTACATTGATATGAAACCAGCCTGTAGCCATGGTTGGGGTGGGGCGCGAAATTTGGACCTGAAGGTTCAAGCATTATAGGCAGTCCCTCAGGAAACCCCGAGTAACTGCTT
>CALXQS010000020.1 GCA_944390715.1 uncultured Duodenibacillus sp. | reverse complement strand
TAAGTACCGACTGCTCGCTAGGCTTTGTCGGGATGGGACTTTCACCCATCTGTGTAATCTGCGCCGAACTGGCGCACGGCCTGCTTATTGCAAGTACTCAGACAAACGAATCGAATCCGGCAGCCAAAGGTTGCCGGAAATCGTCTTGAGAGTGTGAGATATTTACAGGCAGGATAAATCCGGCGTTTACCCCTCCCAGCGGGCGCAATTGCCCCTTACCCCGAAACCGCGGCACGACAAGTCGGGGACGCTCAGGCCGTTCTATATTCGAATGAAAAAAAGGGCTTCAAAGGCCTGCCGGTCGTGTAAATGCTCCGGCAGTGTCAGGTGCAATTTTTTGCGCATCTCTCTTACTGCCGCTGTCACGCAAATCACATCGCGACGGAAGGTTCGCACCGTCTTCTGTGTTGCTTTTCGGTTTGCCTTGCGCACACCGAAGTACTGCAGACGACGAGCGATCTTAAGCAGCATCTGGCAGTACGCAGCCAATGTCATACGATAGCAGTTGGCATGAAACTTTGTCGCACTGGCTCTGTCACCAAAGCACTGCGTTTTGAATTCGCCGACCCACTGCTCCATGCGGCCTCGTCCGCAATACACCTTCTCATACATGTCCGAAATGGTGATCAGTGACAATTCCCCGGCATAACCTTCTTTTGCCGAGTCTTTGGTGCAAGCAATGCTGGTTTGAATCAAACGCAAGTCCAGCTGACAGGTGCGTCGATCAAAGCGCTTTCGCGCGATCACACGTCTGGGCTGATTCCAGCTTTTGGCGTTCCAATCCGTTGCTCCAATGATTTGCGCGGCAGTTCCGGCAGTCGTGTAGCGCTTGGCTTGCTTGCGCTTTGCGTATTTGAGCCCCTTGCTGTAGATGGCTTGTTGGGCAGCCTTGATCGGTGGGAAACCCATGATGTAATGGGCGCCCAGCTTCTGACAGGTCTCGATCAAGGCGTTGGAATTGAAGCCGGAATCCGCTCTCAGAACAATGATGTAGTCGGGAAATGCTTTCTGGATCCGCTTGAGCAGCCTGGGCAAGTAGTGTTCAAGCACCTTGCGGGCATCGCTGGTGCCTGCCGCGCCATACACAGCAATGGGGTAGCCATGCAGATAGCACAAAACCGGAGCCAGGCAACAGCATTGATAATGGCCGTTGTAAGACTTCTTTTCTTGGTTGCCGTAAAGCTTGATGTATGTCGAATCCACATCCAAGAACAAACAACGGTACTTCTTGCGTCGAATACGCGGCAGCAGCCCCAGTCGCCTGTCAGCATCAATGAAGGCGCTCAACAGAGTTTCGTTGAGAGCATTGATCGAATGGCGATCGAAACCATTTTCGAAACGGCACAGGGTGGCACTGCTGGCCATATTGGCGGTACCAAGTGCACTGGTAAAGCCTGGATCATGAAAAAGTTCGTCGTGGTCGTTGAGGTCTTCATATCCCGCTGCCAAAGCCAGAAGACGTTGCTCAAACATCAATTCAGGGGAATACAGCGTATTGCGTTTGGAGGGAACGGCATCGGACAGAACTTCCTTGGCGGCCTTAAAGAGGTTTAGACTGCGAGCGATATGAGCGATGGGAAGAAGGCCGGCAAGTGCAGTCGCGTGAAATTTTTTGCTGGAAAACGTGACGGAGCGGCCAGAAGCGTCGGAGCATGTGGTAATCTGCATGGCGGAAGAGCTGGGTGTTGGGGTTTTGTGTGGTAACTGAACCTTACCAAAACCCGCTTCTTCCACCCTTAAATCCGCCTTTTGTTGCGGATTTTTTTGCGTCTACCGCCAGCAGTTTTATGAACTTGCAAAATTCAGGCTAGACAATAAACCGAGCAGCGCCATCTATCGAAAAATTGGTTGGCTCTGGGAAGAGTTCACGCAGAAACAGCTTGATTACAAACGTCCGTCCGGCAATTATGTCGATTTTTTTGACGACACCCTCTACTTCACCGGTCCCAAGCGTCAAATTCCACGTTGGCGCCTCATTTTCAACGGCCTTGGGAACCTCACCTATTGCCCAATCGTACGTAAAACGGAAAAACTCACCGACAAAAACACCGAATCTGTGTTCGCCGAACTCAATCGACACCTCTCATCAATACCGTCCCAATTGCTGCAGCGCGCCGCAGACTGGGCTTACCTAAGTGAAACGCGCAGTTCCTTCGAGATCGAAAAAGAGGCGCCCAACGGCAGCAAAGCTGAGCGTTTCGTCGCTCTCCTAAAAAACGCAGGTACCTTTGATCGTTTGGACGAAGACTCTCTTTGCGAGATTCAGAATCGGATCGTTTCGACCGTTTATAGTCAGGCCGTCAGTTACCGTACCGAGCAAAACTGGCTTGCCAACACAACGGGGGCAGGGTTTCGACGCATCACCTACGTTCCGCCGCCGCCCGAAACACTTGATGACTTGATGTCGGGACTTCTTAGAATGATCGCCGAAGCACCGGGCGATACCAATCCACTGGTTGCCGCCGGGACAGCTTCGTTCGGTTTTGTCTATCTTCATCCGTTCATGGACGGCAACGGCCGTCTAAGTCGTTTTCTGGTGCATCAGCAATTGATTCGCAGCGGCGTATTACCTAACGGTCACATTCTTCCCATATCCGCCGCCATGTTGCAACACGAACGCGACTATTTACAGGCTTAGAGACCTTCTCAGCACCTTGCCGAGAACTCTGGGAAACAGTGCAGATTGATGACGGCCAGTACGACTTTCAATTCCTCGGTACAGCTGATGTCTACCGTTACAGGGATGCTACGAGGCAATGCGAGTTTCTATACGAAATGGTTAAGGAAGCCGTCAGCACCTATCTGCCGGAGGAAATTCGTTTTCTGGAAACTTACGACAGGATTTACCATGTTCTGAACGAGTCGTTTGACGTCGTACAAAAAGATCTGGACGTGTTGGTTGCTGCGGCAATTCAGGCCGGACGCGTTTCGCTGAATCTTAGGAAAAAGTACAGATACAAAGTGCCGGAAGCTCTATTTGACACACTCGAATCTTTGCTCGAAAAACAAAATGCTTGACAAGAGGATCAAAAGTCAATCCGTAAATACTGCATGTCTTTGAGACAGATGCCGTCTTCGATAATCGGATGGTCGTAATTGGCTTCAAAGAAGCCTTCTACGATATGCGACTTCGCAAAGCCGCATTTTTCGTAAAAGGACACGACTTGGGAATCGCGCCCAGTGCCGACGAAAAGTGTCTTTGCACCCGCCTGACGACAGAGATCAACAACGAAGAAGACCATTCGGCGACCGAAACCACTGCGCTGATGTTCCGGAGCCACGGCAAGGTTCTTTATCTCGAAAAGTCCGTCTCCTTCGTTCGTGAGCACACACACCGCACGAAGATCTGAGGCCGTATTGTTATGTTCGTACAGCGCAAACAACCGCCCACGGTGGATGTAGCGTTTGATCATTGCTTCTGACTCATCGCCCAATAGGAGCAATGGCAGAAACTTGGCCTTGTCTTCTTCGGAAATTTCAGAAATCCGGATGAAAGCGTGCCTGCCTATTGCAGTCTTTTCCTGCGCTTGCTTTACTTTCTCTTCGTGCATTTACAGTACCGAGTGACACTACAAACGGTTTGCAACATCCCGACAGAGCACAACGTCATGATTACGTCCGCTGTGGTTTTGCGAGCTTGTCTCGACCTTCTTTCAGTCTAACGTAGCGACGAGTGGCTCTCTGGAAAATATTGGTGATCTTTCGACAACTTGCAAAATCCGAGCTAGCGAAACGGCTTAGATGTACCACCATCTAAGCCGCTTAGAGGAAGATTGGAAATGCACCAACATTCAATCTCTTCCGCCAGTGTATCAAAGCGAGTAGTGAAAATTCTCATTTTCATCACTCTGCTTCTGATGTGCTAGACGCGTAAGTAAAGAGCCTCGGTAGTCCCGACTATCGGGGCTCACGTGTCGCTAGAACCTTATGGCGACGAGAGACAGGCATTCGGAAGGTTGAAGTGCTGAACCAGAATCACTCGACGATGCTCTAGAAGCATTAAAGCGCAGAACGCCCGTCATGCTCACAGGTTCTTCAAAAACGGCAATTGTTGAAGTTGCTTCTTTTGATGGCGGGACGAAAGCTCCTGGACTTGCCGGTTGCTCTCCAAAGCCAGAGCCGCCGCGTGGCTGAATTGCACCACCGATGTTCAGTGCTGAGCCTTTGCTAAAATCGCCCTCACGTCCAGCGGAGCTTAGACCATTACCCGCTAAAAATTGGATGATTTTGCTGTGGTTGCCATCCAGTCGTCGGGGACAAAACCATAGCAAAATGGCCCGGAATTCGCAGTTCCGAGCCACTTAAAGGAAGATAGATAATGGTCAATCGATCTTCTTTCGCTAGTATATCAAAGCAAGTGGTGAAAGTTTTGATTTTCATCGCTCTGCTTCTGATGTGCTAGACGCGTAAGTAAAGAGCCTTGGTAGTTCGACGACTGCCAAGGCTCGCGTGTTTTTAGGACCTAATAGCTACTTGAGACAAACAGGCAGCTGGCTGGACAGTCTGCCCAGAGAAGATTGACGAAACATTTTGAGCATCGAAGTTGACGCCCTCCCCGCCCTGAAGGATGGGGATTCCTTTGATCGACTCCGAAAAGGCGGTCAAAGGACGGTTCCTGCTGATGGCCCTGAAGCTCCGCGCAAGGGCACGGCCACCTCACGACTCACTGCACAGGCGATGCGCTCTTTTTGACGTGCGCGCTCGGGTCAGTCCGACCCTTCCTCAACACGTTCATTGCGCCGACAGTGTCCGCGTTCTGATGGTGTCCGCAGGCAATGCAGTGGAACACCGCCTGCTTCGGACGATTCTTCTTGTCGCAAAAGCCGCAGACCGGACACTCGCAAGAGGTGTAGGCGGGATGAACCTTTTCGAGAATTCCTCCCGTCTTTTCCAGCTGCCAGGAAATCGCCTGAGTTAGACCGTAAAACCCCGTCCGCAGAATGGCTCGGTTGAGACCGGATTTCTGCCGGATCTTCGTCCCGGGATTTTCGATCGTCCCCTTCGCGCTTTTCGTCATGTTCTTCGTCTTCAGATCTTCCGCATACACACAGCCGTACTCCTGCGCGAGCGCATATGCGGTTTTCCTGTAGAAGTCCTGACGAATGCAGCGCCTGAAGGCGGGAGTTTTACGGCCCCTTTGATAAAACCGTTGGAAAGTGTCTCGCTTTCTGGTGACAGCTCATCGTCTACCGACTCTAGATTGTTGATACAAAAGGATATTTTTACGGTAGAAAGAAAATTCGAGGAACTAAAAGCTGAATTTCGTTCCTACCGTAAATTTCTACCGCTGTTTCCAACAAAGATCTAGAGCAATAGCCAATAAGGAAGAAAAAGACGAGACATAAGGCTGATCGCGTGCGAAACCCGTTGTTTAAGGGGGGGGGGGCGTAGAAGAAGATAATAAAAAAGGAGACGCTACAAACGTCTCCTTCCTGGAATTATGGTCGGGGCGGCGGGATTCGAACTCGCGACCCCTTGCACCCCATGCAAGTGCGCTACCAGGCTGCGCTACGCCCCGAACGAGTTGCGTATATTACGTGATGAGCTCCTAAAAAGCAACATCTGGAGCTCATTTTTCCGCCGCTCGTTTATAAACCGTTGTTTTTCCGTTGTTTTTTACTTTCTTGTGAACATTGCCGAGATCTCCCGCAATTGTCCAAGAACAAAGCCGAGTGTTTGTTCGAGTTCGGCGTTGCGCTGGTGCAGATCCTGATGTGCAGAAGCCGATTCTCCAGCCTGAGCACGAAGCTCTTCGAGCTGTTCGGCAAGCTGACGCTTTTCTTCCTGCAATGCAGCGATCTGCTGCGTGCTGAGCTCGGCCTGGGTGCTTTGGAGTTCAATTTGCTCAGCTGCCTTTTGGATCTCGTCTTGTCTTTGAGCAAGATCCGATCTCAGCGTCTGAACTTCAGTGCGGCTGCGCTCAAGCTCTTCGCGCAGCGCCGCATCGGCTTGTCTGGCTTCGGCCAGCGCTGCTTCGAGCTCTCGCACATGCTGAGCCGATTCCTCAGACTGATGCTCAAGCTCTTGAATGCGCTTCTGCAAAGAACTGCTTTGCTGCTCCCAGTGTTCACGGCTGAGCTGAGCCTGCGCAGCCTGCTCGCGGGCGGCGCTTAGCTGCTCGCGCACTTCATTGAGCGCGGACAATGCCTGCTGTGCATCATCGGCTGCGGCCGATGCCGCATTTGCCGCTTCGCTTTGAGCAGGCTTTTCCGGCTGCAAAACCTGGTTGCGCGAAGACTGCTCTGCATGAAGATGCTCAGCCGGCTGAGCGGACTCAACTGCAGTCCGCTCGGGCGTCTGACGGGCCGCGCCGCCGGGATACTGCACCGGGAAAGCCCGTTCGCGGCTTAATTGCTGCTTTGCCTGTTCAATGGTCAGACGATCAACGTAGAGGAGCTTTTTGATGCGCCACAAAAGCGCGATGTCGCTGGCTGTGTACTGCGACTTGCCCTTGCCTGCTCCGCTTCCCAGTTCCGGAAAATGAATTTCCCAATAGCGCACGATATAGGGAGCAAGCCCGCACTGGGCTGATGCTTCCTGCAATGAATAGAGGCGATCCTGCTGCGTGGTGTCAGACATATTGCACGAAGAAAAAACAATGAAAAAAAGGCCGATGCGCAATGCTCACCGGCCTTTCTTTTGAGGTTAATGAAGCACGACGGTGCTTAAGTTTAGCCGATCCCAACACAACTGCAGGATCGGCAAGACTAAATCATTGACGCTGATTAGTTTTCCTTTGCTGCTTCGGGTTTCGGATCATGAAACATAGCCACGGACTCACGCAGGTACGGAGCCGGCACAAAGGAAACAACACGGCGTGCGGACACCACGTGTTCCTCGCCCGTACGCGGATTGCGGCCGGGTCGAGCGCTTTTTTCTCTGGTGGCAAACGTGCCGAAATTGGCCAGCTTCACCTCTCGTCCCATAACAAGGGCTGCCTGAACTTCATCGAAAATCGCCTCCAGCACTGAGCTTGCCTCGCTTCGGCTCAGACCTAGACGTTCGTAGAGAATATCAACGAAATGCATCTTCGTGAGCGTGGCGGAATTGGCAGGTCCAGCCGGAAACATTTTTTCGATTTTGTTGGCCTTGTAAGCGTATGACGTGGTGTTCTCACTCATTTTTTCTTGAAATTCAATCGTTTAGCGTTTTTCTAGAAAAGAGCGCGAATGATACACGCTTTAAGCGCGCAAGTGGGCTCCGAGTCCGGAAAGAACGTCGACGACTGCTTCAAATGCGGCTTCCGACTGCTCTTCAGTGATGGCTTCTTCGCCTGCTGACGCAATCGTCATGCGGAAAGCCATGCTGCGCTCACCGCTTTCTCCAGCCTTTGGAACATAAATGTCAAAGAGCCGGAAGGAGTCAATGACCGAACCGACACGCGTGCCTGTGCGAAGCTTTTCGACAGCGTCGCAAACCTGCTGCCACGTCAGCTGAGCGGGGACCGTCACGGAAATATCGCGGTGCATGGGCTGGAACTTGCTCACGGGCTTGGCGCTCGGAACCTCTGTCTTAAGAATCGAGGCTACATCAAGCTCAAAGACCACCGGCGCCTTAGGCAGGCTGTAAGCATGGCAAAGACGCGGATGAAGTTCGCCGATAAAGCCGATTTCCTTGCCCTCGAGCATGATGCGTGCTGCGCGTCCGGGGTGCAGAGCAGGATGCTGGCAGGGCTCAAAACGCGCGCTCAAAGGCGCCAGCAGAGACTCCACGTCGCCCTTGACGTCGTAAAAATCAACCGCGCGCTTGACCGCACTCCAGTGCTCTTCATGGGCATCGCCGTAAGCGAGACCGGCGATATGCTGAGGCTGACGTACGCCCTTGACGGTAAACGGACCGTCTTCGATCGTTTCGTCAGGGAAGAAAACTCGACCGAGCTCGAAGACGCGCACGAACTCTGCCTTGCGGTTCAGATTAAAGCGCAGAATATCGACCAGGCCGCCGATGAGCTGCGTGCGCATCACAGAAAGCTGGCTGGCAATCGGATTGAGCAGCTTGATGGGCGCATCGTTGCCGGCAAAGTCATGCTCCCAGGCTTCCTGAACGAAACTGAAATTGACGAGCTCCTGATAGCCGCGCGAAGCCAGGGCGCGGCGCAAATCATGCGGACGACGCTCACCTTCAGGACGTGCGCGCATGGCAATGCGCGCCTTCGGAGGCAGATCAGGAAGCTTTTCGTAACCGTACAAACGGGCAACTTCCTCAACCAGATCCTCTTCGATCTCAATATCGAAGCGATAAGTCGGCGCGGTCACCACAAAGACGCCGTCTTCGCGCGTGAACTCAAAGCCCAGACGCGTGAAGGCTTCGGCCATGAAATCGTCGGGAATATCGACACCGACGAGCTTGCGGCAGCGTTCGGGACGCATCCGCACGACGCGCTGCTGCGGCACGTTGACGCAATTGTCCTGCACGGGACCGACTTCGGTCTCGGGCGTGCCGCAAATCTCAAGCACGAGCTTGGTGATGTAGTGCATGTGCTCGACGTTGCTGCCGAAATCAACGCCGCGCTCGAAACGATGCGCCGCATCAGTGGAAAAATTAAGCTTGCGGCAGCGGCCCTGAATCTTTTGCGGATACCAGAAGGCGGCTTCAATGAAAAGATTGGTTGTTTCGTCTGAAATGGCCGTAGACTCGCCGCCCATGATGCCGGCAATCGCCTCAGGGCCGTTTTCGTCGCAAACAACGCCGTAGTACTCGTCAAGAACCGGCTTGTCGCCGTTTAAGAGCTCGAGCGTTTCGCCTTTCTTAGCCCAGCGCACCGTGATGTCGCCCTTGACCTTGTCGAGATCAAAAAAGTGCGAAGGACGTCCAAGCTCAATCATCACGTAGTTGGAGATGTCGACCAAGGCAGAAATCGAGCGCTGTCCCGATCGCTCCAGGCGATCCTTCAGCCACTGCGGCGTAGGAGCCTTGGCATTGAGATTGCGGATCACGCGCCCGGCAAAACGTCCGCACAGATCCGGCGCCTCAATGTGCACGTTGCGCACGCAGTCGCTGTTGGCTGCAACTTCTTCAAAAACGGGCAGATTGAGCGGAGCACCGGTTGCCGCATGCACGTCGCGAGCCACGCCCACAACGCTCAAGGCATCGCCGCGGTTGGGCGTGAGCTTGATTTCAAAACGCTTGTCGTCGAGATTGGCCCACTTGCGGATGTCTTCTCCAATAGGAGCCTCCGGATCAAGAATCCAGATGCCCGTGTGATCTTCGCTGATGCCCAGCTCGCGAGCCGAACAAAGCATGCCGAAGCTCTCAACACCGCGCATCTTTGCCTTTTTAATCTTGAAGTTCCCGGGCAGCACAGCGCCGATCGTGGCGCAGGCAACCTTAATGCCGGCTCTCACGTTGGGTGCGCCGCAGACGATCTGCAGAATTTCGCCCGTACCGGCATTGACCTTGCAGACATGCAGATGATCGGAGTTCTGGTGATCGACGCACTCGAGCACTTCCGCGACGACAACACCAGAAAATTCCGGCGCAATGGGCGTAACCTCTTCAACTTCCAGCCCGACCATGGTCATGGCTTCTGCAAGCTCATCCGTTGAGAGCGCCGGATTGACGTAATGGCGCAGCCACTCTTCGGTAAACAACATTTCTTTTAAGTCTCCAAATCCGGGTTATTCGTTGAACTGACGCAAAAAGCGCAGATCGCCTTCAAAGAAAAGGCGCAGGTCATCAATGCCGTAGCGCAGCATCGTCAGACGCTCCAAGCCCGAGCCGAAGGCAAAGCCGATGTACTTCTCGGGATCAAGGCCGTAGTTGCGCACCACGTTCGGGTGCACCTCGCCCGCACCGGAAATTTCAAGCCAGCGTCCTTTCTTGGGCCCCGTCGTAAAGGCCATGTCGACTTCAACAGAAGGTTCAGTAAACGGGAAATAGCTCGGACGGAAGCGAACCTTGAGATCATCGGTTTCAAAAAAGCGGCGCAGAAAATCCGTATAAACGCCCTTAAGGTCGCTAAAGGAGATGTTTTCGTCAATCCACAAGCCCTCGACCTGATGGAACATGGGCGAGTGCGTGGCATCGCTGTCGACGCGGTACGTACGTCCCGGCGCAATCACCTTGATGGGAGGCTGATGAGTCTGCGCATAGCGAACCTGCATCGGGGATGTGTGCGGACGCAGAGGCAGCTGCATGCCGGTGCCGTCGCAACGGTCGACGTAAAACGTATCCTGCATGGATCGTGCCGGATGATTTGGAGGATTGTTGAGCGCCGTGAAGCTGAACCAATCGCTCTCGATCTCCGGACCATCGGCAACATCAAAGCCGATGGAGCCGAAGATTTCCTCAATGCGCATCCACGTGCGGATCACCGGATGAACGCCGCCTCGTGCAAGGGTGCGCCCAGGCAGAGACACGTCGATGGCCTCGGCAGCAAGCTTCTTTTGCATGGCCATTTCCGCGAGCGCTTCGCGCCGGGCATTGAGCGCGGCCTCAACCTCCGCTTTGGCGCGATTGATCGCCTGACCGCGGGTGCGTTTTTCTTCCGGGGAAAGAGCACCGAGCCCTCTCATCAGAGCGGTGAGCGAACCGCTCTTGCCCAGATAGCGGGCCTTGGCGTCTTCAAGAGCCGCAGGCTGCTCGGCAACGGCAAAGTCGGCTTTGGCCGACTCCACGATTTGAACTAAATCATCCATTTGTATCTACACCAGTAATGGGCTGCCCCGGGAAACAACGTTCCCGCAGACGAGCTGAAGTTGCGTTTTCTTTTTTGTCTGCCGCGGCAAAAATCTCGGAGCAGAAAAAAAAAAGGGCTCGGCAGATATTACGCCGAACCCTCGGTCAGACGGTTCGAATGCGAGCTTTGGCATTCGAACTCTTACCTTTTATCAAGCCTAGCTATTAGGCCAGAGCCGCCTTGGCCTGAGCGACGAGGCTGGCGAAGCCTTCCTTGTCGAAAACAGCCATATCGGCCAGAACCTTGCGGTCGAGAGCGATATTGGCCTTCTTCAGACCGTTCATGAAGCGGCTGTAGGTCATGCCGTTGGTGCGGGTTGCAGCGTTGATACGAGCAATCCACAGACGACGGAACACATGCTTCTTGTCGCGGCGGTCACGATAAGCATACTGACCGGCACGCATCACAGCCTGCTTGGCAACACGATAAACGTTGTTGCGGCGCAGACGGAAGCCCTTGGAGAGGGCGAAAATCTTCTTATGACGGGCACGAGCCGTCACACCACGCTTTACTCGAGGCATTTAATTCTCTCCTTGCTTGCTTTAGGCGTAAGGCATCATGCGATGGATGGACTTGCTGTCAGACTCGTGGATGGTAACCATGCCGCGCAGCTGACGCTTGTTCTTCGTCGAACGATGGGTGAGAATGTGACGCTTGGTGGCGTGGCCGCGCTTGATGGAGCCGCCGGAACGGACCTTGAAGCGCTTGCTCGCAGCCTTCTTAGTTTTCATCTTCGGCATTTTGCCGTTTCCTTCTTACTGATTTGTCGGAACACCAGGCGCGGATCTCACAATGAGCCCGATCTTTGCTTAAGCCCGCTCCGACTTGTTTTGCGTCGGACCTTCTGCTCGCAGAAAGCCCGACGTCTTCACGAAAGCTCGTGATTATACACAAGTTTTCTTACTTTTTCTTCTTGGGCGCCAGAACCATGATCATCTGACGGCCTTCAAGCTTGGGATGCTGTTCGATCTGTGCTTCTTCAGCGAGTTCATCGCGGATGCGGTGCATGATCTGCGCACCGAGATCCTGGTGCGCCATCTCGCGACCGCGGTAGCGTAAAGTCACCTTCGCCTTGTCGCCGTCGGCAAGGAAGCGGCGCAGTGCACGCAGCTTGGTCTGGTAGTCGTTCTCGTCGGTTGCCGGACGGAACTTCACCTCCTTAACCTGCACGACCTTCTGTCGCGCCTTCATTTCCTGCGCCTTCTTCTGCTCCTGGTAACGGAACTTGCCGTAATCCATCAGGCGGCAGACAGGCGGCTGCGCATTCGGAGCGACCTCAACGAGATCCACCTCGGCCTCTTCGGCCATGCGCAGGGCTTCTGCAGTACGAACAATGCCGATCTGGGCGCCGTCGACGCCGGTCAGTCGGACTTCCGGAACCCGAATCTCTCCGTTGATTCGGTGATTGCGATCGCGAGCTATGACTCTACTCCTAAAAAAATTTTTTACTTCCGCGGGCCCCGCAAGCAGACTATTTCTGCTCGTTGTCGATCACGCGGCGATGATCTTCATCGAGCACGCGCTCAATGAATGCATCCACAGGCATGACGCCCAGATTCTTGCCGCCGCGGGCGCGGACGCTGACCGTGTTGGTCTGCACTTCCTTGTCGCCTACAACCGCGATGTACGGGATTTTCTGCAGGCTCAGCTCGCGGATTTTATAGTTGATTTTTTCGCCGCGCAAATCCTCTTGAACTCGGATGCCCGCCGCGTGCATTTTGGCAACAAGCTCCTTGGCAAAAGGAATCTGCGCATCGGTAATCGACGCCACGGCAACCTGCACGGGACTGAGCCACACCGGCATGGCCCCGGCATAGTGCTCGATGAGCATGCCGATCCAGCGCTCAAGGGAACCCAGAATGGCGCGGTGAAGCATCACGGGCACCTTGCGGGTGTTGTCTTCGGCCACGTATTCCGCCCCAAGTCTTCCAGGCATCTGGAAGTCGACCTGAATCGTGCCGCACTGCCAGGTACGGCCGAGGCAGTCCCTGAGGTGATACTCAATCTTGGGGCCATAGAAAGCGCCTTCACCCGGCAGAATGTCGTAGGGCACGCCCGAAGCTTCAAGACTTTCGATCAAAGCAGCCTCGGCCTTGTCCCAAGCATCATCCTCGCCGATGCGCATTTCAGGTCGGGTAGCTACCTTGTACTCGATCTGTTCAAACCCAAAGACGTGGTAGACGTCGCGCACCAGTCGAGTGTAGTCCACGCACTCTTTGAGAATCTGATCTTCCGTGCAGAAAATGTGGCCGTCATCCTGCGTAAAGCCGCGCACGCGCATCAAGCCATGCAGAGCGCCGGAGGGTTCGTTGCGATGGCACTGTCCAAACTCGCCGAAGCGCATCGGAAGATCGCGATAGCTGCGCAGAGCCGAATTAAAGAGCTGAATGTGGCCCGGGCAGTTCATCGGCTTCAACGCGTAATAGCGGTTTTCCGATTCAGTCGTAAACATATTGCTGCGGTACTTGGCCCAGTGTCCGGAGCGTTCCCACAGCGAGCGGTCCAAAAGCTGAGGAGCCTTGACTTCCATGTAGCCGTTGTCGTTGTAGATGCGGCGCATGTACTGCTCGACCACCTGCCAGAGCGCCCATCCCTTGGCATGCCAGAAGATCATGCCCGGGGCCTCTTCCTGCAGATGGAAAAGATCCAGCTCCTTGCCCAAACGGCGATGGTCGCGCTTTTCAGCCTCCTCGAGCATGTGCAGATATGCAGCCTGCTCTTCCTTCGTGCACCAAGCCGTACCGTAGATGCGCTGCAGCATTTCGTTGCTGCTGTCGCCGCGCCAGTAGGCGCCGGCGACCTTCATAAGCTTGAAGACCTTGAGCTTGCCGGTGCTCGGCACGTGAGGACCGCGGCACAAATCGGTAAAGTCGCCCTGTCGATACAGCGAAAGCACCTCGCCTTCGGGAATGTCTTCGATGATTTCAGCCTTGTAGTGCTCGCCAATGCCCTTGAAGTAGGCAATGGCCTCTTCGCGCGGCAGCGTATAGCGCTCGATGGGAATATCCTTCTTGACGAGCTCATGCATGCGCGCTTCGATCTTTTCGAGATCTTCCGGCGTAAAGGCGCGGTCAAACTTAAAGTCGTAGTAAAAGCCGTTTTCAATGGCCGGTCCAATCGTCACCTCAGCCTGCGGGAACAACTCCTTGACAGCCTGAGCCATCAAATGCGAAGTTGAGTGACGGATCAGCTCAAGAGCCTCAGGGCTCTTTGTTGTAATGATCGCCACCTTGGCATCAGCATCGATGACATAGGACAAATCAACGAGCTTGTCGTCGACCTTGCCGGCCAAAGCTGCCTTGGCAAGTCCCGCACCGATCGACTGAGCAACGTCTGCCACGGTAACGGGAGCCTCGTACTCCCGAACCGAACCGTCGGGCAACGTAACTGCGATCATTTTGAAACTCCTTTTCAATAACCGAAAAAAAAGAGTGCTGACTCCGCTGAGCCGCACTCTTTCGTAGTAAACATCTATGCGCGCCCGCAGACTTATCGTTCACGGGTGGTTGTCGTTCGACAAGACAAACCATTGCACATTTTTTAGATGTCTCCAAAAATTCTGGTAGGCACAATTGGACTCGAACCAACGACCCCCACCATGTCAAGGTGATGCTCTAACCAACTGAGCTATGTGCCTGAGAGATTGCGTACTATAAAGATCTTTTTATCTTTTTTCAAGTTCTTGGTGAACTTTTTTCATCTATTTTTTAGAAAAAACACACAACTTATTGATTTTACAGAAATCTTTTTTCTCCTGCCTAGGCGCGCCGAGCGCTCATGACGCCTTTGATCTCACGAAGCTGCGACAGAGCGCGCTGCAGATCGCCCGAGGATCGGATTTCAATCGAAAACCGCATGTGCGCGTCGCCCTTGACATTGACCGTATTGATGCCGGTAATGTTGAGCTTTTCGCGCATGAGCACTTCTGAAATATCCTTCAAAAGACCCTGTCGATCGCGAGCCACGATGTAGATGTCAACCGGATAAACAGCGTCGGCCTGATTGCCCCAGCTCACCTCAATGATGCGCTCCTGCTCATTGGCGGCCAAATTCTTGACATTGGGGCAGTCCATGCGGTGAATCGTCACGCCGCGTCCGCGGGTTACGAAGCCCACGATTTCGTCGGGAGGCGCCGGATGGCAGCATCGGGCAAGCTGCGTCATGAGACTGTCGACGCCGACGACAAGCACGTTCGAGCGGCTCGCATTCTGCTGGGAGCGCGCAAGCGTGACTTCGGGCTCTGGCGGACGCTCTTCCTGCTGCGGCTGAACAGCCTGCTCAAGCGCCTTGATGCTGAATTCTTCCTTAGCGAACGCCACGCACAGATCATCAACGCTGTCGTAGCTCAAACGCTTGGCAAGATCCTCAAGCTTGAAGGCTGTTTTGCCCAGCCGCGCAAGCTCCTTGTCAAGCTTTTCTCGTCCGGCCTGCATCTGCTGGGCCAGCGCTTGAGCATTGAACCACTGGCGCACTTTGGTGCGGGTGCGGGCGCTGACCGCAAAGCCCAGTTCCGGATTGAGCCAGTCGCGTGAAGGCCCGCCGGTTTTGCCGGCAATGATCTCCACCGTCTGTCCTGTCTTGAGCTGATAATTGAGCGGCACCATGGCCCCGTTGACCTTCGCGCCGCGGCAGCGATGCCCCAATTCCGTATGCACCTGATAGGCAAAGTCAATGGGCGTGGCGCCATGCGGCAATTCAACCACTCTGCCCTGCGGCGTCAGAGCGTAGACGTGATCCTCTTCCAGGCCAGGCTCCTGCGGCGGCTGCACGTCGCTCTTCCACTGCAAAAGCTGCCGCAGCCAAGCAACGCGCTGATCTTCGGCCTCCGCCCCCTTGCTTTTGTTGGAGTTGCCTGTCTCCTTGTAGCGCCAATGCGCCGCCACGCCAAGCTCGGCGAACTGGTGCATGGCGCGAGTTCGGATTTGAATTTCCACCGGCTTGCCGGAAGGGTCGGTCACCACGGTGTGCAGCGATTGATATCCATTGGGCTTAGGATGCGCAATGTAGTCGTCGTACTCCTTGCTGAGAACCGTAAAGTTCTCGTGCACCAAAGAGAGCACTTCATAGCAGCGTTCGACCGTGTCGACAATGATGCGCATGGCGCGGATGTCGAACAGCTGGTCAAAGCGCAGGTGCTTGCGCTGCATCTTTTTGTAGATCGAATAGATGTGCTTGGGGCGGCCGCTTACTTCAGCTTCAATGCCGTTGGCCTTGAGCAGCATCTTGATCTTCTCGACGCAGTGCTGCATGAAGTCAAGCCTCTGCTCGCGAGACTCGTCGAGCTCGTGCGCGATTTCGGCATAAATCCTGGGCTCGACAAATCGAAGCGACAAGTCTTCGAGCTCCCACTTCATCTGCCAAATGCCCAAACGATTGGCAAGCGGAGAATAAAGAGCAAGCGTCTCTCGGCCGTAATCAGCAGCTCCAGCCGCACCCGTCTTGGCAAACCAGCGCAATGTCTGCAGACGGCTGGCCAAGCGCAAAATCACAACGCGCAGGTCGTGGCACATGGCCAGCAGCATGCGTCTCAACGCTTCAGACTGATAAGTCGCACTGGCTTCTTTTGAACCGGACCGAGCACGATTGCTCACCTTCATGAGGTTTTCCAGATCACGCACCATCGAGAGCACATTTTTTCCAAACGTCTTCTCGATCCAGTTGTCGGCATCATGAATGCAGTCGCGAACGGCAAAAAGGTATGCCGCGGCAATCAGTTCGTCGTCGTCGCGAATGATGCGCAAAATGTCGGCCATGCCGTCGGCATGATCCAATCGCGGCTCTCCGGAATGAAGAACTTGATCTCGGTAAAGGGGTTCAACCAAACTTCTGGCAAGCTTCCAGTTGACTGTCTGCTGCGTAGCGCTTTCTATGGTCTCTGTCGTCGACATTGTTCTCGCTATCTTGTTGTGCTCGTGGATCTACAAATTTCATGCTCTGGGCCAACATCTCAAAGACGCCTGCGGCTCTGCAGGCGAGGCGGCCTCAGAAGCCTGCACCTGAGCGGGGCTTTTTTTGCAGACAATCCAAAAACCAGTCTGCAAAACGGCGCGCATGCATCGCAGGTACGCGCCGAGCTCCCCAATTCCACTTTTCCTTTAGGCGATTCATTCTAGTCAGGAAATATTGCAACGCAATTCTTTTTGCATGTTGACACACTGTTGAGGATGCTTTGCTGCTCTGTGAGAATTGCCGGCCGAAAAAAACGGAGCCGCTGAGGACTCCGTTTGCAATCAGATGATCACATAGACTGTCGTCAGAACAGCTGTCTGTACTTCACCCCAAAGATTGCTGCTTTTTCGCTTCCTTCTGCAGCCTCAAAGGCTGCCGACAGGGAAAGCGACCAGGACCAAGGCTCTTCAGTGCCGTCGCCTGCGTCGTTGAGCGCCGAGGAGCTCCCAGACGAAGCGATCTCAAGCCTGCCGGCGGCGCGAATTGATCTTTCAGCACCGCTTTCGAACTCCGACGAAGCAGATGCGCCTGCATCGGCAAGTCCAGATTTGATTTTCCAGGCCGTGTCGCCCATCTGCACTCTGGCCGAGAACTCAATCTGCGGCTGGATTCTTAGGCCTGCCGCATGCACGTCTGCCCCCAAAGTCGCTCCCAAGCCTGCCCCGGCCCACAAACGGCTGTCGAGGTCGCTTTTAAAACCGACTCCTGAAACCGACTCGGTGTGATCCGTGACGTCGCCGTCCGACAGACGAGCGTAATGAAGCGAGAATTCAGCCAAAGGCGCTGCGTAGTACTTCTCACCAAACCTCTTTTGCCAGCGCGCAGCTGCCGTTGCGATGTCCAGGCTTGGCTCAGATTCAAGTCGATGATCGTTGACGTTTTCGGTTGATTCAATCTCGCCGCGCGTATAGCCCAAAGCGAACTGCAGCACAGAGTCGTCGGCGAAAAAGCGTGCAGCCGAGACAAAGATGGAGGCTGAAGCGGCTTGCGAACGAATCGTGCCGAAAATCTCCCGGCTGTCGACATCAGCATCTGCGTAGCTCACCGCCACCGTTCCTACCCAATTCTCGGCAAAGGCAAAGTCGTAGCCCAATGTCCCATAGACTGCATCAGCTTCCAGATCGCGCTGCCTTCCGCCGGTGCGCAGAAGTCCCGGCACGTCGTAATGCGCATTTTGCGCCTGCACCCACCAGTGACCGTGCTCTTTGAGCCGCGATCTGTCGTGGGTGAAAACACTGTTGAGGGCATCGTGCTCAAGGCGCTCGAGAATGGCTGCTGCGCCCGAAGCAACCGGCAGAAAGACGGCCGAGTCGACGACAGCGGCATAAGAATTCGGCCCTACGCGATCTGGATCGAAAGAGTCGACAAGAAAGCTGTAGCCAGGCCGAAGCTCCTTGTCGCCCCATTCGTAAGCCTCTTCCACAGTCCTCACAATAGCGCTCGAATCCAGATCAGCAAACTGCCAGCACCACTGTCTGGCAATTTTTCCGTCCACAATGTGCGTGCGCACGCCGTTGAGCGAGTAGACGTTGTGTGCAGCAAAATTCGATAACGTCAAATCAGGCAGCGCATCCTTGCCGTTCCAACCGTAGATCACGAGCTGCGCATCTCCCTCGGCATGAGCAGTCAATGGCCGAGCTTGAGTGCTCTGCTCAATCGCGGAAGCCTTCTTGGCTTCTTGTTCTTTGCTGCCGTCGCCGAAATACAAGATCCAGCGTGCATCGCTGCCGAGATAAATTCCACCGGACTCCCCTGCGCTTTTAACCGTGCCTACAGAAATCCGAACCGTTTCAGGTACGGCAGATTCGAGCAATCCGGCTTGCGTAATGAGCGTAGCCTGATTGGGATGATCGGTGAAGGCATTGGCATCGGCCAAAATATGAGCAAGCCTTGCCCGCACCTGCAGCGCCTGACTTAAATCATCAAAATCGACGATGTTTTCTCTAATCTTGGCATCAAGCATTTCGTCGGCCTGATCCAAATGCGTACCGAGCGCCAGCACGGCATTTCCATCGACCGAAATTGAAGTTCTCTGCACAGGCAGTTCGCCGTCTTGCGGCTGCAGTGCGTTGGAAATTGAATGCACCAAAAGAGCAGATCCCTGACGATATGCTCCCGCTTCATTTCGGCTTCCGTGAACGGCAATGCTTCCGTCAATGAGATTGAGCTCATCAATGCGCAAAATTGCATTTGCGGCATCGGCGCTTCCGAGCTCAACAGCCGCCGGACTCGTCACTCTGAGCGTCTGAAGCTCGCCGTCGCCAGCGTACTGAAACTGATTTCCTCGGACAATGATCTGTCCGCGCTGCATCTGAAGGCCGCCGTCAATGAACGCTGAATCAAGAAATTCAATTGTTCCAGCGCCTTCAATGGCGGTCTGAGCCCGAACAAAAGCCTCTCCGGCCACGGAAAAGTAAGACTCTCTGAGCTCCTCCGGTCCTGTCTGAGCGTTTGAAAGTGCAACTCCGACGGAGTCGGCTGCAAAAGAAAGGTCGACATGCAGCGCCTTGCTCTGCTCGGAGCCGTCTCCAACGCTCACCCAGCCCTGCGCTTGAACTCCGGTGCTGCCGGCGGCAATCGCTGCGTCAGCATTGATCGCGATGGAACTTCCTTGGACGTAATCCGGGTTGACGGCAGCAACATTCGTTTGCCAGTCATCTCCTGGCGAGATCACGACAAGGGGCTGCGCAAATGCTGTCGGCAGCAAAGCACCTGCCAGCCCAATAGACATAAGAACATTAAACACAGGCTTGTATGCAAGGATGTGTTTGACTTTCACAATTCCTCCTTTAATAAGGGATTAAAAGGAGGAAATTGTAATAGTTCTTTGCTATTTGCAACAGAAGGTTGCAGGAAAATTTTTTAGGACAAATAAACGGCGGAGTCCAGACTCGTGCCGGGAAACTCCGCCGCCTAAATCACAGAGGATGATCTTTTACAGGAAGATCATGTCGACAATAAAGAATGTCGGGAAGAGGATGCCGACCGACCAAATCATGTACCCGAAGAACGTCGGCATCTTGATGCCGCGCTCGTGAGCGATGCTCACGGTCATGAAGTTGGGCGCATTGCCGATATAGGTCACAGCTCCCATGAACACCGAGCCCATGGAAATAGCCATCAGGGTATGGCTGTGTTCAGTCATCAAAGCAACAGGATCGCCGCCGGCAAGATTAAAGAACGCCAAGTACGTAGGCGCATTGTCAAGCACGGAGGAGAGCGAGCCGGTCAGCCAGAAGAACATGACGTTGTTGAATTCGCCCGCCTCATCCGTCACAAGCGCAACAAGCGGAGCAAAAGCGCCGTGCGAGCCCGCGCGCAGCATCTCAAGCACCGGCACGATGCAAAGGAAGATGCCGAAAAAGAGCTTGCCGACCTCAAGAATCGGATCAAAAGTAAACTGATTTCCCTCGCGGGCAATCTTGGGAGTGGTCAAAAGCGACGCAGCGGCAAAGCACACAAAGAGAATGTCGCGCACCAGACCCTGAAGCGTAATTTCGACAGAAAGCACATTAAAGCTCACGCCGGGCTTCCAGATGCCGCTCATCAGCACCGTGCAGACAATGCCGAGCAGGTAGAGCAGATTGATGCTGCCGTCAAGGCTGAACTTTGTTTTTTCAGTGCTTTCGACAAAGAGCCCTTCACGCTTTTCCTTCGCAAAGAAGTAGCTGTCAATTGCCAGGTAGATTGCCAGCAATATAGCAAGCACGCACAACAGCGGCAGAATCAGGTGCTCGGCAGTCCAGAAGAACTCAACGCCTCGCAAAAAGCCCAAAAACAGAGGCGGATCGCCCAAAGGCGTCAGACAGCCTCCGATATTGGCCACAATAAAGATAAAGAAGATGAAGGTGTGCATCTTGTAGCGGCGACCTTCGTTGGCTGCGATGAGCGGACGAATCAGCAGCATGGCTGCACCCGTCGTGCCCATGAGGTTTGCAAGAAATGCCCCTACGAACAAAAAGCCTGCATTGACGATGGGCTTGCCCACAAAGCTGCCGCGGATGTGAATGCCGCCGGCCACAATAAAGAGCGCGCCCACAAAGAGCAGAAACGGAATGTAGTCGCCCAAGATTGCATGGGCCACGGCACCGGTGGCAACCGCCGGCTCATACGCCATAAACAGCGGAATCACGCAGCAGGCGCCCCAAAACACAGCGACCTTGCCGAAATGGTGATGCCAGAAGCTGGGAACGAAAAGCGGACACAGGGCAATCGACAGCAAAATGCCCGCAAAAGGCAGTGCCCAAATGATGGAAAGCTCGGCACCGTTAAGCGACGCTGCTGACGCGAGCGCAGGCGCTGCGGCAAAAAACATTGCCGCAAATATCTTCGCAAGGTTCACTTTCAAAGACTCCTCGGAGTTAATCAACTCAAACCATGCGCTGAACCATCGCACAGTTCAATCTCGGACTTGATTTTAGCTAAAAAAAATGACAGGGTTAACATTTTCACAGTCAACTCCGTCTTATTGCCTCTTTTGCTCTCGGTCTACGTTATTGCTTGATTCCGAAGACCTGCTTGAGATAGGCCAGGTACGTCTCATCTTCGCACATGCCTTTGCCCGGCGTATCTGAAATCTTCGCCACAGGCTGGCCGTTGCAGCGAACCATCTTCATGACGATGTTGAGCGGCTGCGGCCCGAGATCGTTCATCAAGTTCGTTCCCACGCCGAATCCCATGCGGATGCGGTGATTGAACCGTCTGTAGAGCTCAATGATGCGCGGAAAATCAAGCGAATCCGAGAAGATGAGCGTCTTGCTTCGAGGATCGCACTTATTGGCCGCGTAGTGCTCAATCATCTTCTCGCCCCAAATGAAAGGATCTCCAGAGTCATGCCGCGCGCCGTCGAAAAGCTTGCAGAAGTACATGTCGAAGTCCTTGAGAAACGGCTCCGTTCCATAGACGTCGGCAAGGGCAATTCCCAGGTCGCCTCTGTACTCTTTGGCCCACATCTGAAAGCCGTACGTCTGACTGTCGCGAAGCCGGGGGCCGAGCGCCTGACACGCCTGAAGATATTCATGCGCCATTGTTCCCATTGGAATCAGACCGAAATCCTTGGCATACATCACGTTGCTCGTGCCCGAAAAAAACACGCGCCCCATTTCGGCAATCAGCGTCTCGATCACTTTCTTTTGCCAGCGGCACGAGAACCGACGCCGGGTGCCGAAGTCGCTGATGCGAATATTTTCGTTGTCGGGCTCGTCAAGCACCATGGCAATCTTGGCGCGCAGCCTCTTCATGCCCTCTTTTACGTCGGGATCGGGCATCAAATGCCGGAAATAGACTTCGTTGACAATGGCAAGAATCGGAATTTCAAACAAAATCGTGTGCAGCCACGGTCCTTCGACTGTTATGTCCAGCCCGGCCGACGCAGTCGCATCCGGCCGCACATGCACATACTTGGCCTTGAGATGAAACAGGCTCAGAAATTCCACAAAATCATCTTTGATGAAACGAAGCCCTCGCAGGTACTCGAGTTCATCCTCGCGCAGCGTGAGCGAACAGAGATGATCAATCTCGTCTTGAATTTCCGCAGCATACCTGCTGAGATCAATTCCCGGAGTACGGCACTTAAAGCGATAGGTGCAGTTTGCGCCGGGAAATTGATGCAGAACGCACTGCATCATGGTGAACTTGTAGAGATCCGTATCCAGAAGCGATTCAATGATCATACCGTGACCTATTCGCTTTCCGAGTGCTTGCCGCCGAGGAAAGCAGTTGTGCAAAAAAACACTTCAATATAACGCTAACGCACAGCCATCAGCGTTCGAGCCGTCTTGTAAATATGCGAGGACTCAAGCATTTGTCGATCATAGGCAGCCGTGCGCGGCGCCAAAAGCGAAGCTCTCTCGCGCCAGTGCTGGTCGGGCTCGAAGACGAGCTCGGCAAGCATGCCGTCGACCTCATCGGGAGCGTTGCAGCAAATCAGCCCGTCGCAGCCTGCCTCAAGCGCCTTGCGGGCACGCTCGACGTAGGTGCCGGCATTTTTCGCACCCTGCATAGACAAGTCGTCGGAAAAGACAAAGCCGGTGAATTTAAGCTTGTCGCGCAGCAATCCTTTGAGGATCACAGATGAAAACGTAGCCGGCTGCGAATCGTAGGCCGAATACACAATATGCGCAGTCATAATCGAGGCAAGCCCGATCCCCATCCAGCTGTAGGGCTTGGTATCGGCCAACTCAATGCGTTCGGCCGGACGCTCGTCGACGGGCAGCGCCACATGACTGTCGGCCTGCGCCCATCCGTGTCCGGGAAAATGCTTGCCGCAGTTGGCAAAGCCAGCCATCAGCATGCCCTGGCTTAGGGCGCGTGCAAGCCGCACGACAACCCGCGGATCCAATCCGAAGGATCGTTCTCCGATGATTGCGCTGCGCCCCCAGTCAAGATCAAGAACAGGGGCAAACGAAAAATCCACGCCGCACGAACGAAGCTCCGAAGCAAGCACAAAGCCTGCAGCCGTGAGCGCTCTGGCCGCAGCTTCCGGATCATTTTTGTACATTTCCCCATAGGCGTGCATGGAGGGAATCTCAGTAAACCCTTCACGAAACCTCTGCACTCGACCGCCTTCGTGATCCACGGCAATCAGAACGCCCGGCTTGACGGAATGAATCTGGGCGCACAATCGCGCAAGCTGCTGGGGATTTTCATAATTGCGCGTAAAAAGAATCACCATCCCCACGTGGCGATGAGCGATGCGGCGCGCTTCCTGCGGAGTCAGCTCCGTCGATGCTATATCGCAAACAACCGGTCCGAGCATGCGTTTATTTCCTCATGCAAACAACTTGGATTACTTAGGCTGCGTCTTGGCGCAGATGCGGTCAGCCGCCTCAAGCAGCACCCCGTTGTAGCGCCCGACAGTTTCGGTCATGCCGTACTGCAGCGCCTCGGAAACAAGGGCGTGACCGATTGAGACTTCGGCAACGTTTTCACATGCAACCAGAAGCGGCAGCAGATTGGTCAGGCTCAGATCGTGCCCTGCGTTGACGCCAAGGCCCGCATCATAAGCCGCACGAGCCGCCGCAGCATAGCGTCTGAGCGTATTTTCTTCATCAATCGTTCCGCAAGCCGCCGCATAGCTCTCGGTATAGAGTTCGACGCGATCTGCGCCAATTTCCTTGGCAAGCGCCATCTGCTCAGGCACCGGATCCATAAAGATGCTGACGCGAGCCCCGAGCTCATGGCCGCGGCGAATCAACGGCAAAAGATCCTTGGCGGACTTTTCAAGATCAAAGCCGTGGTCACTCGTTTTTTGAGCCGCATCGTCAGGAACAAAGGTGAGCTGGTGAGGACGAGCACTCTCGGCGTGCTCCATGAGGTTCATGAAGGGATTGCCTTCAATATTGAATTCACGGCCCGGCCAACGCGCGATCAGACGAGCCAATGCCGGCACATCATCGGCTCGAATGTGCCTTTGGTCGGGACGCGGATGCACGGTTATGCCTGCTGCGCCTGCCTTTAGAGCAAGCGCAGCAAAAAGCGTGACTGACGGCGTATTGCCTTCTCTGGAATTGCGGATGAGCGCAATCTTGTTGAGATTGACGGAAAGTTTTGTGAGCATGCGAAAAAAAATCAGGCAGCCGGCAAAGCTGCCAAGCCTATAAATGTCATCAGCACAGAAAACGCTTCAGCCGCTCAAGCTCAAAGCATGGCCCAACGAGCCATGGTCGAGCGTGTCTGAAGTCCCTTGTCGCCCACATAGTAGCTGATAATGGAGCGCAAAACCGGTCTTGCCGCCCGGACGATGCCGGCATCCTTAAAATCGCACGCGGCAATGGCCCGTACCACTGCCGGAGAAATTTCTCCCTGCTCGGGCCCAGCTGATTCGATTGCCCGAATTTCGCCTTCTCTCACCACCCAGGCACGGGTGTCGAAAGCCTCTTTTTCGTCAGCCAAAAACGTCCCCCAGCCGAGGGCGCGCAGCAGCTTCACTTCAAAACGCCGCAGGACTGCCTCCAGTCCTATGCCTTGCTCATGGGACAGTTCCGTGAGAGCCTGCGCATAAGCAGCAAACAGCTCCTGACTAGGATCTTCACGAACGGTGAGTTTTAAAACAAGCTCGGTGACGTAAAAGGCAGAAACCAGCGACTGCGGAGCAATCGGCGCAAGTCCGCCGAGCCACTTGGCGTCGGTGAGATTCTTTACTTCTCCGGCTCCGGAAAAATTGACCACCAGCGGCACAAATGCATTGATGAGTCCTCGGAACTTCGTACCCGGCCGTTTGGCACCCCGAACCGTTACAGACACTCTGCCGTAGTGCGGGGTGAGAATTTCGGCAATAAGGCTTGTTTCCTTCCATGGCCAAGCGGCCAGAACATAGGCCGGCTCGTTTCTTGCCCGCAAAAGTGCTGGCCTAGGCTGGGCCGCACGGGCAGCAAAAAGGCGCTCGCTTTGCGTAAGCTGATCAGCCTGCGCAAACTCCGGCGCTGTCTTTTGCGAGATCATGGCTGCTGAAGCTCAATGCTGATGAAAAAAACTATTCGTAGCCCAGAGACTTCAATACGCGGGCATCGTCGCTCCAGCCTTTGCGTACGCGCACCCAGACTTCAAGATGCACGCGCTTGTCGAGAAGCTTGGCAATGTCAGCACGTGCCAGACGGCCAATTTCGCGCAGCTTGGCGCCTTTTTCGCCAATGACGATCGGCTTGTGGCTGTCGCGCTCCACAATGAGAACTGCAACAATCTCAGCGTGCTCGTCATCCTCTTTCCAAGATTCGATCATGACCGCTACGCCATAAGGCAGTTCATCGCCCAAAAGTCTGAACGCCTTCTCGCGGATCGTCTCGGCGACGATGAAGCGAGGCGACTTGTCGGTGTACAGGTCCGGATCAAAATAAGGACTCGAAACGGGCAGATGCTTCTTGATCTCGTTCTGGAGGTCGCCGAGCATCTTGGCCTTTTCGCCGCTCACCGGCACAATGGCTGCAAAGTTGAAGCGCTGCATAGAATCTGCCATCAACGGCAGCAGCTTTTTCTTGTCGCGCACCAAATCGATCTTGTTGAGCACGAGAATCACGTTTTGCGCCTGCCGGTCAACGAGCTTGAGAACCTCCATGTCCTCGTTCTTCCAGCCAGCTGCATCAATCACAAAAAGCACGCAGTCGACGTCGGCCAAAGCGCTGCGAACCGTACGGTTCATGCGCTTGAGAAGCTGCGAGGAATACTTTGACTGAAAACCCGGCGTATCGACAAAAACAATCTGCGCATCGTCGCACGTCGCCACGCCCAGCACTCGATCGCGCGTGGTCTGCGGCTTTTTCGAGGTGATCGACACCTTTTCGCCCACCATGGCGTTGATCAGCGTTGACTTCCCCACATTCGGGCGCCCGACCACCGCCACGTACCCGCATCGAAAATCTTCTGGAAGTTCTTTTTTTGCCGCAGGCTTAATGGCCGCGGCCAGCATTGCTTCAAACTGAGCATTGCCGTCTTGTTTGTCAGATTCTGTCATAGTGCGCTTGCCGTGGTGATTTAAGAGTGCTGAGCCGCAAGCTCAAGCGCGCGCTTGAGCGCCTTTTCGGCGGCCTCCTGCTCGCCGGCTCTGCGGCTTTGCCCCTCGCCGTGTTCGACGATCTGCAGTTTTGGAATCGTGCAGGAGCAATGAAAAACCTGCTTGTGGGATGGACCGCTGACGCTCATCACCTTGTATTCAGGAAGCGGATAGCGCAGCCCCTGCAGATATTCCTGCAGCTTCGTCTTGGCATCTTTGTCGAGCCGCTCGTGCGCCATCGCCGCGCTCGTCAGAATCGGCTCATACAGCCGCAGAATGACTTCCCGGGCCTTTTCAAAACCGCCATCGAGAAACACAGCGCCAAAAACCGCCTCGCAGGCATCAGCAAGAATCGACGGCCGCGCGGCACCACCGGTTTTGAGCTCGCCGTCGCCCAGATAGATAAAAGCGCCGATGTCGATTTCTCGTGCAATCTCATTGAGCGCCTTCTCGCACACCAAATTGGCTCGCGCTCGCGAGAGCACGCCTTCGGTAAAGTGCTTGTCGCGCAGGAAAAGCGCGTAGCCAATGACGCAGTTGAGCACGGAGTCGCCGAGAAACTCCAGTCTTTCGTTGTGATCGGCCGCAAAACTGCGGTGAGTGAGCGCGCGCTTGACGATCGACTTATTTTCAAACACGTAGCCGATGCGGCTTTCAAGCTCTTCGATGCTCAGAACTTCTCTATGAAAACTCATCAGTTGTGAACCTTAACGCATTTAGTCGATGCCGCCCACGCGGGACATCTCGCTGAAGTTTGCCCAAATAGCCACAGCCTTGCCGACAAGCTGCCGGTCTTCGACAAACCCCCAATAACGACTGTCTTCGCTGTTGTCTCGATTGTCGCCCATCACAAAATACTGGCCTTCAGGAACGCGGCAGCGAAAACCGTTTTCAAAGTACGTGCAGCCATTGCCGACGCGATCATAGGGACGTCCGCGCAGTCCCGGCCCCATGCGGTTGTCGACGGCAATATCGTGCACAACCTCTCCGATCGTCTCCGTACGGCGAGAAAGCGTGACCATGGAAAACGGATCAACCCAATCGCCCACCAGCTTTTGCTCAATGGTCTGGCCGTTGACGCGAATCTGCTTGTTGACGTACTCGACCGTATCGCCCGGCACGCCGATCACTCGCTTGATGTAGTCCATCGATTCATCCATCGGATAACGAAAGACAACAACATCGCCGCGCTCAGGCTCGCCGATGCTGATGATCTTGGTATTGATCACCGGCAAACGGATGCCGTAGTCGTACTTGTTGACGAGAATGAAGTCGCCAATGTACAGAGTGGGCAGCATGGAGCCCGACGGAATGCGAAAAGGCTCAAACAGAAACGAGCGCAGCAAAAACACAATGGCGATCACGGGAAAAAGTCCCGCGGTATAGTCGAGCCACCAGGGCTCCTTCATCGCCTTGGCGTAGATGGCGTTTCTTGCATCAATGACAGCCTTCTCGCCTCGATCAATCGCCTCGCGGTTTGATGATTCGAACTCACGAGCGGCCGCGTCTGCCTGACGCCTGCGCTCAGGAAGAAAGCGCACTTTTTCAAGGACATACATGATGCCCGTGAAAACAGTAAGCAAAAATAAGATAAGAGCAAAGTTCATTTTCAAAAATCCGACCTACGGTTACTTGTCCTCAACCTGCAAAATGGCGAGGAAGGCTTCCTGAGGAATTTCCACGCTGCCGACCTGCTTCATGCGCTTTTTGCCGGCCTTCTGCTTTTCCAAAAGCTTCTTCTTGCGGGTAATGTCGCCACCGTAGCACTTGGCCAGCACGTTTTTGCGCAGCGCCTTGATGTTTTCACGAGCAATGATGTTGGCGCCGATGGCCGCCTGAATCGCCACATCGTACATCTGACGCGGAATGAGCGAGCGCAGACGAGCGGCGATTTCGCGGCCGCGGAACTGCGCGTTGGTTCTGTGCACGATTGTGCTCAAGGCGTCAACCCTGTCGCCGTTGATGAGCATGTCGACCTTGACGACGTCCGAGGCACGGTATTCCTTGAACTCATAGTCCATGGATGCGTAGCCGCGGGTTATCGACTTCATGCGGTCGAAAAAGTCGAGCACGATTTCAGCCAGGGGCAGCTCATAGGTGAGATGAACCTGACGGCCGTGATAGGCCAGATTGATCTGCACGCCGCGCTTTTCCTGACACAGCTTCATCACGGCGCCGACATACTCGTTCGGAACAAAAATCGTAACCGTATCGATGGGCTCGCGAATCTCGGCGATTTTGTCGGGCGGTGGCATCTTGCTCGGATTTTCCACACGCACGACCTCGCCGTTGGTCATGAGCACCTCGTAGACCACGCTTGGAGCGGTGGTGATGAGGTCCATGTCGTATTCACGCTCGAGCCGCTCCTGCACGATGTCCATGTGCAGCAGCCCGAGAAATCCTGCGCGAAAACCAAAGCCCAAAGCCTGAGACACCTCCGGCTCGAAGCGCAGCGCTGCGTCATTGAGCTGCAGCTTCAAAAGAGCATCTCTTAGGGCGTCGTACTGATTGGACTCCACAGGATATAGTCCGGCAAACACCTGCGGCTTGACTTCCTTAAAGCCCGGCAAAGGCAACTCTGCGCCATTGACCGCAGAGGTGATCGTATCGCCGACGCGCGCGTCCTTGAGTTCCTTGATGCCGGAGACGACAAAGCCAACCTCTCCCGGCTTGAGGCAGTCGCGGGTTTTTGCCTTGGGCGTAAAGACGCCCACCTGCTCGACCAGATGCGTTGCTCCGGTGGCCATCAGCCTAACCTTGTCCTTGGGACGAATCACGCCGTTGACCACGCGCACCAGCGTGACGATGCCGACATAATTGTCAAACCAGCTGTCGATGATGAGCGCCTGCAGAGGTGCATCGGGGTCGCCCTTGGGCGGGGGCACGTCGCGCACGATGCGCTCGAGAATATCGTCGATTCCCATGCCGGTCTTGGCCGAGCACAGCACGGCATCCGTAGCGTCAATGCCGATGACGTCTTCAATCTCTTCCTGCGCGGCCACGGGATTGGCGCTGTTGAGATCCATCTTATTGAGAACCGGAATAACCTCAACTCCGAGATCGATGGCTGTGTAGCAGTTGGCTACGGTCTGGGCCTCTACGCCTTGCGTGGCATCAACCACGAGCAGCGCCCCTTCGCAAGCCGAAAGCGAGCGGCTCACTTCGTAGGAGAAGTCGACATGCCCGGGCGTATCAATGAGGTTGAGTTCGTAGACCTTGCCGTCCTTAGCCTTGTACTTGAGGCTTGCGGTCTGGGCCTTGATCGTAATGCCGCGCTCGCGCTCGAGATCCATGCTGTCGAGCACCTGCTCGCTCATTTCACGGTCGCTCAGTCCGCCGCACCGCTGAATCAAGCGATCGGCAAGAGTAGATTTTCCGTGATCGATATGCGCGATGATTGAGAAATTGCGGATATTGTCCATCGAAAAAAAAGTGTATGAATGCGCAAGCCGCTGCCGCAACGACGCCCAACAAGGCATGCCGGCAGAGCAAAGGCTTGAAAAAAATGGAGTTTTCGATGAGGACTCGTGAGAGGGCTTTTATCTCAGACATTCAGCCAAAGGCATTCTCACCAAGCCTCAAACTTGCTGTCCTGCGCTTTTGCGCAAGGTTTTCTATTTTAACACGCAGCACCGTGCGTCCTACAGCCGAGACTGTGCCTAAAATGCCCGCAAACTTGCACAGATCAAGGCAATTTCAGCGGCTTTGTCATTGTGACATTGTTTTGGTTAGACTTCGCGGCTTACTTCGCGCTATAACGCGAAATGAGAGCTTGAGAAAGACAAACAAAATATGGCCCTGTAATTTTGAATTTTTCGTGCCTTTTCAAGCAAAAACCTTTTTGTCTGAGTACCCATGCCTGAACAACACAACGAGCAAAAACTGCTTCGAGACGAACTGCAAAGACTCGCACTGCTTTTGACTGAATCGAGCACGCAGCTTGAGGACGCCCGCTACGAAAAAGCGCTCGAACGCCTGACGAAAGAGGCTCTCGATCAGGGCGACGACACTGAAATCGAAGCTGCGCTCGCTGCCCTTAAAAACGACAATCCTGCGGCCTACGACCAGCTTCTGTCATTTGCTGAAGAATCAGCGCAGTGCATCATTTCAGAAAACGGCGCAAGTCTTTTGGTGATCGTTCCTCTGCTGGTTTGGAGCAGGTACCGCAACCACTGCGGCCAGATTGCGCCCAATGCCCTGGAAAGGGTTGCCGCCAGCTACCGCTCGATCATGACTTCGGGCAAAGCGCAAGTACGCATCGGCAATGTTTTGCTTGCACCCGAACATATTCCCGAATCGTTTGCGGATGTGCGCCGCGTTCTGGCATGCATGACCGCACCCCTTGCAGATGACGCTTCGTCCGTTGTTGACCTGCGTCATCTGATCGACAAGCCTCCGGCCGCCGACTTTGCCGACACCCGCTACCTGTTGATCAGCGTATCAGCAGCTTCTGCAGACGATCTTTTCAGAAGCAGCGATGAAGACTACGTCGAACGCGCCCGCGCTGAAATGGATTTCTGTCTTGAAACTCACCGTGCGCTTGAATTTGCCATGATCGGCGCCGTCTATGAAGTGCAGCCTCCGGGAGCCTTCTTCTGGGGCTGGAGACAGACCGAAAACGCCATGCGCGTCTGGAGCCTCAAGTCACTTGTCGACTTTATCGGCAGCATGGGCTACAAGCCCTCGGAAGTGATCGCTTCGGCTGCCTTTTTCGTGCCTAACGGCAGCGACAATCCGGATGCCATGACCGAACTCAGAGTCGGCATCAGCCCAAGACGCGTCCCCGACAAGGTGGTCTCGGGCATCGCGTGGCCCGTCATGCCCGATGAACTCGAGCATGTACAGACGCTTGCTACCGATATTCTTCACACCAAAGGCGTGCGAAACGTCGTCTTCCACGAGCAGGACTTTCCGCTTGAGTGGTGCGACGACTGCGGCTGTCCGCTCTACGCCAACCCGCAGGGCATGGTTGTACACATCGAATTTGCCGACGACAAAGACGCAAGCAGCTTTGCGCCGACGCTCAACTGACGCCGCTGCCCGCAGACGCTCTGCCGCAGCCATGCATTAGCCTGTAACTCTTGAGATTAGGGAATCGAGTTCAGCGAGGAACTTGCGTCGAGAATGGATGCGAGTTCCTTGTTTGTCATTGCCGCATTCATTTTCTGAAGCAGCTTTCCAACCTTATTTTTGATTGGCGCAATCTGCCACTTGCCGTCAATCTTGCATCTTGCTTCGGACATTGGTCTCAAGCGCATCTCTGTTACGTTCGACGTGGAAAGAATCGGCACTGAGAGTGGGGATAGCCTTGCGTAGGCATTCCTAGAGCTGATTTCCAAGATTGACCGCAACATCGTTCTCATCCTTGGCGAAATTCAAGAAGCGCTACGCTCTCGGACCGCAAGAAATTTGCTTGCAGCGCCCAAAACAGCAAGAGCCGCCTCTAATCTGTATCTCTGCAGTTTTAGAGAAGTCCATAACTTCCCTAAAACTGCGGAGATACAGATTAGCACTAAAAAAAACTGAGCCGCAGGGCGGCAGACATGCGCGGTCTGCCGCTCTGCAGCCCCTTGTCAGCGCTAAGAGCTTGGATTAATTGGGCTTTCTCGTTGAAAAAGAGAAATTCCCGTTTTCATCGGCATCAACAACGATCGCGTCCTTGGGCATGCACTTTCCTTCAAGCAGCATGCGCGCCACGCGGTTTTCGATGTATTCCTGCACAGCTCTCTTCAAGGGCCTTGCGCCATAGAGAGGATCAAAGCCCGCACGAGCAACGGCGCTCAAAGCCGCGTCGGTTACCTCAAGATGCAGATCCTGGGCCTCAACGCGAGCCGCAAGCTTGTCAATCTGAATCTTGGCAATCCTGCGAATTGCTTCATTGTCGAGCGCATTAAAGACCACAATTTCGTCAATGCGGTTGATGAATTCAGGTCTAAAATGCGCCTTAACCTGAGCCATCACGGCATCCTTGATCTCCTCATGCGAACTGCCGGCCATCTGCTGAATTTCTGAGGCTCCAAGGTTGCTCGTCATCACGATGACGGTGTTCTTGAAGTCCACCGTGCGGCCCTGACCATCGGTCATGCGGCCGTCATCGAGAACCTGCAGCAGCACATTGAAGACATCAGGATGCGCCTTTTCAACCTCATCGAGCAAGATCACGCTGTAGGGCTTGCGGCGAACGGCCTCGGTCAGATAGCCGCCCTCTTCGTAGCCGACGTATCCGGGAGGAGCGCCGATCAAGCGGGCCACGGAGTGTTTTTCCATAAACTCGCTCATGTCAATGCGCACCATCGCATCGTCGCTGTCAAACAAAAACTGCGCCAGCGCCTTGGTGAGCTCGGTTTTGCCCACACCGGTCGGTCCAAGAAAGAGGAACGACCCATAGGGACGGTTGGGATCCGAGAGACCTGCGCGGCTTCTGAGAATCGTATCGGTGACGCGCTCGACTGCCTCCTGCTGCCCGATGACGCGCTTGCTCAGCGCATCGGCCATCGTCAGCAGCTTCTGGCGCTCGCCCTGCATCATCTTGCTGACAGGAATGCCCGTTGCGCGGCTGACCACCTCCGCAATCTCCTCGGCGCCTACGCTTGTGCGCAGCAGCTTCGGCCGGTCAGAACTGCGTCCAGCCTCTTCTACGGCCTCGGCCTTCTTGAGTTTTTCCTCAAGCTTGGGCAGCACGGCGTACTGCAGCTCAGCCAAACGCTCATAGCGCGCCTCGCGTCTGCATGCATCCATTTCACGGCGCACGCGGTCGATCTCATCGCGAACGTCCTTTTCTCCAAGAGCTTCGCTCTTTTCAACCTTCCAGATTTCCTCCAAGTCGGAATACTGACGAGACAGCTCGCTGATTTCCTTTTCAATGGCCTGCAGTCTTGCTCGGCTTGCCTCATCCGTTTCTTTTTTCATCGCCTCGCGCTCAATCTTGAGCTGAATCAAGCGTCTCTCAAGCTTGTCCAAAGCCTCAGGCTTTGAGTCGATTTCCATCTTGACGCGACTGGCAGCCTCATCAATCAAATCGATGGCCTTGTCGGGCAGAAAACGATCGGTGATGTAGCGGTGTGAAAGTTCGGCCGCCGCGACGATGGCCGGATCGGTAATCTCCACGCCGTGGTGCGCCTCGTACTTCTCCTGCAGACCGCGCAAAATGGCAATCGTGTCTTCGACGCTGGGCTCATCAACGAGCACCTTCTGGAAGCGGCGCTCGAGAGCGGCATCTTTTTCGACGTACTTGCGATACTCGTCGAGCGTCGTCGCGCCGATCACGTGCAGCTCTCCGCGGGCAAGCGCGGGCTTAAGCATATTGCCCGCATCCATGGAACCCTCGGTCTTGCCTGCTCCTACCACCGTGTGCAGTTCGTCAATGAACAAAATGATGCGGCCCTCGGAAGCTGTTACTTCCTTGAGAAGCTTCTTTAAGCGCTCTTCAAACTCGCCTCGATACTTGGCCCCGGCAATCAGGCCGGCCATGTCAAGCGAAAGCACCTGTTTGTTTTTAAGACCGTCGGGCACTTCGCCGTTGACGATTCTCTGCGCAAGTCCTTCGACGACGGCCGTCTTGCCCACGCCAGGTTCGCCGATCAGCACAGGATTGTTTTTCGTGCGGCGCTGTAGAATCTGCATCGTGCGCCGAATTTCATCGTCGCGCCCGATCACCGGATCAAGCTTGCCCTGACGTGCACGCTCGGTGAGATTAATCGTGTATTTTTCGATGGCTTCACGACCGGTCTGTCCATCTGCATCGGTGACCTTTTCACCGCCGCGCACGGCCGTCACGGCCGCGTTGAGCAGGTTTTTCGTCACGCCCGCGGAAGCCATCAGGCGGCTCACCTCGAGATTGGCGTCAGTGATGGCCAGCAGAAACATCTCATTGGAGATGAACTCGTCGCCGCGCTGCATCGCCTCTTTTTCGGTCAAGTTCAACGCCCGCACCAAATCTCGTCCGACTTGAACATCACCCGAATTGCCCGAGACCTTGGGAAGCCTTTCGATGGCCGTCTGAGCATCCTGACGCAAGCGGACCACGTTGCCGCCGGCGCGTTCAATCAAGCTGGCGGCGCCTGCCTCAGGATCGGCAAGCATTGCCGAAAGCACATGAACGGGCTCGATGTACTGATTGTCGTGCGCAATGGCAATCGACTGAGCCTCGGCCAGAGCCTGCTGAAATTTCGTCGTTAACTTGTCTTGTCTCATAGTCTTTTTTCTTCCTCGTTTCAGCCGCACTCTTGATTGGCGCGGCCAAAGCCCGCAAGCGGCAGAATTGAGAGCTGGATCAATCCCTGCGCCACCTGCGCCGTTGCTTCTCATATGGAGACGGGCGGCAGTCTTTTCAAGCAAAAGAAAAACCGGCCTTTCCTGCAAATGCAACCAAACGCAACAGTTCCAGTTCCTTTAGTCCGGCTCTTGGACTCCGCACAAAGAAAATCTTTGGCGTACAGCGAAAAAAGGCATACAATGGATGACAGTTTTTCCAATTAGTACAAACTGCCGAGTCAATCGCGTCCACTGCGAGGGGGTCGGTGCATCAACTTAAAAGGAAGATGAAGTGGTTTCCATGAATCGTCGCACACTGCTTGGCGGCGCGGCTGCTGCCTCGCTGCTTTCCTCAATCCCTCTGGCGTCCCTCGCGCAGACGGGAACTGGTTCCAACCCCATTCGCATTGTTGTTCCGTATCCGCCCGGAGGCCCTCTGGACGTTTCGGCACGTGCTATTGCTGAAGCCGTCCATGACCAGCTCGGCAACGTCATCGTCGACAACCGGCCCGGTGCCGGCGGCAACCGCGGCGTGACGTATCTTGCCCAGCAAAAGCCTGACGGCATGACGCTTTGCGTCGGCGCCGTTGCCACGCACGCCGTCAATCCCAATCTTTTCAAGAAGCTGCCCTACGATCCGATCAAGGACTTCGAGCCCGTGACGCTCATTGCCCACGTGCCCAACGTGCTTGTCGTAACGCCGGAATTCCAAAAGCGCACCGGCATCAAATCGGTGGCCGATCTCGTCGCTTATTGCAAGAAGAATCCCGACAAGCTCAACTATGCATCGGGCGGCAATGGTTCAGGCGGCCACATGGCCGGCGAACTTCTCAAGGCCAAGGCGGGCATCAAGATGGTGCACGTTCCCTATGCAGGCGCGGCTGCTGCTCAGCTCTCCGTGCTGGCCGGCCAGACCGATCTGATGTTTGACAACCTCGCTTCGGCCACTGCCAACATCAAAGCCGGCAAGCTCATTGCGCTTGCCGTGACGACGACCACTCGCGCCAAATCGATGCCTGACGTGCCGACGATGGTCGAAGCCGGCGTCTCTGACTTTGACATCTCGACCTGGTACGGACTCTTTGTTCCGGCAAAGACGCCTGCCAAGATCGTCAATCATCTCAACGAAGTCATCACGACGGCCTTAAAGAGCGACAAGATGAAGGAGCGTCTGGCCAAGCTCGGCGGCGAATCTGCGCCTTGCTCGCCGGCCGAATTCAAGGCTTTGGTTCAGTCTGAGCTCAAGAAGTACGCTGAGATCGTCAAAGCTTCCGGAGCCCGCGTAGATTAACGCGATGCTCTCGAATCTTGTTTGAAAATGTTTGACAATCACTAAAAAGCGGAGCCGGCCTCTTGAGAAGAGGCAGGCTCCGATTTTGACGAATACAACTTTTTTTTCATGTCAATCCGTCACGCAAAAGACTTCTGGTCCGGAGTGCTGTTTGTTCTGCTGGGCATTTTTTTCATCTATTTTGCTCAGGAGCACGAAATAGGCAGCGCTTCGCGCATGGGGCCTGCGTATTTTCCGACGCTGCTGGGAGCGGCCCTTGGAATCCTGGGTGCGGTCATCGCCCTCCGCGGCCTGCTCAAGGCGCCTGAGGATCCTGACGAGGGACGCCTTGAGAAATTTCATTTCTTCATTCTTTTTCTCATCCTGGGCTCGGTTGTTCTGTTTTCCCTGCTGTTGACGACTTTCGGTCTGATGATCTCGCTTGCGGCCATGATTGTGGTTGCAACTCTGGCAAGCAAACATTTGTATTGGAAAGAGACCCTCATCATGATCGTGGTTCTCGATGCTCTGGCCTACGCCATCTTTGTGGTCGGCATCGGCCTGTTTGTCCCCGTGTGGCCAAGCTTTTTGTAACGGAGCGCTTCTGTCATGGATCTTATTGCCAATCTTGCGCTCGGTTTGCAGTCCGCACTTTCATTTACGCACCTTTTGTACTGCCTGGCCGGCGTCTCCATCGGCACGCTCATCGGCGTGCTCCCCGGCATGGGCCCAGTGGCCACAGTGGCCATGCTGCTGCCGGCAACGTATGCGCTTGAGCCCTCGGGCGCTTTGATCATGCTCGCCGGCATCTATTACGGCGCACAATACGGCGGCTCAACGACCGCAATCCTTGTAAACATCCCCGGCGAAGCAGCTGCTGTTGTGACCTGCATCGACGGACATCAAATGGCAAAGCGCGGACGCGCTGGAGCCGCGCTCGGCATCGCCGCCATCGGCAGCTTCATTGCCGGCTGCTTAGCCACAGTGCTGATCGCTGCTTTTGCTCCGCCGCTCACTGCGATTGCCTTTGAGTTTGGACCAGCCGAATACTTCAGCCTCATGGTGCTGGGGCTTATTGGCGCCGTGGTGCTTGCCACCGGCTCTCTTTTAAAGGCCATCTGCATGATTTTGCTCGGGCTGCTGCTGGGTATCATCGGAACAGACGTCAATTCGGGGGCCTTGCGCTTTACCTTCGGCATGGACGAACTCATGGAAGGCATCGACTTTGTGGCGCTCAGCATGGGCATTTTCGGCTTTGCCGAAATCATGCGAAACCTCGAATACGGAGCCAAGCGTTCGCTCATTCCGGGCCGCGTCGGCAGCATTCTGCCCAACAAAAACGAACTCAAAGCAAGCGCCGGCCCCATTGCGCGCGGCACAATCCTCGGATCGCTTCTGGGCGTGCTTCCCGGAGGCGGAGCGCTTCTGGCCTCGTTTGCGAGCTATACGGTAGAAAAGAAGCTGGCAGGCGAAAAAGCCGACCCGCCTTTCGGCACCGGAAACATTCGCGGCGTTGCTGGTCCTGAATCCGCCAACAACGCGGGCGCGCAGACTTCCTTCATTCCAATGCTCACGCTCGGCATTCCGTCCAATGCCGTCATGGCGCTGATGATCGGCGCCATGATGATTCACGACATTGTTCCAGGTCCCCAAGTGATGACAAGCGACCCTGAGCTCTTCTGGGGCTTCATCGTCGCCATGTGGTTGGGCAATCTCTTTTTGATTATCCTCAACCTGCCGATGATCGGCGTATGGATTCAGCTTCTGAAGGTTCCCTACCGCATGCTCTACCCAGCCATCCTGGTCTTTTGCTGCATCGGCGTCTTTTCAATCAACAACAACGTCTGGGATGTTTGGGTGACCGTGTTTTTCGGCGCCGTCGGCTATCTATTTTCCAAGCTCGGCTGTGAACCGGCACCGCTTGTGCTTGGGTTCATTCTGGGCCCCATGATGGAAGAAAACTTGCGCCGCGCTCTGCTTCTGTCGCGCGGCGACCCGATGACTTTCATTACGAGCCCCATCTCCTGCGGCTTTCTCATCGCCTCGGTGGTTCTGATTGCACTGGTCGCGGCTCCTGCTCTGCGCAAGACGAGAGAAAAGGCCTTCAGAGAAGATTGATGCCGATCTGTTTTTGGCTCTTGTTGAGGTGCCGAGGCTGCTGAAATTGCGATTGCAGCCGACTCCGGCCGACAGAGTCATCGCCTCCATGCTGCAAAATCCCTGTGCTCCCGGAACTCCCGGTAACTAGTCCTTAGTTCCGGAAGATCCCCTTCGGCGGGATGACATCAAGCAGCGCGAAATA
>CALXQS010000019.1 GCA_944390715.1 uncultured Duodenibacillus sp. | reverse complement strand
TCGACACATCAAAAAGCCCTGGAGGCATGTTTCATCCTGCCAGGGCGGAAATGGCCGGCCCTCCATCCACTCTTAGATCGACTTTCCGATTTGCACAAGCGCTTAGGTGAAGTTCGCTATGGTGTACGCGACGGGCTTTGGGCATCGGCGCAAGGACGAAAAGACAGGATTTCTGGATTGGCCGGTACGGGATTCAAGCAGTCTGTTTATGGCTTGAGCATCGGTTATGACCGTGCTGTTGGCGGTTCCTGGGTACTTGGCGGCAGCTTCAGCGCTGCTCGAGCCGATCAGAAGACTCATGGCACTCGTTTTTCTGCTACCGGCGACGCTGACTCTCATGGATTGAGTCTGTATGCGACCTATATGGGGCCAACCGAAGAATATGTTGATTTTGTTTTGTCAGTAGATCATTACTCTCAAGACATTCAGGCACGTATGCTTGACGGAAACTCAGCAAAGGGTGATTACAACAGTGTGGGCTACGGTCTGTCTGGTGAAATAGGAAAGAAATTCAATTTCGGTGCAAACGACAATTTCTTTGTCGAACCTCAAGCTCAGTTGTCTTGGTACCGCGTACAAGGAAAGGATTTCGTGCTTTCAAACGACATGTCGGTGTCGCAGGAGCACATGGATAGTCTCAATGGCAGACTAGGAGTCCTTCTGGGACTTAAATTCAGTGCTTCAGAGGATGCATGGGTGCAGGTTTATTTCAAGGGAGGCGTCAATCATGAGTTTCTGGATGATCAGAAAATTAAAATCAACGACATGAAATATTCTGATGACTTTATTGGAACGCGAGGCTACTACGGCGTTGGTCTCGATTGGCAGTTTTCTCGAAAGGCTCGCCTGTGGGCTCAAATTGAACGGGAAGAAGGCAACGGCTACACAAAGGAAATTGAGGCGAATGTTGGTGTCAAATATCAGTTCTGATGAGCTTTTCATTAAAACGCAGAGCAGGGAGATGTTCTGCTTTTGAATGGCGATTTCGTTGAAGTTTTTTTGAATCGAATCTTTCATCCGAGAAAGATGCAGTTTGTAAACGTTGGAGCCTCTTTCTCAGAGGGCATGGCGAAGCAAATTTTGATTCGCTTTGATCAAGCTATGCCTCGATTGACTAGAATTTTGATGCCTCTTCTATTGCGGCTATTTTGCTCAAGTTGATTGTTCTGCAGATTTTGTTGAAATCAAATTTGTAATGCATTAATTTAATTAGTTGCATTGGTGTTGTCGCCGAGCATATTCTCAAGCAAACCTAAATTCGCAGATGCTAGCGCTCAAATGCGTCGGCGAATTTAGGTCTGATTCCGCTTCTATTGATTCAGTAGCATGCTGGTCGTCAAATATGGACCACATGTCTCTTTTGCCTTTGTTCTGCTGTTTTGCCAATTTCTCTGGACGACGCCGATCGGCGTGAAGTTCGCGGGAGATATGGCAAGCGCTAACGGCTGGGACTGGACCCCTTCGATTGACGCAGCGTATGTACCTGCCTTTGGCGACGATGATGTTGAGGCCAGAACGGATGTGGGTGCGGTTGCGCATACCACGATGGATGTTTGGTCCAACAGCGTCGGTCGTTTGAAGTTCGGTCTGAGCGCTCATAAGGAGCACCTGGCTGTTGGAATTGAAGCTGGAGCGGCAGCCGGATCCGACGACATGACTGAATACTTCGGTCAGGTCCGAGTTGATTATCGGTTCCAGTCATAGCGTATCTCTCCTTTGAGCGTTCGCTTTGGAATCGCCCTTGTCTCGGACAAATGCCTTAGTCCTATAGTCGTACGCTTGCCAAGAGTTGGTAAGGACGCGAATTTGAACTTTGGAGTCCGCTAGGGGGAGACGATCAAACAGGGGAATGGCTCGTACCTCACCAAGGGAAGGAGGCCAACCCTGGCCCGGCTACGCTTTCAGCGGTTCGAAGTATTTGCACGGCTTATTGCCCCCACAGCACGCTATCTGGCTTCATTCGTCCTTTGGCGTCAGGAAACTTCAGACAATGCGCCTTGTCGTACGGCGTCTCAAAGATGTTGCCGCCCACCGAATAACGGCACCCCTTGCATCCTTTGCATTCGGCCATAACCCCGACAAGCGGCTCTGGAGTGCGCACGTTGCCTTTTCCGCGTTCTGTCATCGCATCCTCCTCATTCCTCCAACACCTTGTGCGGGTTCTCTGTCCCCTCTTCTGCGGGGAGATAAAAGCGCGTGGGCTGGTACGGCACCTCAAGAGCGTAGATTCGCTTCAGTTTGTCTTTGTCGCGGGTGAGAATCTTGATTCGTACAAACGAAACCCTGTTGTCGGCGTTGTGCCACTGGATCGAGGCCGCGTCCTCTTGCTTCCAGTCGGGATTTGGCTCCGTCGCGTTGTGGCCGAAAAACGTTTTGTCCGGGAAGACCGGAAGAAGCGTGAACGGCATGATCTCGGTGTGGCACATCGAGCAGCGGTCAGTTGGAGCCGGCGCAAGCAAACGAGCACGCTGAGCGGCTTCGCGATTGTTCTTTTTGATAGCCATCATCGTAGTTGCCGCAATGCTGCCGCCGGAGGTCTTGGCGTTGCCGGCAACGGTGACGGCGGTTAAAGCGACGGCCAAAATGAAGATGCGGGCGCTGAGCATGGCGGTTCTTTTGAGATCAAAGAGGTTTCTGTATACCCGCATCATACGGCACACAGATCGTTACCGCTTGGATGATTTTCGTCCGGACAAACAGACATACGAACAAGCCGAACCAAGGAGGGGCATCCCTTGGTGTGGCTGGCGACTATCCATTTTCGAAGCTTGATCCTGATGCACATTCGTGTACAATATTCGAAGACAAATATGTACACAGCAGAGGCCGATATGCAGTTTTACACGATCCGGGAGCTTCGAACAACTCCAAAAGCACTTTGGGAGCGACTCGCTCAAGACGGCGAAGTGGTAATCACCAACAATGGCCGCCCTTCCGCATTGATGATCAATATCGCCGACGGCAGCTTTGAAGAAACGGTACGCGCCGTCCGGCAAGCGAAAGCCATGATCGCCTTCAATGCCATGCGCATGCAGGCGGCCAAGCAAGGCCATTTCACTGACACCGACATTGAAGCCGAAATTCGTGCAGTTCGGGAACAAAAGAAAGAGTAAGGCGCGTTGAATGCTGATTGTTCTCGATACAAACGTCCTTGTTTTCGCCGTTCTGTCTCCGGCAGGAAGACCCGCCTGGATTGTCGGGCAAGTTTTGGCCGGGAATTTCAAACTTTGCTGTGATCACCGGATTGTTGAAGAGTACCGGAGCGTTCTGTTGCGACCTAAGTTCAAACTGAACCCGGTCTTCGTAGATGCCTTTTTGGACGGCCTCACTGCTGAAGCAATTTTCGTCATTCCGTCACCGATTGCCGAAGAATTTATCGACGAAAGCGATAAGAAGTTTTTGGAGGTAGCCAGGTTTTGCCAAGCCAAGCTTGTAACCGCCAATTTGAAGCACTTCCCCGCGGATCCGCTGGTGACAAATGTAGGGGGCTTTTGTGACTCGGTTTTCAACTGAGCCGTCGAAGCACAAACATTGTCCAACACGATTTGAATCAGGATTAAGCCCATGCAGTCTTACATCAAAGCGCGTGAGAGAAACATCCGCTATAGGGCCACATAGCGTGACCCACTAAATACTGAATAAACAGTGCCAACACGATGATAAGGGGAATGTTGTTGGCTTTCGTGCCCAACAAATGACAATTGACGGCGTGACTCGTTACCGCATGGACGGGAACTATGTTACGAAAGAACGCGCAATAGAGTTTTGCAAGCTACCCTACGTACAAACGTTATTGGAATAAGGTAGGAAAGAGAAACGATTTAGAACTCAACGGAGTCACATATGAGTTGGCAACCGAAAAGCACCCGAGTTACAAGAATATGACTAAGGCGTCGGAGGGCTTCTCCCACTTGGCGGTGGCCTTGTTGGCTTCGTCTAGGGGCCGCGTGTTGCCCGCCGCAATCGTGCCGGAAGTCATCGTCACGTCGCCGAGATCAGTGACGCTGCTGTCAACGGTGATGGTGCCGCCGTCCACAACAATGACGTTAACAAAGATCGACTCGGCCTCATCGTAGGGCGTGCCGAAAAAAGAGTGTCTGAAATCAAACACTCTCCTGCGGCATCCCGCTGCCTTAGCAAATTCGCGGCAAAGGATCGGAGTTGAGCCAATCGACAAGTCTTGTTCCGCCGATTTCGGTGCGCATCTGCACTAGCCCAAGGTTTTGCGCTGTAACTTTTCCCACCACCGCAGCTTCGCGGCATGATTCGAAACCGTGAAGGATTTCAAGCGCCTTGCAGGCTTTCTCCTGCGGCACGATGACGATGAGCTTGCCCTCGTTGGCAATATAAAGCGGATCAAGACCCAAGAATTCACAGGCTGATCGCACAGACTCGCTCACCGGAATATTTTCTTCTTTGAGTTCAATGCCTACGCCGCTTTGCGAGGCTATTTCGTTGAGCGTAGTGGCAAGGCCTCCGCGCGTCGGGTCGCGCAGCACGTGCACGTCTTCTCCAAGAGCTTCAATCAAAGCCTCAACAGGTCGATTCAAGGGCGCCGTGTCGCTTTTCAAGTCGACGCCAAAGCTCAGTCCCTCGCGATGCGAGAGAATTGTGATGCCGTGGTCGCCCATGGTTCCCGTGACGATGACGGCGTCTCCTTCGCAGGCATTTTTGCCGGAAACGTTGGCATGAGCGAGTTTTTCTCCTACGCCCGTGGTAGCAATGTAAAGACCGTCGCCATGGCCTTTTTCGACGACTTTGGTGTCGCCTGTGACGATCATGACGCCGGCTTCTTGTGCGGTCTTGGCCATTGACTCGACAATGGTTTTCAGGGTTTTAAGGGGCAGCCCTTCTTCAAGGATGAAGGATGCGGAAAGGTATAGAGGCTTGGCGCCGCAGACAGCCACATCATTGACGGTGCCGCACACGGCCAGGCGGCCGATGTCGCTGCCCGGAAAGATCAGAGGATGCACGACGTGTCCGTCGCAGCTCACCACGGGAGCACCTTTGAGTTCAGGGAGCACCGCGCCGTCGTGAGCCTGGGCAAGATAGGTGTTTGCGAAGGCTTCGGCAAAAAGTTCGTCAATCAATTGCGCCGTAGCCCGGCCGCCGGCGCCGTGGGTCATGTCGATGATTCCGTTTTTAATGTCAAGCGGGCGGATGTAGCTTCTTTTTGCTTCAGGCATTGCTGTATTTCCTTTTGCTTTTATCAGACTTGATCTGTGGGGACGACAAGGGTTTGGCTATGAACGCGAGCGGCTCTGGTAGCTGAAATAGGCCGCGCAGGCACCTTCGCTGCTCACCATGCATGCGCCGATCGGATGAATCGGCGTGCAGACGGTGCCGAAGGCTTTGCACTCTCGCGGCTCTTTTTCTCCGCGAAGAATTTCTCCGCAGGCGCAGGCCTTGTTGTCGGGCACAAAGCGGTCAATTAGGTTAAAGCGCTTTTCGGCATCAAATTCGGCATAGGCTTCGGATAGCGCCAGCGCGCTTTGCGGCAATTCACCCAGCCCGCGCCAGGCAAACTTGTCCCTGAGCGTAAAGACTTCATGCATCAAAGCAATGGCTGTGGGATTGCCGTCGGCGGGAACAGCGCGTTCAAATTCGTTTTCCACGCGCGCCGCGCCTGAGTTGACTTGCCGCACGAGCATCAGAATGCTCATGAGCATGTCGAGAGGTTCAAAGCCGCAGATGACGATGGGAATGCGCCACTCGTCGACAAAGTCTCGATAAGGCTTCTCGCCGATGATGGTCGAGACATGGGCTGGTCCCACCAGGCCGTCCAAAAAGGGCGCCGCATCTTTGCCGTGCATGCGCATGATGTGCGTCATCGCCGAAGGCGTAAGAACGTGCGAGCAGACAACGGAAAAGTTCTTGAGACCTTGAGCGCGCGCGGCTTTGAGCGCCACGGCAGTGGGCGGCGTCGTCGTCTCAAAGCCGATGGCAAAAAAGACGATTTCCTTGTCCGGATTGTCTTTGGCAAGCTTTAAGGCATCCATGGGCGAGTAGACCATGCGCACGTCGGCGCCCTGAGCCTTTGCCTTAAAAAGCGTCTTGCCGTTGCTGCCCGGCACGCGCATCATGTCTGCATAGGTGCAGAGCACGACGCCCTTTTCAAGCGCCAATTCAAGCGCCATGTCCACGCGCCCGACGGGAAGCACGCACACGGGGCACCCCGGTCCGTGAATCATGCGGATGTTGGCGGGCAGAAGATCCTGCAGCCCCCAGCGGGCGAGCACATGCGTGTGACCGCCGCAAAATTCCATGAAGCGGTATTTTTTTTCAGGTTTGGCCTCGGCTGCAATCTGCTGCACGAGTCTCTGCGCTTTGTCCTTGTCGCGGAAATCCGTGATGAAGGGAATGTTTTTGGTCATGAGGTTTCTTCTTTTTGTTGAGGGCTTCAATCAGGCGCGTGCAGGAACGGCTTTTTCCACGCTTTGCATGGCGGCAAGCGTGGCGGCTGCCTTTTCTTCGTCAATGACCTGCAGGGCAAAGCCCACATGCACGATGACCCAGTCCCCGGCCTTGACTTCCGGAGTAAGGGTGACGTCGATGTCCTTGGTGACGCCCGACATTTCGCAGTGTGCCGCCGTGCCGTCGACAGAAAGAATTTTTGCGGGAATAGCCAGACACATAATGAATTGCCTCTAAAAAAGTTGTTGTATTTCTATTGCTTCGCACTGTAGCGCTTTAACCGCAAAGCGGCGACGGCTGCTTGGCCAAAACTGACTGCGCCGTCGCCCGCAGGAAGCTGCTTGGGCAGATATGCTTTTCGACCGCAGGCCTTTAGGCGCGCCACGACTTCGCTTGCCAAAAAGCGGTTTAAAAAAGTACCGCCCGCAAGCACGACGGGAAGCGCTGCATCAGTGCGCTGCACTGTCCAGTCGGCAAGAGCTGCGGCAAGCGTTCCGTGAAAGAGCGCGCAGGCTCTTGAGACATCCTCTGGAGTGTGCTTGCTTTGAAACGCTTCAATGATAGAACCGATCAATGGCTTGAGGCTTAAGACGCCCAGGGAGGAGATGCTCCAGCCATTTTCGAGAACTGGATAGGGGCGCTTTGAAAAGCGTTCTGCCGCTGTTTCCAGCAGCATGGCGGCGTAGGCTTCGTCCTGCTGCACTTCGCAAAGGCCGGCGAGCGCGCTGATGCCGTCGAAAAGCCGGCCAGCGCTGCTTGTGCGGCGCGTGAGTCTCTCGTTGTGAATGAGTGCTGCCATAGGCAGATGCGCGTACTGCGGCCAAAATTGACCGATCAAGTCGTCTTTTTGACAAAGCGCAAGCAGTGATGCGCCCATGCGCCAGGGTTCCCGCGCGGCCTTGTCGCCGCCGGGCAGCGCCATGTCCTCCAGGTGTCCGACTCTGACGAAGCTCCCTTCGGCGCCCGGCGCATCGCAAGTCAGAAGTTCGCATCCCCAGATTTCCTGGTTGAGGCCGAGTCCCACGCCGTCGAGCGTGAGTGCTGCATAGGGGCCCTCGATGCCGTATTCGCAGGCCACGGCCGCGGCGTGCGCATGGTGGTGCTGCACGGCAAAAAGGGGCGCGTCGTACCGGCTGGAGAGCTTTTGCGCCAGCCTGGTTGTAAAAAAGTCCGGATGCAGGTCGCAGGCAAAGGCCTGCGGCTTGACTTCAAGGATGTCGAGAAAGTGCTCGATGGAGTCTTCAAGCGCCGCGCACACGGCCGGATTGTCGGTGTCTCCCACGTGTTCGGTGACGAAAACTTCCTGCCCTCGGCCAATGGCGGCGGTAACCTTCAGCGATGCCCCCAGGCCAATGATGCCCGTCATGTCGCGCTTGGTTTTGACGGCAAGCGGCGTAAAGCCCCGCGCGCGCCGCACGATGCGGGGCGTCTCGTCAATGACGCGCACGACCGAGTCGTCGCACCGGCAGACGATGTCGCGGTTGTTCATGAGAAACACGTCTGCAATGCCGCCGAGCTTTTCAAGGGCTTCGTCGTTTTGCGTCACAAGAGGCTCGCCCCTGGGGTTGGCGCTTGTCATCACCAGCACCAAAGGAACCTCTTGATGCTCGAGCCACTCGGTGCCCGCGGGCCTGCCCATGGCTTCGTGAAAGAGCAGAAGATGCACGGGCGTATAGGCAAGCATGATCCCGATTTCCGAGAGTCCGGGCGCAGCCAGCGGCATCACCCGGTCGACTTCGGGCGTTTTCTTCATGAGCACGATGGGGTGCGAGGGCAGCAGCAGTTCTTTTTCTTCTGCGCTCGTCATTTTTGCCCAGCGCTTGGCGGAGGCGACGTTTGCGGCCATCAGCGCAAAGGGCTTGTCGCGGCGCGTTTTTCTCTGCCGCAGCAGCGCCACGGCTTTTGGATTGGCGGCGTCGCAGGCCAGATGAAAGCCTCCGAGGCCTTTGACGGCGACGATCTTTCCTTCGCGCAGGGCCTTGAGCGCATGCGCGATCGGATCGACGCCTTCGATCGTTTTGCCAGCGTTGTTCGTGATGAAGAGATGCGGTCCGCAGACTGGGCACGCGTTGGGCTGAGCGTGAAAGCGCCGGTCGGCCGGATTTTCGTACTCGGCGCGGCACTCGGGGCACATTTCAAAGAGCGCCATCGAGGTCTCTTTTCTGTCGTAGGGAATGTGCCGCGTGATGGTAAAGCGCGGACCGCAGTGCGTGCAGTTGGTAAAGGCGTAGCGCCAGCGCCGGTTGGCGGGATCAAACATGTCGGCTGCGCATGCCGCGCAGGTGGCGGCGTCGGGCGTCACCATCGTCTTTGCCTGGCCGCGTTCGCTTTCGATGATGCGAAAGTCTTCGTAGCCCTTTGCTTGATTCTCACAGACTGCCTCGATGCTGTCGATGCGGGCCAAGGGAGCGCTTTGGGCGATGTCGGCTGACAGCGCAGCAGGGAAGTCGTCGAGCACCGCAGCCGGCCCCTCGAGCACGGCCGTGACGCCCTGCGCGTCGTTGTTGACGGTTCCCCGCAGACCGAGCCTGCGGGCGGTGTGCCAGAGCGTGGGGCGAAAGCCCACGCCCTGCACGAGCCCTGTGATGCGGTAGGTGCGGCAGATGTCGGCCATGGAAGCTTTTTTCAGATCTGCGCGATGACGTGATTGGCCGTGAGCCAAGCCCACCACTTCGAGATGCCTTCGCCGGTGGTTGCCGACATGCGGATCGAGCGAATCGAGGGATTGACGCGGCGGGCATTTTCCTCGCACTTGTCGAGGTCGAACTTGACGTAGGGCGCGAGGTCGACCTTGTTGATGATCATCAGATCGGCCGCGGCAAACATGTCGGGATATTTAAGAGGCTTGTCGTCGCCTTCGGTGACGGAAATGACCACCACCTTGTGCGCTTCGCCGAGATCAAACTCGGCCGGGCACACGAGGTTGCCGACGTTTTCGATGAAAACAAGGCTTGAGGCTGCGGGCTTGGCCTGCTGCAGGGCGAGCTTGACCTGCTCGGCATCGAGGTGGCACCCCTTGCCGGTGTTGATCTGAACGGCCTTGGCGCCCGTCTCGCGAATGCGGTTGGCATCGTTGTCGGTCTGCTGATCGCCTTCAATGACGACAATCTCGGGGGAGTTGTCGGGCTTGGCGCGCACGGTTGCGCACAGCAGCTCGGTCTTGCCCGAGCCCGGAGAGCTCACGAAGTTGAGCGCAAGGATTTTGTTGGCGGCAAAAAAGGCGCGGTTGACCAGCGCTATCTCATTGTTTCTGGCAAGGATGTCGGTTTCGACCGCAATGGTTCTCGTGGCGGCCGCATCGTGATGATGGTGGTGATGCTCATGATCATGATCGAGGTGATGATGATGTCCTTCATGATCATGGCTGTGGGTGTGGGTGACGATGTTGCCGTTTTCATCAACATGGGTGTGGCTGTGCGGATCTCCGCAGCCGCAGGTGGTGCACATGGTCTTTATCTCCCAAAAATTTTTTCAAAAGAAAGGTTTCGATGCCGAGCGCCGAGAATGCTCCTGAAGTTCATCAGCTTTGCGGCTGAGATTCATCTTCGGCCGGAATCTCAATGTCGAGAACCTTGAGCTCGTGGCCCTGCGTGGCGAGCAGCTGGTAGCCTCCGCACTCCGGACACGGATCTCCGTGCCGGTGCAGCGCGACGTCCTTGCCGCAGTGCATGCACCAGGCGCGTCCTTCGGGCCGCTCGACGACAAGAGGTGCCTTGTCCATAGAAGTGCCTTTGCGCACGGACTGCCAGGCAAACAAAAGCGCGTCGATGTCGACGCCGGCAAGTTCGCCCACGGCAACGCGCACGCTCAAGACGGGCGTGCCGGGCGCGACGGTGCTTTCGACAGCTGAGGCGATGCCTTCGGCAATGGATACTTCATGCATAGGCAGTTGGACTTCCAATGTTTAGCTCTGCGCGGGCGTTTTGGCCGCAGCAAAGCGAATCTGGTAGGGCACGCAGGGGTCGACCGCGGCAATGACCCAGGAGGCATCTGCGCGGTACTGCGATTGGCTCTGAAAGTCGATCGATTCGAGCACGGCCTGCGCGGCGCTGCCCGGAGCGAAATTCCACTCCGTGGGCGCGACGATCTGCACGCGGTCAAGCGTTGCGTCAGATGTTTCCACGCGGGTGATGAGCGTGCCGCGCGCGCACTGCACGATGGACAGTCCCACGCCTTTTTCAGACGAAGCCGCGCGCAGAACGTTCTGCGGCAGTCTTCTTTCAAGCCAGTACTGCATGAGGTCGATCAAGCGCGCGGTGAACTGCGTGCGCACGCCGCAGCTGTACTGCTCGCAGATTTCGGCAAGCAGCGCATGCTCTTCGTGGCGCGCCAGAGCGCTTGTTTGATAAGCGCGGCCGTTGACGGCCGGCGCATTCGAGGAGATGCCCTGAGCAAACCAGCTGTTGATTTCCGTGAGGCTCAGCGCGGGCGAGAGCATCGGCACGGGCGTCTGGCGGCGGCAGGGAACGTTTTCCCAGAGCTGCGCATAAAGGCGCGCGGCAGCGGTTTTTCCGCGCAGCATCCAGGCCTCAAAGTCCGGAAGCGAATTGAGCGCATGAAATCTTTCGATCGGGCAGCCCGTGACGAAATATTCGATCAGGGGTTCGAGCGCTTTGTCGAGCGAATCGTAGTCAGGATCGGGTTTGGAGAACTCGCGGCTTAAGAGCGCTCTCAAGGCGCCGAGCTTCTTGACTTCGGGGTCCGAGGCGATGCCCACGGTGTTGGGCGCGTCAAAGGCGAGAAAGCGCAGATGCTCGCCCATGAGTTCGTAGACGATGCGCCGGTCGGCGCCCGCATTGTCGTCGCGCTGTTCGCAGGCGGCTGCCAAGGCGCTCTTGTAGGCGCCGAGATGGGCCTGCGGGCACAAGGCGTAGAGCGTAGAGATGAGCGTCAGGGGCAGCGGCGAGTCAATGCGCTGGCCGGCCATTGCCTGAGCAATTTCTCCGCCGCGCGTCGAGCGCGTGCGCACGCGCGTAAGGCCGGGCGTGGAGGCATCGACATCAATAATGACTGAGCCTTCGGTGAAACTCATGACATTTTCTCCATGGCAGAAGGTTGTGCACCGGTACTCCAGCGCTTGAGCAGGCCGCGCCGGGTCAAAACGGGTTTTTCTTCGGCCTCTTCACTGGTCTCGGAAGGGGCGGCTGCAAGCGGCGCGGGCTCTTCTTCGGGCTCCTCGGGAAGCTCTCTGCGGCCGAGCATCAGCTCAAGACAGGCATCGGCAAAGGCATCGGCCGTGGCCTGATCGGCAAAGTCAAACACCGGACTTTTAAGAGAGCACATCCGATAGTGCCCAAGGGTGGAGTCCGCGCACGACATGAAGCGAAAAACTCCTCCCTCCAACTCTACATCATCTACGGCGCCGGCCGGCACGAACTTCCAGCCTTCGCGCTGGGCCGGAGCCAAAATGCCCTGCACCGACCAGGGCGTGACGATGACGCCGAACCAGACCGGCGCGCCGTTTTCAAGCGCCGTCTTCACAAAGGGGCGCGCGCGCACGGCGAGCTTGGGGTTGACGATCGGCAGCCCCTGCATGCGCGTGGCGAGAATCTCGTTCATGCCGTTGACGAAAAACTGAGAGGGGTCGTTTGCAAACACTCTCAGATGCGTGCCGGCATGACGAGCGCGCATTGCCTTCATGCGCAGCTGGGCAAACTCAGGATGCTCCTTTTCGTAGGCGCGCGCGGCCTTGTCGCGGTCAAAAGCCTTGGGGCGGCTGATGAGCGAAACGGGCGCTTCCGTCACGGGAGGCTTGCGTTGGTTTTCCTGAGCCATTCAACTCTCCTCGTCGTCTTCGCAGGGCAGGAAGGCATTTTTGTCGCTGCCGCAGCCCGGACACGTCCACCACTCGGGCAGTTCCAGAAACGGGGTGCCTGGCGGCGTCTGGTTCTCCGGGCAGCCTTCCTGCGGGTTGTAGACGTACCAGCAGACCTTGCACTGCATGCTCGTGTCGTCGTGAATGCGAGCCTTGCGCTCGGCATCAAGCCTGCGAAAGATTTCATCGGCTTTGGCAAATTCAGTCATGAGAGCTCCTTGACGGCACGCTTAGCCCAGCGCCCCGCGTGCGAGGTCGCTCTCAATCCAGTCGTAGACCGAGCGGATTTTGGCAAGCGCATCGGGCAGATCCTCGGGGGCGGCCGGCACTTCGGGCGGAATGCGGGCAATGACGAGGCTGTCCAAAAGCGACTTGCCGGCATTGTTGATGATGACGCTGCGCCACAGGCCCTTGACCTTGGTCGAGTAGATGCGGCTGTCGGCAAAGCCCAAGAGCTGCACCGCGATGGGACCTCGGCCGATCACCGACAGCAGAAACGTCTTGTCGGCCGGCGTCAGCGGCTGGCGCACCATGTCGATCTGATAGGGGACGGAAGTCTTGATTTCGGAGATGTCGGTCTTGCCCAGCACGTCGATGACTTCCTGCAGAAGCGGTTCGGAGGCAAACAGTCCTTCGGGCTTGTCTTCGGGAACGTCGAGCGTCTCGCGCCCGTACTCCAGCGCCTTTTGCACGCACAGCGGCAGGAGCGCCGCAACGAGGCTTTCCTGTTGGCCGATTTTGAGCCGCCACAATCCGGGAATGTCGGTTTCGGTAGCGACGGCCTCGCCGTCGTAGAGCGTGATGCGCACTTCGCCCGTTCCGAGCGAGTTGAACAGAAAGCGGCAGGTGTCTTCGCCAAGATTGGCCGTGTCGTAGATCCAGTGCAGGGGCTCGCCCGTCTCGATGGCATTGCTGTAGGCCGCGTCGAGCTCCTTTAAAAGCTCCATGGTGCGTTCGGCGGCGCGCCGCTCGGCGTGACGGTCAAGATCGGGGCCGGTCCAATTGGAAAGACGGGTTTTGTGTTGAAGCTGCACGAGCGTGTCTCCTTGCAAAATCTTCTTTGATGCTGATGATGCCGGGCTTTGCCGGCTGCAAAAGACGCAAAAAAGGTTCTTTTTCAGGCCGAAGCAATGGAAATCGTCTTTTTGGGCATGACGGGGCTCATGAGAATTTTGACGAGCTCCTTTTCGTACTCGGCCCACGTCTTGAGTCCTTCGATGGCGCCCATGAGTTCGCCGAAGCGAAAGACGGCCACCGCAGGCAGCCGGTGTATGCCCAGACTTGAGGCAATGGCTCGTCCCTCGCGCGGATCGGAAAAGCCCGCTGCCGAGAGCGTGCCGTCAAACATGCGCACGAGCTCCGGACCGATGACGACCATGTCGAAGGTTTCCTTGAACATGACGGGATCATCCACCAGACAGGCCAAGGCAAGCCCAGGGGTCTGCCTGAAGGCTTCAAAGTTGTCCTGGTTGATGCGCGTCATGCCGCTCTCGTTCCAGAGCTTGACGAAAAGCGGGTGCTTGTCCGGATCGACTTTGACGAGTTCTGCCGTAACGGCGTTGAGTTTTGTTTTGCCCATTAGAAAACTACCTTTGCAATGCGGCTTGGGCGGCAGGTTCAAAGAGCGCCCGGCCAACAGTTGGATTCTGCCGCTTCAGAGATCGCTTCGTAAATAAGTCAAAGGAAGGAAAACGGTGGAGCCTGCTTCTAACTCCGTTGTATTAGTCCTTCGAGATTGGTCGGCAGACATCGTCAAAGCAGACAAAACAAGGGTAATTCCTAATAGATCAAAGATTAATAAAGATTGATCCACCGCGCGGCGTGCCTAAAAAATAGGCACGAAAAGAAGTCACTGATTTTTCATGACTTTTTAGGTGCTCTCCACGTCTATTCACAGATTACGTGAATAACTTTCGAGTCCGTTGAAAAGCCTTGAGTGTCGGTGCAAGTCATTGATTTTAAATAATTAATTTTTTACAAAACGATGACGGGCTTGACAAAGCGGCCGTCTTTTGAAGACCCGCGCAGGACGCGGCAAAGCGTTTGCGCGAAAAATGAAAGCTCAGGTCCTTGAGTGAGTTTGTGGAAAAAAAACGGGGGTGCAAGCAAAAATCATGCCAAAAACAAGGCGCTGTCGGTCCAGCGGGCTTGTCGTGCGCATTTTTGCGCTCAAGCAGAAGTTTGCGCCGCCGAACCTGCGCTATATTGCGCTCAAGCGTCATGCGGCTTGGAATCGAGCCGCGCAGATTTCAACGGATGAAAGAAACAGCGATGAGTGAAGAGAATTTTTCGCAGATTGCGCCGCGTCTGCTTGATGTGCAGAGCAGGCTTCAGGAAGCCTGCCGCAGGGCAGGGCGCGAGGTCGTTCTGATGGCCGTGAGCAAAACCTTTCCTGCTGAAGCGGTTGAGGCTGCCGCCGCCGCAGGTCAGCGCGTGTTTGGAGAAAACTATGCGCAGGAAGGCTGCGCAAAGATTGAGGCGCTCAAGGCTTCGCACCCCGAGCTTGCGCTGCAGTGGCACTTCATCGGTCCGCTGCAGGCCAACAAGACCCGCATGGTGGCCGAGCACTTCGACTGGGTCGATTCCATCGACAGGCTCAAAATCGCGCAGCGCTTGAATGACCAGCGGCCTGAGGGCTTGGCGCCGCTCAATGTTCTCATCGAAGTCAACATTGATGCCGAAGACACCAAAAGCGGGGTGGCTCCCGCTGCGCTTGAAGAGCTCATCGCAGAGGTCAAAAAGCTTCCTCGCCTGCGTCTGCGCGGACTGATGACCATCCCTGCGCCGGCGGCGAGCAAAGAAGAGCAGATGAAGCCTTTGAGGGCGATGAAAAAGCTCTTTGACGAGCTTGCTCCCCGCTACGGGCTTGACGTTTTGTCCATGGGCATGAGCGCCGACATGGTCGCGGCCGTTGAAGCCGGCAGCACCATGGTGCGGGTCGGAAGCGCCATTTTTGGAGCCAGAACCTATCCGAACAAGGCTTGAGTCTTTTTAGGCTCAGCGGCAGGCGCCTGGGGCGCCCTTCATCAAAAAAGCAAAAGGGAAAGCTTGCCGCTTTGCAAAAAATGAGAGCGCTGCAGGCTGTTTGTCCGCGCTTGCAGAGCGAATACGGACTGCAAAGAAAGTTCAAGCCCGCCAGCCTCACTTTCGCAAATGAGGCATGCTCGGGCTTGATCAGAAGAGCTCTTTATCGGCTCTCTGAATTCGCCGCATCACAAAGCGGCTACTTCCAGGCCTTTTCCTTGGCTGCGTTGCGGCCAGCCAGACGTCCGAAGACGATGCACTCGGCATTGTTCGTGGCGCCTTGATAGATGTTGCCCCACATGGAGCCGAGTTCGCCGGCTGCGTAAAGGTGCGGGATCGGCTCGTCGTGCGGCGTGAGCACGCGGCCCATCGTGTCCTTCTTCGGTCCGCCCTGCGTGTTGAGCAGAGTCGGATAAAGCTTGACGGCGTAGTAGGGGCCTTTTTCGTCCAATGCCGCAGAAACCGCGCCCTTTGAGGCCTGCTCGATGTGCACGACCTTCTTGTGCGGATTCTGGATGGGACGGTTGAAGTCGACGTCCTTGCCCGCCTTCATGTTTGCATTCCAGCGCTTGACGGTGGCAACTAGATTTTCAGCAGGAACGCCGATCTTCTTAGCCAAGCCTTCGAGCGTATCGGACTTGACGATGACGCCGTTTTTGAGTTCCTGCATGTTGTCGCGCGACCACTTGTAGCCTTCGCGGTTGATCGAGTAGCCCGAAGAGCCGGACACAAGCGGACCGCGCTTGAAGGCTTTCTGGTCGAAGACGAGCCAGCAGGGAATGTTCGGGTAGCGGTGGCGGATCGGATCGAACGTGTTGACGACATAAAGTCTTGTGTGGCCGTCGGCCGAGTACTCGTCGGCAAAGCGCTTGCCGTCCTTGTTGACCCAGATGAAGGAGGGAGCCAGAGGCGCAACCTGAATGGCCGCCTTGCAGCCGGGAAGCTCGCAGCCAAGGGGGCATGAATAGGCCGTCATGTGCCACATGCGCGCACCCATGGACTGAGCCATGCGCAGGCCGTCGCCCGTGTTGCCGGGATTGCCCAGCGCGTGAATCTTTTCGCCTTGCGCAAAGTTCTGCAGCGTCTGCGGATCGAACTCGTAGCCGCCCGTGGTGAGAATCACGGCGCGCTTGGCCTTGATGTTGATTTCCTTGCCCTGAGACTGGGCGACGACGCCGATTACGGTTTCGCCCTTGCGGATGAGCTGCTTGACGGGCGTCTCGAGCATGACGGGAATCTTGCGCGCTTCTTCAACGGCGTAGCGGTACAGATCAAAGAGGCAGTCGCCCGAGCGCTTCTTGCCGCGCACGCGCCACTTGTCGATCGTCTCCCAGCCTTTGAGGTTCTGGAAGCCCGCGTGGCCGTAGACCCAAAGTTCAGTGCCCTCGCGCAGGCTCTTCATCCAGTCCTTGACCGTCATGACTTCGCGGCAGAAGGTCTCGAGCAGCTTCTGGTCTTTTTCAGAATTGGCAAGATCGTAGGTGGCGGTAAGGTAGGTGAGCGCATCCTTTTCGCTTTGCGGCACCATGAAGCCGCCCGAAGAAATGGCCGTGTTGCCGCCGCCCATCTTCATTTTTTCAAGAATCAGCACGGACGCGCCGGCGTCATGGGCTTCGATGGCAGCGCAGGCGCCCGCGCCGCCGTAGCCCACCACGATGACGTCGGCTTCCTTGTCCCAGCGCATGCCTTTTTCAAATTCACGGGCCTGCGCGGCAGCCAAAGGAGCTGCAAGCGCACCGGCAGCGCCGGCTTTAAGCAGATTGCGGCGGTTGATCATAGTTTTTCTCCTCATAGTTTTTGCTTGCTGAATCGGTCAAGGAACCTTGACCTTGAATTCGTGGCACTGGTCGCACACAAGCTCCGAAGGCTTATGGCCGTGATGGCACTCCGAGCAGTTGGCTTCGCCGATGTGCGTGTCGTGATAGTTGATGTCGCCCTGATCGGTCTTGGCCGCGAGAGCGGCATAGCTGCCGCCGTGGCACTTCAGGCAGCGTTCGATGGGAACGTCGGCTGAGGGCGCAGCGCTTCCGTGGCAAGAGGCGCAGGCCACGGACTTTGCGGCGTGACGGTCAGCCAGAAAGTCGGCTGCCGCTGCCGTTGAGGCGGCTGCGCAGGAAAAAACGACGGCAAGAAGAACGCTCAGACAACGCATGTGCTTTCCCCCCTGAAAATTTCAATGCTGCGCGTGCAGACGGTGCACGGCGATCAGTCAGGACAACTGGCTGCCATATGGGGAAAATTTACTGTTTTCCTACCGGAAAAAGGGAATTTATTAGGTATAAACCCTTATGAACGAAACACCGAGACGGCGGCGGATGTTTTTGCGATTTGGAATAAAGAAAGGACGACAGCTTTCCTAAAAGCTGCCGTCCTCGATTAAGGAGGCTTGAGGTCAAGAGCCGTTGAAAGCCTTAGCTCAGCACGGCTCCCTTCATGCCGGAGCTGACCTGCTTGGCGTAGCGCGACAGATAGCCCGTGGTCACGCGCGGCTGGCGCGGCTTCCACTGGGCGCGGCGGCGGGCCATTTCTTCATCGGAGACCTCGACGCTGATCGTGTTGTTGGTGATGTCGATGGAAATGACGTCGCCTTCTTCGACCAGAGCGATCGGGCCTCCGACGGCAGCCTCGGGCGAGACGTGTCCGATGGCCGCGCCTCGGGTGGCGCCCGAGAAGCGTCCGTCGGTGATGAGCGCCACGCAGTGGCCCAGACCCGAGCCCATGATGGCCGAGGTCGGATTGAGCATCTCGCGCATCCCGGGACCGCCCTTGGGACCTTCGTAGCGGATGACGACGACTTCGCCGGGGTTGATTTGGCCGGCGTAGATGGCGTTGAGGGCATCTTCTTCGCAGTCGTAGACGCGGGCCTTGCCCTTGTGCTGCATCATTTCGGGCGCGACGGCCGCGCGCTTGACGACGGAGCCGTCCGGGGCGAGATTGCCCTTTAAGACGGCAATGCCGCCTTCGGGCGAAATCGGATTTTCGACGCTGTGAATGATTTCGGGATCAAGAATCTTTGCGCCGGCAATGTTCTCGCCGACGGTCTTTCCGGTGACCGTCATCAGCGTCGTGTCAAGGAGGCCAAGCTTGTTGATTTCGGCCATGACGGCGCGGATGCCGCCGGCGTCTTCGAGCTCTTCGATGAAGTGGTTGCCTGCAGGAGCAAGGTGGCAGAGGTTGGGCGTCTTCTTGCTGATTTCGTTGGCAATCGACAGATCGAGATCGATGCCGCACTCGTGCGCAATGGCAGGCAGATGCAGCATGGAGTTCGTCGAGCAGCCCAGCGCCATGTCGATGGTGAGCGCGTTCATGAAGGCCTTCTCAGTCATGATGTCGCGCGGGCACAGATTCTTTTCGACGAGCTCCATCACCTTCATGCCGGTTTCTTTTGCCAGGCGCAGGCGAGCCGAGTAAACCGCAGGAATCGTGCCGTTGCCCGGCAGCGCCATGCCGAGCACTTCCGAGAGGCAGTTCATGGAGTTGGCGGTAAACATGCCCGAGCACGAACCGCACGAAGGACAAGCCTTGTTTTCGAGATCTTCAAACTGAATCTTGGTGATCTTGCCCGTGCGGAATTGGCTGACGCCTTCGCTGATGTTGGAGTAGGAAACCTTGCGGCCTTCAAAGTGGCCGGCGAGCATCGCGCCGCCGCTCACCACGATCGAGGGGATGTTCAGGCGCGCTGCGGCCATCAAGAGCCCCGGGACGTTCTTGTCGCAGGCGGCCACCATCACCAGGCCGTCAAAGGGGTGGGCCATGGCCATGGCTTCCGTGCTGTCGCAAATGAGTTCGCGCGAGACAAGCGAATACTTCATGCCCACGTGTCCCATGGCCAAGCCGTCGCACACGGCAATGGCCGGAAAGACGATCGGCACGCCGCCGGCAAGCGCCACGCCCTGCTTGACGGCCTCAACGACCTTGTCGAGGTTCATGTGGCCGGGAACGATGTCGTTTTTCGAACTCACGATGCCGATCAGGGGCTTGCCGATCTCGGCGTCGCACAGGCCGAGGGCCTTCAGAAGACTGCGTTGGGGGGCGGCATTGATGCCTTTGGTGAGCGGATCGCTGCGCATATGGGGTTCTCCAAAAATATTTTGCGTATATATATAAAGACAAGCGTGCTGAAAGTGCCTTTGGAGCGCTCGCCCGGCTCAGGGCCAAGCGCCGCGCACGCAGTGCCCTTCATTGTATCGACTGAAGGGAAAACACAAAATAAGGTGCTTTGCCTAGATTTTGGTGCAGGCTATTGCGGTTTTAGCTTTTCGAACGCAGACAATCTTGTAAGACTGGCTTAATGCGCTGTAACTAAACTCACGAAACTGCAAAAAACTGCATTTTTACAAGGCACGCGGGCGGCGTCGAGACATCTGGATCCAGTCTGAAGAAAGCGCCGGCTGCCTCGGCCTGAATTGCGCAATACTTCTTTATGACCGAACTTCAGAATCAGCCGCGGCTGACGGCCAAAGATCTCGAGCTTGAGCGAGGCGAAAGGCTTCTTTTTCGCGGACTTCACTTCGATGCTCCGGCTGGCAGCCTGGTGCGTCTGGCCGGCGCCAACGGCACGGGCAAGACGTCGCTTTTGCGGCTTCTGACCGGACTCATGCAGCCCGATGCCGGAGCGGTCCTCTACAAGGGCGCCGACATCTCCAAGCTCAAGGAAGACTACGCCAAGGATCTTGTCTACATCGGCCACATGAACGGCGTCAAGGACGATCTGAGCGCGATTGAAAACGTGCGCGTCGCCGCGCGCATGGGCAACATCATCGCCTCCGACGAAGAGCTCGTCGATGCTCTGACGCGCGTCGGCCTTGAGGACTTCATCGATCAGCTCACCGGCGAGCTCAGCCAAGGGCAGCGCAGACGCGTTGCGCTCGCTCGCCTTTTCGTGAGCAAAACGAAGCCCGTGTGGATTCTCGACGAACCTTTCGTGGCGCTTGATGCGGCCAGCGTTGCCAACCTTGCCGCGACGGTGGCCGAGCATGTTCAAGCCGGAGGCATCGTCATCTACACCACGCACCAGGAGTGCGACGTGCCCGTTGAGAGTGCCCGCAAGATGACCGTCGACGTGTCGCTTTTTGCGCCCGGGCGCCGCTCTGCGGCCGGCAGAGTGCAGGAGGCCGCCCATGTTTAATTTGTTTCTTGCGATGGTGCGCCGCGATTTGATGCTGGCGCTGCGGCAAAAGACCGACATCGTGCAGACGCTTTTCTTTTTTGCCGTCGTCGTCACGCTCGTTCCTCTGGGCGTGGGCGCTGAGCCCAATTTGCTGCGCTCGATGGCCCCGGGCGTCGTCTGGGTGGCGGCGCTTCTGGCCGCGCTTTTGTCGCTGCCGAGAATTTTTGCCTTTGACTATGCCGACGGGACGCTCGAGCAGATGGTGATTTCGGCCGAGCCTTTGAGCGTCATCGTGCTTGCCAAGGTGTTTGCGCACTGGCTGGTCACGGGCATTCCGATCACGATTTTTACGGCTGTCTTCGGCGTGATGTTTGACCTGCCGCTGGAGCAGGCGCTCGTGCTGATGCTCTCGCTTTTGCTCGGCACGCCCGTGCTCTCGCTTGTGGGCGCCATTGGAGCTGCGCTCACGCTCGGGTTGAGGGCGGGCTCCGTGCTCACGAGCCTGCTTGTATTGCCGCTATACATTCCGGTGCTCATTTTCGGCACCGGCGCCACCGTGCAGGTGGCCATCAGCGTGAGCCCGACGGCCTACCTGATGGTGACGGCCGCGCTGAGCTTTCTGGCGCTTGCCGCCGCGCCCTTTGCCATTTCCGCGGCGCTTCGAATTTCCATTCAGTAGCGCTTTGAAAAAAAGGGGCAGCCAACGCTTTTTTAAAACGACAAACCACCAGAGGCAAACCAAGAGATGTTTCGTAGTCTGTTTGAACCGCAAGGGTTTTACTACTTTGCCGGGCGCACTGTTAAGTGGCTCTTTGCGCTGGCGTTCGTGCTTGCCGCCGTCGGTCTTTATCTGGGCTTTTTCGTGTGCCCGATCGACGCCACGCAGGGGAACTCCTACCGCATCATCTTCATTCACGTGCCTGCGGCTTGGATGAGCATGCTCATTTATGTGCTGATGGCCGTCTTTTCAGCTGTGGCGCTTGCGGCCAACAGCAGAATGTGCTCGATCTTCGCGGCCGCCATGGCGCCCACCGGAGCCGTCATGTGCTTTGTGGCGCTGTTTTGCGGCGCCGTCTGGGGTCGTCCGACCTGGGGCACATACTGGGTGTGGGACGCCAGGCTCACGAGCGAGCTCATCCTGCTCTTTTTGTACCTGGGCTTTCTGGCGCTGCAAAGCTCGATTGCCGATCATCGCCGCGCAGACCGCGCCTGCGCCGTGATTGCGCTGGTGGGCGTGGTGAATGTGCCCATCATCTATTTCTCCGTGCGCTGGTGGAACACCCTGCATCAGGGCGCTTCGATCACAAGCTCGGGCAGCTCCATTCACCCGCTGATGCTCACGACGCTCTTGGTGATGCTGGCTGCGATTTGGATTTACTGCATCGGCGCATCCTTTGCGCGCGCCCGCACGATCATTCTTGAGCGCGAGCGGCGCGAGACGTGGGCGCAGGAAGCGGCGCTGCATGGAAACGTTTAAGGGCAAAAGCCGCATCTAGGAGTAATTCGTCATGGATTGGAATTCATTTGCACACTTCATTCACATGGACGGCCACGGCTTTTATGTCTGGATGGCTTATGGGGTGACATTGCTTGCTGTGATCATCGAGATCTTCAGTCTGAAGTCGCGCCGCGCCAAGGCCGTCAACCGCTTGACGCGCGAGGCGCGCGCCGTGCGCGCGGCCCGCGAGCAGAACTAAGTTTTTATTGAAGTTTCTTATTTCTTTTTTTTAGGAGCATTGGTCAATGGCAAGTGCAGCAACCAAGAGACTCGCGCTGATCGGCGGGGCCGTTGCCGTCGTCGGCGTGGGCGTCTATCTGATGCTTTCGGCTTTCAACGAAAACCTCGTCTTTTTCTACTCTCCGATGCAGGTCGCCAATAAGGAAGCCCCGCAGGGCAGAACCTTCCGCATGGGCGGCATGGTTGAGGTGGGCTCCGTCAAGCGCCTCGAAGACGGCGTGACCGTCACCTTCGGCATTACCGATACGGCGGCCGTCATCCCGACTGAGTTCAAGGGCATCCTGCCGGACCTCTTTAAGGAAGGCAAGGGCGTGGTTGCGCAGGGCAAGCTCAACGACAAGGGCGTGTTCGTCGCCAGCGAAGTGCTCGCCAAGCACGACGAAAACTACATGCCGCCCGAGGCTCAGGAAGCCGTCGACAAGGCGCATGCCGCCATGAAGACGCTCGACGAAAAGGGCGCCAAGGAAGGCAGCGGCAAGGCAACGGCTCAGACGAAGCCTGCTGCGGGCTGAGCCCAGCGCTCCCAAAAAAGTTTCATTGAATAAAAACCAAGGGGGAAACACTCCGTGATTGCAGAAATCGGTCACTTTGCCTTGATTTTGGGGCTTGTGATGGCGGCGGTGCAGTTTGCGCTGCCGCTTCTGGGCTCGGCCAAAGGCATTGCGTCCTGGATGGCGCTCTCGCGCACGGCTGCGTACGCCAACGCCATCTTCATGACGATTGCCTTTTGCGCTCTGGCTTATTGCTTTTACATCAGCGACTTTACGGTTTTAAACGTCGCCAACAATTCCAACTCGCTGCTGCCGTGGTTCTACAAGATCGCCGCGACCTGGGGCAGTCACGAAGGCTCGATTCTGTTTTGGTCCGTGACGCTTGCCTGGTGGGGCTTTTTCGTGGCGGTCTTTTCGCGCAGGCTGCCGGATGCGACGGTCGCGCGCGTGCTTGGCGTGATGGGCTTTATTCTGATGGGCTTTCTTGCCTTCATGCTCTTTACGTCCAATCCCTTCCTGCGGCTATTTCCGGCAGCGCCCGAAGGGGCGGACTTAAATCCGCTTCTGCAGGACCCGGGCATGGTGTTTCATCCGCCGCTGCTGTACATGGGCTATGTGGGCTTTACCGTTCCCTTTGCCTTTGCCATTGCGGCTTTGATGGGCGGCAAGCTTGACGTGGCCTGGGCGCGCTGGATGCGTCCGTGGACGACGGGCGCGTGGATTCTGCTCACGCTGGGCATTTCGCTGGGCTCGTACTGGTCGTACTACGAGCTGGGCTGGGGCGGCTGGTGGTTCTGGGACCCGGTTGAAAACTCCTCCTTCATGCCCTGGCTGACGGGCACGGCCTTGCTGCACAGCCTTGCGGTGACCGAAAAGCGCGGCTGCTTCAAGATCTGGACGGTGCTTTTGGCGATCATCACTTTTTCGCTCTCGCTGCTGGGCACGTTCCTTGTGCGTTCGGGCATTCTCACCTCGGTGCACGCCTTTGCAACGGATCCCGAGCGTGGCATCTTCATTCTGGCGTTTTTGATCGTCGTCATCGGCCTGTCGTTTCTGCTGTTTGCCTGGAGAGCGCCGACGGTGGGTCTCGGGGGCAACTTCTCGATGATCAGCCGCGAGTCGATGCTGCTGGTCAACAACGTGCTGCTTGTCGTGGCCATGGCGGCAGTGCTTTTGGGCACGCTCTATCCGCTCTTTCTCGATGCGCTCAACGCCGGAAAGATTTCCGTTGGTCCCCCTTACTTTGATTCCGTTTTCGGCCCGCTGATGTTGCCGATGCTGTTTTTGCTCGGCGTCGGGCCCTTTGCCCGCTGGAAGGAAGCCGACGCTGGGTGGCTTGCCAAGCGGCTGTGGGTGATCGCTCTGATTTCGGTTGTGCTCGGCGCCTGCGTGCCCTTTGCAATGGGCCGCTGGAGCACCTGGGTGTTTGTCGGCATGACGCTTGCCTTCTGGGTGGCGCTCTCGGCGCTTGACAATATTCGCGAGCGCGGCCGCAACCTGAAGATGAATCCGCTTGCCAAGCTCTTTAGTCATCCGCTGGCCTTCTGGGGCATGCATCTGGCGCATCTGGGCGTGGCGATGTTCGTCGTGGGCGTGGCGCTCGTGATGGGCTACTCGGCCGAGCGCGACGTGCGCATGTTCCCGGGCGAGCATGTGACGGTGAGCGGCTACACCTTCGTGTTCAACGGCACCAAGGAAGTCCGCGGTCCGAACTACACCTCGACCATGGGCGACTTCACGGTGAGCAGGGACGGCAAGGAAATCGGCAGTCTGAAGCCCGAAAAGCGCGTCTATTTCGGTTCGCGCTCGATGCCGATGACCGAGGCTGCCATTCGGCATTCGGTGACGGGCGACGTGTACGTGAGTCTGGGCGAGCCCGTGGGCAACGGAGGCTGGATTGTGCGTGCCTACCACAAGCCCTTTGTAACCTGGATTTGGTGGGGCACGATTTTGATGTCGGTGGGCGGCTTCATCGCCGTGCTTGACCGCCGCTACCGCGTGCGCAACAAAAAGAAGACGGCCGCAACAGCAAAGGCGGCTGCGGAGGCATAAAAAAATGCGTTGGAAATATCTGATTCCGCTGGCAATTTTTCTGTTTGTATGCGGCTTTCTCTTCAAGGGCCTGTATCTTGATCCCCGCGAGGTTCCCTCAGCGCTGATCGGCAAGCCCGCTCCTGAGTACGCGCTGCCGACGATGGACGGCAAGACCGTGACCAAGAAGGATCTTCTGGGCAAGGTCTACCTGATGAACGTCTGGGCGAGCTGGTGCGAGGCCTGCCAGTATGAGCACCCGTACTTCGTCAAGCTCAAGAACGAAGGCGTCAAGACGGTGATGGTGGGCTACAACTACCGCGACAAGCCCGCGGCGGCCCGCCAGTGGCTTGCGGCCCTGGGCGATCCGTACGACGTCAAGCTTGTCGACGCCGACGGCCGCACGGCCATCGACTTCGGCGTGTACGGCGCTCCCGAGACCTTCGTCATCGACAAAAAGGGCATCATCCGCCACAAGGTGGTGGGTCCGGTGACCGACGAAGTCTGGAACAAAGAGCTCAAGCCCCTCTTGGCTAAGCTTGAGGCCGAGTAAAAACCGCTCAGCAGCAAGGATGACGGCCTGCGAGCCGGGCCGACGAAAGAAGGGCTTTGCAAAATAGCCGCAAAGCCCGCCGCACAAGAAATTTTCTTGAGCAGCCGCCTGCCTGCAGGCAGGCCCTTGAAGTCGGAAGTCGTTGTACGCACGCAGTCATCCTTTAGGAGAGAATCAATGTTGAAGAAAATTCTTGCGATTTTTGCCATGTCGGCGGCCGTCGGCGCAGCTGCTGCCGCTGCCGATCTTCCGAGCTCGCAGACAGCGGGCAGGGAAGCGCAGGCCACCGAGCTCGACCCGGGCGAACACCGCCGCGTGCAGGGCATTGCGAGCCAGCTGCGCTGCCTCGTGTGTCAGAACCAGTCGATTGCCGACAGCGATGCCGATCTGGCGGTCGATCTGAGAAAGCAGGTGATCGAGCAGATCAATGCGGGACGCTCTGATAAGGAAATCATCGACTACATGGTCGAGCGCTACGGCGACTTCGTGCTCTACAACCCGCCCTTCAAGGCCTCGACCATCATCCTGTGGCTGGGCCCCGTGGTGATCTTTCTGGGTGCGGCCGTGGCCTTTTACATCAACGTGCGCCGCCGCAAGCAGACGGTTGCTGCCGCTGAGCGCACGCTCACGCCCGACGAAAAGCGTCGAGCCGAAGAGCTGCTCAAGGGCGGCAAATCAAACTGAGCCCATAGGAGTGTGAAAACGTGTTGATTGCATTTATCTGCATTGCCGCCTTTTTGGTGCTCATTGCGCTTGCCTTTGCGATCTGGCCGCTGGTGACCAAGCGCTGCGACGAGGGCGAGACCAACCGCCGAGAACTGAATCTGGCCGTGCTGCGCCAGCAGTACGCCGAGCTTGAAGCCGAACACGCCGCTGGGCGCGTGCCTGACGACGAGTTTGAAGAGACGCGCTCGGAAATCGAAGCCCGCGTGCTCGATGAGACGCGTGCGGCCGATGAAGTCGAGCAAAAGGGCGGACGTCAGGGACAGTACGCCGCCTTTGCGCTGGCCGTGCTCATTCCCGTTGCGGCCTTTTTGATCTATCTTGAAATCGGCGCTCCCATTGCAATGGATCCCGACTTTACCCGCCAGCAGCGTCAGATGATGGCCGCGCAGGGCGGACACAGCGATGCCGAGATTCTCGAGCAGATCGCCATTCTCGAAGAGCGCTTGAAGGAGCAGCCCGACAATCCCGACGGCTGGATGATGCTCGCGCGCACCCAAGCTTCCTTCAAGAATTGGGCCAAGAGCGCCGAGGCCTTCGAGCAGGTCAACCGCCTCGTGCCGGGCAATCCCGACGTGATGGCCGACTGGGCCGACGTGCTTGCCGCCGCTCAGGGCGGCTCCCTTGACGGACGTCCCCGCGAGATCATCGAGGAAGTGCTCCAAATCGATCCCACCCATTGGAAGGCGCTCGCGCTGATGGGAACGCTCTGCTACAACAAGCAGGACTACAAGGGCGCTGTGGAGTACTGGACGCGCATGCTCGCCGGCGTTGAAAAGGGCAGCGAAGAGTGGCGCCAGATTGCCGAAAACATCGAGCAGGCCCGCCACCTCGGCGGACTGCCGCCGAGCGAAAATGCAAGCCTGCTCGCCGCTCAGGCCGCGCCCGAGGCCAAGCAGACGCCTGCGGCTGCGCAGAAGTTCATCGACGGCAGCGTTGAGGTCGCCCCTGAACTCAAGGACAAGATCGCTCCCAACGACGTGGTCTTCATCTACGCGCGGCCGGTGCAGGGCAGCAAGATGCCCGTTGCCTTCATGCGAATCAAGGCCTCTGAGCTGCCCGCAACTTTTCACCTTGACAGCTCCAGCACGATGGGCATGGGCATGAAGACCTTAAATGAGGTCGACGAGGTGATCGTTGAGGCGCGCGTGAGCCGCTCGGGCAACTTCATGCCGGCTTCGGGCGATCTGGAAGGCACGGTCGAAGGCAAGGTTGCCGTCGGCAAGCAGTCCGTGAAGGTGATCATCAACCGCGTGCTGCCTTAATTTTCGTGATTTTTCGCCCTCTGCGGCATTGATCAGCCCTCGCAAGGAAAAAGCTTTTACGGTTTGAAGATCCTCTGCGAGGGCTTTGCTTTATTTGAATCTAGGAGCTTGCTGAACGCTTGGCCGACAGCTCTTGACTTGAGCCGACGCAGGCGCTTTTTGAGAAGCTGGAATTGAAACAACTTTTTACGCGTTTTTCAGACATTCAATACTTTTTCCCTGCGTCTTAACAAGGGGACATGCAACAATGAACGTACGTTCAGTCAAAGAGCTCGGCAAGAATTAAAGAAGCCGACTGCTTGAGCTGAGGCTTCTTTCTTAGTCACTACTATTGAAAAGGAAAAGCGAAAATGAGCCGTATGCAAAAAAGCGCAGCCGCACTTGCCTGTGCGGTTTTACTGAGCACCGCAGCATTTGCGGGCGCCGCAGAAGTCGAAGGCATGCGTCCGGGCAAGGACGGCACGGTGCTGAATCTTTCTGCGACGGCAAGCGTTGAGCTTGCCAATGATCAGGCGGTGGTGAACTTTTATGCCATGGATGCGGCTCCGACCCTTCTTGAGGCCACGCAGAAGGTTTTAAAGCGCGTCAATGAGGGGCTTGCCAAGGTCAAGGCGCTTGACATCAAGGCCGAGTACGAGACGACGAATCTGAGTTCGTATCCGCGCTACAACGAGCCGAAAAAAGGCGAAGCGGCAAAGATCGTCGGCTGGGAAGTAAGGCAGAACATTTCGGGCACGGTCAAGGAAGTCGACGATGCGGCCAAGCTCGCTCAGCAGGCGGCCAAGTACTTTGCCTTTGACGGCGTGCAGTTTTCTCTGAGCAAGCAGGCGCAGCGCACCGTGCAGGAGCAGCTCATGCGCGAGGCTCTCACCGACGTGCGCACGCAGGCCAAGATCATTGCCTCTGAACTGGGCGCCGAGCCCAGCGACATCCGCGTCGAGTCGATCAACTTCAACCGCTCGAGCTTCGGCATGGGCGTTGAGTACAAGACGAATATGCCGATGATGTCGGCCGCCCGCGCCATGGATTCGGCCCGCATGCCGCTGCCGCAGTTTGATCCGGGCAAGTCGACGGTCTCGCGGCAGGTGAGCGCGCAGCTGCGCATTGATCCGTAGCGCGCCCCTTTTCAATTGACGGCGTCGGCCGGCAGCTCAGCCCCATCCCGGCAACAGCGCCAAGGCTGCCGGGGCGGGGCTTTTCCTTTGTGAAAGCGTCTTGGGTCGGCCGACGGTCTTGGCCGGCAGCAGAGACTGCTGCCGGGGCGCAGAGCAATCCGCAAGCCTCAGTCGGTGCCGTTGATCAGGTACTCGAAGATGTTGCGGTTGCGGATGATTTCGCAGGCGCTTTTGATTTTGTAGGCTTCGTTGAGCGGCCGGTTCATGATGAAGGGCACGCCGAGCTCGTTGAGGCTGCCGTGGGAGCGCAGCCTGTGGCCCGACAGGCCGCTTAAGTCGTGCTTGCTCTTGCTCGTGCCGATGCAGACATGGTGCTTGGCGAGAACGACGACGTCGGCTTCGCGTTCGGCATCGAGCTCAAACATGCGCACGGCCCGCGTTTTGTCAAGCGCAAGGTCTACGCCCGGGATTGAGCGCACGACTTCGATGATGTCGTCAGCCGAGACCCGGCCCTTGCTCCAGACGCGAACCAGGCCGCCGAGCGCTCCGTGATGCGCGACGAAGGCGTCGGTGATCGGGCAGATCACGATGGTTTCTCCAGCTCCGAGCGCCGCATCGAGCATGTCCTGCAGCCAGATGACTTCAGGCTCGCCCGAGGCATTGCTCATGTCGCTCATGCCGTGATCGGCCGTCAGCCCCAGGTTGATGTCTTCGCGGCACAGTTCTCCGAAGGCGGCGTCGAGCGCTTCATAAAATTTAAGCGCTTCGTCGTCTTCGGGTGCGTATTTGTGCTGGACGAAGTCCGTCAGCGACAGGTACATGAGGGCCGGTCTGCGGTCTCGAAGAATTTTTAGCCCAGCTTCGAGCACGAAAAGCGAGAGCTCAGCCGAATACCGGTCGGGCTGCGGCAGACCGACGTAGTCCAAGACGCTGCAGATGCCGTTTTCCTCCATGCTGCACTCTTGGACGCACTCGGCGGAAAATGAAATATGTCCGCGGCTCATGTCGAGGCCTTTTTGCAGCTGGCGGCGCAGCTTGTCCTTGGCCGTGATCGATACGACCGTTTCGCCGTTGTCGGCAAAGCCCGAAAGAATGGTCTGGGCTTTGAGCAGCTCCGGACCGGTCATGACCACCGGCTCCCAGGTTTTCGCATCCAGATAGAAGTTGCCCGAGATGCCGTGCACGCTCACCGGCGCGCCGGTGATGATGGACATGTTGTTCGGACAGGTAAAGCTCGGAACCGAGCCCAGCGCCGTTGCGGCAAATCCTTCACGCACGAACCGAGCGATGTTGGGAAGCTTGCCCTGCGACAGAAACCGTGCAAGGTAGCTCGGATCCGAGCCGTCAATGCAGACGGCAACGCAGGGGCGCAGGGACTTGCGGTAGGCGACGCTGTTGATGGTGACGGGATAAGACATAAAAAGAAGTTCCTTTTTGTTTTTTTTAAAGATCCAATGGGTTTGATTGATTCATGCGGCCTGCGTCAAGAGCATTGAGGCGGCATTGACGAGCCTGCGCGTGTAGCTGTGCGCGGGTTTTGCCACAAGCGCTTGGGCTTCACCCAGCTCGACGATTTCTCCCTTGTTGATCACGGCGATGCGGTCTGAGATATGGCGCACAATGTCGATGTCGTGGCTGATGAAGAGCATGGCAAAGCCGCGCTCGCGCTGCAGCGCCTTGAGCATTTTCAGAACCTGCACCTGTACCGTCGGGTCAAGAGCCGAAACAATTTCGTCGCAGATCAAAAGCTCGGGCTCTGAGAGCAGAGCGCGTGCAATGCACACGCGCTGGCGCTGGCCGCCCGAGAGCTCATGCGGATACAAATCAAGGTAGCTTGCGGGCAGGTTGACGGAAATCAGCGCCTGTCTGAGCTTTTGCGGCGTATCGGGCCCGTCGAGCTTCAAGAGCTTGAGGGGCTCGATGAGCGCTTCGCGAATCGTGAGCCTCGGGTTGAGTGCGCCGAAGGGATTTTGGAAAATGATCTGGCAGCGCCGGCGCAGCTCAAGCGGCAGCGCGCCCCCTTTTGAGATGTCGGCCTCAAAGAGCCTCACGCTGCCCTTGTCGGGCTTGACCAAAGCCGACATGAGCTTGGACATGGTCGACTTGCCGCTGCCGGACTCGCCGAGTATGCCCAGCGTTTCGCCTTTTGCGATGTCGATCGAAATGTCTTTGAGAACAGGCTTGGGGCTGCTCCAGAAATTGGGGGCGGGGTAGGAAAAGTAGCCGTGCTCGATTTGAGCGGCTTTTTCTTGAGAAAAAGTCCGCGCCGGATCGGCATTGAGATCAATGAGTTCGCTTTTGGCGTTCATGAGCTTTTGCGCATAGGGGTGCTTGGGGTGATGAAGCACCTTTTGGGCTGGACCAGTTTCGAGGATTGCTCCTGAGCGCATGACGGCAATGTTTTGCGCAAGAAAGCCCGCGACGGCCATGTCGTGCGTGATCAGCAGCATGGAAAAGCCCAGTTCCGACTGAAAATTCTTGATGAGCTGAAGGATCCCCGACTGCACGCTTGCGTCAAGCGCGCGGGTGGCCTCGTCGGCAATCAGCAGCTTGGGGTCGGCCGCAAGCGCCATGGCGATCATGATGCGCTGCTGCTGGCCGCCCGAGAGTTCATGGGGATAGCGCCTGGCTGTTTCCGGCGGATTGGGAAGCTCAACCATCTCGAGCAGTTCGTACATGCGCCCGAGACGCTCGGATTTGTTGAGGCGGGCATTGCGCTCGATGGCCTCAAGGATCTGCTTGCCCACGCGCATGAAGGGATTCAGGCACGTCATCGGATCCTGAAAGACGATCGAAATGTCCGTGCCGCGATGCTTTCTCATGGCCGCATCGTCGTCAATGGGCAAGGCGCGCCCCTCGAGCGCGATCGTCGAGTGCTCGTCGATGCGGCTGTTGTTGGGGAAAAGCCCCAGGATGCTGAGCGCCGTGGTGGATTTTCCCGAGCCCGACTCTCCGATCAGAGCAAGCGTCCGGCCTTTTTCGACGCACAGGCTCACGTCGTCAAGGATGCGCTTGCCGGAAACGTCAAGCGACAAATGAGATATTTCAAGCATGGCGGTCATGATGCGGTCCTCGGATCGGCCATTTGCCGCAGGATGTCGACGACGGTGTTGATCAATACCAGGGATACGGCAATGAAGGCGACGCAGGCTAAAACAACCGGCGTGTCGCGCCCATGGATGGCGTTGAGCGTCATCGACCCTAGTCCCGGCAGGCCGAAAAGAATTTCCATGGTGAGCGTGCCCGCAACAAGGCTGCCGAGCACGAGGCCCGACAGCGAGAGCAGTATGCCCGTGGTGTTGGGAAGAATGTGGTAAAGCGCGATGCGAAGCGAGCTGAGTCCCTTTGCGCGCGCCGTTCGGATGTGCGGAAGACTGGCCGACTCCTTGAGCTCTTCGCTCAAGGGCTTGACGATTTGTCCCGAGTTGTCGAGCGCCATGATGATGACGGGCAGAATGAAGCTGCCCAGCACCGGAAGCCAGCCGAGCCAGATGCAGAAGATCAGAATGAAGATGACGCCGGCGCAGAAGGTGGGCATCGAAATCGACCAGGTATTGAGCATTTCAACCCAGCGCTGGCCCCAGGCGTTTTTGCGCTTGACGCTGTAGAGAGCCGCAGCCAGCGCAAGGGCAAGCCCCAGCGCAAAGCTTGCGCCGGCAAGCTTGAGCGTTACTGGAAGCGCGTGCGCGATCATTTCGGCCACCGGTCTGCCAAAGCGCAGCGACGTTCCCAGATCGCCCCCGGCGGCAGCCTCTAGCCAGTGAAAGAACTGCACGAACCAGGGATCGGCCAGTCCCAGTTCGCGGCGCATTTCGAGCGCCTGTTCGGCCGTCAGTCCGCCTTCGATGCCCATGACGTCGACGGCGTCTCCCGGGATGGCCCGGCAGAAGATGTAGGTGAGCGTGACGATGGCTGCGCACTGCAGCAGCCCTTTGCCCAATTGGCTTAGAAGATGGAAAACTTTTTTCATGGTTTGAGTTCCGAAATGCGCTTTCATCGGGCTCGCGCACGGCGCAGGGGATCGAGTCTTTCGCGCAGGTCGCTGCTGATGAGAGCCAGTGCAAAGGTCAGGCTCACGAGCGCGGCCAAAGGCACGAGAATTTCTCTGGGAGCCCGCTCGATCAAGGGCGCCGCGTCGGCGATCATGCGCCCCCAGGTCGGAGCGTCGGGCGAACTTCCAAGCCCGAGAAAGCTCAGCACGGACTCGGTGACGATGCAGCGCGGCAGCACGATCGCCGCCTGCGTCAGCAGCGCTCCGGAAATGTTGGGAAGAATGTGAAAGCGCAGCAGATGCCAGCGGCTTCCTCCGAACGTTCTGGCCGCCAGCACGTAGTCGCGTGAGGCTTCTCGAAGATAGACCGATCGCGTGACGTAGGCAATCAGCGGCGAGAATGCCACGCCCGTGGCAATCATGAGCTGGGTCGTGCCGCTGCCGAGTCCCACAATGACGAGCAGGGCCATCAAAGTGCTCGGAAGCGCACGAATGAGATCAATGAAGCTGTAAAAGAGGCTGGCGGCGAGCCGGTTTGCGGCAAGCGCCGCAAGCGCGGCCGCCGCGCCGATGACAAAGGCGACGGCAGTGCCCCCGAGAGCGATGGCAACCGTTGTCTGCGTGCCGTACAAGAGCCGCGCCCAAACGTCTCGGCCGAAATGGTCGGTGCCGAGAATGTGTTCGAGTGAAACCCCGGCGTCGCGCGCCAGAAGATCCTGATCAAGCGGCGACCAGGACGTCAAGAGCGGCGCAAATGCGGCCATCAGAACAACAAGGGCGATGACGCCGTAGCAGACTCTGAACTTGAGCTTCATTTTCGGCAGACGCAGAGACTCGGCTGCAGTCTGCTCTTGGGTAGACACTGCCAGCATGAGCCTCTCCTGTTATTGATTGATCTTGGCGTGGTCGACGCCGCCGTCGGCCCAGTGGCACGCCCACGTAAAGCCGGTTTCGTATCCGCTGATGCCGTTGCGGATCGCAATCAGATCGGGCGAAAGGCCGAGCACGTAGAAGTAGCCCTTTTGCATGATGCGCTTGAAGGCTTTCAGATAGACGGCGCGGCGCTTTTGGGCGTCGGTCGTGGCCACAGCCTCGTTGATGAGCGCGTCGAGCTCAGGATCCTGAATGCCGCCCCAGAGCACGGGGTTGGGACCGTCGCTCATGAGGCGCACGTAGCGCAGGAAAATATCCGAGCGCGGACCCGAGTGCATGGCGGTGAGATCCCAGTCGTACTGCCCGAGGCGCTTTTGCGTGCCGATGTCGTCGAGCGCGACGTGATTGACCTTAAAGCCGAGCTTGCGCACCATCTGCACGACGACCTGCGCGTAGGGCTCCTGCCAGGAGACAACCTCGACGGTGTGCTGGGAGGGATCAACGCCTGCTTCCTTTAAAAGAGCCCGGGCTTTGTCGAGGTCGGGCTTTTTGAATTCGTCGGCCTCGGCGAGCGCCTTGTCAAAGTAGAAATTGTTCGAGCCCACCATCTGGTTGCCGATGACGGCGCGCTCGCCGCCGATGAAGTTCATCACGGCCGCCTTGTCGATGCAGCTGGCGATGGCGCGGCGCACGCGGACATCGTCAAAGGGCTTGCGGGGCTTGCGGTTGTTGAAGGCGATGAAGTACCAGGCGCTGTCCTTGAGGCCTTCGATGCGGGCGGCCTTGGCGCGCTGCAGATCGTCGGCGGCGTCCTTGCTGACGTAGGCGATGTCGATGTCGTTCGAGCGCAGAGCAAGGCTCTTGTCGGTGCCGTCGCGAAGATCGAAGTGCACGGCTTTAACGATGGGCAGTCCCTTTTGCCAGTAGTCCTTGAAGGCGGGGGCGTCCAGGCTCACCTTGGGAATCCACTTGCCGAAGGTGAAGGGGCCCGTGCCGATGGGCAAGGTGATGGTCGAGTCCCAGCCGGGCGACTTGGGAGACAGGATCCAGAGCTCGGACATCAAGCTCATGAACGGAGCAAAGGGCTTGGCAAAGGTGATGACGAGCGTGCGGGCGTCGGGCGTTTCCAATTTTTCGACATGCTTGAGCGAGGAAACAAGCCAGCCGACCTTGATCTTTTCGCGAATGCGGTTGATGTTGGCTGCAACGTCAGCGGAGGTGAGCGTGTCGCCGTTGTGAAAGCACACGCCTTCGCGCAGCCTGATCGTATAGATCTTGCCGTCGGTCGAAACATCGATTTTTTCAGCTAGGAAAGGCTTGACCTGACCGTCGTCGGCAATCGAAGTAAGCGGCTCGACGTAACACTGCTGCACGGCGATGCTGCCGGTGTGGCGGTGCGGGTCCGACGTGTCAAGACCGAGCGTTGCAAAGCGAAGGACGTCGCGAGGTGCCGCAAATGCGCTCATTGACGGCGTGCAGGCCAGAGCAATGGCGCCGAGAAAGAGATTGCGGCGGGAGACGGAAAAACCTTCAGACATTTGTTTTCTCCATGTAGGAACTGAGGTGAAGTAAAGAGACACCGTCCATGGACGCCCGATCTAGGCCTAAAAAATCGAGAATCGTAGGAGCGATGTTTGTCAGATCCGTTGCACCTTCCAAGATGCAAGGGGCAACGTTGGGGTGTTCAATTAAAAGAAAAGGCGATTGTTCATGCACGCCTAGGCCGCCGTGCTGCCCGGTTCCGATGATGCTGCCGCCGCCGGATCCCGAGGCGGCAAGACTGCAGCCAGCAATGCCGCAGCGGCTGACGGCATCGGGATTGGCACGAAGCGACACAAAAAATTCGAGCGAGTCGGCGGGACAAATGTGCAGTTTGGAAAAATCACGGCGAGCAATGACTTGCCCTGCCCAGGGCGCAGTCCTAAGGAAATGCTCCATGCGGCTTAGCGTTTCAGAAGCTGGGGATTCAACGTAGACGAGGGCGGCTGTGCCGTTGGCGGCTACGAGTACGTCTTGGCTGCGCGCATCCTGCTTGAGACTGGCGGCAAAAAGCTCAGCTGCAATGTCGATGCTGCCCGAAACGGTTTCGTGGCCATGATCGGATCCGACCATGAAGAGCACATCGCGGCCGCTGCGTCGAAGCGTTTGAACCAAATTCGAGACTTTGGCGATGTTTTGATCCGTCGAAAGCAATGCGCGGCGGTGCTCGGCTGAGCCCATTGCATGGTGGTGCTGCGTTGAGTCGGGGTGTCCAAGCCAGAGAACAGCGGCGGCAGGAAGCGGCTCCTGGCAGAGATCACTTATAAAGCGCTCGGTCATGGCGGCGTCGCCGTCAAGCTCAGCTGTGATGGTCAGCGCCTTGTCGCCGTGAAGTTCTTTGCCGCCGGGAGCCATGCTTGCCCAACGGTGAAACACATGCCCGAAATGCAGCGGATCCTGAACGTAGGCTGCGCCAGGGGATGCGTTGCCGTAGATGCGTGCGCCGCCGATTGGCGCCGTGATTTGCGCCAGCGTCGGACGAGCCAGAACATAGCCTCTCAATTGGAGCGCATCGCGGAAAAATTCTGGTTTTCCTGCGTCGCACGCAATCAGACCGCCGGGGCCTCGCAGACACAGCTTGTTGCCGGCAAGCTCATGCTTGTCCGGATAGCAGCCCGTTGCCATGCTGGCGGCGGCAACGCGCGTGACGCAAGGCACAACGGACTTGTGTCGGCTGCACCAAAGCGCATGTTTTTTCAAGCTGTTCAGAAAAGGCGTTGATTGATCGTTGATGAAATCTCTGCGCAATCCGTCGGCAATGACAAGAACGGCCAGTTTGCTTGAAGCCATGTCGCAAGCTTCCTTAAGAAGTGTTTGGTTTTGGATGGAAGCGATTCTAGGAAGCGAATATTGCAGATTGTTGACAATCTGCAATTTTTGCAATGTGTTAGAATGGCTGGCTCCTAAAACGGAATTTTTCGTATGCAAGTTGCTCAAGCCATTAATCTGCTCTCAACTAAATCTCTGACGGGGCTTGCCTGCGAGGAGATTGAAAAGTGGATCTATTCCGGTCGGATTCAGCCCGGAGAGCCGCTTCGGGAGGCAGAAATTTCCGCACGCATCGGGCTTTCGCGCGGGCCGGTGCGGGAGGCGTTTCGCATGCTGCAGGAACGCGGACTGGTGCTGTGCGAAAAAAATCGGGGCGTGCGCGTGCGCAGCCTCAGTTTTGAAGAAGTGCAGGAAATTTATGAGCTGAGGATTTCTTTGGAAGGCTTGATCGGAAGGCTTGCATCGCAGCGGCGAACCAACGAGCAGGCCAGCCGTCTGCAGAAAATCGTCGAGGATATGCGCAGCGCAGTCGAAGCCGGCGATGTCGTGCGCTATACGCAGCTCAATTTCGAGCTGCACGAAGAACTGGCGCAAAGCGCCCGCAATGCCGTTTTGGCAGATACCTACAGTCGTCTGGTGGTGCAGCTCAAGCTTTTTCGTTCCTACAGCTTAAGACATAATGCCGAAAACGTGCGGCAGTCATTGGCAGAACACTCGGCGATTGTCGCTGCGGTGGTTGCGGGAGACGCAAGTCTCGCTCAGACTCTTTTGCAGGAACACTGCTGCGCGAGTCTTGACAGGCTTCGCGCACAGATGCCGGATTTTGACGCATCTCAATCAGGTGAAGTTTCTGTTCGTGATTGCTGAATTGGCCTGGCCTTCTGCCTGCCCTTTGATTTGAGTTGCAGCCGGCAGCAAGGCCGGCTGACCGCAATCGATGGAACCAACTTTGTTCGCCGACCGCAGATCGGTTCGTGCTGAGCCGGCGCCGCTTCTTTGCAGTTGAAAATAGTTGAGTCGAATGTGAGCAGCCTTTAGTGCGCAGTGCGCGAGATGATTGCGCGGGCGTCTTGCGCGAGGCTATCGACGAGCTTATGCACGGCCGCAGATGTCTTCGCCTTGATCAGACCGTGGGACGTGACGTAGCCTGTGATCCACTCCGCTGGAACAAGGTCGGTAATCGGCGAGCAGGCCAGTCCGAGCGTATCGAGAGGCACTTCAACGGCCTGACGCTCTTCGATAGGTATGGCATTGCCGTTGGGCGTCTGAGGCGAGGCCGCAAGCGTATAGGTCACCGCATAAACAGGAATGCCCATGGCTTTGGCAACAGCAGCGGCTGCAGTTGCTCCGATTGGCGCGCTCACCGTGCCGTTCATGGCGATTCGGTTGACTAGAAAAAAGACGGCGTCGTGGCGCTTGACGAAAAGCGTAGTGGCAACGCCTCCGTCGGAAATCACTTCGCACTCGACGCCGGCGGCCTGCATTTCAAATCGCGTAAAGCGCGGGCCCGAACAGATGGGAGCTGAAATCGGCGTCGTGACGTGCACATTTTTGCCGAGCTGCCGTGCCTGTATGATGCCGCTTAGAATCGAGCCGGATCCGACAGAAGACAGTTTGCCGCAGGCGCCGATCACCATCACCGTAGCGTTGGCGCAGATGAGGTCGTTGACGGCATTCGAAAGCTGCATGTCCTGCGTCACGATTTCGGTAAAGAGTTCGTCCGCAAAGGCTCGGTAGCGTTCGGCTGTTTCCTTTGGCGAGAGTCCGTCCTCGGCGCAGCGCCGTGCGATCGTGTTGAGGTGCTCAAGCACGTAGGCAAGAGGGTAGCTTTCCGGACGGGCTGCTTTGAGCGTGAGCAGCGCCTCCATAATTGAATAGTTGAAGGCTGCCTTTGAAGAAACGTTGGAGCGTACCTGCGCTTCAAGGGCGAGGCCGCTTGCGGCGGCCACAGGCACGATGCCTGGGCCGTAGACCATGCCGTCTCGCAAAGCCTGGGCTAAAGGACTGATGCTTTTAAATGGGATGTACTGAAAGGAGTCCGGAATCAGCCGGCAGTCAAGCAGCTCGATGCTGTCGGGCTTGATCAGCAAAGGGGTAGGAATTTGCATGATGAGCTAAGCAAAAGCTTTTTTGTTATTGAGCCGGCAACGCTATCGCTTGTCCAGCCGTTGTCCATTATCGTCTTTTTTTGCGCTTGCGGCTACTTGTCTCGGAATGCAAAGCACGAAAACGCATCTGCTGGGCAGCTTCGCATTCTGGCATAGAAGGGAAGATGATGGACAAAGTCGGAAGCCTAATTTGTGCCGCATGCATAAAAAAAAGCAAAAGATTGACTGCAATGGCAGATCTTGGCGGCGGTGTCGAGCACGGGTACGCGGATAAGCTCGAAAAATTGGGATATGGGGTCGGAAGATATCGAGCCGGTGCTGCAGCAAGCTGTTTTTGCAGTCTCTTTTGTAGAAAATTTCGATCAGCTTTGCCGAAGGAAGGTTGAGCGATGCTGCATCTGAACGCAACCGCATTGCTGCCGATAGCGTCCACATGCGAGTCGGCTTGACCTCGCGCTTGATAAGGCAGAAATCACTGGCTTGAGGAATGCTAGGTCTGTCGGGCTCAAAGGGAAATACTTTGTCTAGCCGCAAGAGCGCTCATGCGAGAGGTGCTTCTTAATAATTTGCATCGACGAAGTATGAAAAAATATACAAATTCGTCAGATAATAAATTTCTTCAGGGAAGATTCCACGGTATCGCTTGACTTTTCTTCTGAAAACACGGGAAAAGCCGAGTGTGTCATTTCATAGACTTTTTGCCATTGAAGCATTTCATATTTCTGGAGCCGGAGATAAGCCCACTCCAAAAAGTTGCCGAGTGACGGGTATTCAGAAAGGATGTCGTAGCGGCATACTAAGCTGTAGTGCCAACATTGCCGATGCCATCCATTGAGACACGCAGCAAGCTCCTTTCTCTGATTCACGCGCCGTCATCGTGAATAAAGCGGCCCGGCGCTTCGTCAACGAGTCGCTCTCCTACAAGCTGCTCGGCGATGAAGCGCTCTCACAGAAAGATCATGCGAGCTACATTGTCTTTGACGACAATATACGTCGTGCGAAGATGAAGGAGTCGCCGAAGGACGCGAAACTGTGGGGAGCAGTTGACGAAGGCAAGGAAATGTCTTATGCCGTGTACGGCAACTCGATTGAAGAGGCGGTTAAAAAAGCTGGACTAGATCCGAAAGCACTGAAAGCCACTATAGAGCAATACAACAAGCTTGCACCTTTCGGCAAGGATCCTTTGGGGCGTAAATCTCTTTCTTCCGGTTATGGCAAGCCCGTAGCGATCGTAAAGCCGCCGTTTGTCATCATGCCTGCCACTGCGGGCATGATCGGGACGTACTGCGGCGTGCGCATTGATTTTGAAGCACACGTCATTGACGTTTTTGGCGAACGCATCAACGGACTTTACGCTGCGGGCGAAATGACCGGCGGTATTCACGGAGCGGCCTACATGACCGGAACAGCGTTCGGCAAAGCGTTGTCTTTCGGACATTTGGCTGCAGACGTCATTGCTAAGTCTGAGTGACATCCTCACCGTCGTGAAGTACGGTGATTTCCTGTTGTGCCGGATCGGTTGTTCCGATCCGGCCGCTTCTTTGCGGCTTGAATTTTGTATGTAAATCGCCTTGTCTTTTGCTTCATGTGTAGCAGAAAGCAGTGTGAAAAGATCGTAGTCTTCGGGAATGTTTTGTCTTGTCTTGGGATGATTCCATGAACAGACGAGATTTCCTCGTACAGACTGCAGTCTTAGGTTCAGGTCTTGTTCCTGCCGGCAATAGTTTTGCTAGCGAAAAGGCACCTTTTACCCCGTTTTCTTTTTCTGCATCTTCCGTCACTTCAGGAGAAAAAATCATGAAGCACAAAGTCATCGTGACTGTCATCGACAAAAAGCTGTACCCCGATCTGCAGCAGAAATTCTGTGCAGACCGCAACTCAGGATCGTGTCCTTGCTACAACGTTGGAGATACTTTCGTCTTCGAACGAGATAATGGAAAGGACGATTATTGGCATGTGGGTTTGAATACCTTGATTAAAACATCTGCGGATCCCGATTCCGTGGCTGGGGGGCCGAAAATGCCTTTTTGCTCTGAGGCCTGGGATGCCATTTCACGCTACATCTATACCGGTCTGCAGGGGGGATCCATCATGCGCGGCTGGATGCAGCGGGAGAACGAGATGATCACCTGCTGCAACGACGGCACGCGCCCGGTCATCTTCAAAATTGAGCGAGTGGACTACGAAGACTAAAAGTCATACGGTTTCATCCGTGCACAGACTGGCCAGTGCCGGCAGGTCAAGGACAGTGAGCCGACCCCTGCTGGTGGTCAAAATATTCTGATCGCGCAGCCAAGCAAGCACTCTTGTGACTTGCACCCGGCTCATTCCGAGCAGATCCGCCAGATTCTCCTGAGTTAATTCGAGGGTGACCGAGTCCCTGTCTTCGATGTTGCCGGGTGACTTGCAGGCAGCGAGCAGATAGAGCAGATTGCACAGCCTTACTCTCGAAGGGTTGAACTCTTGGTGGATTGTCTCGAAAAGGAAGCGATTGACGTATCTGGAGTACCAGTTCACCACGCTTTCAGCCAGGTCAGGATTGTTCCGAAACATTTTTTGAAATGTGTCGATGGAAAACTCCAGCACCTCAGTTTCGCACAAGGCCATAGTGACCAACGAGAGCTCTATCTTGAAAAAGGTCGTATGGTAGCCCGGCAGGATGGTTCCGGGCCCATGAAAGCTGACGAGTTTGCGCCTGCCGCTCTCATGCTCGACAAAACAGACCGCGGCGCCGCTGATGTAGTAGTGGATGCGGTCGTAGGGCTGGCCAGGTTTCCAGAGATACTCAACTTTGCTGAAATGCCGCTTTGTATGCGGGTGAGCGCGAAAATACGCATCAAAGGCGGAATAATCTCCGGCAAAGTGAAAACGCGGCGTGAGCATTGCGGCTCTTTCTGGGGACGAGTTGAGCTTCATGGCTTGTCACGAATGCGGTGAACTGGTACGAGGAGCTGGCCTGAATTTTTCAAGTTCAGAAAACTGCAGGCGGCAGATGCAGAAAATCCGCAGCAAGAGGCGGATTCAAGGGTGGCAGAAGCGGGTTTTGCATGGTTCAGTTGCCACACAAAACCCCAACACCCAGCTCTTTGGCCATGCAGATTACCACATGCTCCGACGCTTCAGGCCGCTCCGTCGCGTTTTCCAGCAAAAAATTCACGCGGCTGCACTTGCCGGCCTTCTTCCTATCGCTCATATCGCTCGCAGTCTCAACCTCTTTAAAGCCGCCGAGGAAGTTCCGTCCGGTGTCGTTTCCGCCAAGCGCAATACGCAGCATTGCCTTGAATTGATGTTTGAGCAACGTCTTCTGGCTTTGCGGCGGGTTATGAAGACCTCAACGACCACGACAAACTTCCATTCGGATATAGAGCGGCCAGAGCGTCCTCGACTTGTCGTGCCGCAGTTTCGGGGCAAGGGGAAGTTGCGACCGCCGGGAGGGGCAAACATCGGATTTATTTCGCCTGAAAATATTTCACGCCCTCAAAATGATTACCGGCAACCATTGGCTGCCGGATTCGAATCGTCTGTCTGAGTACATGCAATAAGCAGGCTGTGCGCCAGTTCGGCGCAGATTACACAGATGGGTGAAAGTCCCATCCCGACAAAGCCTAGCGAGCAGTCG